>NZ_CP143546.1:2176250-2798125 GCF_046237645.1 Rossellomorea sedimentorum
TGCAATTTTCAATTTCTTGAGCAAAAGATTATTCACGTGTTCATAGGTAATTGCCGGTCGCTCAGGCTGCCCTGGCTTAGGTCCTCTTTTGAAGGTGATGAATCCATTCAAGAAAGACTCGAACATTTCATCATCACACGGTAAATGATTTTCCGACTGAACCTCATCCTCCTCTGATTTTGTAAGGACCTTCATCACTTCTTCTTTAGAGAGATTAATGCCCCCAAGCTTGAAGATCTCCACCATCTCTGTATTTTTTATATCCAATGCATAACGTAAGCGAATCAATATATCGTTATTATCTATATTCATTGATAAACCTCCTGATATTTTGCACGTGTCCTGCACTAAATCTAATTTGTTGAGCCATGACACTGAACTATTAGCTTACCACTTTATGGTCTTGTTACATAGTTTGAATTGATGGTAAAACCAAAATGGGACGGAGGGACAGGTTCCGCATCCCAGTCTGCATTAGAGAGGAAACCTAGTAAACGCTATCCTTCTGCTATGTTTTCAAGAGAATAAGCAAGTCTCTAATCTGGTTATGCAAAACATTAAAAAACTGCGGGTTTGTTGGTTATCTCAAAATTAAGAAGCTGCCTCAAAATCGTAAAGGATTCCGTTTTAAGACGCTTGAATCCAAAAGATTAGCCCTAATGAAACTCATATCGAAACCCGAAATGGCAGCAAAAAAAGCAAAAAAGACTCCTCAATTGACGAGTCTTTTTGTCTTGAAAAATAAATTGGCTAAACGACCTTTCATAAAAAACCTATTGCATTAATTAAAGGTAAGCTATAGCTGGTTCTATATCAAACATTCCACTTTCTTTTAAAAATTGGGAAACTAAATGGATGTGAGCAGCTCCAATAATTAACACGGTTCTATCTGAAGGGGAGCTTGTTATCTTAGCCAAGTTCGAGTATATTATTAAATTTCTTTGGTACCACCACCTGAGCCAATCAATACCAACATAGTCCTCTTCAGTTCCGATCCGTGCAACCGCCATATACATTTCGTGGCCTTTTTTTACGCTACTTTCTTCATTTATTTCTTTCATCAGGTCGACAATACTTTTGGTCGCTAAATCATAATCACTTCGTGAACGATACTTTTCATCTATGTATTTATAAAGGTCAGGCTGTTCGTTTTTTGCCCATTCAAACACCTGTCCAATCCCCCTGTTCCCGACAGTTTTCATCCAATCAACTGCATAAATCTTTTTGTGTCCTAACTCTGAAGCTATCCTAAAACCATATTGATGAATTTCGTCAATATTCAGCTCAAAATCATTATTCAAATACTGTCTGTATTCTTGATTTAATTCCTCTTCTTCTTCTTTTACAACTTCAAAAGCCAGTTTCGTAGGGTTAAACTTTTTTATTTTTTCTACAACTTCCCTTATTTCATTTTGCCTTCTTTCAGTTAACAAATCATCGAATTCCTCTCTATAAATATCTGGTGTAAATCTTATATGAAAGGTACCTAACACCATTACTTTAGGTTTCTGTTGTTTCTGCTGCTCCATAATTATCCCCCTCCGGATTTCAGTATTTTTATACCGTCTATGTTTAATCATGAAATCCATTGTTCTTCCTAAACCTTTTTTAGCACAACCAAGTAGCGACTACTCTGTTCAGCAATCGCCCCATTAAATGATTCTTGTTGTACAAGAACAAGTTACTGATTATTTGTATTTTCCATTGTAAAACTTTCCTTACCGCCATCCCATTCGACTGTTACTTCAACAATGCTATCCTGCGGGACAATATCGCCGTTCTTGGAGCTTCCGTGAGACTCAAATACTTTCTTATCTAAGTTTTCTCTTGTCCCTTCGCTACCTCCAGAACCAGTATCATAAGAATAAAATAGAGTACTCCCAGCAATTTCACTTAATTCGCCCTTATATTTTAGTTGAAAATCGCTTTGAGTTTTCGTGGTATAATCGTCTATTTCTCCTTCTTGATTTTTGATGAAAGTTTCTTCACCAATGAAAACCAGTTCAGCTTCCCAATTTTTACTTTCCCCTTCAAATGTATAATTAAGTTCCTTTACTTCTTTTGAATTCTCCAGCGACTCATCAACATTGTTTGAGGATACATTACATCCACCTAATATAATAGGAAGAGATACAAATATAATGATCATCCAGCTTCTCAATTCACCCCCCCTTTTTCTGGAAATTGCTTATTTGTTTACAGGGTATCATAAATTTGTTCAACTTTTCTAATATTTCCTCAAGAGAAATTCTTTTAGGGCTATTTCTTCATCTGATAAAATGCCCCGATCATCCAATAACTTCAACAAAAAAAGCGTTAATCCTTCTTAGGTCAACGCTTCCAATAACGGAAGATACATATCTTATTTCTCTTATTTCCTATATTTCTATTTCATTTAAAACATAAATTAAATCTAGGGTGGTGGGTATTATTTTCAACAATTTCGTCCTAATCAAAAAATTCAGGTGGAATTTCTTTGCTCAATCCATAAATTTGGTTGAACTCCCAATACTGTCCTGAAATCCCCATTAGAACAGACGATTTATAATAACCTAATTTATGCAGTATTTCTCCACCATTATTTTTAAATAAAAGTTTGTAAGGTGGTTTGTCAAATTTCAATCCATTTGTTGAGAGTGTACCAGCAATATTTAGGTCGTCAAGAAGTTCGTTGATAAACTGCTTATCATCAACTTTGCCAACATGCTCCTCTGTTTCCCAATCAACTATCTCAATTTCTGCCACATTATCATCAAAATTTAGATTTTTCTTCGTTCCAATCACTTTTCCTGTAATCGCATCAATTGAAAGCGGACCAAAAATTGAGCTATCTATGCTTCTATAACCGTTATCTCCCAAAACAAATATTTCATTGTCAGATAGCTCAATTTCCTTCATATTTCTAGAAAAATATTCACTCACTCTCTTTTCATCATAGGTTGCATTTTGTTCATCCAAATAAGACAGATACTCTTCCTGTGTCATTCCTAAACTTAGAGAGGAACCATAGAACGTGTTCAATTGCTTGTTGTCAATAATGACATTTCCATCTTTTATTTCAATTGTTTCTCCTGGCAGAGCGACCACCCTTGATATATCCATTACATTGGGATGAAGATTCGGATACTTCTCTTTGTCGATTTCAGGTGTTTCAAAATATATCACGTCTCCTCTTTCCAAGGAGTTTTCATTGTAATAATCTTCATCCATAACGACATTTCTTTCGTATTCATGGTTACCCCTGCTCATCCCCCCTGAAGTGTATTCCACTACTGTATGAGAAGATGCATCTGAAAATTGTTCAATTTCTGGTTTTGTGTTTTCATCAGTGATGATTCCGCTAACAGAATTGTCTTGCTGGCAGCCGATTAAAGGTAGAATACAAAATAAACTTACGATTAACCTTTTCAAAAATCAACAACACCTCCTATTTGATTTCCTCAAAAAACACTTCTCACTTCCCTATATCTCTTTGTATTATTAGACGATATTTGAATAAATTTATTGCAATTTTTTTGAAAAAGTATTTTCAACTAAACTGCCCCGTTCATCCAATAACTTCAACAAAAAAACGTTAACCCTGATTAGATCAACGCAACCTTTACTTTTAGTACAATCACAATTCTTCATTTATAAAACTGTCATCACCAGTTGCTTTCACAATAATTTTGCGGTCATCTATATTCCACTTGGTAAACCATACTGTCATTTTGTCATCTACATTGACTAATTCAACATATTTTGCTGGACTGAATGAATAGCCCACAGTTACAGTTTCAATATCTTGATTTCTTATGGAACCGAATAAAATTGAGTAATTTTTATCTGGCAGTGATATATAATTTGAAGAAAAACCATTATCTAAGTCTCCCACTCTTCCAATGTCTCCTAAATTACTTTCCCACTTCCACCCCATGTTACTTTCACCATTCACTAATCCTATTTTTACACCATCAATATCTTTAAGCTTATAAATTACTACTGAATCTTTATTGTTGTTTATTGCTTGATGGTATAATACCTCTGTAACTTCTATACCAGCTTCTTTTATTGCTTCTTCAATGGAATCAGGTCGATTAGCTGCTGAATATACAAAAGTTAAAAAAACCAAAACTATCATTAACGGTAACACTATCTTCCTTCCCATCATCTACCTCCACTTTTATTTGACTTTCCTGTCCGATTATTGAATAGGATACTAGTTATATACAGTCGACCTTCAATTTAAGGTCGCTCACTTTTCTTCATATTATTGCTTAACTGCTATGTAAAAGAGTAAACCGACAATACCACCCAAAAGCAAGAGTTGAACAAACTCACCATTCCCAAGAAACGATAATAAAGCAATAGCTAAAAATGATCCTAAAACTATAGAAATGACTGCTTTTAAATAATTCATGTACTTAATTATTACCCTCCATTTCTTTAGCAGGATAATTCCATTAACGCTTTAATGGAATTTTACATCTCTTTCTGTATCCTTATTTTACCACAAGTTAGATTTCCGACTTTAAAGTTTGTGATTTGTTTATGACCGACAAAACCGCGAGGCAATTGACACCTGGTACCTTTTTTTCGAGGACACTAGCTGTGGTCAGGATTAAAAAGCTTGGCATTTGTACTGAGATTTACACGGTGAATCTTTTAATATAAAAAAAACTGACCTATGCCAATTCATAGGTCAGTTTTAATGACAAAATGCACCCGAAAACCATTTTCAAAGGCAGCTTTTTATCATCGTTCATCTATCTCCCACAACACTTCTTATACTTCTTCCCGCTTCCGCAGGGGCAAGGTTCATTCCGGCCGACTTTTCCTGCTTCCTTTTTTTGAGGAGAGCCCGCGGAATGGACCAGCTGTAAATGGGTTTTCTCACCAGTCCTTAATTCTATAGGCGTATGCCCTTTTAAGAACCATTGCCGGGTATTATTCAGAAATGGAACCAGCTGATCCATTATGGTCTGGACCGTTTCCAGCGAGTCAAACTCTAAAGAATGACTTAATAACTCCATGACTTCGTTGGGGCTATGACCATCTCTCGTCAAATACACACATTCTTCTACAAGTTCATCCGCTTCGTCCTTTTCTATATCAAAATTCTTTACAAGATGGTTGACGAATTGTAAGTAGTGCTTGTTCCGGTCCATGTAATCCGGTTCACCGGCGGCAAGCAGCTGTTGTTTGGTAAATGGGTAGTAGTCGACATTACTTCGAGCTTCATGTTCCTGTAAAACTGCCTTAGGATCGACTACCCACCCGTTGGAAAACCCATCACCATCTATATAGAAGTCATCACTACGATAATAGCGAGCTTCATATATGACATCAAGGTATCGCCTAAGCGGCAACGTTTCTCCAGTATACTTTTCCATCAGCTCAATTATAGTGGTAAATTCTAATGTTCCATAATAATACAGCAGCCCTTTTGTGAGCTTGATCCATTCTGTGTTTTTACTGATTAACGACTGGACTTCTGCATCCTTAGCCAGTTTATTAATAGCATCTATCAGTTCTTCGGGAACAGCCAAAATCTGCTTTCCAGCATTGGTCCCTGAATAAATCAATCCTGAAGCACGTAAATAGGCGACTTGATCCCAATCCAGGTCGCCGGCCGGGAGATATCCCCCGCTTTTCGCTATCCTGATTAACAACCCGAAACGCTCTTGATCCCAATTCAGGTATTGATTACCCAGTTCACGAATCCATTCTTCGAGCACTTTGATCAGATCAGCCTTCTTCAGAGTGCTCGCATTCGGGACATTCATGTTTCTTCGTATGTTATCCAACTCGTTTTTTGTATATTTACTTAATCCTTCATTTAGTGATAGTGGGATATTGATGGTAGTCCAAAGCTTCTTGTACTGCTTGATTTCCTCGTCTTCCATTAATTCATGTAACTCTGATAATGCATCTTCCAATTGCTTGTCACTCATCCTGTCACCTTCTTACTTTGTTATAAACAGACACTGAGGGCTGAATTTTCAAACTTCCCCCTTATTGGTCCTTAGTGCTGATAGGAGTTACTTCTCAGAACAAATAATTGCTATTAGTGTAACATGGTGAAAGGAAAGGAACCAATAATGAACGCTAATCAAACAATAAGCTGGTATAAGAGAGTTGAAACAATGTGGTATAATGACTCAAAAGGAAGTGTTTGAAATGGAAGAAACTTTAAAACAGATCTTGCAAGAGTTAAGAGAAGGGCAAGAATGAGTAGTAGAAGTGAATGATAGACTGAGAAAAGTAGAAGTAACTGTGAAAAAAGTAGAAGAAACTGTAAACAGAATCGAAGTTTCACAAACTGAGGATGTCGTTAGGTTGTTGAAAATCACACAAAAGAAGACGGACTCAGAAACTGATTATATTAACAGCAGACTTACTCAAATGGATAAGCGCATCTATCAATTGGAAAAGCGGATCGAAAGCTGAAATGGGGACTCTGTCTCACTCTATTAAAACTCCGCTTTACTTTTATATTTTAAAACCCTCTCAGACTTGCCTCTTAGCCTCTAATAAGGATAGTCATCCAGCGTAAAATCCTTTTACACCCTTTCATTAAAATATCATCGATAAAATATTACATTAGAAAACCAATGCAAAGAGCTGGATAATCGAGTTCTCCTTCTCTCATCCAGCTCACTCAATGTTTACATAATAATATTATGTGATACCATTTTTAATTTAGTTCAATTCCCTATTTCAAACCTTTCTTTTATCTAACATCAAGCCTTTTTAATAATCATCCTTTCCCTTCTTTCCACTCTGCCAAATAATCATCCAGCACCTTTTTCAGCTCCTTCCCTATTCGTGAGTATGCTTCATCCTCCAAGTTGGCAAGCGACACACGAATGGACCATGCTGGCGCCAGGAAGCCTTCGCCGCTCATCAATACGATCGATGACTTTTCGGCCAGGCGGTATAAAATATCCTCCGGCTTATAATTAGATTTCAAGTAGTCCAGGAACCCCTCTTCAAAATGGTGGTTGCACCAAATCTCCAAGTCGATCTTCGTATAATAATCAGCGTCGTTCGGTAAATGCTTTTTCGGCAAACCAAGACCTTCGTATAATAGATTCATTCTGCGATGTAAGATATCATTCGTTTTTTGCTTATACTCATTCTGGGTATCCAGCATGGCAAAAATCGAGAAGATCGCCATCTGGATTTGCTGAGGCGTGGATAATCCTGCTGTATGATTCAACGCTACATCCCTGCTGTCGGCTACCATTCGATCAATGAACTTCAGCTCTTCAGGATTCTGTGTCAGCGAGGCATACCTCCTATTCAGTACATCTCGTTTTTCCTCCGGCAGCTCTTTTATCAACTTATCAAACACATTGTTTTCATTGATGGCCACTGTTCCCAGCCGCCAGCCCGTCACGCCAAAGTACTTGGAGAAGGAATACACACCGATTGTATTGAAAGGCAGATCCACCATCAATGAGCGAAAACCTTCCACAAAGGTTCCGTACACATCATCGGAAATGATCATCAGATTAGGATTATCCTGCTTGACGATATCGATAATTTGTTCAACGGACTCCTCATTCAACGCCACAGACGGCGGATTGCTCGGGTTCACGATGAACAATGCCTTAATGTCCTTATCCTTTAACTTTTCCAACTCTTCAGCAGGATATTGCCACGTATGATGGCCTTCCTCATCGATATCCGTTGCCTTGATTTTCACAAGCTCATAGTTGTTGTCAGGGAGTTCCGGTATCTCTATGTATGGTGGAAAGATTGGAACCATCAGAGCGATTTTCGACCCTTTAGGAAGCACGTGATTTTTATATAGCGTCTCAAATATATAACACATCGCAGCCGTTGCTCCTTCAACGGCAAACAGATCAAATGTGCCGCAGGTCGAGTCCTCCCCACACATCTCCTTCAATATAAAATCATGCACCACTTGTTCCGTCCTGACGAGCATCCGATCCGGGTTGGGGTAGTTGTCCCCGATGATTCCATCGACCAATTCATAAAGCCATGCATCCGGTTCAAACTGTTTCGCTTGAATTCCGTAATCAACGATATCTTTCAGCAATGAAATTCCCGGCACCTGCTGATTGTCTCTCACATACTGATTGAACCTCTCGGCCATTCCCGTACGACATGGCATGCCGGTCAAATCGCCTTCATCCCACACCCTTCTTGACTCAGTAATAGCAAACTGCCCAAGCGCGAAAAACGCTTCCCGGGGTGTGGCGGCAATCCAATTGGGGTTTCCGCGACCGGCATCGAGCATGGACCGCGTCATCCTCTTCTTCCCTGTAGCAAGGTCAATGAGTTTGTCTTTTAATTCAAACGGACTGATCTTATGTAATTCTTGACTCTCCTTCATTGGGTCTTTCATAAAGTACCTCCTCCTAGGTAAACTGCTGTCTTCATAGGAAGAGTATTCCACTTCGTGTGTTGGAATATGACTGGGCTTCAATGTTTCTTGAGTGTACATAAGAGAATGGAAGGTCTACCCTAAATTGCAGATACGTCCTGAGGTGGGGGCGTTATGTGGGGGAAGTGGGCTGTGTAGGGAGTAAAACCTTAAAAACAGGACAGCTGACCTATACCACCCAAGATAGGATTACTTCGTAAGCTTATACCAGATCAAAAACTTATGATAGGATTATAGGGGTAGAAATCAAATAGATAGCGAGATGAAAATATGTTGTCATTAGAACCAATGATTTTGTTTGTTGTCCCGTGGCTAATTTATAGGATTACCGTTTTAGCAATACAAAAACAGTTTTCCATTAAGACTGAATTTGCCAAAGGCCTGTTCTTTTTTTCAATTATCTTTATTTATTCCCTGACCCTCTTCCCTTTTCCTTTCTATGTGTATCCACATGAAACGGGAGATCCTTTTCAGCGTATGAATCTGATACCCTTCACAAGTATTTACGGGTCTCTCACACACTTCTATTATATGGTCCCTATAAGGAATATAGGTGGAAATATCCTGTTATTCATTCCTTTAGGATTGGCTATTCCACTGCGATATAAGATTAATAAACTGTGGCATGGAATACTGATAGGTTTTCTTATTTCACTGACTGTTGAAGTCGTTCAATTGTTTACGTCCATGAGATCATTCGATGTAGATGACCTGATCCTCAACACTCTTGGTACAACAGTAGGATTGGTTATGTACCGAGGCTTGATCAGAATGACTAACTCAGCAAAACGGACAGACCAGACAACGGTTGGGAATAAGCTGTAGCTCAAGCTGCATTGGATTCCGCTGCAAGCAAAAATAAAGATTGAGGATGGAGCTATTAGACTCAATCTTTTCATTTAGCTCAATGTTCTTTCCGGACATACAGCAGGTCATGCGCCCCCTATTAGAGGATTATATATTTACTTATTTTTTCGTTTATTAAGGCGTATCCATCCAATGAAAAGGTGCCTTATGGACATAAACAGCTTTTTGCCACTCGTTGTCTTCTACTTAAACAGCTATTTCCTCATTTGAAGCATTTCCGTAGTAATCTCCAGTCATATCATTAGGTTTTGTTTTTACCGGTTTGCACTTTTTAACACACCCATTTGCATAGCATACAAAATTTCACGATGCCAACAGATCCTGTAACCTTGCTGACAAGGGGCGAATTTAGTGCTAAACCTCCCCTAACTTTATGTAAAACCTTGATATACAAACCAAATGTAGCCGTCCAATTCAGTTCCGAATTGGACGGCTACTTTGTATACGTTGAATTATTAAAAACTGGTTACCCTTTTCAGATAACCAGTTTTAAAACGAATCTACGCTTTATTCAACATCTCAGCTACTTGCTCCACATCCTTGTCCCCTCTGCCAGAAAGGTTCACAATGATGATATCGTCTTTCGATAAGGATTTGGCCAGTTTTACAGCATGTGCAACGGCATGGGAACTCTCCAAAGCAGGAATGATCCCTTCCACCTTGGATAGCTCCTGAAATGCTTCTAGTGCTTCCTGTCCGGTTACCGTGACATACTCTGCTCGTCCAGTCGTTTTTAGATGACTGTGTTCAGGTCCAACCCCTGGGTAATCCAATCCTGCAGCGATGGAATACGTCGGCTGTGGATTTCCTTCTTCATCTAACAGTGTCAGACACTTAAAGCCGTGGATAACGGCAGGAACACCCTTTGTCAGAGTAGGTGCTTCTGCAGGTTCCACTCCCACTAAGCGGACATCTTCTTCATCGATGTAGTGAGCAAATGCACCGATTGCATTGCTTCCCCCGCCTGCACAAGCGACAACGGCGGTTGGCAGCTTTCCTTCTTTTTCAAGGATCTGTCTCTTGGATTCTTCACTGATGACAGATTGAAAGTGCTTGACCATCGTCGGGAATGGATGCGGCCCAACTGCCGATCCTAATAGATAGAAGGTATTTTCAAAGTTCTCAACCAGATCATTCAATGCTTCGTCTACTGCATCCTTCAATCTGCCCTGGCCTTTATCCACGGGTACGACCTTCGCTCCCAGTAGCTCCATTCGGAATACATTCAGCGATTGGCGGACCGTATCCAGTTTCCCCATGTATATGATACATTCCATCCCGAACATCGCGCAGGCTGTCGCGGTTGCTACACCGTGTTGGCCAGCTCCTGTCTCAGCAATGATTCTGGTGGCGCCCATCCGTTTAGCCAGCAGTATCTGGCCGATTACATTATTGATTTTATGTGCACCTGTATGATTGAGATCTTCGCGTTTTAAATAAATCTTTGCTCCACCTGTTTTTTCAGTCAGGTTACTCGCAAATGTCAACGGGTTTTCCCGGCCCACAAATTCTTTCAGATAAAATTTGAATTCTTCATTGAATTCCTCATCATCCTTATACTTATTAAATTGTTCAGCAAGGATTGATAATACATTTTGCAAGTCCGGCGGAAGGTAGCTCCCTCCAAATTCTCCAAATAACCCATTCTCAACTACACTGTTTTGACTCATCTCTAACTCAGCTCCTCTAAAAAACTTGAAATACATCATCTATATTTTCATGATTTTAGAAGGAAATCAAGATATTTGTCTTATTTTTCAGTTTTTTTAAAAACACTAGTATGAGATATGACAGCTGGACCTAGTTCCGATTTGATGTCATGCAAAAGGCCTTTGGACACTTTTTCGTCTAAATCGTCGACGTTCTGTTGGAAACTCATTTACCACTATTAAAGGTAATTAATTCAACAATTTTTAAAAATCCTCGAAACACCCAACATCTCCCCTCTAACCGAGAGTTTCCCCTGAAGAAACATACACTAATACGCAACGTACTTCCCCCACCCCTCTTTGTCCTCCCCACACCCCCTCCTTTATGCTGAACTCACCCGGGAATACAAGAAAAGTGCGCGCTTTTGGAAGGATAGCAGATTGAAGGAATTTAATGAGGTGCTTAGTCAGTATGAGCCAATGATTCATAAGATCATCAACTCTCTTCAGATTTACAAGGAGAAAGATGAATACGTCCAAATCGGAATGACGGCCCTTTGGGAGGCATGGGATAAGTATGAGGAAGAGAAAGGCAGCTTCACGGGCTACGCCTACTCGACGATCCGAGGAAGGCTGCTGGATGAACTGAAACTCAGAGTGAAGTGGCAAGAGTCCTTCTCCTATCCTGAAGAAGAATTTTGGGAGATGGTTCCGGACGAGTCCCAAGAGAGCTGTCTCCAAACCGAAACCCTTCTGACCTACTTTCAACCGTTAACCGATACGCAAAAGAAATGGGTACTCTACACGTTCATAGAGATGATGAAAATAACTGAAATTGCGGAACGGGAGCAGGTGTCCGTGTCAGCAGTGAAAAAATGGCGAAATGGAGCAAAGAACAAACTTTTAATCCGAAAAACAATTCAATGAACACGAAGCCTCTTTACTCAGGAGAGGCTTTTTGTCGATTTTATTAAAAATAATGTCTGATTTTTCAGAAACACACTCTATAGGCTGTGTTTATTACCAATAATATCCATAATAATAAACTAGTAAAGAAAATGAACCGACAGACCGCGGGAGGAAGGTGCAACACCTCACTCCCCTATTCTGTCAATCTATTAGAGGAGCGTGTTACATGAAAGAAATTGTATCGAGCTACACCATAACCAAAAAAACAGCTGCATTGATTCCCGTCAAACACCCCGACTACCTCACAAAAGTCATCGAAACGGACAACATCTTCTATGTCACCAAGCCGCCGCTGACCATCATCAAGAAAGCCTGCTTGCAAGGGTATTCCAGCTATGAAGGCAGACGTGAGGCTGTGAAGCATTTTACCGGCTATCAACGGAAAGTGCCGATCCCCATCATTCCGAAACAGAACATCTTCGCCTTCCCGTCCCTTTCACCTGAAGTCTTCGAATGCATCTGGCTGTTTCCCGCTCACATAGAATCCATCTCTAAAGCAAATACAGCTGATAAGGCCATATCTTCATTTGTAACATTGAAAAACGGCAAAACGGTTTACATGAGTGAATCTCCCGCTGTCCTGAGAAAGCAATTGCAACGGACTGCCTACTTCTCAATGATGTTTTTCACGGACAGTATTGGAGTGTAAGAGACAGGCAGATCATTCTATAACAAGGGCATCTACAAAAAATATTTAAAAAAATCGGCATTAATTACCATTAAATACCTTTTTACACTCTATAGACTGTGTCACCTTTTTTCTATCACTTCAATAATGAAGGAAAAAGGGTGGTTAGTATGAAACTAGAGGAACTTCTCAAACAAAGTTTCGGAAAAGTAATCAGGGCTCATCGAAAATACAAAGGACTTTCGCAGGAAGAGCTTGCACACCGCTCAGGTTTTCATCATAACCATCTAAATAATATAGAACTGGGCAAAGCTGGGATGTCTCACCATACTGTTTTTAAAGTTGCCGCCGGACTTAATGTGACTCCCAGCCACCTTCTGAAAGAAATAGAAGAAGATGTTTTCCCTTTATATCAAGAGGACGTAAAATCACGTACATAATGAATCTTTGGGGGAATGCTCCCCCTTTACTTCCTCGAACATCCCACTTCTTAACATCTATAAATTCACCTATCGTTTCCCAGGCTAAAATTGAAACCTTACAAAAAAGAGGAGGAAATCAAACTGATTTCGTCCTCTTTTTTCAATCAAAAATGTATATGTTTTGTCCCGCCTCCAACTGATTACAATGGTCCTCTATGACTAATCAAGAAGACAAAGGTTTATATTGACCAGCACGTGGTAAGTAAAATGAGGCTTTTCATTTTTTTTAAAGTAGATCTTCCTATCACTCTTATAAATTGAAGATCTCTTAGAATGATAGAAGCCACCTTCATCTCAAGACATATTTTCATTTTTTTAAAACAGGTGGGATAACATGAAAAAGAGATTTAGAACGACGGCTGGTCTGGCAGCCATTCCATTCTTACTGTTAACGGGCTGTTCGCAAACAGTCAGTTCTGCACACCAGGAACCCATACAGCATGAAAAGTCGAATATGACCGTCAGCGAGGAACATAAAGCTATTGAGAAGACAAAAAAGTCACCGAGATTCCAACAGGAAACTCCCTATCAAGCTATAGAACCTTCCGAGAGTGCAAAACCGTTGGAAACCAACTATACAGATAAACAGCTGGCGGAAATGCCAAGGACCCAGGCTCATGGAGGCGAAACGGAAAGGAGCGTTCCTTTAGGCCAAACTTTACTTAAAGGCGCAGAAGACCTTACAGACGGCCCGCTTAAGGAGCATCGAATCGTTTCCTATTACGGCCACCCCAATTCGGTTAATATGGGCATCTTAGGAGAGCACCGCCCTGAGGTATACATGGAGAAACTAAAGGAAAAAACCAGGGCTTATTCTGAACTGGACCCTGAAAGACCGGCAATCCCGGCAATCGAATTAATTTCTACCGTAGCCCAGCGAACTCCCGGGGAAGATGGCGATTATATTGTTCCGACAGCAGATGAGCATATTGAAGAATATGCAAAACTGGCAGAGGAACACAATGCCCTGCTGATCCTCGATGTTCAACTTGCCCGTGACACCGTCATGAATCAAGTGAAATCGCTCGAGAAATACTTGAAACTCCCTCACGTCCATTTAGCCATCGATACGGAATTCCGCGTGGAAGAAGGTCAAGTGCCCGGAGTGGATTTAGGGACAGTCGATGGGAAAAACATTCAAAAAGCGATTGACTATGTATCAAATCTGGTGGAAGAAAATGGACTTCCGGACAAGCTTGTCATCGTCCATCAATTTTCAGAATATGTCCTAACCAATACGGATGCCATCCAACCTACAAAAAACGTGGAAGTGGCGCTGAATTTTGACGGCCATGGAATGGATGCAATCAAACGAGCCGGATACAATGAACATGTGCAGAAAGAGCCGATTCAGTACGGTGGATTCAAGGTTTTTTACAAGAAGGACGAACCATTAATGACTCCGAAAGATGTTCTGGAATTAGATCCTGCACCGGCGTTTGTTAACTACCAATAAAATAGTGTCAGGATATAGGTCCGGATTTCTTGTTGATCAACGAGAGATCCGGTCTTCTTTTTTGCCTTAATCCACTTAACTTGGCCTCACACCCAGCTTAGCCGTCACGGTTTAAACCGAACAAAACCAGCTGTATTCCTTAATGAAATTCAACTTCACCATCCCGACCGGACCATTGCGATGCTTGGCCAGGTTGACCTCCGTTGTCCGTTCCTTGGTTTTTCGGTTGTAGTACTCATCGCGGTAAAGAAGCATGACAATATCGGCATCCTGTTCGATGCTGCCCGAGTCCCTCAGATCGGACATCATTGGCCGCTTATCTCCCCGCTGCTCCACGGCTCTTGAAAGCTGGGAAAGCAGGATGATCGGTACCTGATATTGCTTTGCCAGTAGTTTCAATTCCCTGGTGATTGCCCCAATCGCAAGGTCATGACGTTCGAACTTTCCTTCAACCGGTATCAGCTGCAGGTAATCGATGACGACAAGATAGGGAGCATTTTCATTTTCCCTGCGTGTCTTTTGGATCCTGGCCCTGATGGAGTCAAGGGTTTGCCGTCCCGTATCATGGATTTGCAAAGGCAGCTTCAAACAGGTATCCATTGCTTCATGAGCCCGTCTTTGTTCTTCGTCACTACATAACTTTTTGGGATTCTTCCACTTTCCAGCATTTATCCGAGCCATTCTGCTCAGCAATCGTTGATACAGCTGCTTCCCGCTCATCTCCAGCGAAAAGAAATCAACGACTGCTCCATTGAGGGCAGCACTATAAGCCATGTTGAGCACCAATGCCGTCTTGCCCATGGACGGCCTTCCAGCGGCAATGATCAGTTCTCCCGGTTTGAAGCCTCCCGTCATGTTGTCAAGACGCTCAAACCCTGAAGTTACTCCGACATGCTCCGGCTCCGAGCAAAATGACTCGACAATCTCAAACAGCGGGTCACTTTTTGTTTCATGCTGCTGCAAGACCATTTCCTGGGTGCCCACAAACATCTCGTAAAGGGCTTCTGCCTTAACACTGGAGGGGTCGTTCAAAAACTGGGAGGCCGACTCCTGAAGCTTTCGGAGCCTATACCTTTCCAACACGATTTTCTGGTAATCATCGAGACCGCTGATGGACGGACAGCAGCAGGCAATATCCGTGATATAAGATAAACTGCCGACATTCTCGATCCCATCACCGAGCCGGTCGACAATCGTAACCGGATTGATCTCCAGTCCATCTCTTTGCAGACTCTTCATCGCTTTGAAAATAATCCTGTTTCTCATCTGTGAAAAATTCTCCGGCTTCAGAATAATGTCATTGATGGCAGACGGTTCAAGGAAAACAGCCCCAAGCAGCATACTTTCTGCTTCATAGAGCTCCTGTTGACGGGAAAGCTCCTCATCCACAGACGGGCTTAGAGAAAATAGGTGTCCAGCCTGATCCTTCTTCAAGGCGCTTCTCCCCCTCTCTTTTCCACTCTTCCATTTGAGCAAGAAAGTCATTCGTTTCAGTCAGGAGATCACTTACAGACTCAGGTATTTTAGTCGATGTTTCTGCACTTTTAATCTTTTGCATCAAAGCTTTCTCGTAGTATAGAAAGGATTTTATGCTGCCATACCTGTTTCGCTTTTTATAAGAGGCATGTACCTCTTCCATCCACTTCACCAACTGCTGATCATCAACCTCCCCTTCGCATACCCTCTCAATTGCACACTGTTCTTTTGCCGAGATATGAAATCCTGCATTTCGTAGAGTCATAAACTTATTGGTCACCACTTCAATCTTGCTGCTTTCTTTTTCTTCTGGTTTTCTGGAGTATTCTTCTTTAGAATCTTTAACCATGTCTTTAAGATCTTTTTTATCTTTCTTTTCTTTCTTACATTCTTCTTGTTGTACCTCAGCCGTTTTTTCTCTGTTCTCTGGCAGTTCTTCACTCGTCGGGCCGCTTTTATCGCAAAAAAATTCCTGAGGCTCAGCTTCCTCCTTCACAATCGTAAACAGAGTCCCAAAGCGGGTTTCTTCTGTCGTTATGTAACCAAACTTCACAAGGCGGTCCACACTTCGCTTGACCGTACTCTTGGCAGGAACCTTCACATTACCATTCTGGATATACATCAAATCCTCGGCAATCAGTGAGAATGATCGCAAATACTGCCCCTTCCTCACCTTCACTTCATTCACCATAACATGTTCCTTCTGAACAGCCTTGCAGCTCAGCAAAAGAAAGAGCCTCAATGTGAATGGTTCACTCCAAATTTCACTTCCAATGGTATTGCGTTTGAACTTAATCCAACCAGTCATCTTCATCATTCCTCCTATATACGTTTCTAGTTTGTATATAGAAGACTTAAGTGTGATAAAGACACCCCTTTTTAAAAACTTACAAAAAAATGCTGACTTCCTGGATCCTCATGTAATGGAGAAAAAATTCAACTATGAGAAAAATTTTTACAACTTTACATATTACATATCCGCGCTCAACGACACTTACAAGATTTATCAATCGAACAATTAGCTGAGAAATCCGGCCTTCATGATTCATATCTTGGGGAAATTGAAAGAGGCGAAGCAAATCCATCTGCGATTGCCCTGGCAAAGATAGCATCAGGTCTTGGCTTATCAACTACCCACGTATTTACAAAAGAAGCGAATGATCTATATCTCCCGCTTCCGATCAAACATTTGTATTAAGTTCCATCCATACTAAAAGGAGCCCATGCAAAATAACATGCACGAGCTCCTTAGGAAAGATGAAACTTGGATAAAAAACCATGAAACCTACTTTTATTTATTAATCAAGCAGCAGTGTATAAAATCACCAAGAGTCAGGTCTTTCAATAACTCCTTTGCCGTTCTTAAACTCATACTTCAATTCAGACTCCTCCACTCTAAAGTAAACGTGATATCCCTTGTTCCCCTTAAAAAAATTCGGCGTATGATGAACATACACATAGTCGAGAAACACCTTCAGACCAGCATGGTACCTCGATAGCGTGCAGTCGACGACCATCTCATCCATATAATGATCGACTTCCTCCATAGTGGAAAAGTAAAGAATCTCATCGACTTCTTTGTTGTTTTCTACATTAAAACTTTTGACAAAATACATAAAAAAACACCTCCTAATCTAGTAAGTTCGACAAGATAGGAGGTTTTTCCTTTTATTTCCTTTTCGATTCCACTGAATGGGCGTTGGAGATGGAACCTTTCCGGTCGTTTATGTAAATTGCCCTGGGACTTACCAATCTTCTTAGTTCACATAAAGTGATTAAAGTACTCTAAAACCAGCAAAAATCTCTTACCCTTTATTTTTATAAGTGCCTTCTTTGTTAATCTCCCTGACGTTTTAATTGATCCAAAGTATTCCCTGTTTCATCTTTCCACTCAGTCCAACCGTTTGCACGTCTTGCTAAAACTGCTGCCGCAGCTGCACTAGGTGAACTAAAGATGTGATCTTCATTAAAACGAAATACATTTTCTTCTTCAATTAAAATTCTATTATCTTTCAATTCATTTCTCATTTTTTCAATAGTCAAACCCGAAGATGCCGACTCTATTTTATTACTCGTTGAACCTTTCAATACCACAAATCCTTCATTTGTATATTCTCCTTTGGCAAAAGCGTCCTTTCCTTTACAATAAAATATCTCTTTCGCTTTATTACTGATTACCTGTTCAAAGATTGGAAATCCAAGAGCAGATAGAAGTGTTTTCATAGTTTCAAAGTTATCCATTAAATCTGCAACCATAGGTTCAGGCAGAGAAGATTGAGTAGGAATGTTTCCATTTTCTAATGTATATCGACCGATCTTCTTTGCCTCTTTATAAAAAAAGGATTCCAGATACTTTACATGCGATTTTGTAAAGCTGCTTGTTTTTGAAACTGCCACAACCGCAACATTCCAAAAGTCCTTATTTGCATCTCTATTATGCTGCTTAAGCCTATCGAAACAGTTCTCTGCTTCACCGATATACACACTAGGTTTCCCATCGCTATCTGACTTACCGAAAAGGAAGTAAACACCTACATTCTTAACCTCGTCCCTTTGATTCATTTCGGTAAGTTTATTGCGTGGTATTAATATAAGTTGAACAATCCTTGTAGTAACTTCAGCAATTTTCACACTGGTTGGTGATCCGTCTGGCATAAAGATTTGTATTGTCTTTCCTAAACTCATTTATAATTCCTCCAGGCCATAATAATTAATTCACTACAAATAGACTAGCATATTTCTAAACAAACTTATAAAGAATATGTAAAAACACTTCTAACTTTGTTAAAATATAGAAGATATTTATAATAGAATACAAGAAAGATGTGATAGCATGCTTAAAAATCTGATTACAAAGCTCTTTTCCTCTGAACAGAATAAAAACTCTCAAGTGAATACACCAGAAATTCAGGTTATAAAAGAAAAGGTATTGATATATGATACTGATCCAAATAGGATTATGGAAGTTACAAAGTCTCCGTTCCCAGAAGGAAGCTGTCAAGGCTATGTTTATTTCGTTCAGGAATTATTAAATGGCACTTTCAAAATTGGCAAAACGGCTACCATAGACCAAGAAATGAATATGTTTAATGAAAACCTTCCGTTTAAGACTCAATTAATACACTTAATAAAAACTGGTGATCAACACCAAACAGAAACAGCGTTTCATAAGCACTTAATGGAAAAGCACTTGGAGAGTGGCTGGTATACATTAAATGAAGATGATGTTAAATGGATCAAAATGGAAAATTATACTGATAATATAATTCAAACTATTGGTCAAGTTGAAGATAAGAGCAATAAGCCATTAACACCTAAACAAATTGAATTAGCAAAAACACTGATTAAAAAATTGGAAAAAGACTATATATTGAAAGTTGAGTTTTCTACTTTAACAAACAAGGATCTAAATAGATTGTCTGTTTATTTTCGTTACAAGAATGAAAGAGCGCTCTTAAACTTAGTCAAAAAAGGTGTCTTAGCCCCAAGGCGAAAAATACATAGTAAATAAAAAAAATCACGGGATGCATACTGCCTCCCGTGATTTTCTAACTAGTTTTTTCTGAGGTAGGTTTCTCCTTCTTCCGTTGATCAGCAATTTGTTGGAAATACCTCGTGAATTCAGATTCTCCAGAATAGGATAAACATAAATATTCTTTCGCACGGGTCATTCCTATATACAGCAAGGATACCTCCCTTTCAATATCCTCCTCCAGGGCAAAGGGCATGTTATCGAGATTGACGATAAAGACTGCCTGGAAATCCAAGCCCTTGCTGCTGTCTATTGTGCTGATTTTCACACGGTTATCATCCTTTTCAAATTTCCGCTTGGATTCACTGTTTTCAGTGATCCAAAAGAAGTCTATCCCTTCCGCTTTTAATTCTTTCTTCAAAATATCGACATAACTCATATTATAAGTCTTTTTCACTCTGTACAGGATGAGCATCTCTGAAAGCGGAACTTTTTTCTGTTCATGTAATTTCTTAATTTGTTTGGCAACGATCTTCGCTTCTGTAAAAAAAGAGTCAGCTTTTAGAATAGCAGGCTCCACTCCCCTTCGACGGGTACTTTGAGGAGCGATAATTTCGCCTTCAAAATCTTTCGCAACAACTTTGTTTTTCAATGAAGAATGAGATTGATAGAAATCCCAAGCAAACTTTACAATTTGGGCCGTGTTACGATAGTTAATGTTCAGCACCTTCGACCTTCCCCTGAAATTCAAACCAGTATCCTGAACATAGCTTCGCTTACGTTTATAAATGGATTGTGCCCTGTCTTCAACGAGCAGCAACGATTTCGTATCCGGATTCAGCAAGGAACTAACAAGTTCGTACCACTCCGATTCAAAATCTTGTCCTTCATCAATTAAGATTGCATCGTAGGTAGGGAGTATAGCCTCCCCATTCCTCAATTTCTCAAGAATAGAAGGAATATTTTGTTCCTTAATCCTTAAATCATTCTTCAGCCAAGAATGAAAGTTTCTTACTGTAATGTTATGAGGACTTGCTCCTGAAGTTTCATTTAAATTCGTAAAATCAAAGTCAAAGAGATTATCAGGTTCGTGCATCATATGGTGAATCATTTGCTCAATGTTACGAGCCAAGGAAATGTTATAACAGAGAATGAGAATCTTCCAATCAGGATGATCTTTGGTCAGCATTTTTGCACGACTGCCAAGAATAAGTGTCTTTCCACTTCCGGCAACTCCCCGAATCAATCGGTTTTTGTCACCGATCTGTTTAGCAAGGTTTTCTTGATGTAAATCCATCGCTTTAATATCGTGAAGAGAAAGCAACAGCTGATCCTGGTAAGGAACCGGTCTCTTAAATTCCGCACTGATCCGAACCTCCGGAAACAAGTGATATCGAATAGAATCCATCTCTTCTTTTGTCAACGGTTCTCTTAATCGATAAGGAACAATAAACATATTGGTAATCTTCTCGTACAAATTCTCTTCTGAAAAAGCTTCCTTATCTGGATCCATTTCATCTCTTGTCAGACAAAGTGATGGCTCGATGACAGAATATAAATCGTTTTCTATAAAATCCCGTTGTGAGAGCCTCGTAAATACCGTACCAAACCCATATGGGAACTTTAATTGAAATTGATACTTGCCTTCCAGCTGTATGAGATTCTTATCCTTTTTCAAATGATCAACAATATGAAACACATTATCCCGCGCCTGCTTCAATGGACTCTTCACCTTAGTCTGTTCACCAGAAGACGTCACCAGCGTCCATACATCTTGATTCAATTGGAATAACGTATTCTTGGTATAATCTTTCACTTCAAGAACCAACAACCCTAGTTCTGGACCAATAATGACAAAATCAGGCCTTCTTCCGTGAATTTCCGGTTCATAATACACTATATAATCATCGGGTAGATAACTCTTTAATGTTCTGAAAAGCAACCGCTCCCCTGCCGTTGCCGAAGAACGAATGCTCTCTGGAATTGTATAAGCCACAAGAAACACTCCAAATTATGAGGTTTTCTTTCATTATACTACAATAAGTTTAATATTTTACATAATTTGGAGTGAAAATTACCACTAGTAGCGAAAGTTCTACATATTCTTTATTAATAAAATTGTTTTTTGGTTTAAACTTAATCATTTGTATGCAACAATTTAAATGTTATTATTAAGTGGAGAACATTAGCTTGGAGGATAACATGAAAAAAACAGTCAAAGTAGTTGCTGCAATTATTGAAAATGAAAACAAAGAAATTCTTTGTGCTTTACGCTCTCCTCAAATGGCCATCCCAAATACGTGGGAGTTTCCTGGAGGTAAAGTAGAAAAAGATGAGGACATAAACTCTGCTCTTGTTAGAGAGATTGAAGAAGAACTAGAATGCACAATTGAAACAGGCGACTTACATAACGATATTACCCATGAATATGAAACCTTTATCATTAATTTGATTGCGATAAAAGCCAAAATAATTTCAGGACGTCCAACCCCTAGTGAACACTCAAAATTAGTTTGGTTAAAACGCGAAAACCTTGAATCATTAGTGTGGGCACCTGCTGATATTCCGGCCGTTGAATTACTAGTGAAAGAAAAATAGTCTTCTCAAATGAGAAGACTATACTTTTTTAGTGAACTCTGTATATAAACTTGCAGGTAATTCATGCTCTAATTCCATCTTTATAGTGATAGGCTTTTCTCCCTCATATTCCACAGAATTCCCTTTCCCAATATAAATATAAGGCTCTACCTTTCCATCAATCTCCTTATATTTTCTTACAAAGAGATGCAGGTTAATGCCTCTTTGTTTATTAAAAATTATATTCTTTCCACGATCCGAAGATTGACTTGTACTATTTGGAGTTTGCCACTGGAAGTAGTTTTCATCAATAATCTTATCTTGATAATTGATACTCTCCTTTATATCTTCTTCCTTATGAAGATCGATATAGAGGAAATACTCATTTTCATTGGCAAGTAATCCCGATCCCCGGAAAGAACTATGGGTTTTTCTATAGTTGGATAAGAGTGCTGCATCCACCATTTGGTATTGTTCGTAAAGCTTAAAATGAGGAACTCCATAATTCTTATATTTATATTCCTTTTCGTAGCGAAAAATACCATAATTTAATACATCATCAATAAAATGGTAGTAGTCACCGTTTTCTAAAGTGGCTTTAAAAGCATTTGTCTTAACTAATCGGCCACTATTATGTTCTACTAATTTTTCCTTGGTCCTTTTTTGAACACTATCATAGTAATCTTGATTCAAGTACTCAAAAGCATGCAGAATACTATCTTCTTCTACACCTTCAACAATCTTTAATATCTCATGCTTTGCCCTCTGAATTGTTATTTCTTCATGATCCATTAAGTAGCGCAAAATAATGAATTCGTAGATTCGTATGAGAGGTACCTTGCTTGATAACTCTTTCAATATACTTTCAAACGTATCATTTAAAAGCAACTTCTTTAATCCATCATCTTTTTCAACTTTAGCTACAAATTGTAGATACGACTTTTCTTTATCAATAAATTTAGTGGGATCAGGAGCCCCATCATATTTTAGATAATCCATGAGATATAAAGGTATTTTGCCTTGATTTAACTTCTTAAACTCAAAGTACTCTTCCTTAAGGTACTTCATCGAATTAAAGTTTTCTTTATCAATTTGTTCCAGTATTCTCTCCTGGGCAATCTCATCCATTTGTATATGAGTTGCTCCAGGTATATTAGCAAATCCCGTTGCTATCGCCACTTTTAAACTTTCTTTATCATAATAACGGCTTCCATTTAAGGCAATGGCGATTAAGAAAACCTTACTATGATTACCTATAAAATCGAGAACTGTTAGAAAAGACTTATTACCATGCTTCCGAAGACCACGGCCAAGTTGTTGGATAAATATGATTGGAGAGTTGGTTGGCCTTAACATCAAAACAGAGTTTATTGAAGGGATATCAACACCTTCATTGAAAATGTCGACGGTAAAAATAAACTCTAACTCGTCTTCATCATCTTCTAAGCGCCTTACGAAAATGTCTCTCTTCTCAATGGAATCTCCGCCATTTAAGCTAGCACTCTTATACCCTCTTTTATTAAACTCACTAGCCATATATTCGGCATGTTCAATACTCGCACAGAAACCAAGGCACTTTCTCTTCTCTCCATCATGTCCGTAGAAGTTCATCTTTTCTATAATGAAGTCTACACGTTTATTAACCTTCAGTCTTTTTGTCACTTCAGCAATATCATCAATAGAGATATCACTTAAGTCTACACCGTTAACGTCTGTAATTCCGAAGTAATGGAAAGGGATGATTAGTTCATCATCTAAGGCTTCATGCAAACGCACTTCTAACGCCACATTGTTATTGAATAAATCAAACACATTACCCTGGTCACTTCTCTCTGGGGTAGCAGTCATACCAAGAGTGAATTCGGGTGTAAAGTATTCCATCACTTTTTGATAAGATGGACTCGTTGCATGGTGTGCTTCATCATATATAATGTAATCAAACTCATTTCGTTTAAATTCTTCATAATACCTAGACATGGTTTGAATCGTTGAGAAAAGATAGTCGGCACTGTTTTGTTTGTGATTACCAGTAAACAACCCAAAAGTTTTATCGGTATTGGCGATAAGTGATTCAAATGTATCCTTGGCTTTTTTTAGGATTTCTTCTCTATGTACAAGAAACAATAACTTTTTTGGCTGAAAATTTTTCACATCAAAGGCGGACATATAAGTTTTTCCTGTCCCGGTAGCTGATATAACTAGTGCTTTGTTTTCTCCATAGGTCCTTAACCTCTCCAGGTTCTCCATGGCTCTTCTTTGCATTCTATTGGGAACAATATACTCAGCTTTCTCGAATATCAATTGCTGAGACTTTTGGTTTTGTTTAATCTTATTCAAGAAGTCTTCATACTGATCAATAAAATCCTCATCTGCATTTTGACTAAGATCCCATAATTGCTGGTATTCTTTTAGTACATCTCTAATAAACGCACCATTTTCTTTTGTTACAATTTCCACATTCCATTCAATATTGCTCTTAAGTGCACTTTGAGTGATATTGGAAGAGCCGATAATAACCTTAAAGCTTTCTTCATATTCAAACACATACACTTTTGTATGGAAGCCGATCTCTTTATCCGTAACAAATACTTTAAGATCAATGTTCTCAAATTGCTTAATCTTATCCATTGCTTTAGGATCGGTGAAATTTAAATATGTAGAAGTCAAAACTTGACCTTTGGTCCCCTTTTCTTCAGCAGCTTTTAACGATTCCAGCAGCAACTGTAAACCACTGAAATTAATAAAGGCTACACTAAAATAAAACCTTTTACATTCTTTGATTGATTGTATGAGTTCATTTAGTAGATTACCATTGTTTGAGTTTGTAATTAATTTCTTTTCAAATTCCATGTTGATCTCCTGACTTACAAAAGTATTGATCTTACAATAATTAACTTTATTTTACCAGATAAATATGAAAGGTGCTCTTTTTATTGAGCACCTTAATAACTTGATTAATAATATATCTCCTTCTTGTTCTTATCCTTCCATTTTTCCATCACAGCACTCAATAGAACTTTTCAATAACTTATAAATTTCAGAAACAAACATACCGTCCGTAATCAAATCTTCCGGTTCTGGCATAGTATTCTTATAGATTGTTTGTATATCTCTCGCGCGTACTTTTGTTGAACCTGTTCCGTTACGGTTGTAAGCTTGCTGCCATTCTGTAGATTGGTCATCCCACATTTTATCTAATATGAAGCTATAAAGTTTCACAGCAAAATCAGTGGCAATTAGGTCAATGCTACTTTGCTTCATTTCTTCCGTTGCTTGTGGCGCAGTCCAATTGACAGGCTTATTAATAATAGAAGTAAATAAGTATTCTCTTAACATCATAATAGCATCTGCTGTTGGGCTTAACCCGTCATATACATCTTCTCCAAGTTCAGCAAATCGTCTGCTCAATGCTTGAACTCGGGTCCAGTGCTGCTTCAGTGATTTATCTGTAGATAGATCCAATATACTGTTCCAACGTTTATAAAATTCATCGGCCGCTTTTTTAATTGCCAAAGAGGTAATCATTCCATTATAAATGGGAAAGGTCTCACTTGGATCTGTTTCTTCAATAGACTTCTCAAGAGCTTGAATAAGTCCTTCTAATTGCTGCACAGTATAGTCATCTTCTATATTTATGGTTTTATCGATTCCACCGAGGAAAAACAGTGTACCTTTTTCCAACTGTTTTCCCAACGGTCGTGCGACACTTGATCCTAATTTCTTTTCTATCTCGTCAATTGCATTAACCACTGATCCAATTACATGATTTTCTTTGTCTACGAGTTCAGGTAGATTATCTCCAGTAACTTCATCAAAGTGAGTAAAAGCAATACGCAATTTAGACGTGTGACCAGAAGTGACAATATGCTTTAATGCCGATATTGGTTCAGACACCATTGGTGATTCGGCGTTATCCACGAGTAGAATTGCATCCACTTCATCCATTTTTTTACTAATTGCTGTTGAAATACTTCCCCCTGCCTGATGCCCGAGCCCCTCGCCATCCATCAAGATTAATTTTGGGGTTTCGCCGCTGTTCCATTTAGGTGAAAATGAACCAACAATTCGGATTCCTTGTACAAGCGGTGTCATGAGTTTGCCGAAATAATTTGCATGATTACTTGTCATATGTTTGATTCCTTCAATAAATTCTTTACGATCCTCCTTTGCATAGGTCCAATACATTGGCCAATCTTGAGAATTATAAGTCCATTTTCCTTCAGGAACTAAAGCAATACGCTTTTCGATTTCCTCCATAACTTCCTCTACAATACTGGAATAATGAAGGCTCTCCTTCCAAAGTTCTTCAAATTTTAATTCAATTTTCTCTTCAATTTCCTTACCCTGTTCCGTTTCTTCTCCTAAGTGGTTTTGGATCTGACCATATATAGTCTGTGCGCTTATTTTAATTGAATCAATTATTTGTAATAATGTAGCTTCCAGTTTCTTTCTATCTTCTTGGGATACATAAATAGCGGATTGTTCAGTATGAGTGGTAGGTGTCTTTGAGGATCTTCGAAAGAGTGTATTAGTTTGTTTTGAAGTAAGATTTCCAAGTAAATAGCTAAGTCGAAAACGTTGGTCTGTGTGTTCTAAGAAATTCCGATAAACATTTTGTTCAGTTTCACCTCTTATATAAGATTTTCCACAATTCATCACACATTCTTCAACGTACATGCGAATCTTTTCATAAGAGAAGAACGTCACAACGGCTTCAAACTTTGGTTGTTCCTTTAAAACAATTTCCATATCACACACTGTGGTTTTAGCAGTCGAAGTTGAGGGGAAGCGTTCTTTTTCTGGATCTGTTCCGATCAGTTGTCTTAATAATGTCGTTTTTCCAGCCCCTGTTGTCCCAATGAGTTGAACTTTTGCATAACCTTCTTTTTTCGTAGGGAGAGGAAGAATTTTTTCACGAATTTCTATAAGATCTGGATTTTTTTTATACTCCAGTTGATCATAGAATGCATTTACCACTCTCTCATCGAAATTTAGCAAAGCTTTTGACCTTGCGCTTAGCGTCCAATAACTTTCATCTTCCAGTAAATAATTCATCTGTTGAATTAAAGCCTCGGCTTCAATTTCACTCTCAGTCCCTAATCCTCTCCGCACTTTTAACCCCCTTTTCCCCCTTGCATCTTTTCGTAACGGATGGCGAAACATCATACTCCAGCTCTTTCGGTTTTGGGAACGACTCTTACTTGCCTTATAATGGACTGTCATGTTACTTACCTCCTAAATATTGTTATACATAAGAAGTATTCTTTGGGTCGAAGAATTATGACACTCAATTGGAACAACGTGGAACAACAAAACCTAAACTATAACTGTTGCTATTTTCAGATGGATACCGGTGGTCGGAGTGCTCCAGTTGAACATGACTTTAAATCACGCACGCACAGATGAAATATGGGTTCCTTTATTAAGGAACCCATATTTCATCAAAACCATTCTTAATAGAATAGTCATAAAGCATGTGAATTTTTTTTGGCTCATAATTTTCCATTAATCTTGCAACATGTGAATTATTGTCTGTGACAATTAGATGTTCATTTCGTTCGACAATTCCATTAAGAAAACTTCTTTCCGGCAGCTTATCACTCTTTGAACTATTACACTTGTTACAGGATAGCACAAGATTCCATATATGATCAGACTGAACAAAGGACCAGGGAATAAAGTGGTCAACATGTGTTTCTCTCTTTTTACCTGTAAGTTGCTTATTACAATAGAAGCAGCGTGCCTCAAAATGAGAAAGTAGTATCTTTTCAAAAGGCTGCAGTGATGACCGCTTGGCAATGCTCTCTACTTTTCCAAGAAGATAGTTGATACTCGGTACCTCATTCAGTTCCTCGATCATGGCAGCCATGTGATAATTGGTAAGGTGTATGATAAGCCTTTGATAATTTAGCATAAAAGTATGAACCGCAGGGTTGAATCTTAGTTTCTCTGTTTTATGGTCAAAGGCATAGAACTTCCCCCTGGTGTCCCCATATAATGCTCCGAAGACATTGACCTTCATAGTGGATTTAACGCTGTTTGTCAGTTTTAGCTGCAGAGAATCCTTGAGCTTATCAAATATCATCTCGGGTGGTATACTGTTCTTACTTTGTTCGTCTTTAATGATGGATACGACTCTGGCATTCTTTCCCCTGTTATGTTGAGTAAGGTTATGGGTAACAATTAGATTCCAGTATACTTTGGTAAATGTATAAGCCAGTTGATCATATGTGACTTCATAGTTCTCATCAATTTGGTATAAGTTTTCAATCAGTGCTTTGATAAGAGCGTATTTATATGTAGATGATTTGACGGATTTCCCTGATAGGACAATGGTGAATATCCGCCAAATCTCTTCGTCGGTTAGGTATTCCTCTTTTAATTCCCCTACTCTTAACTTGTGACTCATTTAAACCATTCCCTTGCTGTATTAATCCTCTACCTCAATCAAAAAAATCTTCTCCTCAAAAGCACCACGCTTATCAGCTTTCTTTTGGCGGATCTCTTCGACTTCTTCAAGTGAGGACCCATGTGACTTAGCAAATGCATGCACGATCTCCATCAAATCAGCCAGCTCTTCCAGGGCCTCTTCCCTTGTTTCTGCATCTCGATATTCCTGGAGTTCTTCGAAGCTTTTATTTTTCAATTCTGTTATGTATTCTTCATCTGAAAGGATTCTAGCTTTGAATTCCTTTCCATTTGATTCAATGATTTCTGGGATTCTGTCACGTACTAGTTTGTTGTATACAGGCATAGAGGTTCCTCCAAAATAAAATATACTTATATTTTGTAATAACTTCCAATTTAATTTTATCAAAACATCAAAAAAAGAGCCATCTGAAATATGGCTCATCTGGTTATGTCTCATATTCTTAAGGGAGGACTGTTTCCACACAGTTTTCACAGTTGTTAATTTTTCCAGCTCTTAGAGACCCCTTGCTTAAGGAGATAAAAAAGACTTTGTAATGGGGGTCCAGTTATTTAAGGTAAGTATTTTCATTTGATGTGAATGGCCAGAGGGCAAAACCACCATGTCATATATCCTTCTTCCAGATTGACTTACATATAATCCGCCATTCTTCTAGAAAACTTTGTGAATTTCCTCTTATGCTTTGAATACACTGGTAAAATACAAGTTAGGAGGAGTGATTAAATGAAATGGTTTGGAATGTTAATTGTACCCGGCAATATGGAAATACCGAAAGTGAGAGTTAGTGTTAAGAAAACTAAAGACGGCCAATACTATGCGATGAGTGATTGTGGTGAAGTGGAGGCAGAAGGATTCGATGCTTTTGAAACTGCGAAGATGGTATACGAGTTCTCTATCCAATGGAGAGAATAAAGAAGGCAGATAAATATCTGTCTGGATTACTGCCTATGTTCAAAGACAAGGATTTCTACAAGTGATTTAAATTGAAGATAAGGCCCCAGTTTATTAATGATCCCCCCATCAGACTCCTAACCTTCCATCCTTCGCTCAGAACCCATGTTCTCCAAAAGCCTTGCGCCTGGACGTGAAACAGGTAGATGCTTCCCATACGAAAACACAGATGGTTTTAACCATTCTGTCGGGGTGTCAATGTGAATGAAAGTTCAAGGTGTGGTGAAACACTTTGATCGATCTAGGAGCCTGTTATAAGGTTTTTAAAGTGGAAAAGAAAGAGATAGTTACCTGTAAAAGCATGTATTCATTTAAAAGATTTAAGTAGCGGGCATTTACTTAGAGTGATATTCTGGGGAAAATAAGATTATAGTTTATCAGATAAATAATTGGAGCCATTTCTTTAAATACAGAAGAATGTACTTCTTACTGTCTGCTTAATCGCTCAATTTCTGATTCAACTTTAAAAACTCTTTTATTCAATACTTCGGTTTTATCATCCACATGTTCAGTGATTTTCTCTGTATAAGTACCAAGGCTATCAATCAAATTTTGCTGTAACTTTTGTTGTCCTTCTTCAAGTCTTGCTTGTCCAGCTTTTAATTCACCTACGTCTGTCTCTAATTTTTGTTGCCCTGCTTCAAGTCTGGCTTGACCAGCTTTTAATCCGCCAACGTCTGTCTCTAATTTTTGTTGTCCTGCTTCAAGTCTGGCTTGTCCAGCTTTTAATCCGCCAACATCTGCTTTTAACACGCTAACATCTGTTTTTAAGTCTTTCAGTTCGCTTAAAATTTGCTTTAGAATATCTTCCACAACAGCTTCCTCCTTCCCAAAAGATCTATACTGATTATACCACCTGAAACCTGTTCTGTTATAACAAAATTATATAGATTTTTTTCGAGTTTGACTTATAAAAACTCCACTCCACAATGTATCTCATAAAAAACTGTGCCTGTCCCTCAATGGACAAAGTATTAACCTTTTATGAAACAGGCCTATTCTTCCATAAACAGGAAAAGAAGCAAGGGAACCTCCCCTGCTTCTTTTATAACCCTCTAAAATAACAGTTCCTTCTGCTCGACCTCTCCAAGCCGGTCAAGCGCCTGTGGCTCATGATCCTGAAAATAGGCCACATCCCTTTCCTATAACCGATCTATTGTAAACTCTTTAACTCCAGCATCTCATCCACAAGTGGAGAAAGCTTTTCCATGTTTGCAATTAACTCTTTTATAACATCTTCAAAATGATCATTTTTGTTAATATTGATTTTTAAGATCGAGTTACTTCCATTTCTTTTTATATAATCCTTTTTCTGATTCAGCTTGTTAATACTATGATGGAATGAAGCTATCCTTTGTTCCCGGAGCTGGACATAATCGCTGTATCCATCTACCTTCATGTATGCCTTCTTCGGTTGGTATGGATTGGGTTCATAATGCATGGCAAAGTCAGTAACTGCATTAATGCTTAATAAGTCAATCGACAGCTCGAAATGAACGGATACGGAATCGGCGGTTAATTTGCTGCCATCAAATTTATTTCGCTCCCAGTCTTCTTTACTGAATAGAAAGACTGCTGCATTCCTCCCGAAACCTCCTGCCTCCCCGAATGTCATTGATAATCCATTAGGAAGGGAACCCTGGAAGAATTGAAGCATCTTAATCCAGATTAACTTCCTCTGTAATGAATTGATTTCTTCGTACTTAGCAGAAATTATATCTGTTGGTTTTGATGTAGTAATAGGATCATAGAATTCTTTTAGTAATTCCGTATAATCGGAGATCACCTTTCTTGCCGATTCATCCCTGATCAACTCATCCCAGTTGACATCTATGAACTCCTGGTAATCTTTTTTCTTGAAAGTTGGGTTTGCTGCCGGGGTGAAGAGATCTAAAGTTAAAAACAAAAATACCACCGCAGTACTGGGAGGAGCGTTAAGGGCAGACCGCAGTTTATTTATTCCTTCCTCGGAGGCGTATCTATTGGTCTGGTCTCCCCCTTCAAGTGCACCCAACTTATTTTCAATGACGATAATAAGATTTGTTTCGGCATCCACCCTTCTCTCAATCACTAAATCAGGCGTGCCTATTCCTCTTCCCAATCCTATCCTTGTTCTTGCAGCAAAACCAGCATTAGCAGTGGATACCTCACAGATCTCCCTAGCAAACCATCTGGCAAACTCACTTTCATGGTTGATAAGGTTACAAATAAGATCTGAAATTACATCTTCACGATAAAAACTATTTAGTAAAGTAAAAGTATTCATATCATTTCAACCTCTTCTGTTCTAGATTTGTAACATTATATATCTTTATATTTGCAGTTATGTAATGCAGGCATAAAATTTCAATATTTGATAATAACTTCCAATTTCATTTTACCAACTACAAGAAAAAAGAGCCATCTGCAAAAGTGGCTCTGATAATGATGTTTCCTATCTTTCTGGCAAAACGTTTTTCATGTAGTTACCGTTCTCCCTCCATGAAGAGGGTCTATAATTTAGCAATTCTAAAAACTATGAAGTTAGAAAATATGTGATATCTCAACTTTTGTTTTACCTCAGTCACCAAATCTCACTTAGATATTTCCTTCATCAAATATCAATCCATAAATAAGTATCGCCCTGCTTCTTTATCTAAAATCATTTCAGCATCTTTATGAAGCTTTAAAACAGTTGCAGGAATAGCTTCAATAGGGTCAGTATCTACTACTTTCTTTAGTATTTCTGATTTTTTTTCTCCATTAGCTAGTAAAAGGACTTTCTTCGCATCAAGTATATTTCTAATCCCTAGTGTGATTCCTCTATTAGGGGTAATATTATTAGTAAAATATTTCTTCCCAACAGATGTTGTTGTTGAATCTAAATCAATAATATGACTCTGTTTATTAAAAGAGATTCCTGGCTCATTGAAACCTATGTGTCCATTTAAACCTATCCCTAATACCATAATATCTACTCCGCCAAGTTCTTGAATTTTCTTATCTATCTTTTTACATTCGAAATTTAAATTTTCATTTTTCGCATTAAAAAAAAATAAATTTTCCGGATTAACATCAATATGGTTGAACAAATTTGTAAACAAGAAATGCTGACAACTTCCTTCATTTTCTTTTCCTAAACCCACCCATTCATCTAATCCTATGAAAGTACAATTTTTAAAGCTAACCTTGTTTTCCTTATAAGCATCTACTAAGAAGTCAACCATTTTTGCAGGCGTATTTCCCCCTGGAATTACAAAGACTGAGAATGGATTCTGTTTTAATTGGTCAATGATTACCTGGCACGCATATTTTGACATTTCTTCGTAATTTGAATAGATATTAATATTCATTCTTTCACTCCCCCTGCTGTCATCCCTGTGACTAAGTGTTTTTGAAATAAAATAATAATAAGTAATGGAGGTAATGTTGCCAATATACCCCCTGTTGCAATCATTCCATAATCTACGGCATTTTTCCCACTAAACTCTGCTATCGCTACCGAAATCGTTTTAGCTTCTAGTGATGAAGTAAAGAGTAATGAGTAGAAAAATTCTTCCCAGCTTAATAAGAATGAAAGAATAGCCGTCGCCATTAACCCTGGTCGAATGATTGGTATTACAACATACCAAAGTGCCTGCAGTCGGCTGCACCCATCGATAAATGCTGCTTCCTCCATTTCTTTAGAAAACGATTTAAAGTAGGATTGCATTACCCAAATAGTAAACGGAATAATGAATGTTAAATTTAAAAGTATTAAGGTCCCTTTAGAATCTAACCACCCCAACTGACTAAAAAGTAAATATAAAGGAATGACAATAACCACCGGAGGAATCATATAGGTAAAGAGGAACATAAATACAAGATACTTCTGAAATGGAAATGTTAACCTGGCAACTGCATAAGCAGCCAGGCTGCCAACCACCAAAGAAATAGTCATACAAGAAACCCCAATAATGATTGAATTTCCCATAGCTTGTTTAAACGTATATGCAACTGGGTTGTCTGGATTCGTGAAAATCTCTAAATATCTACTAAAAGTTACCTCTAGTGGAATCAATCGAAGCGGAACAGTCGTTAAGTCTTTTTGAAAAGAAACACTTGATATAAACAACCAAACATAAGGAGCAAGGGTGAAGAAAACGACAATAATCCCAAATAAATATTGTATTAGGCGAAACCATTTATTAGTTTTCATTCCTTATGCTCCTTTCTCTTTCATGATTCTTACATAGACTGTGGTTAGAATAATCACGAAGAATGCTATCAAATATGAAATGGTAGCACCTTTAGAATAGTCTAATTCAACGAAGGCTTTTAAGTATGCGTCATACGTTAAGGTAAGAGTACCGTTTGCCGGTCCTCCACGAGTTGTCGCATAAATGATATCGAACACCTTAAACATTTCCATCGTCCTCATGACCAATACTACAAGAATAGTAGCTTTCAAATGTGGCAATGTGAGATGAAAGAATCGCCCTAATGGACCAGCTCCATCCACTACAGCAGCTTCGTACATCGACTTATTAACCATTTGCATTGACGCAAGCATAAACATGACAACTAACGGCGTCATTTTCCAAGCGTCGGCAAAGATAATCATATTCATCGCTAACCATGGGTCTCCGAGCCAGGATTGGTATTCGCTAATAAACCCCAACTGACTTAACAATGCATTTAATGCCCCATACTCTGGATGATAAATCCATTTCCACAAAGCACCATTAACGATTGTGGGAACAGCCCACGGAAGAATAATGATAATTCGCAAGAAAGCCCTTCCTTTTAGATTTTCATTTATTAATAAAGCAATTAGAACTCCTAGAGATAATTCCACTATTAAGGAAAGAATCGTAAAGTAACCAGTTCTTCCCACAGTTTTCCAAAACTCAGCATCAGAAAGTATTGCAATATAATTAGCTAATCCGATGAACTGGTCGTAAGTAGGAGAAATTAACTTCATATCTTTAAACGTGTAAATGAACGTTTGAATTAGTGGAATTAAAACGACTCCGAAAACAAGCATGACCGCTGGTAATAGTATTGTTAATGCGAACCATTTTTCATTTCTAGATTTCATTGTTGATTCGCCTCCTTTATAAGAATAAAAGGAGGATTATCCTCCTTTTATCCGATTGACTCGATCTATTAATTGGTAATTTCATTTGCCTTATTCTGAATATTTGATAAAGCCTTAGGTGTCTTTTCACTACCTAATAAGGCTTTTTGAAGTTCAACCTGAATCACATTTGAGAACTCTCCATACCAAGGAACACGTGGACGATTGACAAGATTTCCGTATTGAATTTTAGAAACTTCAACTACTTCTGGACCAGTTTTCACAACTTCTTCATCTTCATATAGTGATTTCCAAATAGGTAAAGCATTTTTAGCGTAATTCTTTTGCACATCTTTAGAAGATAAGTATTCGATATATTTCCATGCTTCCTCAACATGCTTACTTCCTGTTGTAACAGATAATCCCATTCCACCATTTACACTTTTTCCAGTGCTTTGATTTGCACCTGGTACCGGAGAAATACCAACCTTGCCGGCTACACTTGATTCATTTTCATCATTAGCCATATTGAACATATAGGTCCAGTTTAAAGCAAATGCAGCATTTCCACTTGAAAATACACCACGTACATCTTCCTCTAAATACTGAGTAGATTTTGGATTTGAGATTCCATTATTTAAGCTGTCCACCATAAGATTAACCGCTTTCTCATTTTCAGGTGACGTTACCGTTGGATTTCCACTGTCATCAACCAGAGTCCCACCAAATGATCCCACTAGAGCGGTTACATCACAAACTAACGCCTCAGCTTGAGACCAACTCCAAACAATAGGATATTCAACAATCCCTTTATCTTTTATCACCTTCGCCTGTTCTATTAGTTCCTCCCAAGTTGCAGGTGGATTTTCGAAACCTGCACTCTTTAGCATCTCTTTGTTATAAAATAAAAATTTCGTATCATTTAACCATGGCATGCCATAATTCTTACCATCATAGCTAACCGAGTCTATGGCACCTTGGAACACATCGGATTTCACATCATCGGAGATTTTGTCAGAGACATCTTTCACAAATCCAGCTTGAGCGAATTTTGCTGTCCATGGAGCATCAATGATGACAACATCGTAACCCCCTGATTTAGCTGAAGTTTGAATTTTTTGTTCTAATGATTCATAAGGAACAAATGTTGGATTTACCTTGATACCAGGATTTTTTTCTTCAAATTCTTTCGTGATGTTTGTTACATCCTTTTCACTATACCCCGCTTGTTTCATAAAGAGCGCATTGAGTGTTACGCCTTCACCACTAGTTTTTTCATTGCTGGAAGAACATGCTGACATACCAAAAATTAATAAACATACCATTGCGACAGTCAACCACTTTTTCATACATATCTCCCCTTTGTTTTTATAATGATTCAAGCATTTCAAAAGCATAAGCCACGGCCCCTATTGCACCAGCATCTGTTTGAAATTGAGAAGACTCAATTTCAACAAAGAATGGAGTCCACTGATTTGCAAGCCCTTGAATATGTTGAATAATACCCTCCATCGATCGTGAAACGCCTCCACCAATAATTACTTTACTTGAGTTTAATAGACAAGATGCATTCGCAATTGCTATAGCTATGTTTAGTGTGAAATCTTTAATAGCTTCATGAGCTCTTTTATCGCCTTGATAATATTGCTCAAATAGTTCTTTGGGATTCATTCCATATTTAGAAAGTGCTGTTCCTGATGTTTTATTTTCAAAAGCACCAAACTCTCCTGGAACTCTCTGATAGCCGTTTTCAATATCCGACTTATCAACAAGATATCCTATTTCCCCGGCTGAGAAAGTTGCTCCTTCTACAATTTGACCGTTTGCATAAACCGCACTGCCTACACCTGTTCCAATGGCGATGAACAGTAAGTCTGAACAATCACGTCCTGCTCCAAATCTCAATTCTCCATACATTGCGCAATTTACATCATTGTTTAAAAAGCAAGGAAAATCAAAGTTTCCCTTTAAAAATTCTAAAAATCTAAATTCCTTCCATTTTAGAGCAGGAGAGTCGACTACAATTCCTTCTTTCGTATTTATTATGGAAGGAACGCCAATCCCCATGGCTGAAATAAGGTTAAGAGGTGTGTTCGAGCGATCTATGAAGTTATAGATTAACTCTACAATTTTTTTAGGATTCCTTTCAGTTGGATGTTCCTCTCTATATATGACTTCTCCATCTAAGTCTGTTACTACTAGTAAGATTTTTGTTCCCCCAATATCTACTCCAATACCAAAAGAACTTTTTGGATTAAAGAACAACTGAATTCCCTTGCGTCCACCCTCTTTCGTCGATTCACCATGTCCTTTTTCGAAAATAAGTTTCTTTTTAATAAACTCATCAACGATTCCAGAGACAGTAGATTTACTCAAACCCAGCTCTCTAGACAACGCTGCCCGTGAAACTGGCTGTTGGTTTCTTACTGAAGATAGAATTAAACGTCGGTTAATTTGCTTAATTAATTCATAGTCACCCTTTTTCAATGTTTCACCTCCATCTTTTTAAAGATAGTTTGTTCGCAGACCAAACCAACTAACTATAATTTATGTGTGAGCGTTACCAATTATCATTATTTTTTGAAAATTTTAACTGTAAAAAAAGTATACCTTAGAAATTAATATGATAATGGAGAATAAGACATTAAAAAAGTCTCTTCAAGAGGAGAAAAGACATAGGGAAAGGTCCCTTGTACCTTTGTTTAAAGACTGCTCACTGACGGTTCCCATAGCCCACTCCCCTTCATCCCTTTGGATCGTATGTTATAATACAAATGGAAAAATAGAGATAGAGGTGACCACCCTTGGCTATACATGTTGTACTATATCAACCCGAAATTCCCGTTAACACCGCTAATATCGCTCTTACTTGTGCCGTAACGGATACAGCTTTGCACTTAATCCGGCCGATCGGCTTCTCGACAGATGAAAAAATGATTAAACGGGCGGGTTTGGATTACTGGCAGTCTGTCAACATCACGTACTATGACTCTTTGGAGGAATTCTTCTCAAAGAACCATGGGGAGTTCTATTATATAGAAACAATCGGTGAAAAAGCTCATTCTTCTTTTGATTTCAGAGATGTATCAAAAGAACATTATTTTATGTTCGGAAAAGAAACAACAGGATTACCTGAAGATCTACCGGAAAAATACACCGGCCACTTCCTTAGAATCCCGATGAATGGTAACGTTCGTTCACTGAACCTTTCTAATACAGCCTCTATATTGGTGTATGAGGCATTGCGCCAGCAGGGATATCCGAATTTAACGTAAAAAAATCTTCCAGCGTGGAAGATTTTTTTATATTTATCAAGCTTGATCAGGAATCCTCAGACTTGCTAACGCTAAAGAGCAATCAGAAGAAAAGATATATGGACTGAATTGCGTGAGGTGAGTATTATCTTGATCACTTTTAGCCAAGTTTCGAAAAGTCACCGGACGAAATTTGGTAACTATTGATAGATGTAATAAAGGAATCCGTGCATATAAAAATACAAACGGATTCCTTTTTTTTTGACCCTTTTCTCTTATATAAAATATAACTCAATCTTTAGGATTAATACTATCTTTCTTCCCCTTTTTGACCAATAGGGTTTCCAGACTAAATATACATACCAGGAGCCAGAGAATCCCTATTGCTAACCCTGCAAGGATATCTGTAAAGAAGTGAACATCTATAAAGATCCTGCTCGCTGCAATCGCAAGTATCCATATCGACAAAAAGGTGATCCATACTGTTTTTGACATTTTGGTCAGATTGCTACGGCCAACTAAATAGATGATGTATCCATATAATGCGACAGCACCCGTTGTGTGGCCGCTGGGAAAACTGAATCCCGTTCCATCATATTGAGATAAAACCTCGGGCCTTTCTCTCTCGAAAAGCAACTTTAAACCTTTCGTCAACGCACTTATGCCTACCATGTTTATGAATAGAAAGATGATGAACCAGTTGCTCCTTCTCGAAAAGATAAGATATGCCGTTAGTATTCCGGTTCCCACAACGAGCGATATGACCGCCCCCGTCTCTGTTATGTATCCCATCAAACTTGATATAGTAGGTGTATTAATGGAGGCAACAAACTGCCCGACGGTTTGATCCACTGCAAATTTTTCATCTTCCAATACATCTTCCGCAAGTGATATGAACAAATAAGTTGTCGAAAAAATAGCTATAAAACCTGCGGCTAAAAGAGCGATCACTCTTTTTCTCAGGCGATTTAATTCCGTATGTTTAAGCAAGTTTCATCCTACCTCCCAGTAAAGAAGCATTTCTTTACCTTATATCCTGAGGCAACCATGTATAAACTAAATGATCGTAAGAATAGGAGATGGATCTGCTCTTCAGTATGAGCCTTAATTCGACCAGCTTTCAGCCAACCTTATGGAGGACCTGGCAGCGGAATGTTCCTCCCCTACTCGAACTCAACCTCAATACTGACAATCTCAGACCGGGTACCAATCCGAATCGGCGGTCCCCAAAAGCCGAACCCTGATGTGACGATGGAGTGCATCGGCCCCTTTTTCAGATGACCCCAGTCATTTTCATAGATGGCATCCGTAAGCAGGTTGCCGGGGAAAATCTGTCCGCGGTGTGTATGGCCGGACACCATCAAGTCAATGCCTAATTGTTGTGCTACATTTAGCTCGTAAGGCTGATGGTCGATTAAGATGATTGGTTTTTCAGTGTTTATTCCATTCGTAAGCAAATTCAAAGCCAGCCTGTCACGGTCGATTCGGTCTTTGCGTCCGATCAGCGTGAAATCCCCTTGCACGTCTACCGTTTCGTCATACAGTACATTGATTCCCCCGCGCTCCAAGGCATCGATCAGTTCCTTCATTGTGCCATCATGTCTGTCGTGATTGCCAAGTGATGCATAGATTCCCATCGGGGTATGGAGCTTGGATAATACCTTGTCTATCTCCTGGTCGAGGAACGGCTGCACGTCATCGTCAAAAAGATCACCTGGCAAAAGGATAATATCCGGCTTGAGCCCGTTGGCTTTCTCGACAAAACGTTCTGCATGATTTTTATTCGACAACAGCCCAAAGTGCATATCCGCCGCCATCACGATATGAAGCGAATCGAGTGAAGAAGAGCCTTTTTCAATCTGTATATCATAATTTCGTACGACAGGGCTGAATGCGTTAAAGCTGCCGTATGCCATAAAAAAGATCAGGAGCCCCAGCGTAATGAATCCCACCCACTTCTGCGTTCCATGCCGCGGCAGCCGGGTGAGCCGTAAGAGGATGACCGTCACATGAGCAAGCGGAACCAGGAGTAACAGTAAATAAAAACAGGCCATCCAGTAGGCTCCTATAATATTGATAAAAGTGAGCCCGGTCAGGCGGCCGACGATAAACGAACTGGCTGCCAGCAGAACGACCAGGCTATAGAGAATCTTGAATCGTCTGCTTGATGACTCCGGACGCAGCCAGTGCAGCCCCCTCCAGCCGATATAGTAGACGAGACCGCCGTAAAGCAATAACGAGATAATAAAAACGAGAATGAACATATGTATTTTCCTTGCTCCTTTTTCTGGTATTTTTAAAGTTTGGTTTGTTTGGAGCGTTTTAGGTCATAGATACCGATGGTTACACATACGAAGACACCTAATATAAGGATGCTAGTTAAAAACCAGTGGTCTCCCGACTGCATAAAGCTGCCATTCAAACAAAGTGCTGCTATCAAGGACGCGGGACAATACGGAAAGTACTTCTAAGTTGTTTTTCTCTCTTCCATTGATATCGCCCTTTAGCACAACTTTAAAAAGAGGAAACAAAAAAACATTGAGGTAATCAATATGTATTCACTCCACCTGATTTCATGGGGCACCATCCAATTGATAAGCAGTTACTATTGTAAAATAGGAAAGTGCTTATACCATGCTTCTTTTTACCATTTTTTTATCCCTCATCATTTTACTCTTTTGCATCGCTTTTTTCTTTTTCCGAGAACCGGTTCAACAAAGCTTCACATTTTCACACATGAAAATGGCCGGCTCCACTCTTTTACTGGAAACCGACCTTTTATTCAACGGAAAGTTAATTCGGTTACTGTCCGTGTTTCTGCATTCAATTTGAATTCCATCGTGTGAGGCGCATCTCCATATAGCGTTTCGATTTTCACATCCCATATGTTCTCCTGTTGGTTAAAGGAAATGCTGCTCCTGGGTGTCTCTTTTAACGCCTTAATATATTCTGACTCCTTCACCTTTTCTTCGACCCCATATTTCTCGTGACCAACAGAATCGCCAATATGTGAAGCTACCCATTCATCAATTTCTAAAGACTGTCTTCTGGCCACATCTAACACCGTAGATTGATTTAGCGCTTCCTCATACTTCAATGCGTCGAACAAGAAGTGTTTGAACGGGCCGCACTTATAGGCATACCGGTTTTCCTTCACTTCTTTGCTAGCGCATACATCCACCACAATCGCTTTAACGGGGAGCTTGTCGTTTTCGACTTTAAATATTCCTGCTGTATTGACTTGGTAATTGCTGTCCCCTATCGTGTCATAGACAATCCGCTGTCCGTCTGTCCTGAACTGATAAAATTTTTCTCCGGGGAAGTCAAGCATTGAGCTGGTAATGAGGTCCAGATTCCCCAATACGAGCCCTGCATCTGTAAACATGAAATCATTCAGGTACTCCTCATCCTCCTCCCTCACCTTATACCTTGTGACTTCAAAGGTCTTCCTGTCATGGGAAAGGTCAATACTGTAGTTAACGGTCCCTTCATGAGTCTCCTCTGCCAGCCCCATGCTAAGATAGTTATATCTTCCATCCTGATGAATAGTCATTTCCAGGCCCCTCAACTCGACCGTATCATGCTCCATATCAAACTCATCTTTTATATGCTGTAATTCAGCCATTAAGCTGCCACTATAAAAATTGTCATCCAGTACATCCACATAATGTGTCCGTTCAAAAATGATGCTTTCTATTTGAGGAATCATGATACTGAGCACCATTAGTCCCCAACCAAAACTGGCAGCAGTAAATTTCGGTTCAACATTGACCTTGAGTTTTCGGAACAACAATAGGATAACGACAAAGCCCAATGGCAGTCTCAGCTCATTGAAATCCAGAAAAAATGCACCCAGAAACGTGAATCCAAACAGTTTTATGAGCAAATAAGGTTCATCTTCTTTCGACTTACGATATAAAATCACCACCACGATTGTGGTGAGAAGGAGCAGAATCATTTGTGTTATGTTGTTCATCACGGCCACCTTTATAATCCCTTTATTAATTACCTTAACCTTACCGATTGAATTTGTTCTCTGGTTTTATAGAACTGAAGCTTAAATCTTTATAAAACTCTATAGAATTTTTTCATGTAATTCATCTGCCAATCACTTCAATCCAGGCAGCAAACCCCTTCATTCTTATTCTATAAAAATAGAAAATATCCTTTTTACCAAAACCATATTCACATAAGGTAAGGTTCACCCAATTTATATGGTAAGATGACAAATGGTTGGAAAAATTCATATTATTTAAATTAGGTAAAGTCATCCAAAGAGATCTACATTGGAGGCTATTAAATAACCTACGAACTAGTTGCGCACTATATGAAATAACCCTTTCACACTTTAAAGCACTAAGAGGGACAGTCCCTCTTAGTGCTTTAAAGCGTTAAATTAGTTTGGTTCCTTTCACAGGAAAGCGGACGGTGAATATTGATCCTTCTCCCGGTTCACTTTCAACATTAATCGTGCCGTTATGGTTTTCAATCAGCTCTTTGGCAATCGATAATCCGAGGCCCGTACCACCAGTATGACGGGAACGATTTTTATCTACACGGTAAAAGCGGTTAAAGATTTTATGTTGTTCCTCTTTGGGTATTCCAATTCCTGTGTCACATACACGAAGGATGATTTGAGCTCCTTCCTGTTTCAGTTGAACGGTGACTGTCCCTTCATGAGTATATCTCATGGCATTATCTATTAGAATAACGGCGATTTGTCTAAGCTGTTCTTCATCGCCTGTCATTATGAGATTGTCCTTTAGATCTGTCAGAAGTTTTACATTGTCCTTATCCTCAATCTGGTTCACCACACCTTCTATAACAGCTGTTACATTCACCTTTTCTTTCTTGCTTTCAACATTCTCATTCCTTGCGATCGTTAACATCTGGACCATGATTTTTTCCATTCTGGCGCTTTCCTCATCCATTGCATTAATCGAGTTTTCCATAACTTCAGGGCGGTCTTTTCCCCAGCGTTTCAGTAATTTAAGATGTCCTCTAAACGCAGTGAGCGGAGTTCGCAGTTCATGGGAAGCATTGGATACAAAGCTTTTTTCCCGTTCGAATTGTTCCTCCATCTGTTGAAGCATCTCGTTGAAGGTGGTAGAGAGTTCGCGCAGTTCTTCAGGTTTCTCTGGAACAGGAAGTCGTTTCTTAAGTTCCCCAGGACCTTTCATGCGATCAATGGTGTCGGTAATTAATAACAGAGGCTTTAGACTTCGCTTAGCTAGAAGAGAGATCAGAACCGAACCTGCAATTAAGCTGATGAATCCGGTGACCAGGAGAATCTGCAGCAGCAACTCCAGAAATTCCCCTTGCTCTTCCAACTGAACATAAATCTGAATACTCCCCCTCTCCCCGTTCACCTGCCAGGGGATACTACTAGAATAGAAGAAACCTTCCTCTTCATTGAACACGAGTTGTTCCAGCCAGGTAATCCTCAACAGGTCTTCGTCTGCGAGCAATTCTTCCCACCCTCTTGAACGGGCCAGTACTTCTTCCCTCCGGGTGATCTCCACGAAATAATCCGCATTCTCAGGATAAAGAATGTTATCCAGAGCTTGTCCTATGTTCGTTTCATCTTCTTTCACGACTGCTTTTAACTGTTTTTCCATTGAAGACAGCTCATTTTTTGTGTCTTGAAACAGGAAATAACCCACAGCACTGAGCACCGCAATACCGATAAAAAACAGTACGGTGATAAAATACCACACGTACCAAGAAGTAAATTGATAAACAAGCGAGTTTCTATTTTTCTTCCAATGCATTAATTGTTTCAATGTATCCACTCCAGCTACCCTATTATGAAGATCGGAGGATATACCCAATTCCTCTTACAGTATGAATCAACTTCGGTTCATACTCCCGGTCCACTTTATTCCTAAGATACCGAATATAAACATCCACCACGTTGGTTTCCCCGGCAAATTCATATCCCCAAACGGCGGATAGTAACCAATCCCTGCTAAGTGCTTCACCCTTATGTTTCATTAAAAATACCAGGAGGTCGAACTCGCGCTGCGTCAGCTCGATATCATGTCCTTCACGTGTTACCTGCCTGCTTTTCAAATCGACTATAAGATTTTCAACCTGCAGTACTTCATTTTCTTTTTTCCCCTTATGCCGACGCATCACTGCCCGAATCCTTGCGAGAAGTTCCTCTATTTCAAAGGGTTTTGTAATATAATCATCCGCCCCTCGGTCAAGCCCGGCTATCTTATCCCCTATATAATCTCGGGCTGTTAGAATGATGATCGGCACATCGCTTTTTTTCCGAATCCGCCGGCATACTTCAAGACCATCCAGACCGGGCAGCATCCAATCAAGGAGCACAACACTGAATTCCTTTTCTGTAAAATAGTCCAGCGCTTGAGAACCATCTTCTACCGCTGTGACTTCATACCCTTCATGTTCAAGCTCAAGCCTGATGAACTGAGAAACATTGATTTCATCTTCAACAAGCAGGATTGTACTCTTTTGCAAAAAATCACCTCAATTAGACTTATCTATTATTCTATCTTCCCTTTAAGAGGATTCAATAAATAGAAAATGAGAATTTCATGAGAAAATCTTCATAGGTTTCTCATCTTTCTATTCTTTTTTTCTAATATTTAATGAGTAAAATAGGGTTTGTAAGATCGATTAACAAAAATAGGAGTGATTTCAATGAAACTCGATAAAAAATATATTATTATTGGCGGCGTTACTTTAAGTATTCTGGGAGGCGGACTTCTGGCTGCAGAATCTGACATGGTTGAAAATGCTTTCGCAGCAGATCAAAGCAAGCTCGTTGAAAAAGCGGATATCAAAGAAGATGAAGCGAAAGAAATTGCTCTTGCCGAGGTACCAGGAGAAGTAACTGAGACAGAAGTTGAAGAAGAAGACGGAAAAATCATCTATGAATTTGAGATAAAAACCGAATCAGGAGAAACCGAAGTTGAAGTAGACGGTATGTCAGGCGAGGTACTTGAAGTTGAAACTGAAGACGAAGACGAAGACGAGGACTAAGATGAAGAAGCGGGACGGAGGGACAGGTAAACTGTCCCAGCCGTTACTCCGCTAAAAAGCACTCTAAACAGTGTTTCTTCTTCATTTTTAATTCTACCTTTTAACCCGCCGAGCATACCTCTAACCTTTCGAGAAATTATCTCTCTTTTAAAATCTAATCCACTTTAGCAAGCGAGCCCTTTGTCCAGAGATAAAGACTTACGTTGAGCGTTTATTGTCATTCTGTTCTAGCAACAAGTAAGCTATTTTTACCATCTTTCTCTCTCAAATTCTATCCATTTTTCAAAATTAAGATTACCTTCAATAAGAAATCCCCTCACCAAAGAGTGTGCAAAGTTGATTTACACCTTCTTCAACCTTAATAATAAAGAGAAGATTTAATTTACACAGAGGTGAAGGACAAGTGAAAAACAACGCACACCCCCTATCTGAACAATTAACCCTTCCTAATGGAAGCATTATAAAAAACCGTTTTTTCAAATCGGCGATGAGTGAGGCCCTTGGAACCAAAGATCACGACGCATCACCTAATCTCATCACCTTATATGATACCTGGGCTGACGGAGGGACAGGACTTGTGGTGACAGGAAATGTCATGATTGACAGAAGTGCTCTCGGTGAAGCCGGGAACGTAGTCATTGAGGATGAAAGAGATATCGAGATGCTCAGTGAGTGGGCCAAGGCTGGAACGAAGAATGGCACTCATTTGTGGATGCAGTTAAACCATCCCGGAAAGCAGTCACCGAGAACTTTGTCCAAAAAACCTGTAGCCCCTAGTGCCATACCGCTTTCCGGAAATCTGAAAAAATTCTTTAATGAACCGAGAGCTCTTGGCGGAGAGGAAATACAGGAATTGATCGTCCGGTTTGGAAACGCGGCCAAGGTCGCTCAAAAAGCCGGGTTTACCGGTGTGCAAATCCATGGAGCTCATGGTTATCTCATCAGCCAGTTTTTATCTCCCTATCATAACCGGCGCAATGATGAATGGGGCGGCAGTTTGGAGAATCGAATGAAGTTTCTACTTGAAGTCTATCATGAGATCCGCAAACAGACCGGCGAGGATTTCCCAATAGGCATCAAATTGAATTCTGCCGACTTCCAGCGAGGCGGTTTTACGGAAGAGGAATCGTTGGAGGTCATTCGCAGCCTGGCTAAAACGGGCATAGATCTTATCGAAATCTCAGGCGGGAATTATGAGAATCCTATGATGCAGGGAGCAAATGTCAAAGAAAGCACAAAGAAACGGGAAGCCTATTTCCTGGAATTCGCCTCAAAGGTAAGGGAAATCGTGTCTACTCCATTGGTCGTCACGGGAGGCTTTCGTTCTGAAAAGGCTATGACGGACGCAGTTGCTCAGGGTGAAATTGATATGGTGGGAATCGCCAAGCCGCTTGCCCTGATTCCTGACCTCCCAAATCAAATCCTTCAAGGAGCCTATGAGACTATACAGTTAAAACCGATGAAAACAGGATTGAAATGGCTCGATAAATCTGCGTCAATGTTAGAGATTGTCTGGTATGAGCAGCAGCTGGCACGAATGGGAAAGGGAAAAACGCCTAAACCCGACCATAGTGTGTGGCTGGCATTATTGCACACCATTACCACCAACGGAACTGCTGTCTTCAAAAAACGACGAGGCTAAAACAGTTGAGATCCTTTCACACTTTAAAGCACTAAGAGGGACAGTCCCTCTTAGTGCTTTAAAGCGTTAAAATGCAGTACAGAACAACCGTATATCATTTATTATTCTTTTAAATTGCCAACTAAATGCAGCCATAAAATAAAGAGCCATCACTTTCGTGGCTCTTCTGCTTATGATTTATAGATTTCTGGCAAAACAGTCTCCATATAGTTTCCGTAACCCTCCATAATGGGGAGTCCCTGGTCCATCAATTCTGTCCAGATTCTGTGGTCCAGGTTGTACAACCCCTTAAAGCGCAGCACTTCAAGCTCTTGATTGGACAGTTTCACTTCGTAATATTGTTCGTTGTTCTTTACGACCACTTCATAGTCCTTGAGTTTCATAATGTATACCTTATAATCCAAATCCCATTCATGAAGCTGCCTTTCAATCAATTCTGCTACATGCTTAAGAAAATCCTCATCATTCATGATTTGCGCCATATAGGTTCTGACGATATTATTGATATTCATGAGCTTTCCTCCTGGTGGTAATTCTAAAGGTCTCACACTCAGTGTTCCCTTCCTGAAATACCTTGAAACGCTTTAGCGCTCACTGAATATAACCCGGAATTATTTAACAAACTACCTCTCTGCAAAAAGCTGTATGCGGTTATTTGGTCACATAGCATATGGAATTATCGGTACGACCAGCACAAAGATGCCACGCGCTTGAGAGCTGCCTGGCATCTTTCTTATTCCTCAAACTAAACAATTCTTCCTCCAAAGACCGTCCCAGTAACTAGCTTTCGTACCGTTTCTTATACAACTCATGCGCTTTCTTAAGAAAGTCCCCTCTCCCTTGGTCTTCCACCCACAGCTCGATTAACTTATGCACATTATCATTTTCATCTGACGAACGTTCAAAAGAATGAAACCATCTGCTGGCTTTTTCCATCTCACTGATTTGCCGGTCAATCCAGGAATCTTTGAGCATGTTGATATCACTCTCTGTTAAGGAAAATTTCTCAATATTATCCCGGTATTTCGGAAAGGCTACATAGTTCTCCCAGCTGGGAAAAATGCCATTTCTCAGGAAGGCTTCCATATGCACTTCCACCACTGCATCTAAAATCTTTCGCTTCGTCCCCGGACCGATGGGTATCTTCAGTTTACCGCCAAACAAACTATACTTCATGGAAGTGGCTCCTCTCCGATGTTTGTTAGCTATAGAAAGTTTGTTGTAATGATATTCATCCGATTCGAGTTTATTACTTGCTTATGAATATTAAGCGATGATATCTTAGGGCAGAATTCAGTTAAAACTTGACCCTTTCATTAGGCCGAAACAGGTTTATCAATAGAGAGAAGGTTTTTTTATTGTTCATATACCTTTACGAATACCGAACCGTGTAGCTTGTCATCCACATAAGCATCCAATTTCCACATACCACTTTTGGGCAGCGACATCATTGAATTAGTATGAGCATCTGCACCGTTGTGAGCGCCTCCTAATCTTAAACCTTCAATAATAACAATCTCTTCATCTGATTTACTATGAGTAGCAGTAACCTTCAAGTCCCCCTTTAACTTTTCTGGATTCCCCCACAAATGCCACATATACTTATTTTCTTTATCAGGATAGAACCGCGTCACTTCAGTATCATCATAAATAAACCCTAGTTTGTCTTTGACCCCAATCATTTTATAGTTTCCAGATTCAAAGATACTGCTTTCCTCCCATTTCTCTCCACCACAGCCGGTTAACAAGAATAAAGTTAGAATAAAAAGCACCAACCGAACAGAATGATTAATCATCAATATCCCCCTTTTAATAACACAAATGACAAACAAACAATGATTCAAAATTCTGCAATACTCTTGCTGTCTTTTTAATGAAGTCCTCATTTAGGAATTAGACGAAAACGAATACAAAAAGTTACCAATTATTTCGATAACCTGCCTACATAATGGAATAAATCCAGCATACTCAACGTCCCTTAAGAACAATAGTGAATTAGGAAATATCTATGTACCAAGGTAGATTTATTTACTCCTCTACCAACGGATTTTTGTATTCAGGTACACTATTAGTTTCTAAGACAATCCCATTTGGTGAAATTTACAGAGTCTGCTCCTTTCGTTCAATAAATAACTTCGACAAAAAGAAGCGTTAACCTTTCTTGGATCAACGCACCCGTTAGAGTAGAAAAAGCCTATTATTCACACAAACTAAAGACTCTTTCAAATTCACATCTATTATTAGTCACTCTTTCACTATCTTCCCTCCTAATCCTCTTCACTAAAAATCATATCGCTGGACCAAAAATATTCCCCATTTAAATACTTACCTATCATTTTTCTCAGGAGAGCATAAGGATGCTTATATTATACGAGTATAGTAAGCTACATCGGCAACTCTACCGTGTAAATGCGATTCAGGCAACACCGCTACCAAAGTAAATCCGAGTTTTTCAATTAACTTTTTTGACTTCATATTTTTATTATCTATGGTGGCAGATAGGCGTTTAAGGTGTAATGTGCTTTTGCAATGCTCAATGACCGCGGAAACCGCTTCCCCAATGCTCTTTCATGAAGCGATAACCAATTTCGCCAAGATAACCTTCTGCTATTTCTGGAATCATGACATCACCGATGAATTCATCAGTATCTTTTAATGCGACCGTCCATTTTGTTTCAGTACGATTCCTAACCATTTCTAACATTGAGTGTTCATCACGAGGGGATTACTTCCAAGGAATTCTCTTACTTCCTCATTGTTAAACATTTTAAGCATATTGGGAATGTCTTTTTCCGCTCTCGGACGTAAAATCAATCGTTCTGTTTGAATTTTCGGTGCTTCTTTTTTTGCCATGATTTATTCCAGCCTTTCGACATTATATTAATCTATAAATGTGAACGGTATTTAACTTCATCGTTTGTATTTCCTTATGAAATTTATAATGATACCGATTATTTGGATTCCTTCATCAGGTAACCTGCTCCTTTAACTTAATACCAATTATTTCAAAATCGAGCAATTACTCAAGATAAACTTTAGATAAAAAAAAGCTCATCCTGTTTCTAGATAAGCCCTCGTTAATTTAAGTACATTACTTCACATAGTATATTTACAAGATGAAAAACATAATCACGTTAATAAATACGAGAGTTATTATTAAACCCAATACAAAGTTTTTTACAGTAAATTGCATGCTGCCATTCTTCATTCCCCTAAATACTAAAGTTGATATGAGTAATAGGAGTAATATAATTGGAGTTGTCACTATTTCACCTCTATTTTCTAAGTAACTTCTTCTACTCTTCTACCTTATATATTACCACAAAAACCCAGTCTTCTTGGAAAGTTCCAACTTTTTTAAAACATAAACAAAGAGGCAGTCCGGCAATTTTTCATTTAGTATATGACTGCTTCACTTCATCATTTCCATTTTATTAAATTAATCTAAATAGTAGCCTGTTTTCACACAGGGTAGAGAATATCGCCAATTCGTCAACAGAAATGAAATGAATGCTATTATTTCACTGATAAAAAAAAAGAGACAGTTCACCTGTCCCTTCTTCCTGCTAACTTCAATAATTTTATTTTAGCGACAACTTTCCACACTCTTGCAGCAATTCATCATATACTTGTTTTTCCCGAGGGTTAAAGTCCACATTTTTATAAGTGATTTCCCCATTCTTATCGATCAAGAAACAAGAACGAATCGCCACTTCATCTTTTTCATTAAATACGTGGTACTTCTTCACCGTCTCTTTATGCCAGTCTGACAACAAAGGATACGGCAGTGTTCCCAGGCTCGCTTCAAATACATTATGTGAATATATATGATCCACGCCTATAGCGAGTATTTCCGTATCGGTATTCTCGAATTCTTTATAGTCCTCTTTCCAAGAGGTCAGTTCCGTAATTCAGCCAGGGGTGAAATTTAGTGGATAAAAGGCCACAAGGACATTCTTCTTTCCACGGTAGTCCGATAAGGAGATCTTCTCTTTTCTTGTAGATGAAAGTGTAAAATCAGGAGCTTTCTCCCCTACATTTAGTTCCATGTGTTTTCCCTCCAATCATTTTAAAACTTCATAAATTTATTCTTCCCTTTAACACGTTTTTAAAACTTCTTATACCGCTCGCCTGATGAGCAAAACTTCTCTAATAAGGACATGCTCAATTCTAAACTCTCAATGACCGCTTTGATTATGGTCTCCAAACGAACCCCATATATTAGTCATTCCTTCCTTTGCTTTGATACTGACTGGGCATAAAATGTACCCTTATCTATTCGTCATGCAAATTAGATTTTGGCGCAGCAATTTGGGGCTCATTTCTTTTAGCCTTAAGACTTACAAAGAAATAACAGGTAAAAGTCCATGAATAGTCATCTAGAAAGCAAAGATGAGATGGAAACTTATGTTAGTATATAAAATAATAACTGTTAAATTGATTCGTTGAACAGGAGTGGGGAAATGAGAGTAAGATATTTTAATATAGTAATGGTCTTTATACTTATCATTGTCATTGTTTTCGGGTTTCAACAGTATTTAATAAAACAAAGATATGAAAGCTACTTATCGTTACAGGTTGCAAACGATATGTCCAAATTATATTCAGCAGTCTTTAACAATAAACAGATTTACGAAAAGATAATCAGTTCCGAAACAATAAGCTTAAAACAAGCAGAGCAGTTGTATAATAACAATTATTCAATTGTGAGAGTCACTCAGGAATACCAAGAATTAGCTCTTCAACTAAAACGCGTGGAAATGAGTGAATTGGGTAATCTTCCAGCTAGTAATGCTGGTAGTATTGCTTTTTTCTTCAGGTTGTTAATTTGGGATATCGCTGGCAAAGAAGGGATAAGCGATAGTCATTATGCCTTCAATCTCCCCTACGAATTACCACCATCCAAGCATTACAAGCTGGAGTCAGAAGAGTTAGGGAAAATTGTAAAAGTAAAAGAATTAAATGATGCTTGGACAAATGCTTTCGTCCAAAACATAGAAGGAGTTTCGAATGAAGGGAAATTTGACTCTGAGCTTTATTATGAAGCATACAGAGAAAAAGGGATTACACATGATTTCTGGTCTGAAGTTGTAAAGGATATGGATATAAAGACAGATAGATATCTGAAAAGCAATAACCATATAGGGAATATTAAATCTTTATTATATTAACTTTCCAAGTTAAGGATTCTTTCATTAAAATTGTTCGGTCAAAGGCAAAAGGCGCAGACCTTTTTATGCCGAATGCCATTATCATTGGCCTAGTTAATAGCAATTGATACCTGTTAATTAAAAAACCTGAAACCTTCCTTCGCGTGAATCGTATATTAGTCAAGGAGGGAATTACCTTGAAGTATTTTTTAATCGGAATTATGTTAGCTGCAGCAGGTACCTTACTCTCCATGATCATCTGGGGAATGGATAAGGCTTATATGATAAGCGGGGGAATTGCCTTGCTCTTCCTTGGCGTTTCAGTCGTTTCTTCCGGCGCCATGGTGAGCGGAGACCAAATGAGGGCTAATTTTGCGACTGAAACCAATGATGATCGTCTCGCACGCAATCGCATTATGTTCAACTCGGCATTGATTGGGCTGCCCAATCTGGGTTTCGCCATCTTGATTTATCTTCTTCTCAACTAAATACCTTCTGGTTATAGCTAAAAGGCTTAGAGGATACTTTCCCTCTAAGCCTTTGTTATCGCCTTCCCTTATCTTCCCTCAAATTTTGTACCCCATGTCCAATCTTTACCGCCTAATTTTCCAGTACAAGTAGCTATAACCGGTTTACCTCTCCGGATAGCTCTACATTTTATAAAAAAGGGACCTGATGGACACGAGTTTATGGGTTACCTTCTTTTCGCGCCACTATTTCTCAACGGCTTTGGCCAGCAGTCGTGCAGCTTCTTCAGGTGAATCTCCCTGACTGATTGCGGTAATGACGGAAACACCGTCCGCGCCTGCCTGTATGATCGGTGAAGCATTTTCGGCTGTTATGCCTCCGATGCCTACAAGTGGAATATCTATACCGACACTCCGCAATTCCTTTATGAATGTCAGCCCCTGGACCGCTTTGGCGTCTTCCTTGGTGAAAGTCGGATAGATCGGTCCAATGCCAAGATAATCCGCCCCTGCTGCTATGGCGGCCTGTGCTTCTGTTAAAGTATGTGCAGAGACACCGAGAATTTTCTTGGGGCCAATCTGTCTCCGCACGATTTCAGCATGTTCATCTTCCTGGCCGATATGGACACCATCCGCATCGATTTCCACGGCAAGGTTGATATCATCATTCACGATAAAAGGGATATTGTTTTCCCTGCAGATTGATTGCAGCCTCTTGGCGAGTTGGACCTTTTCTTCCCCTTGAAGGCACCACTTACCTTTTTCCCGGAATTGAAATAGTGTGATGCCACCTTTAATGGCGGACCTAAGCACTTCTTCCGGGTTTTGAAGGCAATTGGCACTCCCCATAATGAAATAGACTCTCAGAAGCTCTCTGATTTTTTCGCAGTTATACTCCATTCAAAGCTGTTCCCTTCTCTCTCCGGTTATACGCCCAATGGTTAGTAGGACCGTGTCCGCTTCCCAGCTCTAAATCTTCTTCAATGGCAGAATGGATGAAGTCTTTTGCCCGTTCGACCGCTACCGGTACAGTTAACCCGTCTGCAAGGCCCGCTGTAATCGCGGCAGAAAAAGTACACCCAGTACCATGTGTATTTTTGGTGGCAATTCTCTTGGAAGTGAATTCATAAAAGTCCACGCCATCGAATAATATATCGGAGGCATAATCCGCTGTGTCGTCGTGGCCTCCCTTGATGACCACATGCTTGGCCCCCATTTCATGAAGTTTCTTTGCTGCTTCTTTTTTCATTTGAACCGTATCGATCGTTAAGCCCGTCAAGACTTCCGCTTCTGGGATATTCGGAGTGATGACCATTGAAAGGGGGATAAGATGTTCCTTCATGGCCGAAATCGCTTCTTTCTGCAGAAGGCTGGCCCCTCCTTTGGCGATCATGACAGGGTCGATAACGATATTCTTCCAATTAAATCGTTCTATTTCACTGGAAACCCGCTCTATTATCTCCGCATTAAAAAGCATTCCCGTTTTCACAGCGTCAGGCGGAAGGTCTTCCCCAATGGACTGGATTTGCTTTACAACCGCATCGGCATCCATCGGAAAGACACCCTGCACACCTGTTGTGTTTTGGGCTGTCACAGCAGTAATCGCTGACATGCCAAATACGCCAAGTTCCTGAAACGTTTTGAGGTCGGCCTGTATCCCGGCCCCTCCGCCGCTGTCAGAGCCGGCAATCGTTAACGCTTTATTTACTTTCATCTGAGTTTCCTCCTTACTGACTTCTTCAAAACTGGTTTCATATAGGTTGTTGCCAGGTGAAAACTTCTTCCCAGGATGAATAACTTTTTTCTGGGTTGATACGAGTAAATTTTTTGATTGAGAAAAAAATCTTAAGAAACAGCCTTTTCAAAAGAGCCGCGCGCCACAATATCGGAGGCTGTGATGTTATAAAGGCTGTTTAGTAACTCCACTTGGAATGTTCCAGGTCCTCGATCCCCCGCCGCTTCTGCAGCCAGCTCTGCAGCGGTTCCATATACAACCAAAGCGGCGACCGCAGCTTTGACAGGTTCTTTTTCCACCGATGAAAAGGCACCCATCACAGAGGTTAATAGACAGCCGATTCCTGTCACTTTCGTCAATAAAGGATGGCCGTTGTTGATGAGGTAGGTGGACTCTCCATCTGACACAACATCCTGTTTTCCCGTCAACACTGCAACGGTTTGGAGTTCCTTTGCCGCCGACTCTGCCAGTTCAACGGTGCTGCCCTTTGCTTCTCCTGCATCGACCCCTTTGATTTCCCACTGCTGTCCGGCTGCATTGGCGATTTCGGCCGCGTTTCCTCGAAGAATGGCTATATCGAGTTCGCTTAATATTCTCTTGGCTGTTTCGGTTCTGAAAGGCGTCGCCCCGGCACCGACCGGATCAAAAATGACCGGCACTTCTTGGTCGTTCGCTGATTTTCCGGCAATCAGCATGCTTTTCACTTCTTGTTCTGTCAGGGTTCCCATATTAAGGACGAGCGCACCTGCTATCTTTGCCATATCGGCCACCTCTTCGTGGGCATAGGCCATCACGGGTGAGGCTCCAAGCGCTAAAAGGCCATTGGCTGTAAAATTGGTCACTACGACATTCGTAATATTATGGACAAGCGGGTTCACCGTCCTCACTTTATCTAGAAGACTGCCAATCTCTTGAATATTCATTTCCCTTTCCTCCTATTCTTTTTTAGTTCATGACAAGTCCGCCATCCACGACAAGGTTTTGGCCTGTGACAGCCCTTGCCCATGGCGAAGCAAAAAATACGACGGCATCTGCCACATCAGCTGGGTCTGTGACTTTTTTCAAAGGGGTGGAAGATTCAATGATCTCAAACACTTCATTGGAGGTGGCCGCGCTCGCATCCGTCACTCTCAGTAATCCTCCTGACACCATATTGACCGTAATGCCGTACTGTCCAAGCTCATTCGCCATATTCCTCGTAAAGCCCAACAAGGCAGCTTTGCTTGTCGTGTAGTCATGGTAAGGAACGACTGGATTTTGCACAAGGTTGGTACCAATGGAAATCACACGCCCATAGCCGGCCTCCTTCATATCCTGAAGTCCTGCCTGCACGGTGTTCAGAGCTCCGCGAACCGCTCCTTCAAGCTGAAGATGATAATCTTCCCAAGAAATCGTTTCGGCGTTTTTCTTGGAAACCGGATCGAATTGAAAGTTGACGAGTGCATTATTGACGATCGTCGTAATCGGTGAACCGAAACGGTCTTTGGCTTCCGTGAACATAGCCTGAACCTCATTGGCATTCCTCACGTCCGCTCTGACAGCAATCGCACGCTCACCGATTTCCCTTTGCAGTTCAAAAGCTTTCTCCTCACTATTAAAATAGTTGATCACCACTCTTGCTCCTTCTCTGGCAAAAGCTCGGACCGTTTCCTTTCCCAATCCTCTGCTACCTCCAGTAACAAGTACAACCTGGTCTTGAAGTTTCATATTCAATTCCTCCTATTATAGTAACCCCAACGCCGTTAACTGCTCCTGATAAATAAAAAAACCAGATCCACTTAAGGACCTGGTTTGGTTTAAAGTATGTAAGGAAAAAACGTTCCCTCAATGACTACTTTCCCACGCTGGTATAATCCAGATCAGGTCCAAAGGGTAAAAAACAGATCGGTTTTTTTCTCAGCCCGCGCAGCAGGCACCCCTAGCAGTAAAACTATGTAGTTGGTTGAGTCCATCTTAAAGCTAAAATGAGATTCTGTAAAGAGTTATGTTTGTGGGAGAGAGAGACAGGAAATTTGTTAGCTGCTGGCTGTCTTGGGACGAAGGCCGGTACCTTTTCTTGAATCCTGCTGACTGTTTAGGATCCCTTCACTTATAATCTAGGTTGTAGAGGCAAAAAGCGAGTGGATTTCATGATGAAATTGCCTCTAGGAAGGTGGTAGCTATTCAATATCGCCTACATTCAACATTTTGTAATGCCATAAGTGTGCACTAGCCACAAAATTCGTTCAGGTTTTTATTTATAATTATATTCGTGCTTTCTCCATTGATAAATGAAAGACAGGATTTGGTTTGTATTTTCGATTTTAAATAGAAACGAAACGCCTGCACAATACAGGCGTTTCTATCTCGCATGATAATCGACAGGTACCCATCCCGCCTCTTTATCCTATGTATGGGTCCAGCGTGGCTGTCACTGATTTCCTGATAAATTTTTATCGTTTTTGGAAAAAGGCCTTCCATTGCAGCTTTCAGTTTCAATTACGGATGATGCCCCGGCTTGAACCCAGAAGAACTTCTTTTCCTTTTTGGTTTCTGAAAACAGTGGTCATCGCCAGTTTTGTCTTCGCTTCCAACTGCTCCACTTTAGTAATCGTGAGCTCGCATGTAATTTTGTCACCTGTGAAAACAGGTCTAAGGAATTCATTGTTGAGCTCTCTTGCAATGTAGTTTAAGTCACCGCCGATTTTCGTGGCGATACTTGCTGTCAACAACCCCTGAACCATTACCCTGCCATGTTCATCAGGTTCTACATGGTGTCTGCCTTTGTCGCCTGATATCTCCCCAAACTGTATGACCTCTTCGACTGTGAATGTTCTATCCCAAGTATAGACATCTCCTGGTTTCATTACTAAATCTCCCCTTTTGGAATAATTCTAACGTGTAAATGAACAGTCATTCATTTCTATCAAGACACGTTCCCACGTGTTCTTCTTGTTAGATGGCCTTGAGCATCTTCCTCAAATCACTTTTCCACTTGTTTTTCTCGCTCGATGGCCTTGAGAATCTCCCTCAAGACACTTTCACTCGTTTTTGTCTTGCTGAATGGCCTTGAGAAGAGACCTTAAGACACTTTCTCACGGGTTTGTCTTGCTGGATGGTCTTGAGAAGCGACCTCAAGGCACTTTCACACGGGTTTGTCTTGCTGGATGGCCTTGAGGATCTCCCTCAAGACACTTTTCCACTTGTTTTTCTTGCTGAATGGCCTTGAGAATCTCCCTCAAGACACTTTCTCACGTTTTTTTCTTGCTGGATGGTCTTGAGAATTGCCCTCAAGACACTTTTCGCTGTTATTTTCTCGCTGAATGGCCTTGAGAAGAGACCTCAAGACACTTTCTCACTGTTTTTTCTTGCTGGATGGCCTTGAGAACCTCCCTCAAGACACTTTCACACGTTTTTGTCTTGCTGAATGGCTTTGAGAAGCGACCTCAAGACACTTTCTCACTGTTTTTTCTCGCTGAATGGCCTTGAGAATCTCCCTCAAGGCAGTTTCACACGGGTTTTTCTTGTTGGATGGCCTTGAGGATCTCCCTCAAGGCACTTTCCACTTGTTTTTCACGTTCGATGGCCTTGAGGATCTCCCTTAAGACACTTTTTCACTTGTTTTTCTCGCTGGATGGCCTTGAGACGCGTCCTCAAGGCACTTTCTCACACATTTTTCTTGCTGAATGGCCTTGAAGCGACCTCAAGACACTTTCACACGTGTTTTTCTTGTTGAATGGCCTTGAGAAGCTCCCTCAAGGCACTTTTCACTTGTTTTTCTTGCTGGATGGCCTTGAGGATCTCCCTCAAGACGCTTTTTCACTTGTTTTTCTCGCTCGATGGCCTTGAGAATCTCCCTCTCACTCAAAGACCTTTAAAATGGTCCTCGTTTTACAGGCTGCTTCCCCCTTACTCCTCCAGTTCATTGACAATCTTTATAACCTCTTCCTTCGTATATCTTTCCGGCGTTTCACCGGTCCCTGTTTTGTAATGAAGCACCAGCAAATAATTGATCCTCTTTTCAAACCAGGTCACATAATGTGTATTTTCATCTTCGGCATATAGAGCGGTCCTCCCGTTATCTAATAGGATTTCCTTATAATCCAGCGAGGGTTCCTTCTTTGTCTCCACTGTATTTTCTACAATTAGGTCTATTCTATGATTGAAGCCTCCATAACCCAGGTGGATCATTTCGCTGTTCTCTTCCGTCTCCATTACTTTTCCAATTCTTTTCTTAACGGTAAACGGCAGCGTTTCCTCATTAATTTTTTTCGGTACAAAAGAAACTTTCTCCAGTGCCTCAGAAAGTGGAGTTTGTTCTGCTTTTGAGAGTTCCTCATATGTTTGTTCCACAGTGGTCACTTCTATGACATCCGGCAGGTCCTCTTGAAGGCATCCAGAAAGGAGATAACTAGTAATCAGAAATAGCATCAATTTTTTCACAGGGTTACTCCTTCCACTAAAATTTCCACGTGTTATACCAAGTCAGTTCTGCTTTTATTTTTATTTTTGAGAATCTGCTCTGTAATGAAACCTACTAAACAACCAATAAATACAGGGATAATGGAACCCCCTGCTTCAATTGAAAACTCATCCGAAGTAATTTCTTCATAATAAAACCATCTCAACAATTGAATTTCAAATACATTGCCGATTGCATATAAAATGGCTGTTGATCCTAACGCTGCAAGTAAAGGAAACCAAAACACCTTTCTCTTCATGGCATGGACCTCCTTCAGTTTAATGTTTGACGGAAACCCTATTTGGTTTGGACGGAGTCATCTGAGAGGATATTTTAAAAATAAGGGGTGTTCCAATGATGGTCGGGAAAAACCAAAAGATGAGGACCGGAAGTTCATTCAACAAAGGAACTTTAGGAACATTGACGACAATCGTGGCGGTAACGATCCCGATATACGAGCCGAGCATGCCGCCGATGTGGGTGCGGAGCCAGTTTTTCCATCTGAATTTCCCCGCCAGGTATCCAGACAGCGCAAGCCCATAGGAGAAAACGGCGATGTAGAAAAGGTAGGCACTTTCTTCCCAATGAAGGATCGACATGGCGACGGCTGTCAAAAACACGAATACATAGAAGAGGTGATACACTTCACCGGATATGGTATGTTCTCCTCTTCGCTTCTTTGATATCATCGCCACCACCCCGCTGATGAGACAGATGATCCCGGCAGCGATATGTATAATTAATAACCAAGTGAACATGAGCCACCTCCTGCATTTTGTAATTCCGCGTTCAAATACTCTACCGTAAAATAAATATAACGTGCACTTATTGAATATTCCTCTTTCATCAAGGCAGCATATATTTGGAATCTACAAGATACGGGTATTTCAACATAGGTTAAGTTGAAATGTATGTAACTGGATGTTCACCCACATACGCGGTTATGTATATCCAGGGGGAAGATAAATGTTTTTATCGTCCCTCCGTCAGCTGCCCCTATGGTTATTTTCCATGGTGTCCTTGGAAGTGGTTGACGGTTTTTTCAGTATACGAAAGCAAGCTGGTGTATGACGGGTTTCCTTTCAGGAATTGAGATACGGCATTCAACGGCGAGATCAGTTCGTTTCTCTTCCTTGAATAAAGCACCGTTCCCATACCATCATCCGCTTTATCAAGATCCGGGGAAAATTTATGTACTGAGTGGGACTCATACCAGTAAAAGTCTTCGTTGAGTTCCCTTCTGATCACTTCCCCGATATACGCACCTAACCTCATTATAAAATGATCATAGTATTGATCCAGTAAATCAGTGTCATATTCTACATCGAGTAATCTTTTTACATATCGATCAATCAAGCGGACACTCTCTATACTGAAATCGAGATTTCTTTTGGTAAGGTACTCTTGATCCCAGGCATCACTTGAAACATCCTCGTACATTAATTTGGCGATTCCTTTTAAATCATCTTTGATCAGTTTTTCTCTATTCAGGAAACTAAACATGCAGGGCTCTCCTTTCTGTCGCGTGGACTAGCTGTATTCAGCCAAGATAATCTACCCTGAATTGCTGCCATGCAAGCAGAGTATCCTCTTTGTAAATAATCCCTTCCACCCCAGTCCCTTCAAGGATTTCTTGAAGATTAACTTCTTTTGAAAAAATGAGTGCTTCGTTACCATCAAAGTAACAAGTCAGAAGGAAGTCTTCGTTCTCATCTTTAAGTGTAATTGGTCCTGTGCAAAGAACTAATAGATCTTCGATGCTTGCATTTTGTATATTTATGGAACCGGAACCATCCATCAAGCTCACATACTCTATTTGGCGGACTCCCTTGGCAGAGAGTATGTTCATTATAGGTTCCAAAAGAAATGGAGATAACTCATCTTCTTCAGGATAGAAGAGACCGGTGTCCATTGATGCCTCCATCTGGGTGAGCATCCGATGATAAGAATTTTTTGCGAAACCACCAAATAAACGCGCGGTCATCGCAAAAGAAACTTCTGCCACCCTATTGAGACCGCTGATTTTCATCATTTCCTTCCTGGAGACGGCCGTCCCATAGCTGATAATATCTTCCTTTAAAGGGTAATAGAAGTTGCCTTTTGTACTTTTGTCTGCCTTCCATCCTTCCGGCAGCCTGATGAAAGGATAGAAGAGAGCCGCCGCTGATTATATCCCTCAGGCAGCAGACTCAAGAGCGGCGTGTTCCTGGTTTTATCAAGATCTGGGAAAAAGTAGTTCACAGAAAAGGTCACCATCCTTCAGCTTTTCCCTTCTTTAAAAACGTAAATGACATATAATATTAAGACTCCCACTAAGATATAAGGGAAGAATCCCGATAAAAAAAGTCCCATAGGTCCTGTTTGACATCATCACCCTCTCCTGTCGGGTTGCCCAGATATCAGCAGGGTTTTATTCAAATGATTCCGCAATCGCCATCATCGTCTCCTTGTTGACTTCCGTCTCCAGGGCAATGGTACTGTAATCTAATATGTAATGATATTTCCCTTCCGTCCAATGCAGAGACGGACCGGTTACTTCATTTTCTGTGTAAAATCCTTCACTTCCATTAATGCTTACATCTTCTTTTTTCATGCCTTCTTCATAGGCAACAGGTCCAGAGTGGACAATCAGCGTAAATATTTCTCCGTTCTCTCCCGTAAATTTGGTTTCATACCTGCTCGTTTCGTGAGGAGGAATCACTCTCTCATGTCCTTTGATCCTCACCGGAAACCCGGTCGGCAGCTTAGGTTGAATTCCCTCATTCTCGAACTCACTCGATAACTTGCTGTGATCATAATCCACCAGGCTATTACTATCGCTGCTGCTGCATCCGACAAGAAGAACTGGCAACGCTATCAGTAAAAAAAGTATGATTCTCATTCCATCAACCTCCCCTATATTTATCTTTACGGAAGGGAGATTAAAAAAGTTTCAAATTACTATCTAAATTTTCCGATAATAATAGTTCGTATTGTCTCACAGTCTTATAACCATTTCATCACCTTATGCACCAACATACCCAACACCATGAATAACCCAGACCCGATTAACACTTTGAAAGGTGAAACCCGGCCTATTGTGATCTCGCGGTCGATTTCCTCCATTTCCATAACTGTCCACCAATCGTCTGCATCTGAAAGATATATCGCAAGAAACAGCCAGAACAGAAATGATAACAAAGTAAATAAGAAGATACCTATTTTCCTCTCCAACCTAGTTCCTCCTTTAATGGGCATCCTCTACTGACCGGGTCTCTTCAACTTTTTTGAAAATGTCATTAACCTTTTCAACAGCAAATTCAGGAAGGATGTAAATGGCATGTGTGTCTTTAAAGTTCATGATGGTCCCCTGGTCTTCATGAAGCCAGAGAAAATAGATCTCTTCTTCCTGTCCAAAAATGAGTTTATAATGAGGGTCACTCATATCGGCGATGCCTGGCAGCTTCTTCGCTTTTTTGAATGCATGCTCAATGCTTTTATTGTCATAACTGGCTGAAATGACCATTTCTTGCTTTTCTGTCATTTTCATAGAATTCTCCAGCTTGGTGATTTTTTAGACGTAGGCTCTCCTCCCGAGCAGCCAGCCATTACTGCAATTATCATAACCACACTGACTTTAATCAGCCCATTCATCATGTGATAAACTAGCAACCTTTATTTATCCCAGTCTTTTAACATTTCTCTATCAATTTCTTCCACAATCTCTTCTGTTCCATCATCTCTAACGTATCGGACATCTGCTTCTTTAACTGGACTATTTACATACCAGAACCTCTTGTCTCCTTCCACCTCGATGATTTTCGCTCTTTCTCTCCCAACGAAGATTTCCGAAATGTCAGGATCACTGATCGCCCCCGAATAGATATAGGGCACCTTGTGCATGGCAGACCATTTGACAGGAGTATCCCATTCAGCCCCTCGAGTTCTCCTCCACTTCCACTCCCCGTCTACTTTTAAGAAATAGGCAATGAAAACTTGTTCCCCACGAGGATTATTCTCTCTGAAAACCGCAATGGCATCGCCGGGCCTCACTGCGTCTCGTTCTGTGTGTTCGAGTGAATAAGAGTAGTTAACCTCTTCTGCGTATTGCGCTTCATTCTCCTCCATTTCTTTATGGAAAAACTCTTCAAAGGTCTGTTCATTCGAGCAAGCCGTTAACAGGGATAGTAATAGTAGGAACAGAATGTAAACTCTAATATTAACAACCATCTAATCTACTCCAATACCCTTTTGGATAATTATAACATTATTCTAAGCCTTATTTTTATAAAAAAAGCCTGCTACTGTCGTAATAAAGCCTGCTGCGAAGATAATTTGGATAAAATTCGACGGGGGTCCGGGTTCCCACACCGATAAACTTTGAGCAAACAGACCTGTAATCATGATGGCCACCCCTAATAGCATAATTTTCACTGGATCGTTCATACCGTACCTCCCTGTTAGTCACATCAATTTGATGAATGCTCCCGCACAATCAGCGGGTTCATTCCGTTATTTTGCTGTCACAACTGCTGCACCGAACAGGTCTGAAGGGCAGATGGAAATTTAAAGAACGGTAAATACTACCCCAACTAAACTTTTGGCTGCATCTTTCGCATGATGGCAACTTACCACTTCCTTAAAAATGTTGTTGGTGTCATTTAGAATTGCAAATCTAGTATGCTAGTTTTTTATATACCTGTCATTACCATATAGACGAGTTACCCATCCTTTTAGTTTCATGTTTTATCAGGATTATATCCCCCCTTAAAATGCGCCTGAACGAAACAATCGTTCTACTTGTTTAATATATTTATAGTATTGAACCTTATTGTCGCCTTTTGGGACTACGTTCTTGATAATAAACTATGTATAATGAATGAAAATGGTCTTGGGCGCCCTTCTCAAGGACATCAACTGAGTAATATCCTCACAAAAGTGCCTTGAGGAACTTTCTCAAGGACATTAACCATTAAAAAACTAACTAAAAGTGTCTTGACGAACTTTCTCAAGGACATCAAACATGAAAAAACTAACCTAAAGTGTCTTGAGAATCCATCTCAAGGACATCAACCATAAAAAAACTAACCTAAAGTGTCTTGAGAATCCATCTCAAGGACATCAACCATAAAAAAACTAACCTAAAGTGTCTTGAAGAGCTTTCTCAAGGACATTAAACAAGAAAAAACTAACCAAATGTGTCTTGACAAGCTCTCTCAAGGACATCAACCATGAAAAAACTAACCTAAAGTGTCTTAAAGAAAGTCTCTAGCACACCCATAGTTACGATACCTTATTCCTTAGAAAGGGACTTCATCATCGAGGACTAACATATTTACACGGATTTAATATTCCATTCCCTTATTGCTATACTTCTCTTTTAAAAATTGAAATCCATACAGCATCCAGGCTTCAATAAATAAGATAAGAGACAATTGGATTTTCTTCAACCTGACAAGAGAGGCAAGGCCGAATTTTTTCAAAAAACGTTCGATTACAAACGTGAATATCGAATCTACAATCATGTTCAAAAGTGTGAATTGAAAAAACTTTCCATATGTAAATTTCATGATCCACATCGAGCCGATCAAGAATGGTCCCATTAATGGAACGATGCCTGGAACTTTTGGATGTAGTTTCACGTAGAACCACCACCATTTCCGTTTGTGAGCGATGGTACTAACTACAGCCACGACCGAAAGAATGAAGATGCCTGATGGCAGGTACCTTTTGATCGATTCTTTTCCCAACAATGGGATTGATAGGAAAGGAAGCAGCACCATGGCCAAAAGTATTGACTTCGATTGTTTTAACACGTGCTTGTTCCCCCTTTGTATTAGCGTTAAGAATTCCTTGGCAGTTTTTATTGCACCTCTACTATCAAACTTCAGGTACAGTGTTAGTGGTCTTTTCTTTTAAAAGTTGAAACCCATACAACATAAGGGCTTGAATGAAAAATAGGAGCGAAACATGGATTTCTTTCAATTTTACAATCGAGGCAATTCCCGATTTTTTCAACAACTTTACAAACACAAAGATAAAAAATGAGTCCACTACCAGGTTCAAAAGCTTAAATCTGATAAATTTTCCATATGTCCATTTCATAATCCAAATGGATCCTACAAAGAAAGGAACCAAAAATGGAATTATTCCAGGTACATTCGAGTGAAGCTTTTCATAAATCAGCCACCATTTTCTTTTTTCAGCATAGTGATCTAACACGGCCATGATTGAAATTGAAAAGAATCCGGACGGCATATATCGCTTAAGAGATTCCTTTCCTATTAAAGGGAGGGACAGGAGTGGAAGAATCATCATGGCCCATAAAAAAAGCTTCGAATTTTTAGTCATGTTCATCAGTCCCCTCTTAGTTCGAAGTCAATACTAGCGTCTATCCCTGTTTAAAAGAAACTTTAATGCAAACCCCAGGACTATTCCCGGGACAACACATATCATTGGAAACCACAAAATACCGCCTATCCCGAAAAAACTCGCTTTATCGGAATACATGATGCCTACCGTCACAATGTAGGCAGAAAATACAAATGGAAGATAGGAATACGGCTCCTTCCCTCCCCCTGCATCCTTATATGCATCCCACATGGCAAAAAAGTAAATACACGGATAAAACATCAACCACTGTTTGTCTGCAACCTGCTCTGCCTTGAGGAATTCGCCGTTGAAACTAAAGTATATGACTTCATTAAAGTTGGAATAAATGTTGATTATAATTTTTAAAAAAACAAATACAACACCCTTGATATATTTTCCGTTGAGCAATTGGCCGAACCCCGGCAGAGCAATACTCCATACAAGAATCTCAATGGCTTTCTCTTTTTTTACCATAACCCCATCACTTGTTTTTTGACAGACTGTCATGATCTGTGGCTGTCGGCGGCTGCTCCATCCAGCCATTTTCTATCAACAGGTTCATTCCGTCTTCCGCCAGCAGGCCAATTTCCGTGATCATCCGGATGTACCCGGCTGATAAATCACGCCTTTGGCATAATGCCAGTGCTTCTCCATAATATCCGATGGCAGAAGAGAGTAATGTCGTAATATGATAAAGCATAAGCTTGTCAGAAAAAGGAGGCACAGTAGAATCCGTCACTTCAGCCTCAAATGTAGTCGGTACATGCAAACTGTCTTCCTTCAGCATAATGGACAACCGTTCATATTGTTTCTGACAGACCTCCCTTCCCCTTTCCATATATTCGCGAACCTTTTTGGATCGGGCTACTTGGCCGAACCCAAGTTCAAGAACCATTTTGGCCATGGTTTTTTGGATATTAAGATAAGTACCGCTGATTTCAACCGAATTGATCGGTCTTCGGTTACCAAACCACCCCGTTAGGAACGATTGTTTTTCTATAAAATCAACCTTTGATGTATTGTTAAAGACGGGAGGCTTAGTCAAAATCCCCTGTTCTAATAACACTCTGCTTGTTTTCTTATACAATTCCATCGTTTCTTTTGTGCACTCAGTAAAATACTGGACAAAATCTTCCCGTAATGCACTCCCCACTGCCCCGGCATATCTTGTCAATCCATGAATGGTCATGATATGCATATAGACAATTTTATATGTATCAGTAAACAAAGGAGGGGCTTCCACTGTTACATCCTCTTCAGTGAATCCAACCGGTATGGGTTCGTTTTCAGCCGTCAAGAATTGTTTGACCTTTTCAATGTGCCCTTCCGCAAGTTTCAGAGCAAATTGAAGAACATCCTTTATCTGTTCATCTTGCGTATTATTCAAAAAATACTTCAGCATACAAACTGAGAGAGTATCATTAATATATTGTGACCAGATCAGCCCATGTTCTGAAGCGTTCATTCTCACTTGATGATTTTCCATAACCATTGCTCCCTTCCATTTACTGAGAATTAGTTTAACCTTTATGGTAATAATTCATTCTTTTTGGAAAGGTTTATTCTAAAAAGTACTTATTAGAACGTCGGTGGAATAATTAGTTGCTGCTGGAGAGACAGCAGGAGGCTTTGCAAATCCTGTACTCGCCGATTCACCCATTATAGGAGCATCGCACTGTTTATAATACGGGGGTTCTTGGCTGATCCCCCATTATAGCCACTCTCGCTGGGTTATAGTGGGGTGTTTTTCGACTTATCACCCCATTACAGCCACTCACACCGGGTTATAATGGGGTGTTTTTCCCATAATCACCCCATTACAAGCACTCACACCGAGTTATAGTGGGGTGTTTCTCGACTTATCACCCCATTATAGCCACTCCCACTGGGGTATTATGGGGTGTTTTTCAACTTATAACCCCATTATACCCACTCCCACTGGGGTATAATGGGGTGTTTTTCGACTTATCACCCTATTATAAGCACTCCCACCGGGTTATAGTGGGGTGTTTTTCGACTTATCACCCCGTTACAAGCACTCCTACCGAGTTATAATGGGGTGTTTTTCGACTTATCACCCCATTATAAGTACTCCCCTTGGGTTATAGTGGGGTGTTTTTCCCATAATCACCCCATTATAGCCACTCACACTGGGGTATAATGGGGTGTCTCTCCACTTATCACCCCATTACAGCCACTCCCACCGGGTTATAGTGGGGTGTTTTTCCCATAATCACCTCATTACGAGCACTCCCACCGAGTTATAGTGGGGTGTTTTTCAACTTATCACCCCATTATAGCCACTCCCCTTGGGTTATAGTGGGGTGTTTTTCCCATAATCACCCCATTACAAGCACTCCTACCGAGTTATATTGGGGTGTTTCTCTACTTATCACCCCAATACAGCCACTTACAACGGTTTATAATGGGGTGTTTTTCGACTTATCACCCCTTTACAGCCACTTACACCGGGTTATAATGGGGTGTTTCTCTACTTATCACCCCTTTACAAGCACTCCCACTGAGTTATAGTGAGGTGTTTCTCCCATAATCACCCCATTACAGGCACTCCCACCGGGTTATAGTGGGGTGTTTTTCCCATAATCCCACCCTATAGGCACTCCCACTGGGTTTTTAAATGTCACCAGAAAAGTGAGCCTTGATAAGGAGGAGACCTCCTCCTAGAAAATCAAAAAATCGAGCCTGGAACGGATTACGTTCCAGGCTCGATCTGTTTCTTATTTCAAGAATGCTTGATAGTAACGAGTCATGGCAACAGCGAAGTCTCCGCGTGTCACTTTTTCGTCACCACTGAAGGAAGCCTTGATGACTGGTGTCAGATCATAAGGTCCTTGCTCTGTTGAGAATTGGGCGTTAAGAATGTTCAAGTCCAATGCAAGCTGTACATAGCCTTTTAATTCAGCTGGTACATTTGCAGCATCCTGGATCGCAACTCGTTCATCTTTGTACTGTACAGTTAAGTTTCCGTCAAATTGCTGTGCTTCTTCTTGCAAACCAAGTGCTTGCACTAGGGAGTATGCAAGTTCCGCACGAGTTACTCCTGCGTTAGGAGAGAATTTTCCGCTTCCATCCACAAGTACTACAGGGTTTTGCTTGTGGCTTTCATCACGGAATGCTCCGCCTTTGGCAGTTGCAGCTTCAACAAACGCTCTATCTTCGACTTTTACATCAGAGAAAGTGCCTTTTGCATCACCAGGCAATGATTGACGGATTTCCGCTCCCATTACCAAGTAGCGGGCAAGGTGCTTTCTGTCCAGATAGGCATCCGGACGGAAATCTCCACTGGAAAGACCGTCAAACAAACGCTCTTTGACTCCCATTTGGATAGCCGATGCTGCAGGGTGGCCGCTGATATCATTCAAGCCATCAAAGCCGCTGACTTTTGTGAAAGCCAATGTCCCTTCAACTGTTTCTGGAAGGCTCACACCAATCGGATTGGATGTAGTCCCTCTAAGTCCTCTTAATTCCGCTTTCCATTTACCAGGCTGAGGAGAATTAACAGAAACAGTGCGGTCAGTATACAAAGGAAAAAGCAAGCTGATTCCTGAACTGTATTCCTCTCCGTTTGGTGCAATTAGAACAAGGTTTACAGGATTTCCTGTTTCTTCAAGAAGTCCTTTTGCATTTACTTTTGCTGTCAGGGAAGATACTCCTTCCCCAACATTGAATTCATGCTGGTTGGTTGATACAAGTTTTAGAGGGTCATAGTCGACCGTAAAGTCTTCACGAGTTGTTTCAGCTTCTACAGAACTGTTAAAGTTTTGATTCACATTCAATGTTTTACCGAACTCTTTGCCGTTGTAGATGGCATCAAGAGCTGCGTATGCATTCACATATCCTGCTCCAACTTCCCAAGACTCATATCCTGGCATATTGGTTGCTGTTTGTTGAAGGATATTTTTCACTTCAGCTGGTGACAATGTCGGATCTGCTTCAAGCATTAGAGCTACAATTCCCGCTACGTGCGGAGTCGCCATCGAAGTACCGCTCATTGTCGTGTAGTATGGTACGTGTGCAGGATCAAGTGTCTCTACATCATCCTGAATCGCAAGACTTGATACTGGAGCGATTACACGAGTTGAAACGATATCCACACCAGGAGCTGTTAAAGAAGGCTCATCTTTCCAAGTCCATTCCTGACCATCCATAACGAATGTCCCACCGACACCTTTTGTCCCTCTGGAAGAGAAATCAGCAAGTGTGCCGTCTTTCACACCAGCTCCTACAGAAATGACCCAAGGAGCTTTTGCATAAGGATTGTGTGTGTTTTCGCCAGGTCCTTCGTTACCTGCTGCAAACAATACAGTGATTCCTCTGTCATACGCTTTTTTACTTGCAATGTTGATTGGGTGGTTCGGGTCAAAGTCTCCGGAAGAACCCCAAGAGTTTGTGATGACTTTAATGCCGTATTGATATTGATGTGTGATAGCATAATCGAAACCGCCGATTCCATCAAGTACAAATAGCGCTGCTCCAGATCCATAACCGATCAAGTCTGCTCCAGGTGCTGCACCTTCATACTTACCTGAAGACATTGCTCCTGTTCCACCGACTGTACCCGCTACGTGCGTACCGTGACCGGAGTTAGTATCCGTGTTCGCTACGTTTTCTTGATACGTAACCGGTAGTAGAGAAGGAGATAAAGCATTCAGGTTTGTAGAAGCCATGACGTTTTGGACAAGATTTCTTCCAAGTTCATGGTCTTTGTGAGTCCCATCAACTCCACTATCATTGACAACGACCCCGACGCCTTCACCCGTTACCGGGAAACCGCCGTTCTTTGCTTGAAAAGAGCGATCTGTTCTTGCTTTATCAACGCCTGTGATAGCTGTGGCATCTGCGTTGAAATATTCCAGTTTCTCATTTAGATAGATGGATTGAACCTCTGAAGATGCTGCAAGTGCTACAATTCCCGCTTTCGTAGCAATAACGCCTGCCATCGGAAGGGAATTCAATGTAACACCAGTAGTTACACCTGCTGCTTTTAAAAGATCCAGGTCGGCTGCATCAGGAGCACCGTCCCCTTTAAATGTAACAATTGCTTCTACTGAAGTTGCTGCTTCAAGTGCTTTATGAATCTTGGAATCTACCACGGCACCCGTTGTCGTCTGGGCAGCCGCACCTCCGACGAAGAAGGAAGGAATGATCAAGAACACTGCCAGCAAGATTAAACTAATTCGCTTCATACTATTCTCCTCTCTCTTATCTTATTATTTTAGGCCAAAAGCTTTTTCTACTGCCTTGAAGGCATCGATATAACCTGCGCCTGTTTCCCACGCCTCATAACCTGGCATCGGCTTCGCTGTTTCTTCAAGGATATTCTTCACTTCTAAAGGTGTAAGAGTTGGATCCGCATCAAGCATAAGCGCAATAACGCCGGCAGCATGTGGTGCAGCCATTGACGTACCGCTCATCGTTGTGTAGTAAGGGATATGTGCCGGATCAATATTTTGTACATCCTTTGGTGCGCCAAGTACCGGAATCGGTGACAGCACACGTGTCGAGATGATATCCACTCCCGGTGCCGTAATAGTCGGTCTGTCGGACCAAGTCCACTCCATTCCATCAACTACCACTGTTCCGCCTTTTCCTTTTTCTCCTCTGGAAGAGAAGCTTGCAAGTTCATAAGCGTCATTTCCAGCCGCTACCGTTACGACCCAAGGGGCTTTCTTGTAGTTACCAGAAATCGTTGAAGCGTCAGGTCCTGAGTTCCCTGCCGAGAAAACAGTGACGATTCCTCTGTCGAATAACTTTTTCGTTGCAATATTGATAGGATCATATGGATCAAATGCCTGACCCGCCTGGCTTGTAGCTCCCCATGAGTTTGTAATCACACGGATGTTGTATTCTCTTTGGTGTGTCAGGGCGTAATCAAATCCGCCGAGTGTATCCAGCATTGCAAGCGCCGCGCCGGAACCATATCCGATCAGGTTGGCACCTGGTGCAACCCCTTCATACTTGCCTCCCGACATCGCTCCAGTACCGCCGACAATACCAGCAACATGAGTTCCATGTCCTGAGTTATTATCAGTATTCGGTACATTTTCCGTATATGTAACCGGAAGGATTCCACTCATAGCATTGAGGTTGGTAGAGCCCAGTACGTTTTGAACAAGATGGCTGCCATATTTATGGTCATTATGAGTACCATCCACACCGCTGTCATTAATGACGACTCCGACACCTTTACCGGAAACAGGAAAGCCTCCATTCTGCTTCGTCATCGCTGCGTTCGTACGTACCTTATCCACTCCAGTGATGGAAGTGGCATCTGCATTTTCATATTCCAATGCGCTGTTCAGGTAGATGGAAACTACTTCAGATGATTCCGCCAGCTTTTCCACCTGGTTCTTGGTAGCCAGCACGCCTGCCATTGGTAGACTTTCAAAGCTGATACCTTTAGTAATTCCTGCACTTTTCAAGATATTTGTACCGTTTTCCAGTACGCCATCTTTGAAGGTAACGATCACTTCCACCGGCTCCAATGTTGAGGCCAGCTTCTGTACAAGGTTTTCATCTACAACTGCCTTGCTGTCCATTGATGTACTTGATGCCTCGTGGAGAGCCCAAGAGGAAGAAAACATCGAAATCATCAACAGCAATGAAATAAGTATTGATTTAATTTTCATTTTTTCATCTCCTTTCCTTATTACCATTCTCTCACTTCCCCAATTTTCTGACTATTAGGCAAGTGGAGTAAAAAGACAGAGCAGTAGTCGTAGACGAATACTACTTTAGTAGTAGAGGGACTAGTACTTTATGCAAGTTGTGCTTGTGTTTAGATAGATAGAATGACGTTGTTTGAGAAGAATTCTTTTTATGAAGATTGACGGATTGGGCGTTTTTGAGAGGTAACTTTTTAGTTGAAATGAAGAGGTTATATTATTCATACCCTTTGAGAAAAATTAAAAACGGCCAGAGGCTCAGGCCCTTGACCGCAGGGATAAGGTGAAACCTATCAAACACTGAAACTTTTGTTTTTCTGATTCTTAAGAGCATTTAGTATGAGAAAGCCCGCTAATAGTAAAATGATGTAGAGAAGGGTGTATACCGTTGGGGTAAAAAAGACTGACACTGTTTCTGAAAAAGATAAACCCGAAAAGACCGTTAAACCCTTTCCGACTGCTTCCCGTTCAATCCCAGTAAATCCGCCTTCTGCCAGATAAAAAAAGGCCGCGTTGGACAAGAAGAAACCTAAGATGGTGACGAGTAACACATTCAGCCTAGAAGTTTTGAAGAAAATTCCTAACCCTACACCTAAGACTAAGAAAACCATTGGGTACCAGAAAAGCAAAGCACCAAAGGAAGTCAATTCACCAGCTCCTTTTCATTGAATTTTCAGAATCATTATATCACACTTAATTGGATAAAAGTGGATTTAAGATCAAAAAAACTGCCCACGGGAGGCAGTTAAGTAAGCAGGTTCGCGATAATGATAAAAAGAACGGATAAGGCAAAAAACGTGATAAAGAAATAGCCGAAATACTTTAAAGGCTTTGGTAACTTATTCAGGTCGGCATCCACAGGATATCCCTCTATGTTACTCAAATGTTCCATAGCATCATTGATAGGTTTTTTATCGGACATAAACTCCCTCCCCTTTTAATATAAGACGAATACTCACGAAAGAAAGTTTCAAAAGTCAGTAGAAAAACGGAATGGTGTCCCAAAATTTTATTAGCCTGGTGGACCCTAATGAATTCAATCTGACTGCTTAAGGCGAGACTCCTTCCTATTGCCCTGTCAATGATCAGGAACTCGGCGGCAAAGGAACCAATTTATTTTGAACCGCATAAATCACGACCTGTGAACGGCTCTTTACATTCAGTTTCTTAAAGATGTTGCTCACATGGATTTTGACTGTTTTGTCACTGACGTAGAGCCTCTTGCCGATTTCCTTGTTCGATAACCCTTCAACCAGACAACCGAGCACTTCCCTTTCCCGCTCCGTGAGGGAGTTATCATCCTTGTCCTGTCTTTGGTTCTGTTGATGAAAGGTCAACAGTTTCCTAGTAAGGGAAGGGTGAATAACAGATTCTCCTTGGAAAACGGTCCTTACCGCTTCCACTACTTGTTCAGAAGGTGCATCCTTCAACAGGTAGCCGTCTGCCCCTTCTTTAATCGCAGCCATGAAATATTCCTCATGACTGTGCATGGTCAGCATCAGCACCTTTATATGAGGATACTGTTGTTTTAAAATCTTCGTTACCTCGACTCCGTTCATTCCCGGCATATTGATATCCATGAGAATGATATCCGGGTCCAACTCCTTCACCTTATTCAACGCATCACTGCCTGAGATGGCTTCACCTACTACGTTTATATCGTCTTCAGATTCAAGGATCGTTTTCAGCCCATCCCGAAGCACTGCATGATCATCCACTAACATTAATTTGATCATATTCTCTTTCTCCTTCCAACCCCATTTTTGGAACGATGATGGTCACTTCTGTTCCGTCTCCTTCTTTGCTGTCAATTTGAAGGGAGGCATTGATTTTTTCAGCAGAATCATTGATTTGCAGGATGCCAAAATGCGGGCGTTCCCTCGCGGCTAGCATGGCCTGGAAAAGCGAGAACCCCACTCCGTCATCCTTAATCCGCAGCAGGATGTTTTCAGATTGATAGCTTAAGAGGATCTCTACTGAAGAGGCCTTAGCATGCTTAATAACGTTCTGTAAACTTTCCTGGAAAATATCAAACAGTACTTTTTCCACCATTGAACTCAATTCAATTTCTTCCCCTCTGACTTCAAAAGAAAGGTTGAGAGAGAATTCTTTTTTTACAGCATCCACTTTTGCCCCTATGGCTTTTGACAAGCCGACCCTTTCTGTCGGATAAGGTCTCAAAGCATAAATGGAGTCTCTGACCTCTCTTAAACTGTCCCGCAGTCCGCACACACTTTCCTCCATAAGTTTCAGGGTATCCTCCGGTTTCTTATTGAACCTGCGGCCGGCGGACTCCAGCTTCATAATGGCCCCTGCAAGTGTCTGTGCAATCCCGTCATGAATATCCCGGGCAATTCGATTCCGTTCTTCCAGCAGAATTCGCTTTTCCTTTTCTTTAAAAAGCATCCGGGTCTTGATGGTTACAGCCAGCTGATTGGAAAGGGTCGCTATCGATTGAACATCTTCATCGGTGAAACTCTTCGTTCTGTTCCTTGCTGCTACCAGCATCCCCACCGTTTCTTTCTCGACACGAAGCGGAAAATAAACGAATGCTTTCAAACGGTCATCGAATAAGCTCCTGGATTTTGTTAAGTTTGAATGATTTCCATGGATGACCGGCTCTTTCACTTCTTCAAATTCATCCGCAACATCCTGATGTAGCTGGTTACTCTGAATGTTGTCGCCTTTCTGGAATTGCATGTACCAATTTCCTTCTTCTTTTACCCATAGAACAAATGCATCGGCATTGATAAAATCTGAAAATGTATGTTTAAGGTCCTGCAGCCATCTCTCTCCCGGAACAAACTGATTCAGTTGGGAAGTGATGATAAAGAGGGATTTCAATCTTTTCTTTTCTTCCCTCAGCCTGACAATCGCGGAGCTTAAAAGGGCAAAACCGACCAGCGGCGAAAAGAAAAAGAAGTAGGAAAAAACATCGATATCCCCTCTGTTCTGGCTCCCCAGCACATATAACATGCCCCCGTACAGTAATGAAATCAGCACACAATTTAACTCCGTAATGGTCTTGGTCCACCATGCCTTTAATGTATAAGGCTGCGGCCGAATCATAAGAACAATATCCACAATTAAATTATTGACTAAGAAAAAGAAGAACTGTAAAACAATATACTGAAGGATCCCTTGTAAAAACGGCGTGGCAACAGCCTGTTGAATCCATGGATCAAACATTTTCAGAAAAATTGTTGCAACGTACAGACTCAGTACCAGCTGAGCCGGATTGAAAATGATCGTCCTAAGAGGGCGCTGGTGCTTTAGATTTACCAGGAGAACAGCCGCAGCATAAGTAATTGCCGCAACCGAAAATCCAAATAACAGGAAAATCACATACACGATCGGAAACGTAAGGGCCGTAAAACCTCTCCATACCGGCATAGGATAATATTCACTGATCATGAGGAAGATAAATAATAGAAAGAGGATAAGATAATTTCCAGTCGCCTCAACGGAAAGCATAGAGGAAAAGACCGTCAGCCAACCCAGGAAAGATATCATATATAAATAGACCCGCGAATAAAGTTCCCGCTTTTCAAAAAATATCGATTTCACCTATACCCCCTCCAGATTTTTTCTAATTTTCGTTAAATTATTCTTACTATAATGTTATACTATCTGTCCTACCTTTGTAGATAGTGAAAATGAACTAAAATGATTCCATAAAATTGAAATTGATATGTCTTATGTGTGCGTCGATGGCAGACTTGCAGGGAGGATTTATGGTCTTGGTACATATTTCATGTTATGCCTATTATCTTATGTATTTTATGAGCTATTCTAGGTACATGTCTTCTTTTAAATGAGTCAGTTTATGTATCAAAAACCACATTCTTGGTGTACGTCTCCACTTTGATTAGACAACTCTTGGACCAAAATCTCATTTTTTAATACATGTCTGCCCTCAAATAAGCTAACTCATGTACCTACTCTAAATTATAAAGGAAATTGGTTGTAATTAAAGTGTTTCGACCTGCATGAATGTTATTAATCACAAGAAAGCAGTTCAATGTTTTCATTGAACTGCCGAAGGTCACTCTTAATCTTGTATTTATTGTTGCGTATAAATAGACACTGATCCACCGTTAACATAGAAGTTACCCCAGCCGTCATTATTAATCACGACTCTGGTGCTGTTATTTCCGGTTGTATCCACCCATGTCTCACCCGCATTTCTTTGTCCAACATACATCCACTTGCTTCCCCCGGGACCATCCGTAATCAAGGTTGCCAATCCGGAATCTGTATGACTTGTATCCCCTTCCCGAGTCCAACCGATAATGTCCCAATGATCAAGATAATCATGCTGAGTTCCATAAGCATAGTTTTTCCTCGCTTTGAGGATAGGATCCAAATCACTTTGAAGAGCAGGAATTTCATAAGATGTATTGCCCTGTGTTCCATAGTAGTCTCCATAAAACAGCGATGGATAACCTTGTGAACGTGTGAGAATGAAAGCATAGGCAAGCGGCTTGAACCATGATTGCACCGTTGACTCCAGTGCCTGCCCGGGCTGGGAATCATGATTTTCCACGATGGTTACAGCTTTTACAGGCTGACTGGCAACAAGGGTCCCATTCAGGATATTTCTCATATCGTAGTTACCTCCACTATTCGATGCATTTTGAAAGTTATAGTGCAGAGGTACATCAAAAGCCGAATGTGTCCCTCCAGTCTTTGATAAGTAGTTCTCAATGGCCCCTAAGTCATTCTGCCAATATTCGGCTACTGTAAACATTTCTTTCCCTGTATTGCTGCGGACGGTTGATACCCAATCCTGCAAATAGGAATGTTTGATATGTTTGACAGCATCTAAACGGAAGCCGTCTAAATTCAATTCATTCGCATACCATGTTCCCCAATTTTTATACTCTTCGATAACTTCAGGATGATCGAAATCTACATCTGCATACATCAGATAATCATAGTTTCCTTTTTCACCGGCAACTTCCCAGTCCCACGCCTTGCCTGTACCTCTGAACTTGTACACACGGCTCAGCTTACGGGATTCGTCCCAATCAGTTCCATCAAAATGATACCATTGCCATTTAAAAGTCGAATGCACATTATTTCTGCCCGGAAAATCAAACCCGGTCCACGCTTCAATAACATAGTCTCCTGATGTTTCATTGTTTCGATTATTCGGGTCCACTTCCACAGCTGTGACAGACTGCGTATAATCTGCCCCTCCTTTGTGGTTCATCACCACGTCACCATACACCTGAAGACCATTCTGGTGCAAGGAGGAAATAGCGTTCTTAAGTTGCTGCTTCGTTCCATACTTCGTTCTGGTTGTCCCCTTCTGATAAAACTCCCCTAAATCATACAAGTCATAGGCCCCGTAACCCACATCATTTTGTGAAGTCCCCTTGTAAGCTGGCGGGATCCATACCGCACTTATGCCGATATCGTTCAGGTGTGCCGCGTCGTTATTTAGACGATTCCAGTGCTCTCCATCATTCGGCAAATACCATTCGAAGTATTGCATCATCGTACCATTCGTATTGGCAAGCCCCTGTACCGGAGAAATGGACATCAGTAGAAATGCCGCCACGACCATTGTTATCATTCTTTTAGTAACTCTCAAAAAATCAACTCCTTTAAATTGTGAAAGCGTTTGCGCAAACTCAGAATACCATAATAACCTGTAATTTTATTCAAATATAACTAGATGAATATTTTTCTAATAGGCTTATAAAAGTCTTTGATGCAGAGCTAGTTGTTGGTGTCTTTAACACATAACTTTCATAGTTGTTCAAAACTTTTGGAGTAAGTATTTTTCCATTACAACTCATTTTCATTTCCACTCTGCAAATAATAAAGCGGACATAATATAACAAGTCACTACTGTTGAACTAGCCACTTTACAAATCAAACTGTTCATTATACAATCAACCTATTCAACCGTTTAGTTGAATAGTTAAGGGGTGATATTTTGGAATCACGTGAATTTAAAGACCTTGTTTACGGTAATTTTGCCCGAATCAGTAAAGCTCTCTCTAGTCCAAAGCGGTTTGAGTTATTAGATTATTTATCTCACGGGCCTAAAACAGTGGAGAGATTATCCAAAGAATCTAAAATGTCTGTTGCAAATACTTCTAAACACCTTCATTCCTTACTGGAGGCTAAATTAGTTAAATTTAAAAAGGATAAAAACTTTGTATATTACTTTTTAGCGGATGAAAACGTAGTTGATCTCCTCCATTCAGTTAAAAACATAACTGAAATGCAGTTTAGTGAAGTTACACACATCAGGAAAGGATATATAGAAAAAAATGAAAAGATTAAAATGGTGCAACTGCAAGATATGTTGAAACAGATACAAGAAGGCGAGGCTGTTCTAATCGATGTCAGGCCGGATGATGAATATAAGAATCAACATATTCCAGGTGCGCTGTCTATACCTATTCAGGACTTGGAAAAGCAAATCTCCTACCTGCCAAAGGACAAAAAAATAATCGCCTATTGTCGAGGTTCATATTGTGCATTTGCGACACAAGCCGTGGAAACATTAACCTCCCTTGGTTACGAAGCTTATCGTATGGAAGAAGGCGTTTATGAATGGAAACAAGCTGAATATCTTCATTAATTATAAGGAGGATTCGTATTTATGTTATTTCGTCAATATTTACACACTAAACCGGTAGCAGCATCCTATTTCTTTGGTTGCGGAAGTCTATCTCAAGGAGTGGTTGTAGACCCACTCGAAGATCAAATCGATTTTTACCTAAAGGAAGCAGAAGAACTGGGAATGAATATTGTTTATGTTATTGATACACATCTTCATGCTGACCATGTGTCAGGTGCTAGGAAATTAGCTGAAAAAACAGGTGCAAAATATGTCCTTCATTCTTCTGCAGACACGAAGTATGACTTTACTCCAGTTGAAGATGGCGATGAGTTATTAGCAGGAAATACTCAATTAAAGTTCTTGCATACCCCGGGGCATACACCCGAGCACATTTCTATCCTTGTGTCGGATAAACGCAGAGCAGATGAGCCTTGGTTTGTATTGACCGGGCACACCTTAATGGTCGGAGATGCAGGCAGAACTGAATTAGCTGTGTCTGTTGAAAAAGGAGCAAAAGATCTGTATCAAAGCTTACAAAAAATCACACAATTAGAAGACCATATAGAACTGTTTCCAGGAGCATTTTCAGGCTCAGTCTGCGGGCGTGGTTTAAGTGGCAAACCTTCTTCAACCGTTGGATTTGAAAAACGTTACAATGAAGCTTTGAAGTACGATAACGAGAAGGATTTTGTTGATTTTATGACGTCCAACGTACCACCTCAACCAGAAGGTTTTAAAGAAATGAGAAAAGCTAATCAAGGAAGATAATAGTGTGGAATATTTCAGATTATTCCTCCCTTTTAGGAGGTGAATTGCTTGAGTAGAGTGCAGTTCGGTATTAAAGAGAATATATTGCACTTCATACTTCTCGTTGTGACAAACTTCTTTGTTGGTTCAATGGTTGGGTTGGAAAGGACCATCCTGCCTTTTATTGGAGAAGAAGACTTTGGTTTAGCATCAGCAAGTGCTGCATTATCTTTTATAGTTAGTTTTGGGTTTTCAAAGGCCATTGTAAACTACTTTGCAGGTACTATAGCAGATCGATTAGGTAGAAAGAAGGTTCTGCTTATCGGTTGGAGTATTGGTTTGTTAGTTCCTCTACTTGTCATCTTTGCAACCTCTTGGTGGATGATTGTAGTTGCCAACATCTTTTTAGGAATCAATCAAGGCTTAGCTTGGTCGATGACTGTTAATATGAAAATTGATATTTCAAAACCCACTCAAAGAGGGTTGGCTGTTGGGTTAAACGAATTTGCAGGCTATGCAGGTGTAGCTATCATGGCTGCTGTCTCAGGTTTTGTTGCTGCAACCTTCTCTCATCGACCTGAACCATTTTATATAGGTATTTTTATTGTGGTCATTGGCCTTATCTTATCATTACTTGTAAGGGATACTGAGGAACATATAAAGGTTCAAACCAAATCCTCCAATAATAATGCATCCTCTTTATCTGCAAAAGAAATTTTCAAAGAGACAACTTTCAAAAACAAGAGTTTATCTAGTATCACTTTTGCAGGTCTAAGCACAAATCTTAAAGATGGTATGGCTTGGGGTCTTTTCCCGTTATTCTTTACAGGAGTTGGCTTAACAGTATCAGAAATCGGAGTACTAGTGGCTGTTTATCCTGCTTCTTGGGGGTTTTTTCAACTCTTCACGGGAGCATTGAGTGATAAAATTGGCCGAAAGTGGTTAATTGTTAGCGGGATGTGGCTTCAAGCCCTTTCTCTATGGATGATTTTATTCGCAAACCAATTTAGCCTATGGTTCATTGCTGCAATCCTTCTTGGACTGGGAACCGCAATGGTTTATCCAACCTTACAAGCGGCAATTAGTGATGTAGCTCAGCCAGCATGGAGAGCGTCTTCAATGGGAGTTTATCGTTTTTGGAGAGACAGTGGATATGCATTTGGAGCATTATTTGCAGGCTTATTAACAGATATGCTGAACATTAATTGGGCAATTGGATTGGTAGCTCTTTTACCTTTAAGCGCAGGACTTATAGCAGCTGCCCGATTAGATGAAACCCTGCCATCTTAAAAAAACATTAACCTAGAACAAACGAAACCCGAGCGTGTGTACATGCTCGGGTTTGATTATAAGAAAAATAGTTTTTACCATCCCGATACGGAGCCTTTCACAGAAACAGCCGCAAAGGTAATGTTTTTTGCAGTGACGATCACGATGGCAATCACCCCTTGCATTAAATTCCTCTTAGCGCTTTAAAGGACTAAAAGGGACTGTCCACGGGTGTTGATTATCTATATTTTTCCAATTGATTGACACAGACTTCCCCTTCGTTTAAAAAGCGATTTAATGGCACACCTTACCTCCACAGGCAGGGTGTGTGCCATATAACGACGGGTAAACTCAATGAAGGTGTAATTATATAAGATAGCCCACTCTTTTTTTGTCTCATTATAAATACTACTCAATATAAAATAACTGATAAGAGTGCCAAAAACTCGGCTATACACAGCGTTTGGGGAATTTCCGAATAGGTTGGAAAGGTCCAGATTTCCTTTTATCCAGCGGAAAAACAACTCGATTTGCCACCGAAGCTTGTAGATGTAAGCAATGTCTTCTGGCGACATCATCATAAGGTTCTTTGCCACTCTTATTTCATTTCCTTCGTTGTCTGTGAATGTAACTAGTCTAAAGCGAGTGTCTGTCTTTCGGGATTCTTTTCCGATAAAGGCTGTCACATCTTTTTTAATACGACCATCTTCATCAAGTGGAACACTGTGTTCCGTCTCTTCCGAGAGGGAGAAGAAGTTTGCGACTCTAATCACAAAGAACTGTTCGTGTTCATGTAACTTTTGAAAATCTTTTGTGCGTGCATAGCCTCTATCAGCTGTGATGATGGAGAGAGGTTCTAAATTTTCATAGAGTTTGGGTGCTACCATGACATCGTGGTGTCGTCCAGTTGTCTGGACTACTTGAGTAGGTTGACTATCCTCTACATCAAATTTTGTATGCAGCCGAATCGCATGGCGGGTACGTGTATACCCCGCCCAGCTCATATCTGGGTGTTGGAAAGTAATGGTGGTGGAATCAACGGCAAATAGCTTAAAGGGTTTGAAAAGGGCTCGACGAACTCTACGTCCTAAGCGGTCTACAATACGGGAGAATAGTTCTTGAAGGATTTGATAAGGGACACTCTGAGCTTTTTTGGCAAGGGTAGAGTGATCTACGGAAGGTAAACTTTTTTCCTTTGGCAATTTCGTCTCGGCATCTCGAAAACCTTCCCATTTTTTCGCAGAGGAAATAATAAAAAAGTGTATCAAATCGTGGGCAGATAACTTCCTAGCTGTATCTTCATAGCCCCACTTCTCGCAAAGATTTGCCACTTCTTCATCTGTAATGATAGTTTGAAGAACCTCTGATAATTTGTTAAAGTTAGTCAATGAACCCACTCTCCTTTTTGGTTTTGTTAGAGGTAACAATCATTTTAAAGGAGAGTGGGTTTTTTTGTCTAATTATCTAGGTTATTTTACATATTATGGTTAATCAACACCCGTGAGGGACTGTCCCACTTAATGCGGTAAAGTACTAAAGGGCCGACGGGATCAGCACTTAAGTGCGGTTTAAGATTCAACCGGCTCTCATAATAAATAACACCAAAAAGCCCGGGAAGCAGCAGCCTCCCAGGCACATTTCTACTATCACCAAATCATCTCTGCCCATTCTGGGTGATCAATGAAAGGGTTTCTGTTCCCTTGATACAGATCGAAAATAATATCATTTCTTCTAACTTCCCTCGCATCTACCGGGTCCTGATCATGCCAGGCCAGCAGGACGGAAATTTTCCCATGCAGGGGTGAACTTCCATTATTGACATAGTCATTCAGTACAAGGTCCAGTTCACCGCTGTCCCCTTCATATCGAACGGCCATGTAAAAGAGCATACGGGCTATGTCCCCTTTCACTTCGTCCCTCGGCTCCCATGAATCATTGTCATAATAGTTCCCTGGAGCTTCTCCATGCAGACTTCCCCCGTTATCAAAATCCAGATTTCCTCTTGAGGAATTCACCGTGACATCTGTTGGACGCAAATGATGAAGGTCTGTTCCCGGTCCTTGTGCTGTGCCGAAGTCACCGTGAGATTTTGCCCACACATGCTCACGGTTCCAGTCGTCAACTCCTCCGCCGTTCGTATATTTTGATTGTGAACGGCCTGAATATAGTAGAAGCACATTATTTGGATTGGCTGGATCTTCATCGGTATAGCGAAGGGCATCCCACACTGCGCTGTATGATAGAGTGGTATGGTCATCGATGATTGTATGTAATGCCGCTTTTAACTCATTACCCGTTTTCCCCTCGGCAGATTTATAGTACTCTTCATAGGCCGGCGGTTCAGTGTTGTCTTCCTGTGTCACTTCGAAGGCCGATGTGGATTTAACACCAGGATGGGAAAAGTAAGCAGTGAGTGAGCCGGTAACTTTTAATTTTTCACCCATCAGATGCGGGTTGCTTTGAAGTCCATAGGCAGATCGAAAGGAAGATGTGATCTGGACGTACACCATGTTAGAGGTGTTCGTCTCTGTTGGGGAATCAGCGAGTGCAAGAGCATAATCGTTCGGAAAGTTACTTGTCACAACAGTGTTTTGGGATGTCGGCTGCCCTACGACATACCCCTCTACAGAATACGTCGCTCCATTCTGACTGGGTATAGCCTGACTTACTGTAAACGGGGAACTCCGTGTCCCGCTGCCTGCTGCACTAGTTTTATCCAATTGCATTGAGGTAAAAACCATCAAGACCATCACTAAAACAGTCAGGACACTAACACTCTTACTAGAAAATCTTCTCATTCTATTGACTCCTCTATTAATTAAGTACGCTTCAAGCCTACCTTATTAAAAAAGGAAATAATGTTATAATTATGTAAATTTACAAAAATAAGCATATGGATACAATCGATTCTCTGTGAAATTCAGTAGGATAGACACCTAGTATGGTGAATTATGGGTTTTGCTAGGATGAGAGGCGGGTTTCTCCCAATTAAAACTTTCATTCCTGCTCCATTACAATCGGAAAAGACAAAGTGACCGTGGTCCCTTCATTCAACTTACTGGTGACTTTTATCTTACCGTTCATGACCTGAACCAACTGGAAGACCGTCATCATCCCAAGTCCAGTCCCCTTCTTACCTTTAAGGGAAAAATAAGGTTCACCGAGTCGAGTAATCTGTTCATCTGTCATTCCCATTCCAGTGTCTTTAATCAAGATGAAGACCTGTTCGCCTTTTTCAAAACACTCTATACTCAAGATTCCCCCATTCTCCATCGCTTCAATACCGTTTTTCAATATATTGATCATGATTTGTTGAAACTTATTCGGTTCCCCGTTAATGGCATGTCGGGTTGACACATCCATTTTTATAACGACATTGTACTTCATTGCAAGCGGGGAAATGATCTCCTTTAATTTATGAATTTCATTCGTCACATCTAATTTAACCTGAGTTTCTGGGTGGGGTTTGGCAAAGGAAAGGTATTGATTGATGACTTCTGTAGCCCGGTCGATTTCCTCGACCGCGATTTGGGAAAGTTCTTTGTTAGCTTTTATATTGGAGGAGTCTTCGTGAATCAATTGTAAAAATCCCCTCACTGTGGTCAGAGGGTTTCTGACTTCATGGCTTATGCTTGCAGCGAGGTGGCTGACCACCTGCATCTTTTCATACTTAATAGACTCCAGTTGGAGCGAATAGGTGGTGCGTATAATTTCGCATAAGTAGAATACAAGAAAGGTTGAACCAGCCAGCATAGCCGTATAAATAATAAAAGATATAAAGTTATGAAAACCAAAGATAAGAGAAGGAATGAAGAAGCCTAATATGGAATACCCAAGTGATAAAGACGTGAATAGGTAGACTCGTGATGTCCAAGTTTTTTCTAATAACTTGGGGGAGAGGTAAAGGACGGCCAGGCAGGTAAGAATCGTAATGACGACCGTCAACATGAGACCCGTCCCCGAAAGCGGGATCCGTATCAAAATCATCACGGCTGCCAACGCAAATAACACTCTTTTCCCACCATAAATACCGCCTAAGAGAAATGGAATAAAACGAAGATCGTAGATGAAGCCACTTTCTAATTCAACGGATAAACTTATACTAAGAATAATTAAAATAGTGCATAGGATAAATATAGGGAGTCTCTTACCTTGAATATCGTAGGATTTATGTTTCGACAAATGATAAAAGTTTACCATCAGGATGACAACCAGAATGACAAGGAGGTTAATCAGTAAACCATTCAATAACTGGGAATACACCATACTCTTGCCTCCGCTAACAGGACTTTTTACACTTATACTATAGATGATTTATCTGAAAATAGCAAAAAATAACTATTCCTGTTAACTTTTGTTAATTAGTCCTAATTACCCAACTCAAAATACAATACTTTTTAGGAGAATGTGCTTTGCTTTTCCATCCATTGTCCCTGTTAACACCTGACATACTTCCGTTTAAATCCAACTCTTCCTTTAGCTACATCTTTTTGGATATTCTCCAGTGCATTCAAAATTATACTTTTTTTCTTGCCGCTGCTGATTTCAACTGCCCCGACGGTCTTTGCGGTTTCAACCGCCTTCTCATGGAGAGGCACATAGGATATGCCCACCGTATAGATAAAATTATTCATTGAGTATTTTGCCCGATCAGGGGATTCATGAATTGTAGATTGGACGGTTTCAAGCATTGAGCTTAGCTTCTCCTTGCTGAATTCATCATCCGGTCGGTTGCCCAATAACCAGCAGTAACAGCTCCAGCCTGCCGACATTTTGAGTTCTTCTCCGCTTTCGATCCATTTATCGGCTACCAGCTGCGCAATGTCGGTTTCTGCAAGCGTAACGGCAACGACATAGTCGGACAGCATGTAAAAATAAGCCCCGTCTATCCATCGCTCAAAATCGTTCTCTGTCATCGCCATCGGGTCCGCTATGATGCCGGCAAAATACATGGCATCATAATTTCCTGAGGCGTATAGTTCTTCGGCGAGAGCCTGGTTCTTCTTAATTTTTTTTGCCAGCGGCTTCATCTTTCCGGTAGGTGTCCCAAATAGCGGTTCATGCGCACCATTACTTATGTAAGACTTCTTTGTCCGTACCGTTCCAATCGCTTCTAATTCCTTCATTACTGTTTCAAAATCCAATGCTTTCCCTTCCTTTCTGCTGAATAAGATCGTGCGTTATGTAAAAAGCTAGATGAAATTATAGGAGTGAGTCACTTAGAAAGGAAACTTTATGGCTTACTTACTCATCTCGAGTATCCTAACCTTTTGTGATTCTGTTAATTCACAAAATCCACCTTAATGGAGTTAAAGGTACCTGGATGCAGGTGGATTTTCTGATTAAATGACCACCTTCCCTTACCACCCAATTGTCTTTGATATTACGTATCTGATAGAATCAAGTGGAGAAAAACTTAGGGAAAAGGTGATAAGATGATTAGTAAAATTGCAAAAGTTACAGTGTATGTTGAGGACCAGCAGCAAGCAAAAGACTTCTGGTTGAATAAAATGGATTTCGTCTTAAAGATCGACCAGCCGATGGGACCCAATGCATCTTGGATAGAAGTAGCGCCGGGCGAAAATGAAACCCTGACTTTCGTACTCTATTCCAGAGCCGCAATGGAAAAGCAAAACCCTTCCAAGGTTGCCCATCCATCTGTCATTTTAAGCACGACGGATATCGAATCCGCTCATGAGAAGATGAAACAGAATGGCGTCAAAGTTGATGACATAATGAATCTTCCGTTTGGGAACATGTTTACATTTTACGATCAAGATGGAAATGAATATTTATTACGGGAAGACCAGTAAATACCAAAGCACGGCAGCCATTGCCGTGCTTTATTACTTCAATAAGCCACTAATCAACAGATATACGGCATTACTTGTGGGGTGCAAACATCAAACACACCGACTTAATCACAACGAAGGTTTCTTCTAAACTTATGTTTTAGACCTTCGTTAAACTCTTCTTCTCCAAATAGTCCTTCAAGGAGTCCAAATCCTTCGCACATGCCTTTTTAAATGGCCCGACCATTAGTTTTCCGAACCATTTTGACAAGCCGTTCAATCCTCGGATTTCCCCCAGCAGTGTCACTTCTGTTCCGTCCCCAGCTGAAAAAAGTTCATATGTAAAAAGAAATTCTCCCTTGCCTGTTGTTCCTTTCGTTCCGTCACAGCGCACCACAATTTTATCAGATTGCTTCAATTCAGCCACTTCAAAGAATTCTGTTGCCTCTTTCCCGAACATCTTTCGTGTTTCCTTCCACTGACTTCCTTCTGTCAAAGGACCTTCATCCAATCTTTCCATTCTCACTAACCCCTGCATCCACTGCTGGGCTGCTTCCAGATCAAGCAGCGCTTCATATGCTTCCTGCTTGGATACTGGCAAGGTCTTCTTCACTTCAAATTGAATCCCCATAGCCTGCCTCCTTCAATTGCTTCTTCCCTATTATATTAGACAATCTGTCGGGATTCCCTTCTTTAGCTTTTGTTTCCCTTATCAAACTTATACTCTTCCAAATTCACCTTGAGAATCGAGTATCAGTTACACACCCAGCTTGGTTGCCGACCATAGCGTCGATTCATAAAACAACCTCAGCCTGGAGATTTACCTGGCTGAAGTTACTCCTAGATTCACAAATCAACCATCTTAAAGTTTCGGTGTTTCCAAAGTAATGACCCTTCTTACTTCCCCAATTTTAAAAGAAACAATTTGCCTAATCCGTTCTTCAGTAGCAAACCCTTGAAAAAACTTCTCGATCTCCCAGGCCAGCATCATGGTCGTGTGGTCAATGTATAGATAAAAAAAATCGCTCTTATAGTCTTCATCCGGAACATTCACGCCTCTTTTTTCAATAAGAACCTTATAAGAATCGTAAATGTATTGAATCAAATTAGAGTTATAACAGTCTTGGCATAAAATCGTAATGTCCCTTAAGGGAGACCCTAAAGCAGCCCATTCCCAATCAACCAGCCAGATCTCCTCGTCTTTTAAAAAAATATTTTCCAAATGTGGATCTCCATGAGTAAGGGTAAGTGGGATTCTTGGGTTATATTCACTTAGACCTAATTGATGGTAGGCATCGTTTATGATCTCCATCCAGCCTGATTCAGCCCAGTTAATTTCTAGATGCAGCCGTTTTAGTTGACTCAAACACCACTCGTACCACTCCAAAGTCAGTTGATGTGTCGGAATCCCATTGGTAATCTCGTTAAAATTGTTACTATGTAATTCTGCTAGCCTTTCCAAGATTTTTTTAATTAACTCTATCTTTCGTTGAAAAGGTGATAGACCGAATTCCTGTTTCAAAGGATTACCTAAATCCTCCATAAGAATTGCTTGAGGTTGAGAATCCCATAATGCCTCCTTTTTAGAGAAGGGTTTAATATAGTTTTCTAATACCCTGTATATATCGACTTCATTGCTGCGATCCTCTGCAAATTCTTTATAAATAAAGCTGGACCTGTGCCCATCAAGATGCAGCGCTTCTATTCTATATACATTACCCGCATGCGCACCGCTAATGAGCGTCTTGTTGACTAACCTTAAATTTCTCTCACGTAACCTCTGCTCTAAATGTGTCAAACTAGCCTCCTTTTAACTCAATCACCATGGTGAAATTTGGGCACACCCTTCCAAGGCTAAAAAAGAATTTTCTAACTCTAATTATATCAAATATCCTTTTATCAACCTGGTTTCCTTTTTAAGAAGGTTATTTAGTAGCATTCTCCGCAATATATGGATTTTTGAATGGATATGATTGTTTCACCCATACAAGCCTGCCTCACGAAACATACAATATAACAGCTTAGTGCAGGAGGTGAGATTAATGGAAAAATTCATCGCGAAGCTTCGAGGGCGAAATGAAGTGCCTCCAGTGGATACAGATGCCTTTGGTGTCGCAAAATTCATATCTAATAAGGATTGCACAAAGATTAAATTCTTTCTCAAAGTAGAAGATATCGATAATTTCGTCCAAGCCCATATCCACTTTGGACGCAGAGGAGCAAATGGTCCCGTGCTCGCTTTTCTTTTCGGAGCAGACTTAGCGACTCTGGAAGAACAAAATGGCATTTCAACCCGCCGCGGAATCGTTACAGGTGTTATTACAGATAAGGATATCGTGGACAACAATGTGGGGGTTGATGACGTAGAAGATCTGATTGAACTTATGGAAGATGAACTCACTTATGTGAACGTTCATACAGAACAAAATCCAGCTGGGGAAATCAGGGGACAAATCATCCCACTTCGACGACGCCGGAGAAGATACTAGTACCCTACAAAAGCAAAATGGGCTTCTTTTTCAAGAAGCCTCCTTAAAATTCAACTATACATATACAATGGCAGATACCAACAGGCCCAGCGCAAGACTAATGACGGCCCCTTTCTTGGCTTGCCCTGCGAGATGGTCATTCCCCTCTTTCAAATACTGAAAAAAGCTCAGCGTAAAATATAAACACACTGCCATCAGGACAGCTGATGTGATTCCCGAAAATGTAACAGCCATGGGATCCCTCCTTATTTTTAGTAGTTTGATAAAATATTATCCGTTTCTTTCATGGGAGGTGCCCTTTAAATTTGCTTCTTTGGCTCAAAGAATGATCGCTTTATGACTGGGATTTCTAAGTTTTTGGTCTATTCCTAAATGATCACCAAAAATTAAACCACTTTCCCGTGCATTGACCTGTACAATAAAACCACCACTAAATGGAACTAACTCCCTAAATTCATCACCCGTGCAATAGCTGACGCTTAATGGCTCGGATTTGCCCCCGGTGATTGATTTCATCTTCAAACACATGAAACCAAAGATAATAGTGATTATAAGGGACACCATGGCCCCATTCTTTTTCTTGCAGCAGCCACTCATCATTGAGTTGTTTCAGCTGACGAATGGTGTTTTCCCTTACGTGGGACAACTCTTTTAAATAGATTTCAACAGGATGGTTTTGAATCGCTTTAGCGTTCTCCCCAAGTTCAAGAGCCGTTTTCCATCGCTCCAGCTCTTCGGCATTCAAGTCACGGCCTTCAAATGACACCACCTGATGAACATATTCAATAGAAGCAATATGTAAAAGCAGCGCGCCAATCGAGTTTGCGTCTTGATCCACTCTGTAATCCAATTCACCTTGGCTCAGGCCTTTAATTTCTTCCAGCGTGACGGCCCTTGTATGTTCCAGCATGGAGACGAGTTCGCCTATTTTTTCTGTAAACCCCTCAACACTCTTGATTCTATAATCGATCATGTACCCAACCTCCCATCAAGTCTAGTTAAAAGGCTATCAAAAAATCAGAAGAAAAACAGACTGATATTGACTGGATAGATATGGTACGATAGAATTAGCATCCCCTATTCCCTTTCAATCCGCAAAAGGAAGAATCACATCCCAGCCATTTTTCTCAAAAAGCATTTTCAGGCTCCATAAATGATCGCTTCCTATTAAAAGCAAGATTCTCTCATCAGACGCATCATCCGTTATGTCGATAATATTTTTAAAAATCATCATTTCCCTTTCCAGCCACTTATTTAAAAATTCGATTCCAATCCTTCCGCCATTTTCATCCTGCACACAGGCAAACGACCAATACAACTCCTCCATTTGTGCTATTAACCTTTCATTATTTAACTCTTGGTAGGAAGTCAATAAAGGAGATCCCTTACTAATTGAAGGAATGGTTTCCTGCAGTGAAGCGACTTTTTTTAGGACTTCTGGATATGTATTTAGGATGGTATTATGTAACTTCCCCATGTCTTCATTCGTCATGCGACCTTCCCAATTGACTGCATAAACCTTGTCATGACCCAATTTATCGGCCAACCTGAAACCAATTTGCTGAATTTCGTGAATATCATAACAACCTTGAGACTTGTGATACTTCTCATTGAGTTCTATGTGTTTGGCTTTATCCCATTCCACTGCTATTTTCCCAGGTTTCAAACAGGATAAAAACTCAACAACCTCTATCACTTCTTTTTCTTTCTTTTTTATCTCTTCCGCTTCTTGTTCAAAGTGAAATGTCCCTATCAGGATAACTTCCTTCTTCAGTTCCCTCTCCCCCTATTTGCAAACTGTAAAAAAATCTACTACATGATTATTTCACAATGTTCTCATGGACTCAAAAGTTAATAAACACAAAAAGCCCTGTGCAGATGCACAGGACGATTCCGAGAATAATTACGTTTTGTATACCAACTTTGTTATCATCCCGCCAGGAGCCGAACCGTTATTGGTTTGATGAAAAGTTTTAGTACCATTTATCGGGAATGTTCCCGGATTATTTGACAGGCAATCGATTTCAATCCGTTGACCGGAAGCCACATTGATTGTGTCGTCATACATGTTATATCGTGGAAATCCGTTGACCGTGGTCACTTGGAAGTCATGACCGTGGACATGCATGGAGTGAGACGCACTTGACTTATTGATAAATCTCATCCGAATCTTTCGACCATACTTCGTATACAAGGCTTCCGTTTCCGGAAAAGCTTTCCCATTAATGGTGAAAAAGTTGGGATTGGTGTCAAATTGTTTGGGTTTATAGGTGCCTGGTGTGACCTTCCCTATTTCGTTTTGAGGAAGATCCCACTGCTGAAGGACCAGTACATAATCACGATAGGGCATATTGACATCCAGTTTGTTGGTTTCTCTCGGCAAGATCACCAGCGGACCCAGCAATCCTTGCACAATCTGAGCTGGATCGGATGCATGATAAAAGAAGGTCCCTGCCTGCCATGCCTGAAATTTATATACATAACTCTCCCCCGGGTGGATGACTGGCGTTGATGGCTCGATTTCCGGCATCCCATCCTGTGATTCCGGCTTGGAGAGCCCATGCACATGCAGAGCACTTGGTTTATCCATCTTATTGACAAATTCGATCATAATCGTTTCCCCTTGCTCAAAAACCAGCAGGGGTCCTGGAATTTCACCGTTGAAACCCAAACCTTCTATTGCCACGTCTTTCAATATATGATGTTTTACTGGGCCGGCTGTAAGCTTATAATAACGTGCGTTGTTAATTTTTTGATAAGGAGCCTTCTTTCCGTTGGGCATCTTTAATCTTTTTTCCCACTCCATAAGTTCCTCCCCTTTTACTTGTCGCATAAGATAAATACAATGTATGCGTCTCCTATTAGGATTATGTAATAAGAAAAAACATAAAACGAAACACACCTATTATGAGTGAGTAATTCACTTTAAAGGTACAAACATAAGAATTCATAGTCTTTAGCATACGTTTTTGCAATACTGAAATATATTTAGCTGTCTTTTGATTTACGTGGCGAATTCACTTGCAGAAAGGTGTAAAAAAAACCATAACGGATTTTATCCACTCTGGTTGTACAATGGGCGATTCTATTTTACGGGCCCATTCCACCAAAGAAGCAAGGACCAAAATAGTAAACGGCATATCATAAGGGGAAAAATTCCCCTTATAGAAGAATTGTCGAAGAAAATGGGTCAAATAAGGGGAAAATCTTCCGCTATTTTTTATAAAAACATAAAAATTGGATTACTGAGCATACTTAACGGTGAAATCTCCCCTTATTTATCTCTCTCCAGCTAAATTCTGCAGTTTAGCGGGAAAAATCCCCCTTATTTTAAGTCCTCTTTCTCTTCCTTGGTAAAAGAGATGTAACTTGTGATTTTTATAACGAATTCATAGTAAAAAAGCAGTCCGTTTTGGACTGCTTTTTCCAGTTATGCACCCGAAAACTGAAATCCTTACTATAATGATAAATGTGTCTCTTTTAAAAAATATTTAATAATTATTCGCACACGCAGACATGTTCTCTTTTGAAGTCTGAGGGTGGCAATGAGATTCTGGTTCAGGTGCTTTTTCGAGCGCCATCCATTTTCCTCTTTGAAATTGAATGACAAGAACGACGGCCCTTACTGCAATATCTATTCCGATGGCAATCCATACGCCGGCAAGTCCCCAGTCAAGCGTGATGGCGAGTACATACACAAGGAGTGTGCGGATCGCCCACATCCCGACAGCCGTCAGGTACATTGGAAACTTTGTGTTATTCGCACCTTGAAAGGCACCGGTCATGATGAGTAATACTGCAAGGAACGGCTGGAACACACCTGAAATCTTCAATGCCGTCCCGATATCGTTGATGACCTCCTGATCTTCGGTGAAGAAGCTGCCAGCCCAGTCGCCAAAGAAGAAGAGGACGGCACCTAGAACCGCCATGAACCCAAATGCCAGGTATGCAGAAAGTTTCGTGTAGATCCTGGCTTCTTCATGATTCCCGGCCCCAATATGCTGACCGACGAGGATGGTCGCCGCTGTGGCTATGCCGTATCCGATCATGTAGGAAAACACTTCAACATTCCCGGCAATTTGGTGGGCAGCAAAGGCGTTGGTCCCCAAGGCGACGACAAAGCCGAAATAGACAATCTGCCCCGCTCTCATGACCAGTCGTTCCCCTGCAGCCGGGGCTCCGAGTGTCGTCAGTTCCATTAAGTGGCCTTTATCTAACTTCCAGTAATCCCTGCGGAACTTTAAGATGGCTGTTCGGTTGATAAAGTAGAACAGAAGGACGCTTCCTACGGCCCTTGAGATGACGGTGGCCAATGCGGCTCCGGTTATTCCCAGTTCAGGGATGAACATGAATCCAAAGATCAGGACATAATCCAGACCGGCATTGACAATATTGATGATAATGCTGGTGATCATAGGGGACCTGGTATCTCCCGCGCCCCTTAATATCGCACTCAGGACAAACATCAGGGACATGAAAATCGAAGGAATCCCGACGATTCGGAAATATAGGGCACCCTGCTGGAGAACTTCATCCTCGATGCCCATTAACCTTAATAAAGGTTCTGCGAATAGCAGCGTGATGACACCTGTTAAGAGGCCAAAGATAACAGACAGCACGATCGACTGCTGAGATATATGGCGCGCTTTTTCCTCAAAACCGGCTCCGCGGAAGTTCGCGATACGGACATTGGCAGCAACCCCAATGGCCATGAACAAAGCAAAGTAGATAGCCAGCACTGCGTTCGTAACCCCGACGGCAGATACGGCTGAAAGGCCTATTTTTGAAACGAAGTATGTATCTACGAATCCTAAAACGGTCTGAAAAAGATTTTCGATTACTGCCGGAACCGCCAACACGATGATTAACTTTAATCGAGCAGAGGTCGTATCGGCATTAATGACTTTTTCCGTTTCAATTTTTTGTTTCATTGTTTCTTCTCCTTTCTTATAGAATTGGAAGCACACGATTGAAATCGTGTGCCTGTAGTTCACCCTGAAATAGTTAATAAAAATGGAACAGTGTATAAATCACCCTTATACTTAAACTGCCCCCATACCTTATACTTACCCGCAAAAGGGAAAGTTACAGCATAGGTTACTTCCGGTCCGGTTGATTTTTCATTTATCGGGTGAACATGCAAAAACTCTTCCTGCTTTTCACTGACGATGACGACATGCCCTGCAGATCCGAGATAGGGTTCCAGTGCATTTATGGGCTGCCCTGTTTCTCCATCGCTGACCGAAAAAGTCATTTGATCCTGCTGGTTGGCTTGCTTATGATCCAGTTCGAGTCTAAAACTTAAATCCCCGATGGTCTTCTCTTCAGAAAAGTCATCCTCTTCAGTTGCTTCTCCTTTATTACCTTCGACCTCGATGGTATGGGTAGTGATTTGCTGTCCTTTTCCTTCGGGTTGAAAGTCTGCATAAATCTTGTAAACACCTGCTTTTTCAAACTCCACAACGGTTTTAAATTGTCCTTCACCGATATATTCAGGATGAAGATGCATGAACTCTGACAGGTCTTCGCTGATCAGAAGCATGTGCATCTCCTTTTCGTGTACTAAGGCGAACTTAGTTGAAGGTGAACCGTCCTCATTTTTTACCGAAAGAACAATTTCTGCCTCTTGATCGGTGTTTACCGGGGCAGGATTCACATCCCATGTCGTTTTAACCCCTCCCTCTGCATTCTGCATATGCATGTGTGCATCATGATGGTGAGAATGATGATTTTCCATTGATAACATACTCCTTTCGATTTATAAATTTGCAATTTCTCTTGGTTCCGCAGCATCCCTACAAGGAAGATCAGGATGCCCTTTCTGGTACTCCTGAACTAGTAGGATTCCCATAAAGTTTGCAGAATCTATGAAGATTTCAAAAAACATTTGCTCAATCCCTTTTGAAAAAGATTTGATCCTCCCAATTGCTAGATCTCACCAGTCATGAATCTAGTAAACTGTCCATAAAGTGTTTCTATTTTTCTCAAATGGGAAAAGGAAAAAAATACAATAATGATTATCTGGAGGGATACGAATGACTATCAATAAATTGCCGGATGAATCCAGTTCCTACTGGCTGGAAACAGCAGACCTCCCTTCCTTTGAACCACTGAGGGGAAACTTAGAGACAGAAGCCATCATCGTGGGGGCAGGCATTGCAGGACTGACGACTGCATACTTATTGGCTCAACAAGGAATCAAAGTAACGGTACTTGAAGCAGAGCGTATAGTCAGCAGGACGACCGGGAATACAACCGCAAAGCTGACAGCGCAGCATCACCTCTTGTATGACCACCTTTTCCAAGAATTCGGGGAGGATAAAGCAAGGCTCTATTACAAGGCCAACCAGGAGGCAGTGGATTACATTCGCGAGCTTATTCATGAAAATGGGATCGACTGTGGATTCAGTACACAGGACGCTTATGTTTATGCGAGGTCGGCTGAAGAGAAAAAAGAGTTGGAAAAAGAGTTCGAAGCCTATCAAAAACTAGGGATAGACGGTAACTTGGAAAAAGATATTCCTTTAGACTTGGAAGTAGAAGCATCACTGATCATGCATAACCAGGCCCAGTTTCATCCTGTAAAATATTTAAATTACCTGGTGGAGGAAATTCTTCGTGCAGGCGGTAAAATCTTCGAAAATACACGGGTGACTGATATTGATCATGGAAAGCACCCAGCAGTAGAAACAGCAGAGGGACACAAAGTTCAAGGTCGTTATGTGGCCGTCTGTTCTCATTTCCCTTTTTATGATAAGGATGGATTCTACTTTGCCCGAATGAAAGTCCAACGCTCCTATTTGCTGGCCGCAAAAGCAATGAAACCGCTGCCGGAGGGAATGTTTATCAGTGCTGAAAAGCCCGGTTATTCTTTGCGCTCCACCAAAGAAAATCATGACCAGATCATCTTTATCGGCGGACAGGGCCATTCTGCGGGGCATAAGGAAGATACCATGGACAGCTATGAAAAGCTTTATAAGTTTGGAAATGAGATGTTTGATATAGAAGAGGTTTTATATCGATGGTCGTCACAGGATCAAATCCCACTCGACAGAGTTCCCTATATCGGAAAATATTCAATGCTGCATGACAATATTTTTGTAGCAACCGGTTTCCAGAAATGGGGTATGAGCAATGGAACATTGGCCGGCATGATCATCCGGGATCATATCCTGGACAGAGAAAACTCATATTCCGAATTGTTTTCTCCCGGCAGGCATGACATGGTCCACCACATGAAAAAAACAGCCAAAATGGGCCAGCACAGTGCAAAAATGATGGTGGAAGATAAAATGGATAAACCGGATAAGTCAGTGGATGACCTCGGTGCTGATGAAGGAGCAATTGTAACCTTGAATGGCAAAAGAACCGGAGCTTATAAGGATAAGTCGGGAACGATTCATCTTGTGGACACCACCTGTACGCACATGGGCTGCGAAGTAAGATGGAATAATGGTGAACGGTCTTGGGACTGTCCCTGCCACGGATCCCGATTTCAATATGACGGTGAAGTAATCGAAGGCCCGACGACAAAGCCATTGAAAACACTTGATAATGAGTAAAAAGCTTACTATTTTAGGAGAACAATATCCTTTATGTCAGATAAATCGGGAACTCTCATTTAATGGGGGTTCCCTTCTTCCATTCATCCCTTATGTACCCTCAGCAATTATTTCCCCCCATCACCTAAAGACTGTGATATTATTCAAGATAATGAAATCGCGCAATCAACCTACAATTTTACATCAAAGGTGAGTATCTTGGAATTTACGTTAACGGAATGGCTGGGTTCCTCCACTGAACCCGCTGCCATTATCATCAGTGTACTTTTAAATATCATCATCAGTATCCTTGGATTCATTCCAAGTGCTTTCTTAACTGCTGCCAATCTTAAGATTTTCGGTTTTGAGTATGGATTGATTATTTCATTTGCCGGTGAAGCCCTGGGTGCAATTATCAGTTTCATTTTATACCGGAAAGGAATTAAAAAGTTCATAAGCAGTGAACGCATGCAGCATAAATACCTTCTAAGATTAGGGCACTCCACGGGAACAGAGGCTTTTTTCCTTGTATTTGCCCTAAGGCTGTTTCCTTTGATGCCCTCGGGATTGGTTACGTTATCCGGGGCGTTCAGCAAAATGGGCATCTTTAATTTTGCCATTGCCAGTTCGCTTGGCAAGGTCCCTTCCATTCTAATAGAAGCGTACTCAATACAGGAAGTGCTGATTATGAGCGGTAAAGGAAAAATGATCTTATTACTAATTTCCTTCGTTATGTTAGTCTCTTTAGTGTTAAAAATCAAAAAATCCGGGAACAAAAATTAAAACTACACATACCCTTTAAACATAAATTAGATTTTTCAATTGAAAGAAGGTGGCCATCATGTGTGTATCTGATAATATTTTTGAAAAACAAGCTTATCTCATTCTCAAACAGATGGCTGACTCCCCTATCTACAAGCCTGTTAAATTACAGTTGAGCGGCGGGGAAACCATTGACTTTCTAAATTGGGAAAGAGAGTACAATCAACCTTCCATGGCACTTATTAAAAAAGTGATCGTAGAGGATCAAAATGGAAGTCAATTTTCAGTAGACCCTGACGAAGCCGGTCTGAAATTCACCAACGGCGAGATTGGTTTTGAGGATTACCAGAAAATAAAAAGAACCGATACCAAGAAACTTTTCACCATTTTTTCCATTTCGATTGGGTCGATTTTGGGAGTGGGAATCGCGCTTACAAATATATTGTAGTAATTACAAAGGAAAGCATCTGCATGTCCCTTAAGTAGTTCAGTTTTTGTGGAGAAACACTGTAAATGACATATGAGTTAGCATACCTTTTTGCCATAAGACGAATGGCTGTTTTATCAATGTTTATAAGGTAGTAATACTAAAATAGCTTAACAATTAGCACCCCAAATAACACCTTGACAATATACATTTTCATCGTGCTATTCAGGGTGCTATTTACTTACTATTTGGTCTGCTCTAAGTAATGATAGCAGCGGATAGTAGAGTGAGTAACCAGTGATAGAAAAATAAGGGGAGATTTTACCGTTAATGCAGATTAGAAATGGTTTTTGGGGAAAATAAGGGGAATTTTTCCCTCAATACAAAGTAAAACTGCCTGTTTTCATGTTTTTAGAGTCAAATAAGGGGAATTTCTCCCTCTATTTAAGCTGTTTTCAGTACTAATTGCCAATTAAGGGGAGTTTTTCCCTCTATTAAATTTCAATTAGAAGGGAACTGATTTCCCATCGGCTGTTCAACCATTCAACAATTGAGTGCACCAATTGAATTAGAAAAACATATTTACAAGCTTGGGATATCCCAAGCTTTTTTGGTTTGTTAATTCAGGTTTTATTTACGTTATGAAAACCTATGTTATTTAGGCTGCGATTTTAAGTTCTCTCCACATTATCTGAACTACTTCCATGTCCCTGCAGATGCTTTTTTCTTTGTATTGAAAATTATAAAAATCTTTGAGTGTGGATGAATCCAGCTCCAGCACCTAGCCCCCCTGAGCCATATACCTGTCAGGGCTGGTCAAGGCGCTTGCGCTTTTGTTCTTTAATCAACCGGAGACAGTTCATCCTCCGTCACCCATAAGTGATTCTCCACTTTTTCACTTCCATCTAACGGCGTAAAGTCTATCACATAGACGGTCATTTGTTCGGCAGTATCCACCACCGCCTTTGCCCCTTGCATGCCTTCCATGTGCTCAGCTTCAATCGTGACTTCATCACCTGGCTTAAACGATTTCTTGTCAGCATCCTTCAGTTCCTCATGTACAACCCATTCATGTTGTTCTACTCTATCTCCGCCTGTCACAGGGTTATATGACACCCTGTAAACGGTTGTATCATAGGCAGCGGCAACGGTTGCTTCTGCTCCCTCCATTCCCGGCAGATGACCTTTTTCTATTATGACTGTACTGCCCGCCTGGTACTTGGGATTCTTTGCTTCTTTCATTTCCTCTGGTACTTCACCGGAACCTTTATGCTCACCTTCTCCATGAGCACCGTGATCCTCCTCGGAACTTTTACCAGACTCAGTACCGCTTCCTGAATTGCCTGGCTGATTGTCTATACTGCAAGCAGCTAATGTAACAATAAGTAATGCCGCGAATAACCAAATGATTTTTTTCATTTTTCTTTCCTCCTCTGATTTTTGATTATTACAGGAATTTGTGCAAAATATATGATGAAAATGAGCAAACCAAAAATATTTTTTTTGTTGTTCAGACGTCATCCCTGCATAGACTTAAATTCTCTTTTTTGATAGTCCTTCTTAAGCATTACCCTTTACGTGTAAAAGTGAAAAGTAGTAAGCGTCCAAAATTTGAAGTTCCCCGCCCCTGATGCTATCGTTTAATTAAACATAGCTACTGCAAACATTCTTCATAATTATACTGTACAATGAAGTAGTCATTAATGAAGCTTTCGTATAGATTGATGCTAACGGAAAACCCAAAGGGCCGGATTTTTCAATTTAATACGAGCGCTTTTCTCTGAACTGGATGAATTACTCTTTTCTACCTTGCTTACCATGATAATTTCTGTATTTAGTATGGCTATATCTCTTGAACTTCATCGGGAAAATCTACAAAGTGTTAGATAAGAGCCTTAATGAAATGGGGATTTATGATGAAAAAAATATCCACAAAACTTGCTATCTATTTCCTTGTAGCGGTTTTGATTATGGAATCCTTGCTGATGGCCTATCTTTATAACAATATGATTGATTCAAGGATCCAGGAGGAATTCCACTCCATTCTTTCCAGGGGGAACAGCCACCGGGATGTATTAGAAGATAGTTTTACAGAAGGCACCCTCGATCATATTGCTCTTATGGAAACCAAAACGGACACTGAAGTCGTCATCACGGATGAGAATAAACAAATTATCACAAGTTCAAAGGATGTGTCTGCGGGTATGATGGATTTGATCAAGGAGCATCCGCCGGATTTTTCCAGAGAAGGACTGCTGATCGAATCCAATTGGAAAGAGATGAACTACCTGGCCACCGTTACGGAGTACAACACTGGTTCTCAACAAGGGTACGTCTATATGTTTAAAGATACAGAACCCCTGCGGTCATTAATCAAAAAGTTGAATTCACATTTCCTTCTTGCGGGAGTGTTGAGCTTGGTTATCATTGCCATCATTTATTACCTTCTGTCCAGGATACTGACCAGTCCTCTCATTAAAATGAAAGAAGCGACTGAACATCTCAGCAATGGGTATTTCCAGGTAAAGCTGCCGGACTTCGGGAAAGATGAGCTGGGCGAACTCTCTAATTCCATTCAAAAGCTTGCAAAGGATCTTGAAACCATTCAAAATGACCGGCTTGAGTTTCTGGCCAGTGTCTCCCATGAACTCAGAACGCCCTTAACCTACATACAGGGGTACACCACTGTCGCCCTCCGGGACGGATTACCGGAAGATAAAAGGCGGGAGTACCTGAAGATTATCCAAGATGAATCTGGACGAATCGTCCACTTGATTGAAAATCTATTTGAGCTCGCAAAGATTGACCAAAACAACTTTACCATCTCCAAGCAAGAGATTGAGTTATGCCCGCTGATTCAGGATATTGTGGCCAAGGTCCGCCCTGCATTCAACCGGAAGAACATCACTCTGCACATTTCCTGTCCCAGAAGCGTGTATGCTTATGCCGATCCCATTCGCTTGGAGCAAATCATCCTTAACCTGCTGGATAACGCCTTAAAGTATTCTGAGGAACATACAGTGACCAGAATTACTGCCAGCTCTGCAGATGAGGGCAAAATAAGAATAGGTGTGTCCGATCAGGGAGTAGGAATACCTGATAATGAACTGCAAAATATCTTTAAACGGCTTTACAGGGTTGAAAAATCACGTTCCCGTGAAATGGGCGGTTCAGGACTCGGCCTTTCCATCGTTAAGGAGTTAGTTGAAGCCCATGGAGGTTCGATTAGCATCCAGAGCGAGGAAACCAAAGGTACAACTGTGGAAATACTGATTTAAAGGGGGGGAATTTCTTGAGTAAGATACTATTAGTAGATGATGAAGCCAGGATGCTCAACCTGCTGGAGTTATACTTGGAACCAAAAGGCTATTCTTGTGTGAAAGCATCTGGAGGATATGATGCCATCCTAAAGTTAAAGAAAGAGCAAATAGACCTTGTCCTTCTTGATGTCATGATGCCTGAAATCGATGGCTGGATAACCTGCAGAAAGATCAGGGAATTCTCAAATGTTCCGATCATCATGCTCACCGCAAGAAGTGATAAAGAGGATGTGATAAATGGTCTGGATGGCGGGGCCGATGATTACATCACCAAGCCTTTTGATGAAGATATATTGGCGGCACGTGTCCATGCCTTATTGAGAAGGCAGGATTCAAATCTGAATGGCCAAAACAATGCGATTGCAAGAGGAGAATTCAGGCTGGATACAGAAGCCTACACCCTGCACTATCAAGACCTCTCCCTTGCTCTCACTTTAAAGGAGTTTCTCTTGCTCGAAGCTTTAATGAGACATCCGGAAAGGGTTTATACTAGAGAACAACTGCTTTCCATTGCCTGGGATATCAATGCAAGCACCGATATACGCACCGTTGATTCCCATATAAGGAATCTGCGTGATAAACTAAAAAAAGTAAACATTCCAATTGAAAAGCACCTGACCACGGTGTGGGGAATCGGCTATCAATGGAAAATATAAAGGATTAGAGGGATTACGATGAAAAAAACAAAAGGGATCTTCTTTACAACTGCATTAGCCTTGGTCATTACAGGCTGCTCTTCAGCAGAGGAAGAATATGAATTTGTAAAAGCCGACAGAGAACAAATTGACCATATCCATGGTGCAGGCTACCCAAACAATGGCGATGACTTTTTCCTTGCCACTCATGACGGACTCATGAAATATTCTGAAGGAGAATGGCTTGAAGCCAACAGCAATAAGCACGATTATATGGGGTTCCAGCCTTATGACGAAGGGTTCTACTCCAGCGGCCATCCCGAACAAGGGTCAGATTTGGAGAATCCGCTTGGCTTGATCAAAAGTAAAGATCAGGGTGCATCTATTGAAAAACTGGCTTTCTACGGCGAAACAGACTTCCACTACTTGGCTGCCGGCTATGGATCAGGCGTCATCTATGTCATCAATCAGCATCCTAACTCTGAACTGGATAAAGGATTTTATGTCACTGAAGATGAAGGCGAAACGTGGAAGAAAATGAGCATGGCAGGCTTCAATTCAGAATCCATCGGTAACATCGCCGCCCACCCTTCTGATAAGAATGTAGTGGCCATCGGCGGCAAAGACGGTGTGTTTTTCTCAGATGATCAAGGAGAAAATTTCACCCAGGTGGCTGATACCTCCATGGTAACCAGTGTCGCTATGAACAAAGATAACGGGTTAATCGCAAGCATTCAACAAGATGGTATTCAGTTATTGGATTGGAATGTTTCCGAGGGCAGTGTCTCTCCATTCCCTACCCCTTCCCTTGAAGGAGACAACCCGATCATGTATATTGCTCCACACCCGCAAAATGAGCAGGGATGGACTATTGTAACTTATAAAAATGAGATTTATACAACAGAGGATAACGGAGAAAATTGGAAAGATATTTCTGATATTGGAGAGAACTCTTAAACGATTGGCAGTGAAAGTATGTATGGAATACTATCCAAAATCAGCAGCACATTAAGCGAACCATTTTTAAATATCGTGAATAGTGTCATGGACTACCCCATCCTCTTTGCAGCCATTCTGGGACTGATCGGGGCATTGGCACCTTGTCAGCTGACCGCCAATGTCAGCGCGATTACCATTTATGGCAATAGGACCGTGCAATCGAAGACGGACTGGGTCGAAGTGCTTTACTTTTTATTGGGAAAGGTCGTCGTTTTCTCTCTACTGGGATTCCTCGTATGGTGGTTAGGATCAGAGTTTCAGAAGACAACGACAATCTTCTTCCCTTATTTCCGAAAAGCCATAGGGCCAATGATCATCTTAATTGGATTATTTTTAGCCGGTGCTTTTAAGATGAGATTTCTCGAAAAGATTTTTGGACATATACCAGTCAAAATGGGGAAAGGCAAAACGGGGTCTTTCATCATGGGGGCGAGCTTCTCCATCGCCTTCTGCCCAACCATGTTCGTTTTATTCTTTGTTTCCTTAATGCCGGTGGTAATCGCCAGTCCATCGGGCATCATCCTGCCGTCCATATTCGGCATCGCCACTTCCATTCCATTGCTGATCATCCTGTTCGTTATGCAGTTCCTTGAAATGAACGGATCGGTGATGAAAAAAAGCCGGAAAACCGGGGCTGTCATACAAATATCAGCGGGAATTCTGCTAGTCATTATAGGTGTATTTGATACGATTACCTATTGGGGGTAAAAAAGCTCAGAGAACCTCTGAGCTTTTTTAAAATCCATATATGTATTTTTTAATAAGTTCCCCAGTCCCCCATATCAGAAGAAAGAGCACCTCCACAAACATAACTTGTTGAAAAGCAAGATTATCATTACCAACGAGCATTTACTAATCTGCTAGTATTCTGTTAACTTCTAAATTAACTATTGAAGAGTAATCGCACGAAAGCCTTCTTTCCTTTCATTCTCAAAAAATTACATACTATTGCTTCACCACAAGGTATTCTGGTGTTAGAGGTAAAGCAGTTAATGCTGTTCTTAAAAATTCAGGATATAGTTGGACATTTGACAGCTCACTAATTGCAGTCCATTTATAAACCAATCTTTCTCCTTCTACACCATAAAAAGGATTTTCATCAAATTTAAATGAATGATCAACTGATTTAACTAAATAGTAAAAACCTATCTCATGAAAGTCTGTTTCATTATAATTAAAGAAGTTTTCTACTAGCCAGACTAATCGGTCTATTATTATATTTACATTAAGTTCCTCCAGAAACTCCCTTCTTAAACTGGATTTGGAGTCTTCTGAGATTACTACTCTTCCACCAGGGAGTGACCAATGATTATCATCGACGGCCCTATGTAAAAGGACATGTCCATTTTCCACCCAGATTCCTGCCACTCTGTAATTAAATACTGCCTTTTCTGTATTAAACACTACGTCCATTGATCTGTTTCCTCTCCCTTTAACAACGATATTTAATAGCCTGATAAAATGCTGTTGGACTTTACTAATGACTATTAAAAACAATTTATATGATAGGATTTTACACCACTTAATTAGCAAGAATACCAATATCCCCTGAGGTTTTTACCATTTCATTGAACTCCCCCATTAACTGCAAACAGATGGAGAAGTAATATATTCTCCCGTTTTTCACCCTAAAAACTTTCTGCCAAAGAAATGAGCATACCCTTATCACTTAAGTCAGTAGTGAAGAGATATTTATAACTATCTTGTTTGGTTTTCCGCCATTTTAATACATATTCATTTTTTAGCGTAATCCAGCTGATATCTGCTATTTTGTCACTGGTGACCTCTTCACTAGGGCTATCGTCAAACCAGGAAGATGCTATCATATAAGTGATTTCTTTCTCTCCCTTTTTATAAAAGACTTTTGTGACCGGATGGGTAAAATCGTCATTTTTATGGGTGATCTTCGTAACCTTAAACCCCTCAGGCATATCAGGAATTTTTAACTCACCGATTTCTTTTTCTGCTTCTTCTAAATTAGTAAAACTTAAATGTTCTTCAATAGAACAAGCCGCAATGATAAAAATCAATAAAATAATCGTTATGAGAGTTTTTTTCCTCAATGACATCCCCCTTACATTCTCCCTTTAACTTATTACCAATTATTTCATTTAGCTCCATTTATCACAACCTTAAACACACTAAAAAAGCTTTTTGTGCTGAATAGTATCCTACTATGAATGAGATTCATGGGTTGAGTATGCAATTTTACAATGAACAAAGCTATATCAAACTCACAAAGTTTCTATCTATTGATTCTTCTCTGAACTCATTGGCTTCAATACCAACTCATTAAAAAATGCTCAGAGCCTTAATGGCTCCGAGCATTTTCAAGATCGGATATTGAACAAGGATTACTTCCTGTACTCAAACCCGTTATATTATCTTATTTTATTTCTTCTCCAGGGCTTTGACTAATTCTTCACCCATCAATTCAGAAGAAAATGGATCACGGCTTGTCACGATTTGGTCATCCGCCCAAACAGCATGAGCGTTTTCATTTAGATCTCCTTTATCATATTGCGAGATCTTTGTCATTTCCTGCTCAAGGCTGAACGGAAGGATATCAAGCAACCCTTCCGGCTCAATTTCATCCGGGTATCCTGTCACTTTCTTTCCTGCAATAATGCTTTTGCCGTCAGGGCGGAGCGTCCAGATTAATGGAGCCGGACCATGACATTCAGCTGCCACAATTCCACCGTTATCATAGACAGTATTGATTATTTCATGTAAATTTTCGTCTTTGGCAAGGTCATACATTGCTCCATGACCACCTACAACTAAAACGGCATCATATTCTTCAGGCTTTACGTCTGAAAGCTTGTGAGTTTCATCTGCTCGACCTGATTCATATAGAGCTTTGTACGTTCCTTCTGGATCATAATCAGGTAAAAAGCTCGCCTGGTCTACAACAGGTTTTCCGCCCAGCGGAGAAGCTATATCCACTTCATGTCCTGCTTCTTCCAAGGCATTTAACGGGGCAAATAGTTCTTCTCCCCACCAGCCAGTTTCATAATCATTTTCTTCATCTTTATATCCACTTGATAAGACAGCTAATACTTTTGCCATTTTCTATACCTCCTAAAATGTATGTTAGTATTAAATAATACCGCAATTTATATTTACCCACAGTGATAGGCGACTATCCTTGGATGCGTTTATTCCTTCACCTGAATAACAATCTTCCCGCGTGCATGGTGAGTTTCACTCAATGCATGTGCGTCTTTCAGTCCTTGTTCGCTGAAGTCGAACGTCTTGCTGATGACCGGTTTCACTTTCCCTTCCACATACAGGTCAGCTAATTTCTGAAGTTGTTCTCCGTTTGGTTCCAACCAAACGAACCCGGCTTCGACATTATGTCCCGCTGCCTCTTCTTCTGAAGGCGGCTGCACGATTGAAACAAGCTTACCGTTATCTTTCAGCACTTTGTAACTCTTTGATTGAATGTCTTCTCCCATGGAGTCGAGAACAAGGTCATAGTCAGTCAATTCTTCACTGAAGTCTTTTTCTTTGTAATTGATGACTTCATCTGCACCAAGCGATTTCAAGAATTCAATATTGCTCTCGCTTGCTGTTGTCGCAACATATGCACCAAAGCTCTTGGCGATTTGGATGGCAAAGATTCCGACGCCTCCTGCCCCAGCATGAATTAACACCTTGTCCCCTTCTTGAATGCTTCCAAAGTCTACAAGGCATTGCCACGCCGTTAATCCTGCAAGAGGGATGGATGCTGCTTCATCATAACTCATTTCTTCCGGCATTTTAGCAAGAAGATTTTCCTCGACAGAAAGATATTCTGCATATGTTCCGCGGTTTGTCGTTGCCGGACGAGTGAATACACGGTCGCCCTCTTTGAAGTCTGTTACATTGCTTCCTGTTTCTACTACAACACCTGCTGCATCCCATCCTAAAACGATTGGGAATTCAAAAGGAAGCATTTCCTTTAAATATCCCTCACGTACCTTCCAGTCAATTGGATTAATGGATGTTGAATGCACTTCCACTAACACCTGGTTCTCTGAGATGCTTGGCTTTTCAATATCCTTCTCTTTTAAAACAGATTTGTCTCCATATTCTTCAATAACGATGGCTTTCATTTGTTCTCCTCCTTATTTCAAGTCAAAACATAATATTGTCTATCGTGAAGGTTTACAGCGGCTTTACTTCAAAGTCTTTTAACACAGCCTGCGGCAAGAGAATTTTTTGGAAGTCAAAGTCCTCTAAGTCGGTGCCCTCTTTCACCTTATTCGCCCAGTCTTGGTTTGCCAGTGCTGCTTTTCCAATTGTGACAATATCAGCTTTTCCATCTTGGAGTACTGCTTCTGCTGCCTTAGGGTCACCCAATGAGCCATTGGCAATCACTACAGTATCCGTATACTTTTTCACGAGTTCAATCAATGACGGTCCTGTCTCGCCGAATGCCGGGGAAGCCGCATCAGGTTCAGCAATATGAATATAGTCAACGCCTGCTTCATCAATCTTGCTGAAAATCATTTCAGCGTCTGATTCGCCGCCTTTCCATTTATGCTCTCCATCATTTACCTTTGCCTGGGACAGACGGATTCCAACTGGGTATTCATCCCCAACAGCTTCACGAACCGCTTTTATTACCTGGATTGGAAGGCGCAGACGATTTTCGAGAGAGCCGCCATATTCGTCTTCGCGTTGATTTGTATAATCTGTTAAAAATTGATCCAGGACATATCCGTTCGCTCCATGTATTTCAATGCCATCAAAACCGGCTTCCTTGGCGTTTTTTGCCCCATCCACAAAGCCTTTGATCACATCTTCAATATCTGTTTCCGTCATTTCCTTTGGCATCGCAAATTCTCCACTTCCGCCATAGAAACCAAGCTGTTCGCCTTTCGGTTTAACGGCAGAAGGCCCGGCCGTTTCAGAAGTGAAGCGGTTCCCCTGTGATAAGGCACCTGCATGCATGAGTTGCATGAAGATTTTTGCCCCTTGCTGCTTCACGGATTCGGTTACCTTTTTCCAGGCATCGATTTGTTCGTTATTAATGATACCCGGTTGATTTCGATACCCTTGGCTGTATTTATCATCTGTATACGTCCCCTCAGTCAGGATGAATCCAAAACCGCCTTTGGCAAAATTCGTATAGTACTGCGCCATATCCTCAGTTGCCAATCCTTCAGGCGTGGCACTGGTACGTGTCATTGGAGCAAGACCGATACGGTTTTCCAAGGAAATACCTTTAATACTTGTTGTAGAAAATAATTGATTGTTCGTCATGATAGAAAATACCTCCATATGTTTGTCTTTTGTAGGATGAATTTATATGCCTAATGTTATTCCTTTTCTATAAAATTCTAAACCTGTACCAACCGGTAGGTCCAATAGTAACAAAAAAAGAAAAACGGAGTCAACGGTTTTGCCTCGTTGTATTCTGTTTTCCTTTATAAAACGTCAACTATGCAATTGATAATCATCTTTTATCATTTTGATAATATCTTTTAATACTTGTACATCCTGCTTTGTTTTCATTAATAGGATGCCGCCCTCGATGACCGCAATCATCCCGCGGGCTTTATTAAATGTATCTAAATCAGAGAAGTTCTCTTCATTTTGCTTTATCTCTTCCAGGTTCTGTTTAATTTTCTCTTCCCACTTTGCAAAGAAACCCGCGAGCTTCTCTCTAAAAAGGGGCTCATGCTCACTTAATTCTATGGCAAGGTTTCCGATGGGACAACCCCGCTTTCCTTCAGTGTTAAGCTGTAATTCCAGGATTTTATCCAGCATGTTTTGAAGCTTTACTTTGGGAGGGAGAGATTGATCAAGAATCTTATCAAATAATTCTTCGCCCATTTCATAAATAAGGTGATCAATAACGGCTTCTCCTAAATCCCTCTTCGATTTGAAGTAATGATAAAACTGTCCCTTCCCTATTCCTGTTTCAGCTAAGATTTCAGAAAGCTTGGTATTCTCATAGCCTTTAGAGTGAAAAAGAGTGGACACAGTACAGATAATGTCATTGACTTTTGGATTCATACTTCTATCGCCTCCTCTCCTCACAATGAACATTCTTTTATCTTGGCTTTTTTCTAAAACTTTGTTGCTATTCACTATAATATTCAAAAGAAAAAGCCCTATTTCACAGGATTTATCCTGGTAAACAATAAAGAAAAGAGCCATTCACCCTTTTGTTAGATAAGCCGTTGTACCCGAGGGAAAAATCCGGCCTTCTGGATTTTTCCGATTGCAACAAGGTATACGAACACAGCGTTTATCTCTTATGAATTTTATCATTAGTCAAGGCAAAACGAAAGGGAGCAGTTGTGTTGCCCTTTTATGGCTGCAGAACTAAAAAATATACCATCCTTTGCACAATTTCTGCAAAAACCCGGGGTACTGTTCTATTGATACCAATTTTCAGAAGGAGGAATTCATATGTTAAAAATGTCAGAGACAGGCTTGATGGCAGAACATTTAGTCATGCATGACGGGGTGATGCACCGATTATTGGAAAGCAAACTCCATGTACAGGATGAAAAGCTGAAAAAAGTTGTTTCTAAACAAATTGATGTCTTGAAAGAGCATGCGGAAACAATGATGGATTTCCTAGGCTATGATGGTTCACTTTCGTTCAGTGAGATGGATAAGGAAACAGAAAATTATGCCAGCAAGGTATTAAGAGACCGCCACGTTGCGTTAGACGGCTTGTTTACCGCTAATTCTTTATCTAAAACGAATTATACACACAGTACTGTAATGAAAGACAAAGAGGTAAAAGAAACACATGTCCGCATGGCTATGGATCAGATGGAAATTGCCAAACAATATGAAGAAATTATTAAAGAGAATGGCTGGTCTGTCCAACCATCAGCAGATTCCGAAGAAACATCAGAGATTGTTGATCAAATTAAAGAAATGATTGAGAAACCAAAAGAATAATTCAAAACGAACATAAGAAATCGAGTATGAAACACGAAGTTTCATACTCGATTTTTTGCATTGTTTCTATTCCTCCCACATTGTGAGAATGTGTATGGGATGCAAAGATAACTGTTGAGGCATATTTTCAATATGGAAATAAATACAAATCAATAGGTCCTTATGGTAGAATATCCCGAGAGGAAGAATATCAAAAATACGTTTTTTCAGGGGGAATGATGAAAGGATTAGCTTTGATATTATTGCTTTTTCATATCCTTGTGACAGGATTGTGGGTTGCAAATTCACCGTACTTGTTTTCTTTGTGGGGTGTGGTTCTATGGGTGGTTTCCATTATATCAGGATTTGCGGTTTATAAAGGACTCAAGGGGGCAAACCTTTTAAAGAACCTTATAGTGAGCTCGAGTTCTTTTATGGTATTTTTAGTCCTCATAACGATTTTCATTCATTTTACAGTAGCTTCTATGCCTTGATTTCAATTGGCAGTAATCCACTTAGAAAAATACATACTATTAACAAAAAACTCAGAGTCACGACTCTGAGTTTTTTGATTGACATAGAAGACTATTTGAGTTCCCTGCCTTTTTCTGGTATATTTTTTCCTTAAATCTTTAGAAAGCGGGCATTAATCGCCACAATCACCGTACTCAGGGACATGAGTACTGCTCCGACTGCCGGACTTAGAACGATGCCAGCATTATACAGTACTCCGGCTGCAAGCGGAATGGCGACAATATTGTAACCGGCCGCCCACCATAGATTTTGAATCATTTTCTTGTAGGTTGCTTTGGAAAGCGCGATGATAGAAACCACATCATTCGGGTTACTTTTAACCAAAATGACATCAGCTGTTTCCATCGCCACATCCGTACCTGCTCCAACCGCGATGCCCAGGTCGGCATTTGCCAGTGCGGGGGCATCATTCACGCCGTCACCTGTCATGGCCACTTTCAGCCCTTCACCTTTCACTTCTTTAATCTTGTCCGCTTTTTGGTGAGGAAGCACTTCCGCATATACTTCATCCAGGTTTAAATTTTTTGCTACCCAATTGGCGACCTGTTTGTTGTCACCAGTTAACATCATGGCTCTTATATTGAGATCTTTCAGGCGTTTCATGGCTTCCTTCGAGCTCTCCCTTACCTTATCCGCCAATGCAATCATCGCAGCGAATGCACCGTCGACCAGGACAAACACCACCGTTTTCCCTTCACTTGATAACTTCTGGAAGGTGTCTGTATCATAGGTAAGGTTTTCTTCGGCCATATATCCTGGGCTTACCACCATGACGTTCTTGCCATCAACGATTCCTTTAAGCCCTTTCCCGGTCATGGATTGGAACTTTTCGGGGTCCGTTAACTCTATGGATCGGTTTTCAGCTTCCTCAAAAATTCCCCTGGCAATCGGGTGTTCCGATTTGGCTTCCAATGAAGCTGCAAGCCTGATGACTTCTTTTTCCTCATACCCATCTGCCGTTTTAATATCTGTGATCCCGAACTTACCTTCTGTCAATGTTCCGGTTTTGTCAAAAACAATGGCATCCAGGTTTCTTGCCCCTTCAAAGCTTGCCCGGTTCCGGATCAGCAAGCCGCGTTTCGCCGCAATCGCCGTCGACCTGGCGACAACAAGAGGTGCCGCCAACCCCAATGCATGCGGGCAGGCAATGACCATAACCGTCACCATTCTTTCCAAAGCGTACACAAAGCTCTCCCCAATGAACAGCCAGACGCCAAGGGTGATCAGTCCAGCGAGCAACGCCATATAAAACAGCCATTTGGCTGCCCTGTTAGATAAGTCTTGAGTCCTTGATTTTGACTCCTGTGCTTCCTTTACCATGGTGACGACTTGGGACAGGTAGCTGTCTTCCCCTGTCTTTTGAACTGTCACCGTCAAAGACCCTTCTCCATTGATCGAGCCGCCGATGACTTCATCATCTTTAAACTTTTCAACCGGGACTGATTCCCCTGTCAACATCGATTCATCAAGAGAGGATTCTCCTTTGATGATCATTCCATCAACCGGCACCTTTTCTCCAGGCTTGATTAAAACATTGTCCCCCTGTTTCAATTGGGAGGTTGGTACATCTTTTACATTACCCTTTTCATCAATGAGATGGGCTTCTGATGGCATTAATTTAACGAGCTCTTCCAATGCACGCGAAGCGCCCATCACCGATTTCATTTCAATCCAATGACCGAGAAGCATGATATCGATCAGTGTCGCCAATTCCCAGAAGAAGTTTTTCCCGGAAAGACCGAAGACCGTAAGTGAACTATACACATAAGCCACGGTGATCGCCAAAGCAATCAGGGTCATCATGCCGGGCTCTTTTCCTTTTAACTCATCGAAGGACCCTTTAAGAAACGGCCACCCGCCGTAAAAGAAAATAAAGGTAGAAAGGCCAAATAAGATATACATATCTCCTGGGAATCTGAAATTCAACCCAAGAAAATCCTGTATCATAGGGGAAAGAATCAGAATCGGAAGTGTCACCACTAACGAAATGTAAAACCTTCTTTTAAAATCATCCACCATGTGGGCGTGATGGGAAGCGTGATCTTCCTGGTTTCCATGCAGGTGATCATTTTTATCACCATGTCCCTCATGAGAGGAATGGTGGTTATGATGATCATGATTCTTATGATGATCATGGTGTTCCATACAAACGACCTCCTTTATTACAATAGTTCCATTTAGTAATGCCCTGAAAATATGCAGAATGTATGAAGTAAATTTTATTTTTCCTCTAAAAAAGCATAACGGCAATTGCCGTTATGCTTGGGAATACACACACTATCACTTGATATTATCCAGCCATTTGTCGGCATGCATCCGCACATTGTCTGCAAACTTCCGCACATTCCTGGCAATGTGCATCTTGAAACTTCGCACACTCAGCTGCACATGCATCACAGAATTCAGCACATAGCTGGCAATGCTGCTTGGCCATGGAGCTATTGCGAGCCATAAGTGCCACAGACTGCAGGCACATTTCTGCACAGTCATTGAGCATCTGAAGGCAGTGGGCTCTGGCCTGAACGTCCGGCTCCTGAAGACAAGCTGTTGCACATTCATAACAAGCCCTGGCGCATCGTTCACATGACTCAATACAAAAATCCATTTCTTTAGGGGATGAAGATAGAATACCCATAGAAAATAACCTCCTTTTAATAGCAGTTCAGGAGTATTATGTTCTTATTTTGTATGAGTATTCACTTCAGGCGGCTGTCAGGTACTTTTGAATGCCCTTAATTTATAGCTTACGTATTACAGCAAGCCCCCGTAACATAATTAATATTCATGCCACTTGAAGTCTTCCATCGAAATAGAGTTTGTATCCTTTGGATAGCCAAAGTAATAGAGCTTATTACCGTCCTTATCGTATGCCACTGGATTCAGGTTCTCGATCAGTTCACTAAAAGGGAATAAAAATGCACTTCTTTCCCCCTTACTAATTTCTTTTCTTCTAACATCAGGCTCTATCCCGGCTTCGATATAAGACACATTATCATCCATGGACAGGAAACTCATATAAGTGAGCGCATTATTTTCAGTGGTTACACTCATGCCGCCAACAAGCCTGAGTGGGTCTGAGTTAAAAGATACATACGTAGAGGTATAGCTTTTGTACAACCAACCTGATTTTTCAGCCAAAATGGTTCTATACTCTTTCTTAGCGTCAACTTCTATACAACAAGACTAAATCAGAATAGATTTCATGCGTGTCTGTTAACTGAAAATCTTTTGTTAAACCCACGGAGCTTTCTGCTGCACTTTCCGGTGTAAACCGATAACCATTAACCGTCATAAATAATACAATTATTCCTGTAATGATCATAACCCAGATTCCTTTTATCATTGTCTCCCCCCTAACAGCTTATAGATTTCACATCAGCTGCCATTATAAAGCAGCTCTTCCTTCCCATTTTCACTATTGATGTACCGCCATGTGTAATCCTTGTCACTCATCCCGTATGCATGAACAGGGACCAGGCCGCCTGTTGTGGAAGAGTAGATCACAAACGAGTCAATGTATTCGTACTCTCTTTTCTCGGCCAGATTCTTATCTTCAATTTCTACCTTTTTATGAAGAACCTCTAATCCTTCCTCCGGTGAAATATTCCTGGTAACATCAGTGTGGAAGTCCTCTGATAAAGGAATATTTTCAACGCTATGCATCATCCTGAATTCTCCACTTCTTGCATCAAAGTGAACCATGAAGGTTTGATCGGAAAAAGCATAGGCAGGCATCGTGTCAAATACAGGCATAAATCCAAATGAATAAAACTGATCATCTATGTTACTGGAATAGTTCACATTGACACCAAGGTACTTCACTTCAAATTTCTTATCAGGTCCATAAACCTTGTTAATCCAAGAGGTTGCTTTCTCTTCCACCTCATTGACCTCCAATAGCTTTCCTTTCAATCTTGGCGCACTGAGGTCATCCACTTGTAACGGATAGCCTGTAAACGCATCCACCTCTCCGCTTAATTTTTTCTCGTTTATGGTAAATCGATATCTATAATCTCTGCCTTTCTCTACGTATATCTCTTCCGTTTCTGCCTGAAAAATAGAACCAAGTTTCTTCTTTATCTCTTTCGTTTCTAACTGGTTCACTTCGTCAGGCAGTTGATGAAACCGATTATAAATGTAAGTCAGATGGTTTATTTTCTCTAACGGAGTGCTTAATCCTTCTACATCTACAGTTTTAAAATAAGAGCTGTATCCATGATTGAACTTTTGATATTCCTCTTCAACTGTTTGAAAATACTCTTCAGAATATTGGGTCAGTAATTCGTGAACTTGCTGATCCACATCATCCCATCTTCCATCCGCTTTTCTTAGATTGAAGGTATCGAGTGTTGTATAGAGGGAATTTTGAGCTACATATAAATTGGAACCCCGCAGTTTTTGTTTTTCCAGCCAATTCAGTGATTGAATCAGATCCTCAACACCTTCATACATGCTATGAAAAAACATATCTTTCAAGAAACCTAACTCTTCGCTTGAAGCCTCAGGACCGGTTTGAATGAGATGATTCAGCTCGTCTGCACCCCTATATACTTGATGGTACGCAGAAAAAAGTTCATGTCGCTGGTTTTGATACAGATTTACTATGATGATCAGAAACAGGGTGCTTAACACCGCTATAAAGATCTTCATTCTCCTTAACTTCATTGATAACCTGATTCGCTCATCCAATGACTGTGGAACAGTGGTATTCCCTATTTCGGTGTGGTCTTCTGGAGAAAAACCTTCCCCCTTTTCATATATAACTTTACAGTTGTCACACTCACTTAAATGTTCTTCCACTTTTTTTGTGACTGATGGACTGAGGTCTCCCTCTATGTATAATGGATACAGGTCCTGAACAAGGTCACATGAATAGTTCACCATCACACACCTCCAAACTCCCGTTGATATTTCTCTTTGAACCTTTTCCTTGCCCGATAAATCCCTACCTTGACGCTTCCTTCGGTTTCACCCGTTATTGACGCAATTTCCCCATAGGACATACCCTGTTGATCTCTTAGCAGGAGGTATGTACGATCCTTTTCCGAAAGGCTTGTTAAGATGGCTGAAATACTGACCTGCTCTTCCACCGCTTTGTATTCATCTGTTTCGTCCTGCCACTGCTCACCTATCAGATCATGGCTAATTTCGAATTTTGTAGAACTTTTTTTGCAGTAGCTTAAATAGGTATTTCTCGCAATAGTAAACAACCATGTTTTCAACGTGCTTTCCCCACGAAAATTCTTAAGGGATTTAAATGCTTTTGTAAAAGTATCATGAGTCAGTTCTTCGGCGATATGGGGATTGCCTGTGTTTCTCAATAAGTAAGAATAAATTCCATTTTTGTACGTTTCGTATAATTCACTAAACGGTTCGGCCATTACATCCCCCTTTCCCCTACCCTTATTGACTTCTTTATTTAGAAAAAGTTACAGAATTTTTATTTACGCTGTGTTCGTATAGATTGTTGCTATCGGGAAAATCCAAAGGGCCGGATTTTCCCCTGGGGTACAAGGGCTTATCTAACTGAACAGGGTGAATAGCTCTTTTCTTTGTTGTTTACCAGGATAAATTCTGTGAAATATGGTTATTTCTCCTGGATTTCATAGTGAATAGCACCAAAGTTTTAGAAAAGAGCCTGTATGTAAAATGTCTAAGACTAATGATGAGGAAACAATATTAAAAAAACACGGAAAGCACACTCCAAACTCTTCCAATTCTAGCATACTATCAAACTGAATTCTGTGGTTCTTTTAAAATTGCAGTTACATAAACCACCTTTAAGTAAGTCTTATCATCCTTCCAACCAGCAAATAAACTTTCTTTTAAAAATTCGCTTTGCATAATTTCTGCAAAAATGTGGGGAACAAATGAAAGTAGAACTTATAATTGAAGGAGTGTAAGAAAATGAAGCCTTATTGGAAATTTGCAGGAATGGTGGTTACCTCCACAATCATTATGTTCCTATTCAAGTACTGGAGCACCTTTAAAGTGGACCACATATTTTTTAGTGAAACAAGAGCCTACATGGCATTATTGATGGGGGCTACGATGGCGGTCATCATGCTGATATTTATGACACATATGTTGAAAAACCGTAAAGCGAATATTGGAATCCTGGCAGGAAGCGTCGTCGTATTTGCCCTATCGCTTTATTTGCTTCGAAGCCAGACACTCGTCGATGACGTTGATTATATGGAAGCGATGATTCCCCATCACTCCATCGCCATCCTGACAAGTGAGCGGGCTGAAATTTCCGATCCCCGTGTAAGGGAACTGGCGGATGAAATTATTAAAGCTCAGCGAAAGGAAATCGCTGAAATGAAGAAGTATATCGATGATTTAGAGGATGAAGAGTGATCTTATCACTTTTCAGGCAATCAAATGCTGAAACCAGCTTGTAACTCTTCGGGAGGCTCAGTCGCATGTAACTGGGCCTCCCGCTTTATGTTGAATTACTTTTTCCAGGAACGGCACTGTAGCCAATCTTCCTTTATAAAAACTATTCAGAGGTTTCCATAATTCTTCTTTTTTCTTTAATTCTTCTAGAGGCCTTATCTAATAACTGACTTGTCCAATTTAGACATTAAGTGCCGAAAATTTTTTACCTACAGTACTATCACGATATCCACCACCCATATCCCATTACTAACCTGTCGTTAATACCCTTCGAGATAACTTATTCTAAAATATCTTCACCCCTTTCACCCTTTGATTATTGGGACAACTTCTGAGAGTTCTAGAGTTAGAGGTTTAAGGTTGAAAAATTAAAGGAATTACCATTAATACTTTTCATTTATATATGGTCTAGTAGGAGACTGTTTGTTCTTTAGAAGGACCATCGAATTTTTTGGCAGTGTGTTAGAAAACACCTTAGCTAACTCAACTTTTAGGAGGAACAAGATGAAATACGCTAGTATAGGCTTAGTTATTCTGGCAGCTATTTGCTGGGGCATCAGCGGGGGTATTGCTGATATTTTAATGAACAAGGGCTGGGATCCTATCGTGATTTCCCTTTACCGGGGGGCTGTTGGATTTATCTTTTTTTTCGTTTGGCTGTTCTTCCGCTTTAAACAAAGCTGGACTTTCTCGACCCGTTTATACATATGGGCTATAGTTGCGGGTATCGGCGTTGCCGGTAATTTCACTTTTTACTTTCTGGGTATCCAAGCTTCAAGTGTTGCTGTGGCTTCTACATTAATGTACACAGCACCGGTAATCGTCCTTTTAATCTCTTTCTTATTAGGAAAAGAACGTTCTACCTGGTTTAAATGGGGCTGCATTACCGGTGTTCTGTTGGGGATTATCCTGCTGACGGGTGCCTACAACACCGATTCAGTATCTGTGAGTTTAGTAGGGACGGCATTCGGGCTTGCTGCTGGCATCTCCTACGCTTTATTTATTTTCGGGTTTAAAAATGCGTCTGCCCTAGGTAAACCACCGGTCACGTTAACCATCGCCTTTTTCACACTCTGTCTCATCCTTTTTACCATTTCGGACAAAGGTGAAGCAGCATCTGTATTGACTTCAAGGGATCTGGGTTGGTTTTTTCTATTAGGAATCTTGGGAGCGGGACTTTCATTCATTTTTTATGTCATTGGCATTCGCATGACTACCCCGGCAACTGCTTCAATGGTCGCTATGGTAGAACCGGTGACCGCATCAGTTTTTGGTGTTCTTGTTCTCGGAGATCATCTGACGACTATCCAACTTCTCGGAATGGTGCTCATCCTGGTTACCATCACCATACTTAGTGTGAATCAGTCCGGCCAAGAAGGATGATGATCATCAGTATATTGGTGAGTGGCATTATTAAAAAACATATTGGAAGCAACCCGCTGACATAGCGATGGACATCCAATGAGTTTGTTCTGTGCGCCTTTTACATTACACGTGGTATTCCAGTCTAATGTTTAAGCAGTTCTTTAACCTGTAATTAACAACAATTGCAACAAATTTATGAGTTGTTAGGTAAGTGGAGACTGTGATCTAAATAATAAAAAACTAAAAGAGAACCCCCTATGCTTTCGCACAGGGGGTTCTACCTATCATTAATTAACAGCAATCACTTTCATTGCCAACAAGGGCTAATCCATTTTGTTCCTCATTGAATACAAGAGTCATGTGCTCTGTCGTTGATTCAATCTGAGGGTCGATTGCCACCTTGATATCATTGATTGTCAACACTTTATCATTCTCATCCGGCTCATCCAGAGCCAGTCCTACTTTGGGCTGTCCTCAGCCAAAGCCTGCAAAATAAAGTCGTACATTCTGTGCGTCGTGTTCTTGGAGAAGCTGCTTCAAGACGTCACGCGCTTGATCTGTAATGTTCACTTTCTATACACCTCAATTTATTATTTGTAACCTTCCTTTGCTATTGTAACTTATGCATTGGGGTAAAGTCGATTCAAAGACTCATTAATTTGGGCCTTCATTTCGATCCGCTCATCCATATAATGTACCTCGCTCGGCTTGCGGCTGTCATTATCTTCTCGGAGCCTCTCTTTTCATGTACCTCGCTCGACTCGCGACTGGCATCATCTTCTCGGATACACTCTTTTCATGTACCTCGCTCGACTCGCGACTGGCATCTTCTTCTTTCAGATACACTCTTTTCATGTACCTCGCTCGACTCGCGACTGGCATCTTCTTCTTTCAGATACACTCTTTTCATGTACCTCGCTCGACTCGCGACTGGCATCTTCTTCTCAGATACACTCTTTTCATGTACCTCGCTCGACTCGCGACTGGCATCATCTTCTCAGATACACTCTTTTCATGTACCTCGCTCGGCTTCCGCATGGTGGCATTTCGATACACACACCCTTATGACCTACCGCGCTCTGCCTCCGCATGGTGTCATCTCGACCGGCTCACCCTTATGACCCACCGCGCTCTGCCTCCGCATGGTGTCATCTCGTCCGGCTTACCCATATGACCCACCACGCTCGACCTGCGCATGGTGTCATTTCAATCCGCACACCCTTATGACCCACCGCGCTCTGCCTCCGCATGGTGTCATCTCGACCGGCTCACCCTTATGACCCACCGCGCTCTGCCTCCGCATGGTGTCATTTCAATCCGCACACCCTTATGACCCACCGCGCTTTGCCTACGCATGGTGTCATTTCAATCCGCACACCCTTATGACCCACCGCGCTTTGCCTACGCATGGTGTCATTTCGACCGGCTCACCCTTATGACCCACCGCGCAGAGCTTGGAGTCAAACCAAAAGATATTTTTTTAACTCCTCATATCCGCTGTACTCCTCGCTCATCAAGGGTACAATGGCCGTTCGTTCACTCAACTCATTCGAAACTTTTTGGATCCAGCCGGCTTCCGCTTTGGCTCTCCCTTTGAGCACCGGGTCACTGGTTTCCGTTGCATAAAGGCTTTGGTTGATCAGCCACCATTTCGGTGAGATTCCTGCCCGTTTCAAATCTTCCTGCAAGCGGCCGGCTTCCAACACTGGTGTCGCTTCCGCCAAGGTTACGATCACCACGCCGGTTTCTTTTGCATTGCGTAAACGAGGCAGTAATTCTTTGACGCTCGCAGGTATCTCACCAGTGGAACGTGCCAGTTCTTTATGATACGACTGGGCTGCGTCGAGAAGCAGCAGCGTATGGCCGGACGGCGCGGTATCAATGACGACAATTTCATCCTCTGATTTTGCCACCACTTCTGCAAAAGCGCGAAAGACAGCAATTTCCTCTGTACATGGTGAATTCAAGTCTTCTTCCATATACGCCAGAGCCTCTTCATTGAGATCTTCGCTCACATTGGACATTACTTCTTTTTTATAAGCCTCTACTTCTTTTTTCGGATCAATGCGGCTCATGGTCAGATTCCTGCTAAACTCACCCTGTTTGAAGGTGTACTCAAGATGGGCAGCAGGATCCGTGGTCGTCAGGTGAACTTTATGCCCTTTTTCCACCAAGCCAACGGCAATAGCGGATGCCATCGTTGTTTTTCCGACTCCGCCTTTCCCCATGGTGAAGATGACCCTCGTACAATTTGTTGAGAAATCTTCCACAAGCTCTCTCAATCCTGGCAAGCTGATGGGTTGTCCTTGCAGAGATTCATCTCCCTCTGTAACGACCTGTGCACTAAGCAGGTTCCGGAGATTCGATAAACCTGTTAAGGAATACGAAACAAATGGCAGGGAAAAACTCGACACTTGTTTTAACTCAGCCGGCATGCGTTCTAGCGCTCTTTGCTGCCGTTGATATAATGATTCAGAAATCTTATCCCCTTCTACATGTGTTTGCATGAGTCCGTTGATAATCAGATTCTGGTTGCTAATCCCGATATCCCGTAATTCTTTAGATGCCCGGTTTGCTTCCTGTAATGAAGAATCATCAGGTCTGGCTACAAGATAAAGCGTCGTTTGGTCTGCATCAGCCAGAGCCCTCATGGTATCGGCATAAGCCTGCTTCTTCTCACCAAGACCTGATAATGGGCCTAAACAGGAAGCACCATGCGTACTCTCTTCCAAAAAACCGCTCCAGGCCGTCGGAAGCTGCAACAAGCGGAGGGTATGCCCTGTAGGTGCTGTATCAAAAAGAATATGGTCAAAAGAATTAATGACAGTTTTATCTGATAGCAAGTTTGTGAATTCGTCAAAAGCGGCAATCTCAACTGTGCAGGCACCTGACAGCTGCTCTTCCATCGTGGAGACGACTGACTCAGGAAGTTTTTCCCTGTATGGACCGATCACCTTTTCTCTGTATGTACGCGCAGCTTCCTCGGGGTCCAGGTTGCAGGCAGATAGATTGGATACACCCGGAATCGGAAGCGGTGTATTTGTGAGCTCCACCTCCAGGACATCCTGCAGGTTTGAAGCAGGATCTGTACTGACAAGCAGAATTTTCTTTCCTTCTTCCGCCAGCTTCAGTGCGGTCGCACAAGCCGTCGATGTTTTACCGACTCCGCCCTTTCCTGTAAAAAATAAAAATTTAGTTCCTGTGATTGATTGAGTATTGAACGGCTGGAACAATGCTGTCATCCTCTCTATAGTAAATCCAGTTTCACACGCGGTTTTTTCTCTGTAAGATCCTCTACTTTAATTCCAAACCACTCTGCCAGCTCGCTGTTTGACGGGTATTCCCCTGACTTCACCAATTTACCATTCAATAGCACAGCTGGCAGGGCATCCGGACCTTTCTCATGAAGCAGTTGGTTGATTTCTTTGTATTCAACAAAGGCCGCCGGGTCGTTTGCAAGGTTAAAACGTTCTACTTGGAATCCCTTTTTTTCCAGGATGAAGGCTGCTGAAGCGACCCTCGTCAATTCCGGGTCCACACTTGGTCCGCAAACCCCAGTCGGACAGCATAAAGCCGGGTCAAAAATTTCAATTTTCGTCATAGTAAGACACTCCTATCTATATAAAACAGAGTCGTTTGTTCATATAAGTCTATGCTTATATAATAGAACTCTTATATAATGAATTCAAGCAATTTTAGATGTAATAATTATTTTAAAATCTTCTCCATTGCCATGACATCGACGTACTTTCCATCGAGTATTCCCTGATTTTTAAATGTCCCAACTTCCTGAAAGCCGCATTTCTTGTAGAGGCGCTGCCCCAGCTCATTAAAAGGGAAGGTGAAAAGCACCATCTTGTGAAACCCATTCTCTTTAGCCTTTGTTTCCAGGCCGGATAGAAGCATCCCTCCTATACCTTTTCCCCTTGAATTTCTTTCTATGTAAACAGAAAGGTCCGCCACCCCTGCATAAGCTTTGCGGGTGCTGTATGGATTCAACGCGGCCCAGCCGATTAGCTCTCCCTCCAATTCTGCGACGATCCCAGTATATCTGCCTTGATGGGCTTTTAGCCAATGAGTCATATAAGCGTGATCTTTAAGATCCGTTTCAAGCGTGGCCACCCGGTCTTGGATTCCTTGATTATAGATGGTCAAAATCTTTTCCAAATCACTATCATCTGCTTTGCGAATCGTGATTTTCTCCATATTCGTTTCCTCCCATTAATCGCTTCTTCCGGTAGAATAGCATATTGAGGTACGCTTGTAATCACCTTATATGGAGGCTGGCGTGGTTAAAATGAGTGGGTAGCAAAGGAACGCCCTATTATAGCAGGCAAGCTGTGTTTATTTTGGGGGAGTAGCCGAGAAACACCGTATTATAGCAGGCAAGCTGTGTTATATTGGGGGGTTAGCCGAGAAACACCGTATTATAGCTGGCGAGTTGTGTTTTTATTGGGTGAGTAGCGGAGAAACACCGTATTATAGCTGGCAAGTTGTGTTTTTATTGATAAAGTCCATATAATTGTGTAAATAAAAAAGGTCATCTTTCATGACCCATGTTAAAATGTTTTCGACCAAAAAAACAAACCAAACATGGAGGTATGAAAAGATGACCCAATTAAATATTACTATAAACTTAGAAGATCTTAAAGCTAAGATTGAAAGCAGTCCCTTAGAATCACCTGTTAAAGCTTCTTTATCATTGATACTGAATGGCTTAATGGAAAAAGAAAGAGATGAATATATAAATGCTCTTCCGCATGAGCGCTCTGAAGATAGAAAAGGCTACCGGAATGGTTACTATGAACGTGAGTTAATATCTCCTTCTGGAACATTAAAATTGAAAGTTCCCCGCACAAGAGATGGGGAATTTTCTACCACTGTATTTATGAAGTATCAACGCTGCGAACAGGCTCTTATTCTGTCCATGATGGAGATGGTTGTCAACGGGGTGTCAACCCGAAAAGTGACTAAGATTGTTGAACAACTATGTGGGAAAGGAGTTTCAAAGTCTTTTGTCTCTGAGTTAACAAAATCTTTAGATCCCATTGTAAATGAATGGAGAAACCGTCCTCTAAACACAATGTACTTTCCGTACTTATATGTGGATGCTATGTACATAAAAGTTCGGGAGAACGATAAGGTTGTTTCAAAAGGAGTTCATGTTGCGTGTGCTGTTAATGAAGAAGGCCACAGGGAAATAATCGGTCTCCAAGTTACTCATGGAGAATCTTTGGAAAGCTGGACAACCTTTTTTACTCATTTGAAATCTAGAGGCCTTCAGTCTCCTAAGATGGTCATTTCTGATGCCCATGCTGGATTAGTCAGTGCTATTAAGCAATCTTTCTTAGGAACTTCCTGGCAAAGATGTACTTTCCATTTTATAAGAAACATCTCGGACGCCCTACCCAAGAAAAACACGGAGGAGATTAGGCAGGAGCTTAAGGATATCTTCAGAACCTCTCAGCTTTCCCAAGCAAGAAAATTAAAAGAAGAATTTATGGTTAAGTATCAAGAAACGAAGAAGTTCCAAAAAGCTCTTCAAGTATTAGATGAGGGATTTGAGGACTCCATTCAATATCATGCTCACGAAATGAGACATCATGTTCACTTAAGAACCACCAATATGCTTGAACGACAAAACAGAGAAATCCGCAGAAGGGAAAAAGTAATCTCCATCTTTCCCAACGATCAATCTGCCATACGAATCATTGGATCAGTACTCATGGATATTGAAGAAGAGTGGAAGAAACAAAAACCTTATTTGCGTAATTTGAAAATGCAATAAAAGATCCAGAAAAAAGTCAAAAAAATATTCAGTCTGGTGGAGGGGCTCCCCGCCCCTCCACCAGACTGAATATTCAAATAATAAGCAAACAATGATAATTATCTTTGGTCGTTAAACATATTTACACACTAATAGGGACTTGACATTTTTATTGGGTGAGTAGCGGAGAAACACCGTATTATAACAGACAAGTCGTGTTTATAATGGGGGGATTAGCAGAGAAACACCCTATTATAACAGGCCAGTTACATTTATATTGGGTGAGTAGCGCAGAAACACCGTATTATAGCTGGCAAGTTGTGTTTATATTGGGTGAGTAGCTGATGTTACTCACAATTCCACTCTTTTAATTGCCTTGAGAACACTCCTCAAGACCATTTACTCGCAATTCCTCTTTTATATTTACCTTGAGACCTCTCCTCAAGACCATTTTCCCGAAATTCCACTCTTATAATTGCCTTGAAACCTCTCCTCAAGACCATTTACTCGCAATTCCTCTCTTTTATTTGCCTTGAGACCTCTCCTCAAGACCATTTTCCCGAAATTCCTCTCTTATATTTGCCTTGAGACCTCTCCCCAAGACCATTTACTCGCAATTCCTCTCTTACAATTGCCTTGAGAACACTCCTCAAAGCCATTTACTCGCAATTCATCTCTTACAATTGCCTTGAGACCTCTCCTCAAGACCATTTTCCCGAAATTCCACTCTTATATTTGCCTTGAGACCTCTCCTCAAGACCATTTTCTTGCAATTCCACTCTTATAATTGCCTTGAGACCTCTCCCCAAGACCATTTACTCGCAATTCCTCTCTTATAATTGCCTTGAGACCTCTCCCCAAGACCACCGACCTGTGATTTCTCAAATTAAGTTGCCTTGAGCCGTCTACAATAAAAAACTTCAAACAAAAAAGCCTCTGAGTCAAACCCTCAAAGGCATAAATTCCAATCTGTGAGCCCCGCGAAAGACGGACAGACCTCATTATTCAATTTTAAACGGCAACTCTTCTATCTTTTCAAGGTAATTGTCGTCAAACTGATCAGGCAGGATATTTTCCTGAGTGAATTCATGTCGGGACACTAGATATTGAACATCTCCGTTATCAAAGTAGATCTGTGTCTCTTTGGAACTTCCATACTCAGTCTCTGAAAAAACGTGTTCGACCTGGTAAAAACCTCGTTCATAGAATTGAATTTCATATTGGTGCTTGCTGTCTTCTTCTCCCCAAGATTGGTTTAAGGTCTTCTCTTCAATCACCACTTCTCTAGTTTGAAGGTCTGTGGTCACCTCGGAGTCTTCCGGGGTCCAGGGATTGAGGGCAGATAACACCAATAATATTGTGAGTGAATGTTGCATCATTTTCCTCCTTACTACTGTAAATTTCTGAGGATCAAGCTGCACTTTGTTGAAGTTGGATGACAGTTTGCTGTCTATGTACATTCTTAAAAGGGCCACTTTCAAAATAAGCAAAATCATTAGTACCCTTAAAACTTGGAAGCACCCTACCCTATACCCAGGGCATATCATTTTAAACCTAAAAATATTAATAGATTGTAAGCCCGCACTCCAGCCAAAAGAAAAACTCCGCAACAGCTCAAATCCTGTTGCGGAGTTTTTTCGTCATCATCTTTTCCGTTTATCTTTCGCTTTCAAAAGCTGACTCATTCTATCAGCACGGCTGCTTTCTGTTGCTTCTGGTTTCTTTTTCTCTGGCGTTCGCTGCTCCTCTTTCGGTTTGGTTGGTTGCTGTCTCTCAAGTGGCTTCTTCTCAACCTTTGGAGCTGAAGTCTTCTTGACCGCAGACGTTTTTAGCTTTTTGAAACGTTCCACTTTTTCCTGCTGTGTCTGGGTTCGTTCGCTTTGTTTCTTTACTTTTTTCTCCCCCAACTTGGATAAAGGACCAAGAAGCCCGAATCTCCGCAGGGCAATTTCCAAGAACAATAAACAGAATGCGATCAATAAAAGCCATTGTGAAATGCTAGACTTTGTAAATGACCTTGGAAGGTCATCCTTATACAGGCTATCGACTGAATCGAGGACCTCTCCTCCCCCTGCCTCTGCAATCTTTTCGAGATGAGGCAGATTGGTTGTCAGTAGCCGGTATTCGGATGAATATGGAACTGAAATTCCTGTTTTGAATAAACCGGAACCTTCTTCCCCGCTTCCTTCATTTAATTGAAGAAAATAGTTGCCTGGTTCGGCCGCAAAAGTCAGTTCATACTGGCCAGGACCTGTGGTTTTAAAGGAAGAAGAAACCGTTTCACCCGCATTATTCACTAGGACGGCATCCATCGGCAGCGCCTGGAAATCAGGTTGGGTGATGCTCACTTTCATGTCATTTCCCTCCCTGGTCTGGCTGACTTCATAGGCTGTGTTTTGATAATTAGGAAAGCTCCAGGTGATCAATTGATTCCACATGTCCGGCCAGCCTTCCCAACTTGGCCAGTCACCTGCCCATGCGCCGGGTATGTCGGAAGTCCAGGCAGCCGAACGCCCGATGCCGTATTGCCACCTTGCCAGGACCGGATCTTGTTTTTCACTCATCAAGATTGAATCAGCCCGCCCCTTCAACGTGGTGGCTACATAGGTGTTCATTTGCGGAATCCCCGCGCTGAATAGTTCGGAAAGACCACTTCCACCGACGACAGTCGGGTAAAAGGGGTCATCCTCAATATAGGTTCTCGTGGTCAGGACGGTCTCCCTTGATAGAATACTTGGAATGGTGGAAGAGTCATAGACATCATAGAATCTGCCTCCCCCTTCATCCGAAAGCTGCTCGAGGAGCACACTATCCGAGCCCTCCCCTATAGCGACCGTAGAGAGCGTGATATTATTGGCTTTTCCTTCCTGAATGGTCGTCAGATAGTCAGGCGATGTGGCGGACTGTCCGTCTGTCAGGAGGATGATGTGTTTACGCTGCAGTTCGAGCGGTGTCAGCTGTTCATAAGCAAGTTCCAGGGAAGGAAAGATGTTGGTTCCTCCTCCGGAAGTGAGTCCATTAATTTTTTCAACAACTTTTTCTTTATTCTTAATCGGTTCGGTATCTATGATTTGCCAAGGCCTGTCATCGAACGCTATAAAGCCCAGAGTATCTTTTTCCCTGAGAAGTTCAGCCGAACGGATGGCCGCTTCTTTCGCCAGTTGAATTTTATACCCTGCCATGCTTCCCGACCGGTCCAGTACGATGACCATCCCGAGAGACGGCAGTTCCTTCTTTCCTTTTAAATCCATGTCGACGGGAAGCATTTTTTCAATCGGAGTCTTGAAATACCCTCCAAGGCCAAAGCTGCTATCCCCGCCGGCCATGACAAAACCAGTCCCGAAGTCCTTCACAGCGCTGTGGATAAGGTCCATCTGCTGCTGTGTCACTTTTGTCGCGGGAACATTCACGAACACGATCGACTGATACTGCACATAGCCTGACAAGACGGTCGGCAGCAATTCGGTCGGGATGACATCCACTTTCAAGCCGGATGCGGTCAGGGACTCGGTCATGTTGCTTCCCTGGCCTTGTTCATCTTCCACGACGAGCACTTTTGGCTCTCCTTTTACATTGGTAAAAGCAAAAGCTTCATTGTTTTCAATGATGCTGTCTTGGGCAGTAATGACTTCAGCGCGGTATTGGCGGAAACCATCTTCAATGGCTTTGTGTTGAAAGGTAAACCGATTCTTACCGGATTCTATCGTCACGCTGCTGTCGACAACAGGTTTGTCATTTTCATAGATTCTGATTCTGCTTTCTGTACGGATGTTGCTCTCAAGCTCAATGTCCAGCTTAGCCGTTTCCCCGCGGAATTGATTGTCAGGAATATCAAACGAACTGATCGACACATCTTCACCGAATACCGGATCGACCGGATACACATCGACGGTCAGTCCCTGTTGTTTGAGGTAGGCTGCCTGCTTGATGGCATCCCCTGAGTTTTCATTTCCATCCGTTAAAAGGACGATTCTGCCGCTGTTATGGGACGGAATAAGGCTTCCGCCGAGCCTCAGGCCGCTGGACAGGTCGGTGCTGTAGGTTTCAATTCCGCTGCGGAACTGGATTTCGGCCTCCGTTTTCAGGTTCATGGGTCGTTCAACAACCGCGTTTTCGCCTGCAGAGACCACCGCATACTTGTCATCGTGCTTCATATCACGGATAGCCTCGGTGATGGCTTGTCTAATGTTCTCTCTTTGATTATCCAAACTGTCGGACAGGTCGGCGACAAACACGGTGGAATTTCCCTTGATCGGAATGAGTACGTGAATTCCGGCTAACGCCAAGACAATCAAGAGAATGATCAGGGAGCGGAAGGTGAGAATCAGACGCTTTTCAACAAGCGGTATACCTGTCCGGCTCTTCCAGTATAAAAAAAGTCCGGCTGCAGCGATGGGCAGGAGCAACAGCCATAAAGGCTGATCAAGCTGAAATTCCACGTCGGTACACCTCCCATTCCACAAGCAGCAGGATGAAAGCAAGCAGCGCCGCCCACTTCCAAAGCGGATGGATGCTATTATTTTCTTCCTGCTCTTCTGTTCCTGAGCTTCCCAGAGTAAAAGACTTCTCCGGGGCAATCGCTTGTTCTTTATCAGGCAGCAAGACAGCCAGATAGCGGTCCCTTGATCCTGACGCCAATGTTTCCTTCAATTCGTAGATTCCGGGCCTTCCTGGCATCCGTACAGTTTCGGAGTCCATAGAAACTTCATTTACCGTCCGGCCATTGATCAAGTCAACGATCTCTGCTTTTTGAGAATCAGAAGAGAATGTCACTTGTCTTTGTTCATTAGGGGCTCCATATCCAAGGGACTGATTTTCCTGCTGAAGGTATTCCAACGCATTTTTGACAAAGATCGGAAAACCTGGATGAAGCGGCCAATCCGTATCCTGCAAGTCAAATCCTACCATCACCAGTGGACTGCCTTCGTAACTGCCTTTGCTGATGACGGGGTGAGCTCCGCTGGATACAATCGTTTCCAGATTCCCGCTGTCATAAGGGTATCTCTGCTGAAGGTACACCTTTTCCATTTCGACATAACGCAGTAGAGGGCTTGAATCTGCTCCTGCAAGTCCTTCTCCAACCTCGGTTTTCTTCCCCACTTTAAATGATCCGCCTTCAGCTGGGGCTAAAATCAGCTTGGGACCGGACGGCCAGTTCTCTTCTTCTATCCCTGTTAAAATGTAAAGACCATCCTTCTCCTCGGGATATTGCGACTGACCTTCATCATTTGCAGAAAGAACTACCGGCTCAAACCCCAGAAGAGGTAGGACTTTTTCCAAAAACGGATTGGTCCCTCCTGCAAGGAAGACTTCTGATCTTGCTTCGCCCCCTAAGAAAGCTGAGATCCGGTTATCAGCCTCATAGGAATCATCCTGCTCAATAAAAGCCTCATAATACGGAGAATTCTCAAGAGCTTCGACATAAAGGATTTCTGTTCCTCCTGCTTTTACTTCAACGGATTTTTTGACGAGAGCTTCTGCTCCCTGTATGGATACCGTGACCGCCCTGTCTTTCTGGCTTTCGTTGGCAACTGTGATCACACCGGATATGCTGTCCGCTTTTTGCGCAACACCGAATGTGCGCAGTGACAGATTATTCTGCTGATCACCGATATTATGGACGACCAGCTTATTCTTTAATGGAATATCTGCCAGCATCTCCTTTTTCAACGAGTCAGTATAGAGATGGATTTCTCCTTTTCCATCGGGCACTAGTGAAGAGGCATATCCAGCAGCCTGTACCATGCTGTCCTCTTCGTAGGTAGGTGTCAACTCATCCAGAGCTCTTTTCATGACCCCTTTGTCAGATTGTCCTGTAAAAATCAAATCAGGCACCCGGCCCCCGGTCAGGACACTCATTTCTTGTCCCTCTCCAAGGGAATCGATCATCTTGAGGATTTCTTCTTTCGCTAGTTGGAACCTTGTCCTTTCCCCTTCAGACGCCTGCATGGAAGCGGAGGTATCGATGACGGCAACCACATGATTCCCGCTGATTCCTTTTCCTGAAAAATAAGGCTGAGCAAGAGCCAGTACCAACAAAATCACAATCAAAATCTGAAGGAGCAAGAGAATGTGCCTTTGAAGCTTCTTCCACCATCGATTGGCTTTCCATTCCTGAATCAGCCTGTCCCAAAGAAGCGTGGAAGAAATCTCTTTCTCTGAAAATTCTTTTCGAAATAAGTAAAATAAAATAAGTACAGCCAAGGAGCCTCCCAGCCATAAGAAAGCCGGTGTTAAAAATCCCATATTTTCACCTCACATTACCCATCCTTTTCCGGCCATAGAAGAGAAAACCACTTCTTCGAGTTCTTGTGCTGACGAACATTGCAAGAAACCGATTCCTCTCCTCTGGCAGAATGCCTCAAGCCCGGAAGTGTGAGCTTTCAGTCTTTCACTATAATCAGCCAGCACTCTCCTGCTGATGGAGACGTCTCTTTGCTGTTTGGATTCACTGTCGATCAGCTTCAAATCTCCATGGTAAGAGGGTTGCAGTTCGTCCGGACTTAGGATTTGGATGAGCCTGATTTCCTGCCTGGAGGCCTGCATTCGTTTCAGGGCTTCTTCCAGCTCTTCCAGCGGCTCCAGAAAATCACTGATAAGGATACTGAGGCCGTTTCTTTTCTGCTGTATGGTTTGAAGGCCGGATGAAAAGCTGGCGGTCCCGTCCACTCCGATCAGCTCCGTCAAATAGCTCAACAGTCTTCCTGTATAGGCCCGTCCCTTTTTGTATGTAAAAGGCGGTACTCCGGTGCCGACCGGGTACACTGAAATCCGGTCATCGTTGGCAAGGGACATATAGCCGAGGCAGGCAGCAACGGACCGGGCCATCTCCCACTTTTCATTCGGGATCATCATTGATTTCGATCCATCCAGGAACAAAGTGACAAACAGCTCCTGTTCATCGAGGTAGCGCTTAATATAGTGCTTCTGCGTCCTGGCAAAAGCATTCCAGTCTATCAGTCTCGGATCGTCTCCAAGTGTATAGGTCCGGAAATCTGAAAACTCCAGGGATGTTCCTTGTTTAGAAGAACGCCGTTCCCCTTTATGCATTCCCCTGACCGATTTTCGCATGACCAGTGTACTCTTTGAAGCACGCTGTAAGATCCTTGGTGAAAGCAGAGTCATCCTTTTGCACTTCCCGTTTTATCCATAGCTGCAAGGACTTCCTGTATAATTTCATCCTGTGTTACGCCGGATGCCTCTCCTTCGAAATTCAGGAAGATTCTGTGACGAAGGACAGGGAATGCAGCTTTCTTCACGTCACCGACAGAAACGTGATACCTTCCGGAGAAAAGGGCTCTTACCCGGGCGATCTTGATCAAACTCTGCAGTCCGCGGGGACCTGACCCGTATCGGACATTTTTCTTCACAATGTCTGGTGCCCCCTCTTCATCAGGCTGTGTAGTCATGATCAGGGAAACGGCATAATCGAGGATATGATCAGCCAGCACAATTTCTTTAGCCAGTTTCTGGGTGGACAGGATGAATTCTGCATCCACCTGTTTAGTCAGCGAGATTTCCTCGATTCCGGTCGTCCTCAGGGCGATTTCTTTTAATTCCTCTCTGCTTGGAGCCTCCACGTTGATTTTCAGGAGAAAACGGTCCATCTGGGCTTCAGGTAGCGGGTAGGTCCCTTCAAGTTCAATCGGGTTCTGTGTCGCCAAAACAAAGAAAGGATTCGGAAGCCGCTTCATTTCCCCGAGCACCGTCACGGTCTGTTCCTGCATCGCTTCCAAGAGGGAGCTTTGGGTCTTCGGTGTCGCCCGGTTGATTTCATCCGCCAGGACGATATTGGAAAATAACGGCCCAGGGTGGAAATGAAATGTCTGGCGGCCTTGTTCATCTGGCTGAATCATCATTGTGCCCGTGATATCGGTCGGCATCAGGTCAGGTGTATACTGGATACGCGAAAAATCCAAATCCATGACCTCTGAGATCGTACGGACCAGCATGGTTTTCCCTAGTCCGGGCAGTCCTTCGAGTAGTGCGTGGCCGCCGGCAAATATGGCCCATAGCACCTGTTCGACTGTTTCATCCTGTCCGACAATGAACTTCCCGATTTCTCCCTTGACGTGTTGATAGATTTCCGCTGCCTCTTGGAGCTGCTGTTCTTTCATAGCAAGTTCTGTCACTGTTTTATTCCCCCTCCGGATTCAATTCACTGAAGTAATTTTTCACAACATTTTCAAGATTGCCCGGAAGCGCCATGCGATCGACGCTTTCCCGGTATGCCTGTTCATACTCTCCATAAACTTCGCTATACGGCCTGGCCGAACCTTTCAAAGCAGGAGACTGGCCGGATAACTGTTGTTCACCCGAACCTTGGCCGAGCGGGCCGTTTTCGACCGACTGATTGGTTTGACCGTCAAGACGCTCAGGTACGGTCACAAGTTCCCTCGATCCCTGCCCGCGTCCGGCTCCGCTTCCTCCGTTTCCTGAACCACTTCCGCTCCCGGATCCAGCTCCTCCTCCAGAACCAGACCCTGAACCTGAACCATTACCGGAACCGTTTCCTGAGCCATTACCAGAACCATTTCCAGAACCATTTCCATTTCCATTAGCGCCGTTTCCTGCTCCTTGACTGCTGCCCTGTCCACTTTGGCCCTGTGAAGCAGCACCGTTTGCAGAATTACCATTTTGCCCAGCGCTTCCCTGTCCGGCTGGAGAATTATTGAATGACAAGGATTGAGCCGTACCTAAACCAGCGGAATTCATTTCATTGTTCAGACCTGAGGCGAGCGCCTGGAGTGAAGCTTGAACAGAAGCGACCTGAGATAAGGAGGAAGCCGAAGTCATCAGTTCCTCTAGAGACTTTTCCAGATTAGCGAGCATCTTTTCCAGCTGTTCTTCCGTCAACTCGCCGTCCAGACTCTCTCTGCCGGTCTCCTGATTCATCTGCTGAAGGGCTTTCATCTCTTCCTGGCTCAGTGATTTCTTTTTCTTGAGTTTCTCCATCGCTTCCTGAAGCTTTTTCTGATCCATTTCGTTTAATGCTTGTGATAACTCGTCCAGACTGCTTCCAGCCGTATCCTCCGACAGGGCTTTCAGTGTTTTTTCAGCCATTTCTGCTTCTTTCTTCAATTCAGCTGTTTTTCTTTCTTTCTCCAAAACTTTTTCCAGTGATTGCTGTGCTGTCTTACTTTCAGCAAGTTCTTTCTGAAGCTGAGCCAATTCGTTTTCAACCTTTTCATTAGAACCCTTTTTCTTTTCTTCCGCTAATTTCTCTACTTTCTTTCTCGTTTCTTTCATGATCTTTTCCTCAGTTTCTTTCTGTTCAGCCCGCTCCATCATCGTGTTAGGGAAGGCCAACGATAATGAAATGAGCAAAACAAGGAAAAGCACAGAATAAAGAGACTTACGCGGCAGATTCACAGCCTTGAGCTGTTCCACCTGCCGTCTGGTTTCTTTCATCTTCCTTAACGCATCTTTCCGCTGAAGCTGATACATAATGTCGTCTTTATGAAGAGAGGAAAGCGCGGTGGTGACCGTCTCCTCCCCTGTAAAATCATCATATTTGGCGGCCGCATCTTCTCGTCCCGGCTTAGTGAAGATGCCGTATAGGACAAAACCCACAACGATAAGACCGCTGGTTATCATCATTTTTTCCCAGAGATAAGGAATGATGAGGAATCTCCCGGCAAGCGCCCATACTGCAGCCGCCCCGGCAGCACCTAAAAATCCATAGGACAGTATGATGCTGATGTGCCTGACAAGGAGTTTCCGTTGAAGCGGAAGCAGCATGGAAAGAAATAATTTCACATCATGCATTCTTCTTTCTTCCTCTAGGCTTCATTTTCGGACGAAGCTTGGAAATGCTGATCCATAAAGATACCGCGGCAATGATTGTAAAGCTGATGACAAAACTGATCCAAAAAGGAAAATCAATTCCAGTTCTTGTGACAAATTCATCTTTCATATTGGGCTCAAAAATCGTCATCAGGACAAATGCCGGGTTCGACATAATCATGAAATAAGGAGCCGGATTCGTCTGGGTTCCCATATAGAAAGCGGTCATGAAAAACATCGTCAGAAATCCCGTTCCCGCTGTCAGGAAAAGGGCTACACCATAGGTCGCAATCATGGCCACGATCGTCTTCTGAAGGATTGTGGAAAACAAAATCCCTACACTTCCAATCGTAATAATGGTCATCACATATAACCCGAATGTACCCAGGAGGACACCGGGTGATACGCCTCCAAACAGAAACACTATGCTATATAACGGAAGCGAAGCTGAAATCATCAGGAACAGAAAGGCAACAGACGACAAGAGCTTGCTGAGAATGATGCTTGTCGACGACTGCTCCGTTGTCAACAGCATGTTAAGTGTCTGCCTCTCCCGTTCCCCGCTGATCACACCTGCAGTCAGCCCCGGAGTCATGAACATGATCAGTGCCAGCTGGACCATGGACAGGACCATGAACATATACCGGCTTTCTTCCGGACGGATATATCCCGACTGGCTGTTCATCGTCGTGATATAAATAAAGCCGATGGCTACAACACCCAAAGTCGCAAGGTAAAACAAGATGCCAAGAAAACTTTTCAGCGACCGCAGCCGCAATTTTATTTCTTTATTTAACACCGGGTTGATCAGAAGTGTCTTCATCTACTCATCCCCTTTCGTAATTTCCAGGAAGATGTCTTCCAGATCCGTCTTCTTCTGGGTAAAATCTGTGATTAAGAGACCGGCCCCTATGGCTTTCGCAAGGAGCTCCACTTGCTCGCGGTCTGTTCCTGAGTAGGCAAAATGGATGGTCCCCGGCTCCTTCTCATCCCGTACTACTTCCGCAACATTCGGGTCATCCTCGAAGAAAGCGACTGCTTTTTCGACGTCTTCCATCACGGTGACATCTAAAACTTTGTTTGCCTGAAGCTTCTGTTGGATTATTGAAACGGAACCGGAAGCGACCAGCTTTCCGTTCTCAATGACTCCAAGTTCATCACACATTTCGGCAAGCTCAGGAAGAATATGGGATGAAATCAAGATCGTCTTCCCCATGGTTTTCAATTCTTTTAAAATATCCCTCATTTCAATCCTTGCCCGGGGGTCGAGTCCGGAAGCTGGTTCATCGAGGATCAGCACTTCAGGATCATGAATCAGGCAGCGTGCAAGGCAAAGCCTCTGCTTCATTCCCCGAGAAAGCAGGTCCACATAGGAATCTTTCTTATGCGAAAGGTTCACGAGTTCCAGCAGCTGCGGAATCAGGGATTTCCGCTCCGCTGCCGAAAGTCCGTAGCTTGCTCCATAAAAATCAAGGTATTCAGATGCCTTGAATTGGTCATACACCCCGAAAAAATCAGGCATGTAGCCGATCTGCTTCCGGACCATCTTAGGATCTTTCGTTACATCAAATCCGTTGACATAGGCCGATCCTTCCGTAGGTGCCAAAAGGGTTGCCAGAATGGAGAAGGTGGTCGATTTACCGGCACCGTTCGGACCCACAACGCCAAAAACCGTCCCTTTCTCAATGGACAGGTTCAAGTCATCCAGTGCTGTAAAAGAACCATATTTTTTAGTTAAATTGACGATTTCTATCATTGCGCAAACTCTCCTTCTATCGTTACTCCCGGCACCGGTACCTGCGGGTTATGCTGACCTCTTTTTTCAATACGTACAGTCAGCCTTCCGTCCTTATCAATATAGCGGCCGACATTTTCATCCATCTTGATCTGCCTCACACCGGTCTCTAACTCCTCTGCCTCTCCGGTTTCAACATTGATAATGAAGATGCCGTCATTTTTAACGGTTTCCCTGAACGTAAGCAGGAGTTTCGAATAATTCACTTTATTTTCCACAACCGAATCTGGAAGCTGGAATACAAGATCATATGTCCCAGGTTCGGCATCGATAAAGTAGTTGTCTTCCATAAACTCCTGGTGATAAATCATCCCCTCCACCACGGAAACTTTCGGCTCCAGCTGATCATTTTTCAACATGAATTCGCCGCTGTTTTCCGTTTCAATAGAGATCGTCTGCAAGAACAGGTTCAATGAATCTTCATTAACCTTCTTGCCATTAATGGTCATGTTCATTAATGACTCTTCGGAATACCCGATGATCAGCGGTTTATTCGTTGAAGAGTTGTACAGTTTTTCGCTAAGTGCAAAATCAAGAAGGTTGAATTTCTTCCAGTCATCTCCCTTTCCATTCTGCATGCCTGGTCCATACATATGACGCTGCATGCCAGGGAACGCCCTTGATGCAGTGTAACTGTTCGGTGCTCCCAGCAATGCGGCCGGCTTTTTCTCTAACTCTACATTCTTTGTCTCCCCTTTTGAGAGGGTACCGATTTCGTAGGCACTGCCCCCGGCGAGGATGAATACGTCTTCCAAATCATAGTTCATATTATTGGTCACTGTCCCTGTGATCTGTGTTCCAGCGGCCGTTAACGCGCCCTCAATACGGCCTGTTTCCACGGATGAGAATCGATTCAGCACGGAACGGACAGACCAGAACTCGACGTCTTGGAACGTCACTTTAGGACTTTCTCCGGTCGTTTGAACCATCGGGTATTTACTGTAATTGACTTGTTCTACGAACTCTTGGTTGAACGGGATAGGATGTAGACTTTCGCTCCCGAGTTCAACCGAATAATCTCCTCCGCTGCTGGACAGCATGGAAGCGAAGTGATAGCCGGAACCAAAGCCTTCTTCATTAACTGAGACGATGCCGGCTTTATTGATGGATTCGCCGCCGGAACGATCAGAAGCCCCTGTAAAAAAGATTCCAAGACTTGTCACCACAGCAATCGATGGGATGATCCACCATCCCCATTCGCGTTTATCCACCTTTTTCAAAATGAAGTAAAGGATTGGTACTATAACGATTATATAAGCCGCAAACAACCAGGCTATGAGCGACACCGACAAGAAGGAGGAAGAAAACAGCTCCGTTGTGTATCGCAGAATATTTTGTGTCTGATCATAAAAAGACATCGGATGCTGCATGTTGGAATCTACAGAAACCGTTAAGATTCTGTTCCACCAGCCGCTATTTCCTTCCCATGAGGCCAGAGGCTCTTCGGAGAAGTTATAGGTAAGCTGGGTGACCTTCCCCATTCCAAAACCTTTTTCAACTGCGAGCGGTTTTCCGCCCTCGACAATCAATTCGTCAAGATTGGCATCCCCTTCACCTGTCATTACGGTCATTTCCTCAAGTGTTAATGGCTTTTCACTATATCCGTTGAGGAAAGACAGGTCCTTCAGCTTTTCCTCTCCTGTGACATTCATAGGGATTAAAGAATTCAGACCGCCCATTTTCTGCTGTAAATCCGGGGTGCTTCCGATAATGAGATGGCCTCCCAAGTCCACCCATTGTTTTAACGCTGCCTGTTTCTTCTCAGGCAATTGATCAATTGAGTAATCATGGATGATTATGGCGTCAAACATTTCGAACCCTAAGCTGTCCTCCGGTAAAGTATCCGCTGTCAACGGAAGCACTTCAGGTGTTTCCCCTTGATAAGAAGTCAGCTTCAACACATTCATCCCATCAGGGTTGTCACTTAAAAGCCCGAGAACAAGCTTCATTTCCGGAATGTAGCTAGGCGTAAGATTGCTATCGCCCTTCGTTTTGATCAGTTTCCCATCTTCCCATCCGCCTTCATAGAAACGGATGCTTTTATCCTTATTTGTATACATCGGACCGCCAAAGTCAGTCAAACCTGGTAAAGACACCTGAATCTTTTGTTCCGCCCCGGCGGCAATTTCTACAGGCACAACCAGATTTTCATATGCATGATAATAGGGATTGGACGAGATGACGAGATCCCCTGTTATGTCCTCTCCCTCATTTGTGATGGTCACAGTCACCGGAAACGCCTTCCCGTGCTTGACCTTCCCTTTTATCCCTTCCTCTACCTCAATCGTGAGTGCTCCTTCTGCAGCAGCTTCCGTACCCGTCCATGGCAAAAATCCCATGAACAGGAACAGAACTGCCAAAATCTTCAATATGTAGTGTTTCACCCAAAAACTCCCCCTCTTTATCTTCTCTTTATTAAAGACGACGCTCAGACCAAAAAAGTTCTGCTTTCCTACCAAAATATTAAAATTTTTCCTTTTTATTTATTTGAGCACCCTCCCTTTTGCTGGTGAACAAAACTAAAGGCGCAACCTCGCCCGGGGATTACGCCTGTGTTTCTTCTATGTATTTTAGTCTTTTGAATGGTTTATTCGGGAAGGCGTTGTTATGTTCCTGCTTTTTTTGGAATCTTTTGTAGAATGGTTTTTTATTAGTATGATATAAGTTGGTGAGTGATTCTTTCTATTGATTTTTGATGATCGGTTTAGTGGTTACATTTTTTGAGTGCATGTCGTTATCTTGCTAGCTCGTGGACATGCTCTCCGCATTATTTGTAAGTTCATGTTGCATTAATGCTAGAATGAGATTCTCTAAGCGAACCTGTTAGTAAAAAGTGGCAAAGAGATTCCAGAGTGAGTGAGCAACCATAGGAACCAATAAGTTTCTAAACCGGATAGCAAGAATACTTAAAGCAACACCGAGTATAAAGGCATCTAGAAAATTTGAATGTAAAGAAGCAAATAGAACTGACGACATAATCAACATGGGGTAGCGCAGCTTTTCGGGAGGGACTAATATCAATACCCCTCTAAACAAAAGTTCTTCATAAATAGGAACCAAAATAGAAGTAATGATCAAGAGCTGGATGTATTCAAATGCACTTATAGGCAAAAAATAAAGTGAAAAAGGATGATGCTGAATGAACAAAACTAAGGCTAACAAGCCAACCATCCATACGTATGTACTTTTCTTTTTTAAAGGTGAGAGATTAAAAAATGAATAGTACTCTTTCCTTGATATAAGGATTAATAAAATCACAAAATACAAAATGACGAAGAGCTGGTTTTGCAGCTTGGTCTTATATATATCTTCCGGAATGGTGCTCTTTATAAAAATAAATTGGTCCGGCAGCTGTATGCCGCTAATAAAGAGACCCATCACAAAAATCACAAAAAGCAAAAATGAATTCAGACTGAATTTCAAGACTCTTGGAAAAGACAAATACCGATCCCTACTTTCTTATTCGCTTTCCTATCTTTAAAAATCCAAATGGAAATCAATTTATTAGACGAACAATGTGTGATTCACGAGCATCAGGATTAGCTACATATTCTTTTTGAATAATCCCATAAACCGCACAGTCTTTATATTGATTTTTTGAATTACGGATCATATCCCTGATTATGCCTTCCTGCTGCATACCTACCTTCCGCATAACCTTTCCCGATGCTGGGTTATCTGTATTATGTGCCGCAGAAATTTTATGAACGTTCATATAGGTAAACCCGAACTCTACTACTGCTTTTAAGGCTTCAGTGCCGTATCCTTTGTTCCACCAATGATAACCAAGCGAATAACTCACTTCACAGTTTTCCGTAGCTCGATCAAAATCATATAAATCGATTTCTCCAATCAGCTCGCCACCATCCTTCAGTTTGATGGCCCAGTAACAAAATTCTTCATGCTCATACTTTGAAACAATATTAGTCAGCCGCTCCATCGTCTTAGAAACAGATGTATGCGCAGCACTGACTCGGTTGTCTGAAACCTTTTCATCCGATAACCAATGATGAAAGGCTGTTTGAGCGTCAGTGAGCTTAAACTTTTCCAGGAATAATCTTTCGGTCTCTATCGTTGGGGTTCCCAGGTACTTAATCGTGTTTCACCTCTTTTTATATTCGCAGCACTTTACACTGCCATCCTTAATACCGCTTCCCAAAGGAGCTAGAAGCACATTACCATAAACTTTTTCTTCTATTAAAATTCTGTAAATCTTAAGAGCTTGATAATAGAAACTTATGTACATCAACCATTGAAAATCCTTCACTCCAATGCACATAATGCCCTGCAGCAAGTGGATAATAAGTGATTGGAAGTGAATACTTTTTTAATCGATTTATGTAGTCACTTGTGTTTCGGTACTCTTTTTCGTCTATCCCTTCAAAAGTACCGTAAATCAAATATGTAGGAACAGTTATCTTTTTTAACAATTTAGGGAGATTAAGATTATAGTAGCCAAACATAAGGTTAAGGCCGCTTATTGAAAAATCCGCCGGCTGTTTCAAAGCTGTTCGTATATAATCATTCTCCTCTAAATACACCCTTTCACAAAATTGCTTCACTACAGTATCAAAATGGGTTTTTTGTTCCTCCTTTTGGGTAAAAAGCGGTTCCAGTTTACTCAAAAAACGTGACCCAAATAGTTTTACGCAGACACTAAGGAATGGAAAGGCAAAAGCAAATGGACCAAATTCCGACTTCGGTATTCTCGGAAAAGGTTTGTGGCCCTGATCCAGTAATAGTAAATTATTCACTTTATGCGGATAATATATGGCAAAAGCCAGTAATATAGCTCCCCCCAGAGAATGACCAATTAAGTTGACCTTGCTAAGATTGGATTCTTCCAAATAACTATTCACCCAATCTGCTAATCGGCGATCTGTAATACTTCCCTCAAGACCCTTGCTTTTCCCTAAGCCTGGTAAGTCGATTAAGTGAGTCTCATAATGATCACTTAAGTACTCTGCTATATTAAGCCCTTCTTTCCCAGAGAAACCTGCAGCGGGCAAAAAAATTACCGGTTCACCCTTGCCGACTCTCTCAACATGATAATTACAACTCTTCACCATATCTTTCACCTCCTGAAACAGACATTGTCTAAATAGTTCTATAAAGTATAGATGGAAACGAAAAGGAGAAATCCTGAGGTGACAAAAGATAGAATCGCATAGGAATATGGCTTCTCCTTTAACTCCGATACTTCCATAACCAACATATAAGCACTTAACGAAAAGAGCATATCGTTTTGTAATTCCTAGTTCCCGGAGATTAACGCGTAAAGTCATAAGCTTAGGGTAAGTACCGTGAGGACTGTCCTCAAAATCTCCAACAACTTACACTTCCTCCTTTTGAAAGTAAACGCAAGTATCCCTATATTTCTACTTAAATTGCTAAACTTCAAGGTATTCCTCGGCTATTTCAACGTTAAAAACTCCACTCTCTTGAAGAAACTGCATAAGCAGATGAAGATGACCGGCCCCGTAAAGAACAAAAATCCTTTCTTGACCTGATTGTGCTAACTCTACTATTCTCTTATAAATGACCATATTGCGATAATACCAATACTGAGCCGTCCACATCGCCCCGGCTGGAGTGTGAGGATCACCAATCAATGCAATTTGCATATAGGTTTCTTGGCTGGACTTAATATTCTCAGAATTGTTCAACCATAAGAGAAACTCACGGATTGAATGGTTGTTAAAATAGTTTTCAATCTCGCTGCTTCTTTTTTCTTCTTTGACCAGTATCTCATCAAAAATCCGGGAGCCAGTCTCCTTGGCCCATTCGCCAAGATTAGGAACCCCTTCTACTTGGCCGTTCCAATCCACTGCGAATAGTTTTTTATGGTTCATTTCCTTTGCTAATTTAAAACCAAATTGATGCCGCTCGTTGGCCGTCAAGGTGAAATTTCCGCCTCTGAAGGCATTGTATTCTTCATTCAAGCGATCCTGCCTTTCTTTGACCACTTCCAAAGCGACTTTGGTTGGCCGGAATTTTTTCAACATCTGTACTACCTCGTTGATCTCTCTCTGCCGCTTTTCTGAAAAAATCCCCTCCGTCTTTGGCATAAAAATGTCGCCGTTATCAGGAGTATCTAAATGATTTGTTCCCAATACCAATACAGTTGATTTCTTCATTAAGATAATCACATCCCTTACTTAAGAAGTAAGTTTTCATATTTTTCTACGATTCATAAGGTATAAATTTCATATAAAAGCCCGCCAGTTATTATTTGGGGATCATCCACCAACTCGCCCAGTCGAGAGGTTAGACATATGTTTTTCCAGTCCATTTCATAGTGCATCTCAACCAAGCCTCTTTCTCCATCCACATTTTTCCTTTCTATTATCTTACCATTCAAATCCACTGAAGAACAAAAGACTTTTTCCTATTGTTGAGAATTCTGTTCGTTTTGAGTGCCGATTTCATTTACACTTATACTAAATGTGGAAATATTTAAATTTTTTTGAACCAAACCATAACTTTACCTATCTAATAAGTAACGGCCAGATCAAGTTTGCTTCATAGTGCCAGGAGGTGTGAACATTTGCAGGAGAAAAAATTAATCAAAAAAGCCAAAAAAGGGCATCATTCATCTTTTATTAAATTGATGCAGCAATATGAGCAGTCTATGTACCGCGTCGCGAAAGGGATTTTGAAGAAAGACCATGACTGCGCGGATGCCATTCAAGACACCATCTTACTCTGCTACAAAAAGATTTCCACACTGAAAGAGGATAAGTATTTCAAAACCTGGTTGATCAGGATTTTGATTAATGAGTGCTATGCACTAATAGAGAAACGGAAAGTTGTCATCCCTGTAGAATCTTGGAATGAAAGCGACCAGTCGGAAATCGACTTAAAACTTTCTGTCCAGGAAGCTGTCTCTTCCCTGAACGACTCCTTAAGAATTGTGACGACACTCTTTTACTTTGAAGACATGTCAATCAAGGAGATTTCCGATGCTGTCAATATCCCGGAAGGAACAGTTAAATCTCGCTTGTCTACTGCGAGGCAGCAAATGATGGCCTTTCTGGAGGAAGAAAAAACCTCTTTTAAAAGGAGTGTGCGGAAATGAATGAAGAAAAATTCGACAACAAGATGAAAAAACTGTTCGAGGATGATTCAATCCCCTCCATTGTAAAAAATAGAATCAATGATACATATAAGATGATTGAAGAAGAGCGCATGCAGAAAAAGAAATTTTTTTCGTTTTCCATAAGTAAAGGGCTGCGCGCAGCTCTTATAGGGGGAGGTTTGATCACCCTTTCTACCGTAGGAGTCATTGCCTCCCAGGGATTTCAGTTGTTTGATTCGGAAGGTGAAGTCATGATGGAATTGACAGAGCCCCCATCGGATATCAGGGAGTGGGATGCTGAATCTGCTGAAGCCTTCAAGGATAAGGTGAAACCCGGTGAAGCACTGATCTCCTATAAGGTCAGCGATTATCCGGAGAAAATTTTCACTGTTCACCGGCAGCCGAGGAAATTTACGGACTACCAAGAATACAAGAGATCCATCGAGCACTCTTATGTCCCAAGTAAAACACTTCCATTCGGGCTGGCTTTTGTCGATGGCAAGATTATGGTCGATGTAGCCGAAAGCCAGTTTGCGAGAGCAGAATCGGAGCTATATGCCAAAGCCCGCTACAGCGATAAAGAAGTTCTGTCTAAAACTGTGAAGGTTAAAGAAAAGAAAGATCAACTCGGAGTAATCACCCATTATAAGAATGAAGATTTTGACATGTTCATCAGGAGCTCTTCCAGAGTGGAATTATATGAGAATATGCCCTTGGACGATGGTGAACTGGAGATCACCAAACTTCGCATCCATGATCACGAAGTCTTTCACCTTCAAAAAGAAACAGGACCATTCCCATATCAGTCCATTCTATGGATCAAGGAATACAACGGTGAGAAGATCATGTATGAAGTGCTGACTTACTCCCTGGATATGGTAACCAGGGAGCAGCTTATAGAAATTGCCGAGAGTGTAGGGGGTTAGAACAGGTTGGTGTGATCCAGTCCTGCTCCGCTGCTTTTACTCTCATTTACAGGAGGTCCCATATGGCAAAATTGAAATCATCCGTCATCCAGATCCTGTTCATCCTGACAGGTATCTTTGCAATCAGCATCCTGCCTGCAATCATCAATGAAGTTTGGCAGATTCTTTCAGGATTCTTTTCCCTATCAAATTTAGTGTATATTAACCCGATTTCACATATAGAAAGAGAACTTTTCCCTTTCTTTTGGAACGCATATGAATATTCCCTGGGTGTATTTTTTTCTGCCCTGTTCTTGTCTCTGTCCGTTGCCATCGTAATCCTGTTCTTCTATTTTTTGCTTGGCAAGCCGTTTCAGATGTTGGTCGATTTCATATCCTTTACAATGAGTTCGCTCCCTGACATATTTATCATAGTCGGAAGCCAGCTGCTCGTTGTATACATATTCAGAAAAACCGGTGTATTCCTGTTCGATTTCGTAGCACTGGGAGAAGACAGGGCTTATGTCCTGCCGATCCTTTGCTTGTCCATCCTCCCCACCATGTACTTCATCAAGACATTGACAGTCCTCATGAAAGAGGAATTTGAAAAGCAATATGTCGAACTGGCAAAGAGCAAAGGGGTCACATACTTTCGTATCTTGTTTGTGCATGTATTCAGAAACACGATCATCAGTTTGGCATACCACGGAAAAAACGTCATGTGGCTTATGCTCTCCAACCTTCTGATTTTAGAGTATCTATTCAATATGCTGGGTGTGACGACTTTCTTGTTCTCGTATAATACCCCCACTCTGTTTGCTGTGACTTCGATCTTGCTGTTCGTGCCCATCTTTGTATTTTTAAAAGTAATTCAGCGAATGGCCAATTCAATGACAGGAAATGAGGTGGAACTATAATGCTCAGAGTCATCAGACAGCCATTATTCATTATTGGATTTTCAAACATCTTTTTCATTACAGCAGCAAGCATCATCCATGCCACTCATTATGATTCATACATCCCGCAAACCGAATGGCTGAAAGACAGTGAAGGAAACATGATTAAAGGAGCTCCGCTTCCACCGTCAAAAGATATTCCTCTGGGAACCGATCAGTTCGGCTATCATTTGCTTCAGCAACTGTTACAGGGAGCCAAATATACATTCGGCGCTGCATTCCTGACCTCCATATTGGGATTCATCTTATCTTTTGTCTTTGGTATCCTTCTAGCTTTTTGGAGAAAAAAAGGATCAAAAACCATGGTAAAAGGGATATCGTCCTCCTTTTATTTTGTACCCCAATCAATCATTGCTTATAACGTGCTTTATCCGGTACTCTGGGAATCACCTGAGGGATTTCCCTATTCATTAACCGGAAGAGTCGTCTATCAGATTGTCATGCTGGCCCTGATTCTGGCCCCCACAACAGCTTTGCTGATTGCCGAAGAAACACGGGAAATATTGAAGAAAGAATTTATCGAAAGTGCCATTACCTTGGGAGCTTCTCCCTTTCACATTTTTAAAAAGCATGTGCTTCCCCACCTGCGGCCAAGGCTGTTCATGATTTTTCCAAGGATTGTTGTCCAGGTGCTGCTCATTATCGCCCATCTCGGGATCTTTCAGATTTATTTTGGAGGCACTTCAGTCTGTTATGATGTCTTCTGCGATCCGCCGATGCCAGTGGCCTTCGAATGGTCAGGAATGCTCGGCATGTACATTAAACAAATCAATTACCAATGGTGGCTCGCTTTTGGACCTTTGGCCTGCTTCACTTTAACCATCTTGGCCATCAACAGTATGGCAGCCGGTATTGAAAAAGGGTTGACTCCGCCAAAAGCTTACCGCAGTAGATGGAAACTCTGGAGAACGTGGAGGAACCGAAAGATGGACCCCATTCCAGGCTCTTCTTACACGGTCGATGCCAATGATTTTAAACGAGTATCGAATGGGTGATAATTTTATAGAGATTTAACCGTGGGCGGGAAATACTATAACTTTGAGCCAGGCTCAATTTACCCCTTTTGTGCCAGGTTCAATTCTCCCCTTTTGAGCCTGGCTCAATTTACCCTTTTTGAGCCTGGCTCAATTTACCCCTTTTGAGCCTGACTCAATTCAACCTTTTTGAGCCTGGCTCAATTTACCCTTTTTGAGCCTGGCTCAATTCTCCCTTTCTGAGCCTGGCTCAATTCACCCTTTTTGAGCCTGGCTCAATTCAACCTTTCTGAGCCTGGCTCAATTCACCCTTTTTGAGCCTGGCTCAATTCAACCTTTCTGAGCCTGGCTCAATTCTCCCCTTCTGAGCCTGGCTCAATTCAACCTTTTTGAGCCTGGCTCAATTCACCCTTTTTGAGCCTGGCTCAATTCACCCTTTTTGAGCCTGGCTCAATTCACCCTTTTTGAGCCTGGCTCAATTCACCTCTTTTAAGCATGGCACCTATTTTCACAATACATGTATCACTTTGCAGAAGGATAATCCGCCTTTTAAAGAATTATTAATTTACAATATAGATGGCATCATAGATGGAGCTATGTATTCTCCTCAATTTCATTCTAAAAATACCAATTATTTCAAACTTTATGACCTTATTCAATGAAATTACTAAAATTAAAAGCGCAATCCACTTTCGGATTACGCCTTCATAACCAATTCCTTTTCTTCCTATAGCTTTTGCCCATTGACGATGGGGAAAAAATAACTCTGTAGCGGTATCCAAGTTCTTTGATGACACAGTCCGTTAACTCCCTGCCTTTTGTATTGTGCTCTTCCTCCATCTCAACCCCATTTTTTACTAATTCATCCTTGATCCAGTCTATCCATTCACCATAGTCGTTGGCCCATTTCAACAATTTTTCTTCTAACTCTTTTGAAAGCCCCAATTCTTCCAGCTCTAAATTGGTACCGCATTTGCTGCACCATATCGGATCCGCTCCGACATCTCCTTTGACTTTTAGATCAAAGGTTTCGTTCAGCTTACATAGACAACGCAAATAGATTCCCCCATTCAAATTAAATTTAAAGATACTTCTCCATCCGGATGTCCTTCCACATCCTGTCCTGCCAATATGTAAAGTCCTCCAATTCGCCAATTTTCTTGTAGCCAAGCTTCTCGTAAAGCTTGATCGCTCTGGTGTTGTACTCAAAGACACCAAGCTCAATCCTCTTCAGTCCTTCTTTTTCAATCTCCCTTTCCAAATGCTGAATGGCGTGGAATCCGATTCCTTTTCCCCGGCCTTCCGGTTCCCCGATGGTGATGCCTATCCAGGCTGTTTCCGGTTCTCTTTTAAAAAGATGAACAGGATCGATCATATAATTCATTTCACCTATCAACTTGTCCTCAGAATAAATCAAGTAATGCCGGTGGTTTTCAAGTCTTTTCTTTAATTGGGAAAGAGTCACTTCTTCCCTATGCTCAAATTCTTCTTTAGTGAAGTTAGGACGGATTAAATGAATGATGGTCGAATCGTTTTCCCACCGATTGAACGCCCGAACAGTTTCTGTAGTCGGTTCCGTTAGCCTTTCGAATCGTAAACTCATTATTATTCTCCTGTTCTTTTCATTATTGCTTCCTATAGATTACTGTACCAAGAACCATCCAACAATGTCAGCAACAAAGAAAACGGGAACATCCCCTGTCGAAGACGTTCCCTTGTTGAGTGAAAAATGATAATACAATGTAAAAAGAGCAGATGATACACCTTAATAGACACTGTCACAGCTTCCGCCGACTGGCTCATAATAACAATGATTTTTATACTGGCCCGCAAAAGGCTGACCGTACCAGGTTGGAGGACATGGCCCATATGGATTGAAATACCATAGGGAATACTTCGCTGGATGCTGACTCCAGTAGTCCAGGTTCTTTTTAGCCAGCTTCTTCTCAACCGATCTTGCCCGGTTATAGAACAAGTTCCCTTTTTGAACAGCTTCAAAGGAGTAATTCCCGCCCTGCACTTGGTAAATAACATCATAAATCGATCGTACATCTTTAAAATCAAGGCAGTCGGCTCTGGCGCGATTCACTATAACATTACCTACATACAACATCCCCTGTTTACCTTCACCTTCAGCTTCGGCTCTCATCATCCTTGCCATCAAGGCTACATCTGAATCCCGGTATTTAACTCTTGGCATTTTTTTCACCTCAGAAATAGTGTATGAAAAATGCCCATATTGATGTCACTAATTATAGTTATGTTTTTTAAAAGTCAGCTGATTAAGGTGACCAGTAAATAGACGGCCGTCCCCCATATGATCAAGGCTGATACTTTATTTAAAATGGTTATGTAAGCTGCTGAGTTTCGCAGGCTGCCGACTCGTTTTCCGATAAAGGCAAGAGCAAAAAACCAAATCCACGAAACAGCAATGCAGGCGATGGTGAACGCGAATTTTTCAGAACCCGAATAAGAAAGGGAGCTTGTGCCGATGACTCCGATTGTGTCCATGATGGCATGGGGATTCAATAACGAAACAGAAGCTGCAAAAACGATTTGCCTTTTCGGTGAGAGAACTCTTTCTTCGTGTGCACCCGACTCAGGCTTACTATTCCAAGTCACAAACCCCATATAGACTAAAAATATGACACCGGCAGATAACAATAGAAATTTTATCCAGTATATCCCTAGAACTATAACGGAAACACCTAAGACCGCTAACGATATGAGGATCGTGTCACAAATGGATGCAGTAAGAACTACGGGAAGGGCCCTGCTGAACTTCCGCTGCACAGATCCCTGATTGAATACAAATACATTCTGGACCCCGAGCGGAAGAATGAGTCCAAATGCTAAAATGGCACCGTGTATAATGCTACTAATCATTGGTGGTACATATCCTTTCTTCTATGCAAAATCAACTAACAGGGTCTACTTTTTAAAAGTTGAATAATATTCGTAGCCCAGCATGGCTGCTCCTATTAAAGCAATTGCGATCCCTATAATAAATGGAAAACCTAAGAATAAAGACTGTACCACTTCATCCCCATATGACTCTGCTCCAAAAATTGCATTCCATAATTTAGACTTTCCCGACCAAGATGTCATGCTTGTTGCATAAGCAGAACCCGCAATTATAATGGAGCCAACTAAAATAAGTCCTCCCAGCATAAAGAAACCGCCAATTATGGTTCTTTTCATTGTATCACCCCTTACCTCAGCGGCTATCTAACGATCAACATTAATCAAAGCGAAAATTTTTACGATGTGCCAATAACTACTTTCATCGTATTCTCATCTTTACACTTTTATGAAGTAGGAGTCAGAAGTTATCCTGAAAAACTCCTATACTCTATCCAACCAATTTTGTACTTCCTTTTGACTTTTAAGAATAATGATATTCTTCTCTTTTGAAAACTTTTTCAGTTTCGTCAAAACATAGGGCTTCTTCGTAAGAGGGTACTTCCATATCCATTTCAAAAACTTCAAATCAAGCTTTTCAATACACCCTTCCCTCATATCAGGCCTCGTCCTATTTATATATTGAATCATCCTTTTTAGCACTCGATATGTACAAATCAACCTGTGGATATCCAAAAAAATGATCGTGTCAGCAGCTTCCAGCCTAATGTCCAATGTACTGTTATAATTTCCATCGATGATCCATTTTTCTTCCGTGACTAAGGTTTCCTGCAACTCTATCTGTTCTTCTTTCGAAGTTGGGGTCCAATTTGGGTTCCAATGTAAACGGTCCAGGTGCCAAACCGATATATTCAGCTTTTTTCCTAACTTCTTTGCCAGTGTTGATTTACCTGATCCACCTGAACCAATGATTGCAATCCTGTTCATCATACCCTCCTTTTTTAGTAAAGGACGCTTTGCTTCACCTGTAAATGGAGTATTTTAGTTCCCGCCGCCATAGATGTGCGGACCACCACGTCGGGACTTCTCTAATTCAATCGCCCTTTCAGTGTCCTTTTGTTCTTCTGTTTTTTTCCGGTGTGACGGATGAACGTTCTTTTTTCTCTTTCTCTTATCAGAATAAATTAACAGGGCAGCAAACAAAACTACAAACAAGCCCCATAATATAGTAGATAACATCTTATCCCTCCTATGATATATATACGATTAAGACCGGGGTTGGTTTCATCGGGTAATATGGACAGACCAATATGAGTCCTTTTCGACCCAACATCCCGTCAAAAATCCATTCTCATTGGGCCGTTTACTCTCTTTTCGACCCGACATCTCTTCCAAAATCCATTCTCATTGGCCCATTTACTCCCTTTTCGACCCAACATCCCGTTCAAAATCCATTCTCATTGGCCCATTTACTCCCTTTTCGACCCAACATCTATTCCAAATTCCAATCTCATTGGGCCGTTTACTCCCTTTTCAAACCAACATCCGTTCAAAATTCCATTCTCATTGGCCCATTTACTCCCTTTTCAAACCAACATCTAATCAAAAAGCCATTCTCATTGCACCGTTTACACTTGTATCCTAAAACTTCTCTTCAACACTCAATTAGTCTATTATTCCGCACCTAACAACCCTTGATAATACCTTAATTAATCATCACCTTTGCTCCACTCTTCCAACAACGCAGCCGGCCTCTCTCCATGGATCTCTTCTGCTGTCTTGCCATCAAGTGAATATGGCCAGCCTCCAACGCCCTCCCCTACAGGGAATGAGGTGCCGCCGATAACTTCACCTTCATACACCAAAACACTGATTTCGGGCTTCCCCTGAAAAGCCTCGATAAGAATCATCAATCTTACTAATTGGGTGTTCCTCCACGATCAAGATTTCCTGCTTGATCACTTTCCCACCATATGAATCTGGCGAAAACGGTTGAACTGCACAGATTGCTAGATGCGGCAAATCGCCGAGTTCTTCCTTCGTAAAGGAATACTCCTGGCTGCCCTCATATGAGATGATATCATACTCTTTATTCAGTAAGTACTGCCTAGCGATCTCACCATCAGCATCCAGTTTATCATCACAAGATGCCAGCAATAAAATCAATAACGTCCATATTAGTTCTTCCATCGACAGGCATCCCTTAATGTGCAGAAATATAGATCAGAATACCAAACTCTATTCATCTTCAGCTTTAATGATAAAACTCGTCAGGTGCTCGTCATCAACAAAAACTTCTATCTTCCATAGTCCAGCTTTATCCAAGCCGAACTTGGCTCCACTTTGAATATTATCAATCCCCACTCATACAAGAGAACAGTCTCCTTGGTTTCCTTGTGAGTGGCTGTCATTTTGTACTTTTTTCCGGTATAATCTGCTGAATCATCCATCAGGTATACATGAAAATGCCGCCCCTGTCCCACTGGAAAAGCCGGTTCACCAGCTTCACCGTTAACCTTAGTAATTCCACACTTTCTTTCCAATCCATACAATGTCAAATTATCCTGTATAAATGGTTCAGACTCCTGCCAAACAATTTTTTCATTATTACTGGTACAGGCGGATAGAATAATTACGATAAGAATTAACAGCACTTTGAATTTTGATAATATATTCATACCTCCCCCCTTTTCAATAAGGAATTCAAAACCTTATTCCATTATCCTTCCAGTTAAGAGTCTCCTTCCTAAATTTAGGCTATTTTCTAGATACCGCTTAAAAAGCCCTCATTGCCAATAACAATGAGGGCCGCTAATTTGTGTAAAATTGATCAAGCTTGTAATCTCTCTTTCTCTCTTTCCCGCTTCAGCAACCAGCCCATCGGCAGGTACGTAAGATAAAACACGAAGAGTGCAGCAATTTCAAGATTGAGATAATACCTGATCCCTGAACCGAAGAACGACAAGATGGTCTTGGATTCCGTAGGGTTGGCTAAATAAAAGAAGTTTGTGTCCAAAAGAAGATTAATGAAGAAAATCGGAAGTGCAAGAAGGTTCAGCAACAGGAATCCGGTCCAGATAGCTTTTTTCGGAACCCGGTAGCCTTCATAGACGACGAAATACAGGACAGACCATGATATGGCCGCATGATGAAGAAAATACTTGATAAAGCGAAAATGTGGAAACTGATAAAAAACTTCCGGTGTGACCATGCTTAATATTGCAGGAAGGGACCCGATAAAAAACAATAAATAAAATACTTTCTTATTCGGCTTCAAAAACAAATAAATGCATAAGAACGTACTGACAGAACACAAGTGCAAGGGCAGGTTCCCGACCTCCCACTGTTCGGTCAAAATCAGCCAAAGGTGCTGAGACACTTCACTGAGAACGAGAATGCTGAATAACGTCCACTTGATGATCGACTGGTGAGGGTTTAAGAAATTCCTGAAAACAATCAACCAGAAGAATACAGCCACAAACAGTAGAAGGACAGTGATATGCGGGACAGAAAACAATTCGAATGTTTGCATTTCCGTAACCGAAAACATCATGCCACCCCTATCCTTTGAAATAAAGTGGTTATCATGAATAGTCTATTCGGCTGACATGTAGGTTTAGACGTTGTCCGCGATTTTTTGACAAAATCAGAGGGCTGTCTACCGATATAACAGCCCCCCTCCTCTGCTCTACAAAATAAATTTTAAAAAAATAAAGGGTTTTAGGGATATATCCCGAACATGTTTTAAGGAGAGGAAGGTGTTACAAGTGTCTGAGAAAGTAAACCATTACGCACAGAATCATGCGTGTACACATGTCCTCTATTGTTATGAGAATAGAGAAAGCTATCTCAATAACGCGGTGGACTATCTGGTAGCAGGCATTGAAAACGGAGAATCTGTCATTCTTATTGAAAGTGAAAGGAATTTACTCAGCCTGATGGAAATCTTGAAGGGAAAGTTGACTGAGCAGCAATTTGAAAAAATTCACACAATCAGTAACTTTGAGTTCTATTTGTCTCATGGAAGCTACCATCCTCCTGCTATTTATGAACAATTAACAAAGACGGTAACTCCGTATTTCGAAAATGACATTCCTTTTCGGACATGGACCAATGTAGAATGGGGAACATTGCAGGAGCCTAAAAAAATTGTGGATTGGTTTGAACGGGAAGTCGACAAGGTCGTCCATGAGCATGACATGACCCTCGTCTGCGCGTATGATGCTGAAAAAATGCCTGCGGAATTGCAGACGGTGTTGGAAATGAGTCACCCTCACATCATGACTGACGAAGATTTACTGAACTCCATTTCATACGAAACTGGGAAAGCTAAAATTGAAATTGGTGAATGATTTAGAATATATGGCCTATTATTCAAAGCAAATAGCCGGCACTATGCCGGCTATTCCTGTTAAAAATTCAAACTTAGCTCGCTTATCCTCATTATTCTGCTTTGTTCCGATAAAACTCCACCGCTTCCTTCAAGCGTTCATTTTGCTGCTTAAGGTCTTCTTCCTTTCTGACTTGTATCCACTTAATAAACAACAAACTGCTCATCACGAGAAAAGACACACCCCAACCGGCAAGATAAAAGGGATTCAACCTGTCTGGAGCCACCCAGGCTACATATTTAAATTGCAGTACTGTGAACAGAATCAAGAAGACAAAGACTAAATATACCCATTTCCACTATATCTTCATACAATTCCTTTCAGAAACTTGCGGCATAAAAGTACATCAAATGGTGTCTTCCTTCATTTTCCTTTCAAACCCCAGATATCTCGTACCTTTAAACGTCACCTTGCCAACATCATCTTCTGCAAGAAGCCCGTATTCTTTCCCCAAAACATGAAACTCCTTACGATCACCACTTTCAAACTCAAATGTAACATAATATCTTGTTTGAGATCTTGAAGAATGGTGGTGATGGCCGTCTCCATGATGATGCATGTTTGAGCGCTTGGAAACATTCATACGCTTTGATTTAACAATTGCAGGCACACTCAGCTTTGGTGACTGTTCATTCTTCTGCCACTGACCTATCCCTTTTATAACGGAAAAAAGGATGCCCCCGATTACAAACACAAAAATGATACCGATTAAAATAGGGACAATTTGAAACATTGGATCTGCCACAGTAAATGGATCTGCTGACATAAAATCATTCCTTTCCAGCCTCTTAGTAAACTATACGAATGCCTAGCGGAAAGGTTTCATTCAACTTAATAAATTCGATGATACCGGTGTTTTCCCTCTTAAAAATTAGCACTTGATTCTTTCTATTTTAGAATAGGTCCTTTTTTCCTTTAAACTAAAAGATTTTGGTCTATTTTCCCACATAAAGGCCGTGCTTTGCCCAGGCTCCTTCATGAACTCTTTATGAGACCACTTTTCATTCGATTTTGACATTAGGGTGCTTCATGAACTCCTCATAAGACCACTTTCCATTGTCCTTTCACATTAGGGTGCCTCATGAACTCTTTATAAGACCACTTTCCATTCTCTTTTCACATTAGGGTGTCTCATGAACTCTTTATAAGACCACTTTCAAGCTGATTTTTACGTTAGGGTGCTTCATGAACTCCTCATAAGACCACTTTCCATTCTCTTTTCCCATTAGGGTGTCTCATGAACTCTTTATAAGACCACTTTCCATTCTCTTTTCACATTAGGGTGCCTCATGAACGCTTCATAAGACCATAATCCAATCAATTTTCCCATTAGGGTGTCTCATGAACGATTTATAAGACCATAATCCAATCAATTTTCACATTAGGGTGCCTCATGAACGCTTCATAAGACCATAATCCAATCAATTTTCACATTAGGGTGCCTCATGAACGCTTCATAAGACCATAATCCAATCAATTTTCCCATTAGGGTGTCTCATGAACGCTTCATAAGACCATAATCCAATCAATTTTCCCATTAGGGTGTCTCATGAACGCTTCATAAAACCAAATTCAATCCATTATGGAACTTTTATTCAGATAGGAACCGGCCAACATCATCCCTGCTATTCAAGTAGGGTTTTATATTTGCCAAACGGCCTATTCATCACGAACCTCAGGGTTTGACCCGACATATTATATTTCATCTTGCAAAAAGGTGGTGTTGTGAATGAGCGCTGGCGGATACGGATCAGGTTTTGCACTGATTGTCGTGTTGTTCATCCTTTTGATTATCATTGGGGCTTCCTGGGTTGGAGGCGGCTACGGCTATTAAGTAATACCCGTAATGATGGAAGGCAGGTCTGTTCAGGCCTGTTTTTTTGTTGAAGAAAACTTTAGTGGAAATTTAAACTCTTTAAAGAGCTCTTGTTCATATTTTCTACCGGAAAGAGGAACCCAGCTTTCGATATAATTTTCCCGTTTCTCTCATTGCCACCGCAGAAATTTGTGCATACACACCAAAACAGGCTGATCTTTTGGGGTAGAAGTCTATTCCAGATCATACAATTTTCATACTATGTACTATCCGTCCCATACCCTTTCCTCTTTGCGTCGCACTCCCCCGTTTATGGGGGATTTTTTATTTCTAAGCAAGTTATATGCTAACCATCTAGTACAGACCGCGCTAATAACGTTATAAATAAACAGAGCAAGGGACAGATTCGGCAAATTCACTTTCCGCAGTTATTAGTATTGTCTCTTCTCTATGCAGTATGCTCCAGTTGTCCTTTCTTTTTCTGTGGCTTATTCACAAGGTAAATTCCCAGGAGTATGATGCTTCCACCTGTCAATGTGGTCAGATGCAATTGCTCATCTAGGAGCAGCCAACCGGAGATGACTCCAAATAAGGGAGCTAGGAACAGAAACGAACTGACCTTCGCAGGATCTTCTTTTTTCAAAAGGTAAAACCAGATGGCAAATTGAACGCTTGATGCCATGATGGCAAGCCACAGGATGATCCCTATGGATGTTGAAGTAAGATCCAGCCTAACCTGCTCAAAAAGGACGCTGGTCACAAGCAGGATAAGCCCCCCGAACAGCATTTGATAGGCCGTCAATACCCAGGTGTCGAACGAATGCCCCCATTTTTTCATGACGAGCGTGGCACTCGCCCAAAAAACGGCACTCAATAAGCCAAGGAAGAAACCGACTTCACGTATATCAAGGCTCGCTCCCAGTGTTATAAAGACTCCGACGATCCCCATTATCACCCCGAGCCATTGTAGGCGCCGGTATTGCATTCCCATAAACAATGTACCGAACACTACAACCAACAGTGGATTTGTGAAAGTCAGGATTGAGGATTCCCCTGCTGTAATGGTCCTCAGGCTCAAGAAAATAGATCCCATCACCCCGGCAGTCTGCAGGCTACCGACAAGGACGACTTTGCCCCACTCTTTAGCTTCGGTTGGATGCGGCCGTTTCAACAGTCTAACAGCCAATGCCATTAAGATGCCGGCAATCGTGAAACGCACCCCTACAAGCATCAGAGGAGAGACATATTCAAGGCCGATTTTGCCTACCGCAAATGATGAACCCATCAATCCGGTTGTAGTGATTAATAAAATAACAAATACTAATTTATTCACGTTCCCCCAGCTCCCACTTCTCCATAATCTCTAATTTTTACCAAACTATGATAATACAAAGTATATCAGGACAACCAACCTCATAGAAACTATAATGACTCGACTTAGGAAAGAAAAAAACTGCAACCAAAATGATTGCAGTCTCACTCTATAAACTCCCATCCAGCACGTAGGTCTATTCTTCATTATCCAACTCCGCCTCAAGCCTGGAAAGCTCATCATCAATGATTTGCTCCAGCACTTCTTTCGGGCGGGCACCGCGCAGTTCCGTACCTCCGATGATAAATGTAGGCACCGCTTGAATGCAGGCTTCTTCATATACATGGTGCAAGGCTTTTTCGTGTGTCTCTTTATACTTCCTTGTCTTCAGGGCCGTTCTGTACTCAGCCTGGTCGAGACCTACTTCACCTGCCAGCTTTGTCAATACCTCTATATCACCGATGTCCAGCTCATCCTGGAAGAACGCCGTGAACATGCGGTGGTTGTATTCATTTGCTTTGCCGTGTTCCTTGGCGTATTGAAATCCTTCAAATGTCAAATGAGTATGAGGCTGTGGCGACACTCGCGGCAGCACGATCTTGACACCAAGCCTGTCTGCCATCGGGTAAACACTGCTCTTCCAAGTGGTTTGCAGATACTCTCCCTCCGGCTTCAATGTTTCTGTCGGGTAGGGCCGAAGTTCATACGGCATCCATTCAATCTCAACATCTTTCCCCTTTGTTGCCTCTTCAAGCGGAACCTCCGCTAAAAAACAAAATGGTCATACATAATCCGAGTAAATCTTTATCTTGAGCGTCATGGTGATCCTCCTTCGATTAAGTTTCTATGTAACAAGCATCCGCCCTCGCAGCCAACATGACATGACAACTGAAGATTATGCTCTACATAGGCATCGCTGTTCCTCAAACCACGATCTTTATCTCTAATTTTCACCCAAAACGGAGCAATTAAACAAGAATTTTTCAAAGAATTTTTCTATCTAAAAGCGGCGAAATTACTCTTTGCGGGGGCAGATTCTCATACTAATTGACTAGTTTGATGTATGAGTTGGGAAGGCGAGGAAACAATAGAATAAAAAAACTAAAGGTGACCACATTGGAAAATCAAAGACAGATAATCGACTCACTCAATGAACAGCAAAAAACATTTACACAGAACTGGAACGACTACTGGCACCAGTTCTCTTCTTTGGATACATGGCAATTTTGGTTCCTCGTCATTCTTTTTGTCCTTCCGCTGATTGTCCTTTATTTTAAGCTTGATAGAAGCAGGGCTTTCCATATCGGTTTTTATGGATTTAATATTCATGTCTGGCTTGGATACATTGACCGATTTGGGGTCACCTCGGGGTTCTGGGAATATCCATACCAAACGGTGATCGTCCTACCTAACAACGTGACGATGGATGCTTCGTTAATTCCGGTGGTGTTCATGATGATGTATCAATGGATTCTTGCCAACAACAAAAATTATTACCTCTATATGATACTTCTAAGTACAGGTCTGTCTTTTATCTTTAAGCCTTTACTGGGACTTCATTACTTCATGGAGTTTTATATAGCGATCCCTTATGTTTATTTATTCTTGGGATATCTTGTAGTTTTTTCACTTTCAAAAATCATAACGGATATTTTTTGGCGTTCAGAAAAGGGATTGAGAGAAGAACGGTAAGGATTTTGGTCAGCCCCAGAGGGAGATTTCTGAGGCAAAGGGTGACCTTTCCTTTTATTCTATTGGAGCTGTCTGACCCAGAGAACCTGGGTTTTACGCTCGGTTCTTAACCTTTTCACTGAAAGTTCGATGCAGTTGAGACAGTTCAAAGTAATCCAAGAGGGAATTTTATTAAAGCTTGTCCAAAAAGGGGCCCATGATTATGTATACAGGCAGCTGAATTACTCCCCTCCGCTTGTATACCTGTTATCCCCCATCGTAAAGTTAGAACTTTCTCCTTGTTTCGCATGGGGATCTGTTGACATATGAGGATGATTATTGTTTTTCTTTCTTCGAATATCGATAAATAAAGCAAGTGATAAAATTCCGCCAATCCATACTGGTACCCACCACATACGCAAACCTCCTTTTATCTATATAGACGAATGAAACAAAGAATAGTTTCATTTTATTTAAATATTCAAATAAATACGATCCTTTAAGCTTCGATGGATAACATACCCGTTCCTCCACGGAATGCTGTTTGGCAGTGCAGATTGCAATAAATATCAAGTTACAGGAGTAAATATCCAGCAATATTCTTATGGTAAAATAATATAAATAAAACATTCATCTTTTATCCATACATAAGAGTTTTTTACAAAAGCTGAGCTCTTACACTCAAGCTCTCACACCAACTACCAGAGGGGGAAACATCTTGAATCTACATATGCGAGAAGCCACTAAGGATGATTATAATTTCATCCATACAATGCAAAAACAAGTTCATGAGATCCATACAAACAAAAGGCCAGACCATTATAATATGGCTGATATCACGTTAGATAAAGAGTATTTCAATGGCTTGATAGATGGAGAAAACACAAAGGTATTTTTACTTGAGGCAGACAAGCCAATCGCTTATAGTATTCTTACAATAAAGAACACACCTGAAAGACCCATATTAATACCAAGAAAAGTGATGTATATGGACGACTTTGGTGTGAATCGTAAGCACAGAGGAAAAGGACTGGGAAGAATATTCTTTAAAAAAATAGTGGATTTCGCTAAGAGCATAGAAGCGGATTCCCTGGAATTAGGCGTGTGGGAGTTTAATGAGGAAGCTATTAAATTCTATGAATCAATGAATCTTAAGACAAAAACGAGGCTGATGGAACTAAAACTATAAAACTCTCTTTTAATATGAAAGAAAGTTCTGATTAGAGAACCTTTCCTGCTTTCAGAATGCCTTCAGGTTTTTCATCAACTATAAAAAATGATGGCAAAATGGGATCCCATTCTGCCATCATTTATGTTACTAAAGAATTTATTCCAGAAAATTCTTTATTTCACTTCATCCAATCGAAACGACTCCTTCAGTTCCTTCAAGAGCTTTTCTGCTCCTTCTCGGCTGAGAATCAGTTTTCCATCAGCGATTTCCAGATTTTCTTCAGAATCTTCTCCCGTTACATCGCATGTCATACTTGGTTTATATTTTTGTAGGATGATTCTGTCTTCATCCATATAAATCTCCAGTGAATCTTTTACAGCAATTCCTAAAGTACGGCGTAATTCTATCGGGATGACGACCCTTCCAAGCTCGTCCACTTTACGCACTATTCCAGTCGATTTCATAATAAAGTCTCCTCTCTTACATTCACAAAACAAAGTGTATCTGGATATCCTCAGCTCGCTCCCAGCAGCAAAACTGATTACAAGGATCATCTGCAGATAGTTTGTTAAAAGCCACCCTGCGACTCTGACAGAGGTATCAGATTGACATACATAATTTTCGTAAAGGCAGGCTTGTTTCTAGTCTATAATTAAATTTAATCATACCCTGTAAAAAATCACCATATATAATTTTGTGGCTGTCTTGCCACATATTGAACAACGCCCCGTAAAAAGTCACGGGGCGCTTCGTTTTTTATTGCAGGCTTCCTCCTGCTTGTAAGTAGCGGGCATTGAACTCTTGCAAGAATTGATTTGTAATCGCTGAATCATGGATGAACAGCATGTTTTCATCATTGATATCATTGCCGTTCGTGCTCCAGTTCGTCGATCCGACAATCACTGTTGGATCACTAGTGGTATCTGCATCAATAAGCATTGTCTTGGCGTGAAGTTTTCTCGACTCATTTGCCTGCAGGACCGGAGCTGGATTTGCCCAGCGTGTATTCGGGTTATTTGTACTCCCCGTCACTGTTCTTCCCGTCATATCAATGCTTGCAGACCACCATTGATTCCAGAAACTCGGATCAAAGACTCCTTTTAAGTCAAAACCTGTTGTGGTTCCTTGAAGGTCATTATAAGATCCTTCCCATTTATATTTTAATTCATCGACCAGCGCCTGATCACTCCAGGCAAAGATAGTGAAATAGGTATTAATATCCGCAGAAGTTCTCACAAAGTCTGTCAACTTCCCTACCGCATTGTCACCCGCAGAAAAATAGATTTCCACTTGGGTTCCGTTAATGTCCACAATATGAGCTGTATTATCTACTTTTCTTGTATTAAAATTGGAAACAGTCTTATCAGGTGTTAGGGTATTGCTTCCCCACATTTCATTGAACTCCACTTCATAAATGCCAGCAAGCTCAGGCCAGTTGATTTCAACCACATGCTGCTGGTTCCCATCAAGGATCCCCTGCTGCATATTTGTTTCTGACCCGTACAAGCCGGTGATCGTAAAGTTCCAACTCCCGGTAAACACCCATTTATCATCAATGACGGCAAATTTATTATGCATTTGCGTGTCGGGGCTGTAGTATGCGTTGGCACTTTTTTCTTCAGCATCGACAAGCAGATGTCCTGTCACATCACTGTTCCCAACCGCAACCGTTACAACCGGAAAATCAGACGGCGCAGCAGGAAGTCCCTCACTTGTCCTTGCAGCACTGTCTTCAACTGCAAACATAGGAGAATCGGAAAATACGACTATATCATCCGCTGTTCCTATTTTTCCATCAAGGCCGCGGACCATCTTCTCTACATAGATTCTCATCGTTTGAAAACGTTCGGTATAGTGGGGATCTGAGGCATCCTTGGAATCGGCAATCACCCTTACATCAACGCCTTCTGCCGCTTTACCGATCAGCGTATCCACAATTTTCGGCAGATTAATTTCATATGTAGCAAAATCGATACTTGTTGTCGCTTCATTCAATCGCTTAATCAAGCGGTCTTCAAGATTCACATTATAGTTCGCTTCATTTCCTGCAGAGGCAAAAGAAATGTCAGCACATTTATTGAAGTATACATTGATAGCTCCAGATGCTTCTGAAACATTATTAAGACGCTCGGCCGGATCTCCGCATCCCGATCCAGCACCGCCTCCATTTGAATTACTGCCTGAATTCAATCCCTTAGGTGTCCCATACCCACCTGCATAAGCGGCTGTAGAGGTAGTCCAATTGGCTGCTTCCGTGCCGCTTACGAGAACGTCAATCCTCTCCATCGTCGCCTTTGAAGAGTTATCGCCGCTGTACCAGGCATCGACAGAATCGATTATGTTACCTGCTGAATCTTTCAATTTCAATGACTCCCCGGTATTCCCCATGGCTCCCGAGTAGATAAGATCGGCCGTTACCCCTGCAACCGAATTGTCACTTGTTCTTTCTAATAAAAAATACTCTCCTGGTGCAATCGTTCCCGATAATGCAATGGACGGTGTCCCATCTGCAGAAGAAAGCGTCCATCCATTCAAATTTACATTACTGTTCGTTGGGTTATGTAATTCCATCCATTCATCATTGTAGCTCGCCGTTGTCCCCATCCATGCAATTTCATTAATGACAACCCCTGTACCATTGGATGCACTGAACGCATCTTCCTTAAGTGGCCCAAATACAGAAAAAATAAGTGATGCAATGACAGTCAATCTTAAACCGAACTTCAACCTAACCAACTCCCTTTGTTTGCTGGCAAAATAACGCCGCAGCTACTACTATAAAACAACTTCAAACCTTATGTCGGCAGTTTTATTGTTAAATGTTATTAAAATTCTGTAAATAGGTACATTCCTACCAGGAAAAGAGGAAATGAAAAAACGCAACCCGGTATAAAGGTTGCGTTTTTTCTCCATTATCTGTTATCTCTAATCTTGGTTGATTTTCTTCAAATCTTCCTTTATTAACAACGCGGCGAAAACGATCGAGGCACTTAAGAAGATCATGGAAAAAATCACCCCTGCCATCGCAGAGTTGAATGTGCCGCTTGTGACCTGCCCATCTCCACCCCTGGCTTAGAGTTTTTACTTCATGCACCTTTACCTCTTTTTCGTGGTATACAACAACTTTTGTAGATCTTCATCCAATGTAAATTGAGAACCCTGCTTTAAAGCTTGGACAAAAATCTCCGTTAATTTCCCTGCTGAATCTTGGACACTTTCAACCGTAATCTTTTCCGGATACGTTGAAAGGTAAGCCTCTTTAAAAGAAGAATTCAATGTTTCATAAGCTTTAAACTGATAAAGTTTCTTCCCTTCATTCAACGCCTGCACAATCAGGGTGAATTCCCTCATTTCCTCAAGCATCCTAAGTGCATAAATGAGATTTTTCCGTTTTAACTCTTTCTGCATTGACAAACTGCAATAGACAAACTCAAAAGGCAGATCGAATCCCACATTGTATCTGACAGGTTTATTGAGAAATTGGTCGTTCTCCTTTTTCATTTTTAAGGTTACCAGCCCTGTTTTATCAACAAGGACCTTCCATAGCGGCGATCGTACGGTCAATAACTGTCTTGGAACAATCGAAACATTGAATTCGAGTTTATTCTCCAATAATACGATTAATAGGAATATGTCTTTGCTGAACTTCTTTTCTTTGATGTAGGCAGGATTGAAACTGTCAAAAATTTGTTGCACTGCCTCCTTGGCGGCTTCGGCATTTTCAACCTCCGAGGTAGCAACCATTAAATCAATATCCGAAAACTCATCATTGAACCCGTTCACCCCGGAGCCAATCTGGATGACGCCTTCCACCAAACGGGAAGCCTCCAACTTCCTGATCGTTTCGCCCAAGTAAGCCGTTCTTTCCTCAACACTGAACATCTCCATCTCTCCATTCTTCCTATTTTGCTCTGGGCAGTAACTCAAAATCTTCTTCACCAGGCGTGCTGTTCAACCCTTCATCCTCAGAATCTTCCTCTTCCCCACCAGCAAACTCCCCTTTGTTATTCTGCTCAGACAGTCCTTCCAGCCCTTTCGTCATTCCGTTCAATGAAAGAATCGTCAAGGAGAAGAAGAACATCGGCACCATAAAGATCCACCAGTCGTTAAAGATAGAGCGGTAATTCATCGCCATCAGGCTGGCCCATTCCTGAACGAACGGTTTCGGCGGGTCGCAAAAAGGTCCATAGCATACATCGGTCCCTCCATAAAACAGCTTGAAAAATCCCAGATGGGCAATGATCAACAGAACTTGTACGATAATCTTCGGAAAAATAACAAACAATCTCATTCTTAAATGCGGCATCAGATGCTTCCTGAATAGAAAGAAAGGACTGCCGCCCAACACCCTGGCACTCAAGATAAATTCTTTCTGCAGAATCTCCCTTGTTTCATTGGCAATCAAGATGGCGGTCGTTGGGACTGTTATGACCGCCAGTGTGACCGACTGCCAAATAACCCTCTCTGTAAATGATGTTTCAAAGCCTTGAGGCGGTTCCCAAAGCAAGGGAAAAAGCACATTATAGGCAATGATGCTCTGCGGGATAAAATAAAATGAGGTGAAGACTGTCTGCGTTATGTATTTGGATGTGTTTTTTATAAATCCACCCGCGACTCCAACCAGGAATGACATCATGAAACTTAATAAAGATATCGCAATCGCCGCACCCAGCGTATATTGAGCACCCTGGAGCACTTTGAAAAACATATCGTATCCTTCACGATCGGTCCCGAACGGAAATTCTGCCGACGGTTTAAAAGGTGCGCCGCCAATGAGCTTGCCGGATTCATCATATGTAAGGACCGTTTGCGGAATGTCTCCATTGAAAAAATGATTGAAAATCAAACTTCCGGCTACCATAAAAATCACAAAGCTCCCGCCAAGAATGACGAGACACTTATACTTCCTTTTTCCCATCACAGGCTCATCTCCTTTCCAATTCTCCGTTTCAGGATAAATTGCAGCCCTTTTAACAAAGAATAAATCGGCAGAAAGAGCAAGATTGCCGTAATCGCAAATATGGAAGGCGTATTATACGTGAACAGAAAGGACGTGACCCCGAATACATTGAACAAATATTCCAGTATGAGAAGATTCGACAGCATCATCCAGACAATTTGTTTCGCGTGATAGGTAAGGCTGATCAGGATATTCCTGATCATATGTACAAACAACAAGTGGTATTTCGCCAGCCCCTTCCCCCTCGCCAGCTCCACATAAGGCAATCCTTCTTCCTCATTGATAAAAGAGACCATCAATCCTAAAAAGAAAAAAGCAGGCAGGATACTCAAGGTCACAGCAGGAAAAAGAATCACTTGATTAACGCCCACCGATGCCACATCAATCAATAGGATACCGGACTTTTTAAAGTACCAAATCACACAAATCTGCAAAGCAGCTATCACAAAAATATCAGGGAGCGAACTGACCACAATGGAAAAGGTTTTAACCAGGCCTCTGAACCAGCTGCCTACGGAATAATACAGAATCAGCAGTATCACGGATACCGAAAGAGCCAACAATAAAGCGAGAATCACAATTTTGGCACTGCTCAGGAAAGCCATTAATATAATCGGAAACAAATCCCTCTCCACATCGGAGATCGGATTGATATAAACAAGATTCAAAGGGGACGATAAATCCTTTAATACACTTAAAAGGCTCTCCCAATATCCCTTCAAGGAAAACTTCTGCCCTTTGAAAAGGCCCGAACCTGCACTCACCAGTATAATCCCGGCAATGATCAATAGCGGTTCCACCAAATTGCGCATCAGTGTCCTTGCCATGAGTCCCCCTCCTCTCTCCGTTTATTCATAATAGTATTAATATTAACATAATTTACCTTATTGGGTTGCTTTTTTACAAAAGTTAGTAAGAGATTATTGAAAGTTTAACTACAGTCGTTTCCGACATCAAACTTTCCTCTTATCAGGATGAGGTCCCAATTAAGCGATTTTTCCTGCATCATTCCCTTCTCCAACCCACAATGGTGCCCTAATCAAGTCCTTTTTCCGGCATCATATCTTTTCTCTTCTTCTCAGGATGATGTCCCAATTAAGCGATTTTTCCTGCATCATTCCCTCCTTCAAACCAGAATGATGTCCGAATCAAGTCCTTTTTCAGGCATCATATCTTTTCTCTTCTCAGGATGATGTCCGAATTAAGCCCTTTTTCGTGCATCATTTCTTTCTTCAATCGAGAGTGATGTCCGATTAAAGTCTCTATTCCGGCATAAAATCTCCCACATCTCAGGATGATGTCTGAATTAAGCCCTTTTTCGTGCATCATTTCTTTCTTCAACCCAGAATGATGCCCTAATAAGTCCTTTTTCAGGCATCATATCTTTTCTCTTCTCAGGATGATGTCTGAATTAAGCCCTTTTTCGTGTATCATTCGCTCCTACAAACCAGAATGATGTCCGATTAAAGTCTCTATTCCGGTATAAAATCTCCCACATCTCAGGATGATGTCCCAATTATGCGATTTTTCCTGCATCATTTCCTTTTCAACACAAAATGATGCCCTAATCGAGTCCTTTTTTCAGCAACTAATCATAGTCAACCGGAGGTATCGCGAGTTCTTTTTACACTGCAGAAATCATTTTCATTACCAAGTTTACAGCTACATATTTCACCCCTGTTTGAAAATACTAATGACGGTTGAAATAAAAACTTGGAGGAATTCACATGCAAAATCAAATGAATAACCAACCGAATGCACAGCAAGCCCCAAATCCTGCTATGAATCAAACACCCAATAAAAATCATGGCGGTCACGAGCTTTTTGATGCACATGAAGTCATTGCTGGCGTGATCTCTATGCTTGATCAATATCAAATGTACGATCAATACATTCAAGATCCTGAATTGAAGGATATCCTTCAGCGTCAATCAGCATTTGTTACCCAAACCTACAACACGATGGTGAACAGTTTCTCAACTGGAAAGGATCCCCAGGTTCCGACACAACAATATAAAATGAAGCAGAACAATAACACGGTCTACGGAGTCAAACCAGGACAGCCGAAGAAACCAAACCAATCCATCAACGACCTTTCCGATCAGGGTCTCTCCGCCTATATGCTTGGAAACACAAAATCACTATCCGGTCTCCTGGCCATGACTGCCCTTGAGATGACCAACCCAGTCTTGCGCCGGGTCATGGCTGACAGTGTGCCGAACTTCATAGAAATGAGTTACGAGATCTTCCTTTATCAAAATAAGCATGGCTATTACCAGGTTCCGCAGCTAAAAGAACAAGATATGAATCTGATGCTGCAAAGTTATGCCCAAGCTCCGCAAAATACAACTCACTAAACATCTGACTGCTGGTTATAAGAGTATTCTTATGGCCAGTTTTATTTAATTAGCCTGCCTAGAAGATTTTGATAGATATATTTACAGGTCCATCTCATCCACCGTCTTCCGGGACTGATTAGGGTAATGTTGATTGAACTCAATTATGTATATGGGTAAGGTTCTAAATATACATCTGCTCTGACTTTCAATAAGATATGTACTTAGTTTCAAGGTCTTACTACATATCCGAACTGGTGCCCAGCAAGATATGTCCTAAAAATCCATTCCTTACTTCATATCTGCTCTGACTTTCAACGAGATATGTACTTAGAACCATCCGCACGTATATCCACCACCATATGTCCCTTATCCTTACGCGCACAACACTTGTATAACTAGTCCTACATTTCAAGTACCGTAAAAGTTTAAATAGGAGGGCTCGATATGAACGTCTTTTTCAGCTACATATTACTGGGGTTGTCCTTATCAGCACCCATGGGGCCCATTAACGCTGCCCAGCTGGACAAGGGGATCCGCTTTGGTTTTATGCATGCATGGCTTGTCGGAGTAGGAGCAATGGCAGCCGATGCAATCTTTATGCTTTTGATTTATTTTGGAATTGCTTCATTCATCGATATTCCCATTATTAAAACCTTTCTTTGGCTGTTCGGTTTTTTTGTTCTGTGCTACACAGGTGTTGAAAGCATCATCCACTCATCACCTGAAAAATCTGGAACACAGAGTAAATCCGAATCTAAAAAGAAGTCTTTTCGGACCGGTTTCCTCATGGCTGCCTCCAACCCATTGAATATTTTGTTCTGGCTTGGCATTTATGGATCCATTATTGCCAAAACCTCCGAAACGGCAAGTTCTGTCCAACTGTTTCTCTACAGTGGATACATATTCCTTGGGATTATGATATGGGATGTGACGATGGCCGGCATTGCAACAGGTGCTCGAAAATGGGCCAAGCCCATCTTCCTTCAAGGCATCTCCATTATTTCAGGATTCGTACTGATCGGATTCGGCCTCTACTTTGGCCTGCAGGCTTACCAGCAGTTATTCGGCTCCTAGACAGACACCCAACACTCCTTTCTCTAATAGGATACGATGTGTAATCCATTGAAAGGAGTTTCAAGATGAACCTTTTGACAAAAAGTTGGATTGAGGCAAATCAAACTGATTTGGAAGAGTGGAAAATATCCGCCTACAAAGACTTTTCGTCTATGATGCTTAATACTGAAAATCCATACCCATGTGTTCCGGGTATTCAAGGATTTCAAAAAGACCAGCTTCGATTTGGGTTTACAGGCAATCCACAGGATGATACTTCACATATAGAATTCGCCTCCATGCTGAAAACTTATGGAAAGATATCTCGTGATACAGGAAACTATGCATCGATCGTGGTGTTTTTTGATTCCCGGAATCTCACCTTCGAAACAGATGCCAACACCCAATACCAGGAATTATTCTGGTCCATTTTGAACCGAGTCCATGAACTAGATGAAGCTCCATGGCCGGAAGACATTCCACAAGATCCGCACGATGCCGCGTGGGAATTTTGCTTTGATGGAGAGCCGTATTTTGCCTTCTGCGCAACGCCCTCCCATATCGAACGGAAAAGCAGATACTTCCCTTACTTTTTATTAGCCCTGCAGCCCCGCTGGGTTTTTGACGAAATTAATGCCTCTACGACCTTTGGGCAGAAACTGAAAAAGGTCATCCGTAGACGCCTTAAAGATTATGACGGTAAAGAGGCACACCCTAACTTAAAATGGTACGGACAAAATGATAACCATGAGTGGAAGCAATATTATTTAAGTGATGACGGCCAAACTCCCTCTAAATGCCCTTTTACGGCTATGAAAAACCGTTTAAAAAAGATCAGGATTTAACCTGCATTGCTACCTCCCCCATTACTAAAATGAATAACAAAACAACAGGATGAAACTTTTAATAACAGGAGAAAATAAATCAGAGTGAAATCGTTATTAAAGGAGTAATAACTGTGATAAATATTCAGCCCAATTGTTGGAACGAACACGGCGAGCTCAAAGCGGTCATTGTATGCTCGCCCACAGCATTAGACGTACCCGATAAACAAACGGCAAACGATGTTCAGTGGGAAAAACCTGTTGATCAAAAAATAGCGCACAAGAATTTTGAAGAAATGGTACAGGCGATGGAGAATGCCGGTGTCCATGTCATAGACTATTCAAAATATCTTTCACCGGACGAATCAAAGCTCAGTGAACAACTGATCAACCGGGTATTCGTGAGAGACCTTGCCTGTGCATTCGGCAATACGTTCATTCCCGGGGAACCTGGCACGTCAATGAGACGCCCTGAATACGTGCAGTCTCATGTACTCTTTAAGAATTGGTTCGGACCGGAAACGTTTGATATAAAAACGAACAATCAGTTGGATGCTCTGGAATTTGGTGACGTCCTTATTCTAAATAAAGATGCAGTATTTGTTAATGTAGGGTTGCGGTCAAGCATGAAAAGCATCAAAGCCTTGAAAGCAAAGATCTTTCAAGCTGGTTTTTCTGAAATTGGAGTGATTGATCTCCCGAGAAGACCCGACACCCTTCATCTCGACATGAACTGCAATGTCGCGGGTGATGACTTGCTGATTGCCAAGAGCTATATGCGATATTTTCCGATAGAGATCATAACGGAGTCGGGGGCGAGCTATCAAATGATGCAGGAATTCTTAAGTCGCCACGCCTTTGATATCGAGTGGTTAACAGATATTAAACACACGGTCGCCGATATCAATTTCTTTAACCTCGATCCTGAAACCATTTTGCTCAGTACCGCTGCAACCCCGAAAATATTTAAAGAGCACCCGAAATTAAAAAAGAAGAAATTCATCGAAATCAATGTGAATGAACTGGAAAAAGGCGGGGGCGGCATACGCTGCATGACCCTTCCTCTTGTCAGATCATAACCCTATAGCGGTTGTCTTATGGGTAAATTTGAATAAGACAACCGCATTTTGCTCGTTTTAAATAAAAAAATAAGCAGCATTCAAGACGCTGCTCACCATCAAGATGATGTTATTACCATCCTCTATCTGAAAAAATCGAGGGTCCCTTCTTGCTGGAACCCTCGATTTTCCATGACTGCCTATTCAATTATCTACCGAACTCAGACCCCAATAATCCTTCAATACAGCATTCCCGATATCGACTTAATGTGGAATTTTTCAAATCTGACCCTCTTGAAAAGCCGACAAAATCTTCTTCGGATTTCGCAACCAGAAAATGATTTCAAGGGTTCCCGGTATCTTCAAGGATAATTTGTGCGAATCCTTTTTTATTAAATAAACCTTCTCCTCTTTCCAGTTCAAGGTATTCCGTTTCAGCATCTAGCTGTACTTTTACAGCTGCTAACCGCTCAGCATCTGCTGAATCATATGATATAGACCGTTATTCTTAAATACCGCCATCTTACAAAAAAGATTTACATTAGGGCAACCTGTAGAAAAAGGGAAATAGACCTTTTCTTATTCTTCTTTTTTTATGCTGATATCGGTCAGCTTCTTCATTTCTTGATCATCAATGATGCCCATTGACTTGAAAACGAAGGCGTACGTTACAATCTTTCTTTGTATCCTCTTGGAAGGAAACATAATGGCCACCCCTTCTTAATTGGTTTTACCTAATAATATTCCGCAAGGGTGAAAATGTTTCCTTTATCCAAAATAATTGGACATTTAAGACATTTCTTGCTCGAGTTTCAGCAGCCTCGTCATCTCTTGTTGCTTTACCTGCCTCAATTCCGAACGGCAAAGGGTGCAGTGCATCAGTATATTGCCCTTATGATAAAATGACTCGACGGTAAAGGGTACTCCACAACGTTTACATGGTTGGTGCATGGTGTGATTCATGAAATCCCCCCCAATAAATGGATACTTGTATTATTTGATATATAGTCAAAAATATTCTCCAGCTCTTTCACGAGAAGTTTTCTGCTAAAAAAGGGAAATAGAACCAAGCTAGTCGGGGAATGATAAGAGGAATATAGATACAGGAGGAAACAGTTATGAGTGAAACTTCCAGCCAACTATCGATATTTGCCCTCGGCGGCTGTAATGAAATCGGTAAGAATATGTATGTCCTTCAGTATGGTGATGATATTGTCATCATTGACTGCGGAGGCAAGTTTCCAGATGAAACCCTGATGGGCATCGACTTGATCATACCGGATATCAGCTATCTTGAGGAAAATGCGGACAAAGTAAAAGCCCTTCTAGTGACGCACGGACACGAAGATCATATCGGCGGCGTTCCCTATCTGTTAAAAAAACTTAACATACCCGTGTACGCCACTAATTTCACCCTCGGTCTTATCGAACTGAAATTGGAAGAGCATAAACTTAGAAGAGAAACGACCCTTGTGCCGATTGATGCCCAATCCACCGTAGAATTCGGGCAGATCAAGACTTCCTTCTTCAATGTCACCCATAGCATCCCGGACTGCCTTGGAATCGTATTTGATACACCGGAAGGAACGGTCGTACATACAGGAGATTTCAAATTTGACTGGACACCTCTCAATAACCAGAAGGCGGATATCCACAAAATGGCCGAAATCGGAAAAAAAGGAATTCTGGCTTTGCTTTCTGAAAGCACAAATGCTGAGCGCGCCGGCCTTTCGCCTTCAGAAAAAATCGTCAGCAGCCATATGGATGAAGCTTTTATGAAAGCTGAAGGTAAGATCTTCGTCTCTACTTTCGCCTCGAATGTCAACCGGGTGCAGCAGGTGGTGCATGCGGCCATGAAAACCAACAGAAAGCTGGCACTTCTGGGAAGAAGTATGATCAACGTAGTGAACGTCGCCATAGAAAGAGGCTACTTGACTGTCCCAGAAGGAATGATCATCGACCACAGGGATATCGACACGTTACATTCAGAAAAAGTCGCCATTCTCTGTACAGGAAGCCAAGGCGAACAAATGGCTGCCCTCGGGAGGCTGTCTTCCGGGCAGTTCCGCGATGTAACCATCGACCCAGGTGATACCGTCATCCTGGCTGCATCCCCTATCCCGGGCAATGAAAAAGGGGTTTCGAGGATTATTGATAATCTGTTCAATTTGGGAGCTCATGTCATCTATGGAACAGGAAGCTCAACCGGTATGCATGTTTCAGGACATGGCTATCAGGAAGACTTGAAATTGATGCTGACCCTCATGAACCCGACATATTTCATCCCGATCCACGGTGAAACCCGTATGCTGCATCATCACCGGATGCTCGCAGAGTCTGTCGGGGTCGAACCTGGTAATACCTTTATCATCAAAAATGGAGAAGTGGTTGATATTGAAGGAGGCATTGCCCGGCAGACACGGACGTTTCCGGCCGGGGACACGTATGTCGACGGAGTCAGCGTAGGTGACGTTGGAAATGTAGTGCTCCGCGACCGCCGCCAACTATCGGAAGACGGAATCCTGGTCATTGTCCTAACACTAAGCAAACACGACCAACGTCTCCTTTCAGGACCTGACACCATTACCCGCGGATTTGTATACGTCAAAGACTCTGAAGGTCTTATACGTAAAGTGAACAACCTTGTCAAAGATGCACTAGATGAGCTTCCTCCCGGCCATTTGCAGTGGAAGGTCATCAAACAGAGCATCATGAAGTCGGTCGGCCAGTATTTGTTCAAGCAGACAAAACGGAAACCGATGATTATTCCGATCATTATTGAGGTGTAAATAATTTTTTTGGGATATACCGTTTGAAAGGAAGAAAACCGAACCTGGGAATTCGGTTTTCTTTTTATTTTAGGTTTTAAAAGCTTTTCACTCTGCGGCCTTTTTTTCCTTATGCTAGTAAGGCCACTTTAAACTGAGAACCTTTTGTCTTTTATAAGCCTCTAATTTTTATAAAATTTTTTTATCATCCTTTACACACTCTCTAAAGGACTTTACTTTCCTACTCTCAATTTTATCGTCCTCTAAACGTCTCTTAAAGGACTTTACTTTCCAAAATTCTTTTTTATCGTACGCTGACCACTTTCTGATAGACAATAATGGTAGTCAACTAGTGTTATGGGTCTCTGAATTGAACTTATAAACATTAACCGATTATCTTTTAAACGGTTCCGGCATGACCACCGCAACAACCTCTCCCCGCTCACATAGATTACCATCTGCGAAGACTTCGGTCTCCACTTTCCATTTCTTTGGATGAATTTCTTGCACACGTCCATATGCTCTATGCACTGTTGCTGTAGGTGTGGGCTTCAGGAATTCAACATTCAAGGAAGCTGTCACAAATCTGGGTGGCTCTGCGCCCTCACCTGGCTCATGTCCATTTTTTCTATGCAAGCCCAGAGCAGCGGAGCGGAGCCTGTTCCATGACAGTCTATAAGCGAAGCAATCACGCCGTCGTATACAAACCCCAGCATCGCCATATGCCTTTCCTTAGGTTCATAGATCGTTATGGTTTTTTCCCCGTCCCAGCCTGTTCGGAAATGATGACCCTTTTCATTCAGCCGGCCTCACCCATGACACCAGGCAGAGTCAGACGGATATTCATCCTGAATGGCTGCCTCCACTTTTTCCACACTTACCATCCTTCCTTTAGGATTTTTTCATACTCACAAATACTTCTTTAGCATCCTACGTAATCCTGCATTTTGCTCTAACTAAATCAAGGTGCTAAACTTGATTTACTATACATAACGTGGATTAAAAGGTGTAAACACTTCCCCTCGCCACGGTTTTAGTAAACTGAAAGAACTAGCTTAGGAGGAACAATATATCTATGAATATATCCATTCGGGCAGCCAAAAAAGAGGAGCTGCCAGTGATCCGCGCGCAGAGAGTCCAGGCATATGAAGGCCATATTCCATCGATTCCAACGGAGCACTGGGAAGCACTGAAGCAAGCCATCTCATCAGAAGCCGATCAGCAGCCAGGGGTAGACCTGCTTGTAGCAGAAATTGGAGGAACGATCGTCGGAAGCGCGGCCCTGTTTCCTGCAAGAACTGATGCGTACGACGGCATTGTAAAAGAATTGGATTACCCGGAGATTCGCATGCTTGCCGTGGCAGCGGAATACCGCGGTAAAGGCGTTGCCTCTGCTCTCCTTAAGGAATGCGTAACACGAGCCAAGTCACAAGGCTTTGAGTTTATAGGACTTCATACAGGCGACTTTATGAATGATGCCATCTCCTTATATGAAAAATTCGGCTTCAAACGCATCCCACAGTATGACTTTGAACCTGAAAATGACGGAATCATCGTCAAAGCATTCCGGCTTGCGACTTAAAAAGCACCTCCCATCTTATTCGGGGAGATGCTTTTTGGCGGCAGCAGAATTGTATACCTTATATGTACTGCTGGTTTCATTTTACCAATAGGCTCTTTTCAAATACTTTGTTGCTATTTAATGTGAAGTTCAGAGATATAGCCATAATTTTCAGAAGTCACCCTGGTAAACAAGAAAGAAAAGAGAATCACCCTGTTCAGTTAGATAAGACCTTGTACCCGAGGGAAAAATCCGGCCCTTTGGATTTTTCCGATAGCAATAATCTCTACGAATACAGCCTACCAATAAGAATCTAAAACACTATAGATATAAGGTGTAGCCATAACCAGTAAGGCAATACACCCGACAGCAACACCACCGACCTTACTTTCATTCTGAAAAATCTTTTTCGCTTGAAAGAATGTGTACAGACCAATCAATATGGCCGCAGCTATTATATAGAACAATCTAATCCCTCACTTCACCCAAGTTTGAATTCTTGGATAGTTTTCCGAATGTAATCTCCTTAAGTTCATAACGGACTTCGATTTGCGCATTAGGAAAAATTTTATGGTTCCAGTCCCCCTCTTCATAATCCTTGATAGTAGGAAAAAACCTCCTAATGTATAAAGACCAGTAAAAGGGATCTGTTCCGTAATTTTCTTGCGCTTTCTTGACGAGTTCGTTCGCCTTCTCGTTTAAGGTTTCCTCTACTTTCTTCCTTAATTTCTCTCTTTTATCCCTATCATTCGAGTAATCAATCAGACTGGGTACGGATAACACTTCTATTTCAAACGGTACTGTCACCTTTAACACAGTGGGTTTCTCTTTATGATATTGAATATCTACATCATTCTTTTCCTTTTTTATGAATCGGGCGGCAATTTTAAACCCTTCTGCCAATGGATCTTCATAAGTGGCAAGGACGTCTTTCAAATGTGTACTTGGGTCAAGAATCAGGGCAATTCTTGTTTCCTGGCCATTCAAAATATCAATCATTTTTCCTTCTTTAAACACAGCAGAACCCATAAATTGAGTTTTATTGCCTCCAACCTGCGGAATTTCCCCCGCTTCATATTCGTCTTCTGATGCATGTGAACTTCCTACTGTCTCTGTTGTCGCGTAGCTTGCTAAAAATACACCAGCATCCCCCTCGGTAATTTGAAAAAAGCGATGAACATCCCCTTCTGGTATGATTCCTGTCTCCCTTGCCCTGTTTAACATGAATTGATAATATTTGTGAGGCCTGGTTTCCAGGGTTGGTTTATTATTTTCTATAAACTCGCTGGCTCTTTCTTTCGTTACTACCAGAGCAATTCCTCTGCGCAATTCTGATGACCTCACGATTTCTTGCATGACTCTTATAAAATCTTCCGATCGTGCCATCTCCTCTGAAATAATCAAAGCACGAGTATGGTCGACGGAAATTTCCCTTGTAATAAATGAATTGGCCGTATTTCTGGCCGTAAGAAAGTCATTGGCCAACAAGGTTACATTCTCCTGAGGTTCTTCTTGAACATCTCCTCCCGCTACAGAGCTTCCAACTTCAGGGTTCGCAATTTGAAACGTAATAAAGTACTGATTTTTCTTTTTGGCTTTATCAATCCCTATGGCCACGACATATGCCTTTTCTTCTAACTCCTTCTTGTCATAACAGCCGCTCAACAGAGACAGTATGCAAATGATAATTATAAGAATCATTTTCTTCATGATTGAAATACTCCTTTTATCTTGGCGGTGATCCATACAAGAAACGGAAAGGCGAGGACAACAGGCGTTATCATCGTTAATAAGTAATTTCGCAAAAACAGGACATTGGTTATGGCATCTTCCGGTATACTTCCGAAAATCACAACCATGAATGCCAATGGCAGCATAAGAGGCCTAAACTCCTTTATGGAAAAAACCTCACCGAATATCCAAGCTGCAAAATAAAGATAGATGGTAAACCTGACGAAGGAAGCCACCAGCCAGAAGGCCATGAAAAACGTTTCCATATTGGTAAAAAAGCCGCCTATGGAGATATATTGAGTAACCTCATGAAAGATATAAGCATTTTTATCAATAGATTTGTAGTCAAAAAATGTACAATATAAGAAAAAGAAAGCGGTCAGCTCCAGCAAGGCGAATATCCCGCCGCCTAAGATCCCTTTGTGATAATTCTCCTTGTCTTTAATAGAGGGATAGGCCATGGACAAAATAATGAGCTCTGTGAATAAAGAGGCCCTCTTGACCCCTTCCCAAACAAGGGTTTTCAGCCCTTCACCAAATAGTGGAAATACCCTCAAGAATATTACTTCTTTTACCATAAGGACTCCAAGGAGCAGCATCGCAATTTTTAAATATGGCAACATCAGATAGGTCACAGAGCCCAGCACTTGGAATCCTTTCCAGGCAGCCAGCACACAAATGAACATAAAGATGGCATAGAGAATCATGGAAGGGGACTCCCTGAAGTAAATGGTCTCCAGAACATCTATTGTGTTTCGGCTGTCGATAGTTAACGCTGCAAAGGAAATGGCAAAAAAGATAAAACCGACAAAACCGCCAATATATTTCCCGAATGTCTTGTTTATGACACCAATTAAGTTTTGATCTTTGTGCTTCTTTAGAAGATGAAGCATCATTAAAACGGTTGGCAAGATTGTCACAAACGAAATGACAGGGACCATCCAGAAGGCATTCTTGGTGTCTTGCGCCAATAATACGGCCGTCATATCGGAAATCTTAATTGCAATAAGCAGCAAAACAATGGCTGTGAGTTCTCTTGTCTTAAGTTTATTGACAGTATTCAATAGTCCTACACCTTTTTCTTTTTTCGAAGGTCCCGCAGCCTGAGGTATCCCGGCCTGAATTCTTCTTTTATCAGTGCCCGTCTTAGAAAAGTATCATTGGAGGATACTGTGTTAGGTGAGACAGGCGACAGAAAAGACACGCCAAAGGAAGTGAGCGAAACGAGGTACACCACCCACAATATAAAGGCACCGGTCAATGAATAAATTCCATAAAGGGAAGCTGCGGTTATAAAAATAAACCGTGATAGCCGAACTGTATAGTTAAAGCTCACATCTGAAACGGTGAACGACGACAACCCTGAAAGTGACACAACGATAATGATGATGGGGCTGATCACATTCGCCTGTACGGCTGCCTGTCCGATAATGATGGCCCCAACGATTCCAATGGTCGGACCCAAAGGGCTTGGTATACGTAATCCTGCCTCACGTATCAGCTCAAAAGCAAATTCCATAATCACGACTTCTACAACCGCAGGAAAGGGTACTTTTTCTCTGGCACTCGATATCGCCAATAATAAGTCCATCGGAATCATTTCACTGTGAAAGTTCGTAATGGCAATATAGATAGCAGAAGTAAATAAGGTAATAAAAATGGCGACCATTCTGATGATTCTTGAGAAGTTCCCAAAAATAAGGCGGAGATACCGATCCTCTGTTGTATGAAAGAACGACCAGAACGTAACCGGCAATATTAAACAGGCAGATGAATTATCCATCAATAAAATGATATATCCATCCCTTAAAAAGGCGGCTGCTTTATCCGGTCTTTCTGTATAAAGAAGTGAAGGAACCATTGAATAAGGCCTTTCTTCAATATACTGTTCCAGCAGTTCTAAATTTTGAACAGAATCCACCTCTATTTTCTCTAGCCTTTCCCGGACGTTTTCAATAATCTCCTCATTGGCAATGTTCTTAATGTACATAACATTAACCACTAACTTTGAACGCTCTCCTACCTTAATGCTCTCGGCAATCAGGTCTTTATCTTGAATTCGCTTCCGCAACAAAGAAAGATTAAAAGGCATGGATTCGGTGAATGCATCCTTCGGCCCTTTCACCACATTTTCATTTTCTGCTTTTTCAATACTCCGATGCTCAAATTTTGTAACATCTATGGAGTAACACCCTTTTACTCCATCAATATACAAAATCGCCTTGCCCTCACTGATACGGGAAGCTGCCTCATCAAAAGTGTGTACTTCCTCAATCGAATCCAAAGTAACGGTGTTTAAGACATCACTATCACCTTTCTCTATTAATGGACGTATGATGCCCTGTTGAATCTTGGTGGTATCCACTGCAGAAGAATAATAAAATAAAAGGGCTTTTTGTCCCGTTTGATGAAGAACGAATTCTTTGCTTTTAAAATCAGAATTCAGCACGGAAGTGAACATGTCATTCATTATCGCCTTGTTGGATTCAATCTCACTTGAAATGATATTTTTATCAGAGTTCACTTCTTTTTTGGTTCTCATACTTTATCCCTTCTCTTTTCAAATACTTTGCTGCTAATAAATATAAAGTTAAAGAAATATGCCCAGATTTCAGAACTTATCTTGCTCAGTAAGAAAGAAAGAGCTATTCATCCTGTTCAGATAGACAAGCCCTTGCCCCCAATAGAAAAATCCGGCCCTTTGGATTTTTTCGAAAGCAACAATCTATGCGAAAACAGTTTTCAATAAGTGTTACTTCTAATGTTTATCTGCAGACCCAAAATTATGTATTTATTATGGACAATTACCAACTTGGCAGGACAGTCCTAAATAAAAAGATTCATTTATTTGTTGTTGTGTGTTAATTTAATGAAGGTGATTATAAATGATAATAAAACAACTTTTTTCAAACTTGGCCATCCTATCTTCTCTGCTATTTGTGTATACTCAAATAACCAACACAGCCCCATTTAAGAGGCTGTCATCACTATCCGGAAAAATCTTCATGGGAATTTCAGGTGGATTATTCAGTAATATTCTGATGCAATACAGTATCCATATTGGAAACACCATTATTGACCTGCGGCATGTTCCGGTCATCCTGGTCGCCTACTATGGAGGACCCATACCTGCTTTGATTTCAATGACCATGGTGATTATCGGACGGTTTCTCATCGGCGTCAATTCTTCCTCCTACTTGGCGGTGATTTTGATCACGCTGATTACAGCCGCAGCAATTTATATTTCTAAACGAAATACATCAAAAAAGACGAAAATCATTACTACCCTGACTTTTTCAAATATAGTTTTTTCTGTGTTGGTGACTATACTGTTAAAAGATTGGGGCACACTTTCATTCTTGATACCGACCTACTGGGTCATCTCCTATCTTGCAGGCTTTATCTCCTTTTATATTGTGGAGTATCTTCGCCGGAGCCAAGCGTTATTTGACCGGTACAAGTCTGAGTCCGCAACGGATGGGCTTACAGGTCTCAATAACGTAAGAAAATTTGATGAAATCTTCAATGAGCTTCAAATGACGACCGCCATGAAAAATGAGAAGCTATCTCTGTTATATCTGGATATTGATTTTTTCAAAAAGGTCAATGATACATACGGTCATAAAAATGGAGATGTGGTCTTGATTGAGTTGGGAGAGATCTTCCGTCAATCTGTGCGGTCATTCGATATCGTCAGCCGAAACGGCGGGGAAGAATTCACGATTATCCTACTGGACTGCCCTTTGGAGAGAGCGAAAGAAATCAGTGAAAAGATTAGAAAAACTGTAGAAAGCCATGACTTTGTGTTAACAGATGGCAAAGTCATACACATTACCATCTCGATCGGTATCGCCTGCTTCAATGAAACGACTGATGATATCAATTCATTAATTGAAGAGGCGGACAATGCTTTATATAAAGCTAAGAAGTCTGGAAGAAACAGAGTGTGTGTGTCTGATTCAGGTCTAGCAGTGCAAACACTCTCTTAAACCCAATATTTCGCGTGCGCTGTAAGGTCCAAACTTGGTTTGGGCCTTTTTTCAGTTTGATAATATTATTTATCGGCGATTTTTTGGATTTATCAGCGATTCTGGAATTTTAACAGCGATTTTTAAAATTTATCGACGATTCTTGAATGTTATCAGCGATTATTGAGATTTATCGACCAAGCAACAACCTTCGACACAAAGGCCCCTTCAACTTCCACTCACCTGACCAGGCAGCAAGACGCCTATGGCTAATTTTCCATTTCACTACTAATTTGCATAGCGAAAGCATAAATTGTACAAGCGATTGCCTTTGAAAAACGCCAACTTATAATACATACCGAGATTAGAGAAAGAAGGAGACTTAGGATGTTTGTTTTTATAGAAAAAGCCCTTTTGGCCATGGCCGCCTTGAGGATTCTATCTGGAAGTATTGAAATCGGCGCTGCGTTGCTTATGCTGAAGTTCAACGACCTGGAAAAGGCGTTTACCATCAACACCATGCTTGCCTTTGTAGGGCCGACGATCTTCTTCTCGACTACGGCCATCGGGCTGATGGGTTTGTCAGGAAAAATTTCGCTGATGAAAGCCGTTTGTTTAATAGCAGGTGTCCTTCTGATCGGGCTAAGTTTAAAAATGAAATAAAAAACCGCCAGCATGCACTTTGCATGAATACTGGCGGTTAAAGGTGTTATAAATACATATGCACACCAGGGCCGAATGGAATCCCCAGAAGAGCAAACGCAATCAATAGAATGAGCCAAATAAGGTATAAGATGATACTGTATGGGAGTATACCAACATATACCTTTCCATTATTGACTCTCTTTTTAGCAACAAAATAAAAACCCGGAGCATCCTCCGGGTACGTGATTATGTATTCTTTTGCAGGCTGAATCCTATGTAACTTAATGCGTTGGCCAGGTTTGATTCGATTTTTATATTACTCAATTCGACGTGTATCCTTATAGCCTGCATTGCAATTTCCGGACGAATTCCGGTTAAGATTGGTTCAACGCCAACCAGTTTCATTAGATTAACGATTCGCAACAAGGAAACGACCACTTCATCATCAATATGGGTGATACCCGATAAATCGATGACTAAGTATTCCAGCTGCATGTCCTGGCTTTTTGCCAGCGTCAACTCGATAATCGTTTCTGCTCTTTCATTATTGATAATACCGACAATCGGTAGGACTGCAACACCCGTAGTAATTGGAACCAATGGTGCTGATAAGGTCTCAATCTGCTTGTTGGCACTATCAAGTTCCAGAACATAGGAGAGGAGTGAGCTCATTGTTTCAAAAACTTCTTTAAGTTCCTCTGTAATCTTGAACGGCTTGGTATCCAGCCCGCAAATGGTCCCATAGTTTCTGCCATCTTCGTAATAAATCGGGATACCGACAAAGCTGCCGCTACCTAAATTATGGGTTACATTCATGGATTTTGTTAATTCATCATTTGTGATATCAGGAATTATAAGAACTTTTTTGCCGAAATCAACACTTAGCTTACAAAACGTCTCTTCAAAAGGAAGGGAATCTCCTTTTTTTAATAATTCTTGATTTTTATTGATTACTTTTACAATTTCATTCGTGCATTGATCGTTTTTTGCAATAAACAGAGTGTTGATATCCAACATTTTGCTGATCATTCGGAGGATACTGTCAGCTGCTTCATCAAAATTCCGGTATCGATGACTGTGAATGATGTTGACGTCTGTTGAATTATCCATAAAGCATATTCCTTCCTTCATTAAATCGTGGATCAATTTATTATACCCAAATTTAATGGATGATAAACAATTTTTCGCAATTTTTTTGGGCGAATGGTCCTGAAAATGCAAAAAAACCGGGAAGCATCCACTCCTCGGTTAATTTCCTTTCTATTCGACCATCCACTCTGGCTTGCCGAATCCTTTGAACTCTTCATCAATAATTGCTTCGAATTCATCAGACTCTACGACTTCTTTAATATCATTTGCCAATTGTGATTCAATGTCTTTCGTATTCATAACGACACGGTTACGGTATTGATCTGGCATGTTCTCCAATTGAAGGGCGTCCAGAAGGTCCATTTTAGCCGCCAGTGCAAAGTTCCCTGGTACAGCGGATAGATCCGTACTTTCCACTGCTCTTGGAAGCTGCGCTGCTTCAATAGGCTGGAACTTTAGATTTTTCACATTTTCCTGAACATCTTTTTCCGAAACTGTTAAAGGATCAGAATCAGAATTCAATGTGATCAGTTTGGCATCCTGAAGAATTTGGAAGGCACGGGCAGCATTCGTCGGGTCATTAGGAATGGCGATCGTGCTTCCGTCTTCAATCGCATCAAGTGAATCGTACTTGTTTGAATAAATACCCATAGGCGCAGTCGGGACGGAAATGACTTCTGATAATTCAAGGCCGTTTTGCTCCGCGAATGTTTCCATATAAATTTTGTGCTGAAACAGGTTAGCATCGAGGTCGCCTTGAGCCAGTGCGTTGTTAGGCTGGATATAGTCACTGAACTCCCTGACTTCCACTGTGTATCCTTTTTCTTCGAGACCAGGCTTCAGCGCTTTTGTGACCATATCACTGTACGGTCCTGCAGTTGCTCCGATTGTAATTTCTTTGCTTTCGCTTTCCGAACTCCCTGCTTCTTCTCCTCCGCAAGCAGCCAATAAACCGACCGATGCTGTCAATGCTAAAGATAACAACCATTTTTTCATCTTGTTTTCCCCCTGTAATATAATTATCTTTTATCTATTACTCTTGCAAAAATATCTCCGGCAAACTGGATGATTTGGACAAGGCAAATTAAAATAACGACTGTGGTCACCATGATGACATTGTCATAACGGTAATAACCGAAGCGGATTGCCAGGTCACCTACTCCTCCACCCCCGACAATTCCTGCCATGGCCGAAAAAGCGACAAGGCTGATGGTCGTAATGGTCACAGCCTGGATTATAGCCGGACGTGCTTCCGGAAGAAGGACATCCTTGATGATCATCCAAGGGCTTGCACCAACGGAAACAGACGCTTCAATCACCCCTTTGTCGATTTCTCTCAGAGATGTCTCTACCATCCTCGCAAAAAACGGAATCCCGGCGACAGACAGTGATACCGAAGCAGCGGTCGGACCAATCGTTGTTCCTGTCAAAAGTTTCGTCAGTGGAAGCAGCGCCACCAGTAAAATAATGAATGGAACAGAACGGATCATATTGACGAGAAATCCAACGATTTTTTTTATGAAACTGTTTTGCATGAACAACCCTTTATCCGTCACGAACAGCAGGATGCCCAGCGGAAGGCCGATCAAGATTGATACCGAGAGAGCGATGCCCACCATGTAAATTGTTTCAAAAAACGCTTTGTTCAATTCCGGCAGAATGGCTGTCAAGGAATCAGGCAGCATGCTGGAGCACCTCCAAACTTTGCGTTTTTATTCTGATATAATGAATGGCCGCTTCTACCTCTGAGGCTTCACCAATCAATTCCATAATGAAGATGCCAAGTGGTACATCCTGAATGTATTCAATTTTCCCATGCAGGATATTGCCTCTGACTTTATACTTCTGGAAGACATCGGAAACGACACTTTCTTCAGCGATCGACCCTTTGAACTGAATCTTGATCAACTTGCCTTGCCTTGAGAGGAGGAGACGTTGCGGCAGATCGAATTGCAGAATATTTTCGATGAACTCCTTCGTCAAAGGCGCTTGCGGATTGGCAAACAAATCATACACCGGACCCTCTTCAATGATCTTTCCATCCTGCATCACGGCCATTCTGTCGCAAATTTCTTTTACCACTTCCATTTCGTGTGTGATGAGGACAATTGTCAGCCCCAGTTCTTCATTGATATCTTTCAATAGTTTCAAGATCGACTTGGTTGTACTTGGATCCAGTGCTGAAGTCGCTTCATCACATAACAGGACGGAAGGATTATTTGCGAGGGCCCGCGCAATTCCGACTCGCTGCTTCTGTCCCCCGCTCAGCTGTGCAGGATAGGCATCCGCTTTGTCACTCAATCCTACTTTTTCCAGCAGCTCTGTTACCCTTTTCTTTATTTCATCTTTGGGTACCTGTGCCGCTTTCAGTGCAAAGGCAAGATTCTCGGAGACCGTCTTAGCTTTAATCAAATGAAAGTGCTGAAATATCATACTGATCTTCTGTCTTGCCTTTCTTAATTCTTTCGGCGATAGCTTCGTCAAATCCTGACCGTCAATAATGATTTCACCAGAAGTCGGTTTTTCCAAAAGGTTCAAACAGCGTATCAATGAACTCTTCCCCGCTCCGCTGTAACCCACGATCCCGAATATCTCACCTCTATTGATTGTGACAGAAACATGATCGACACCCATGACGGTCTGCTTCTTGGTTTTATATTCTTTTACCAGATTTCTTATCTCAATCAAGATGACCCCTCCTTATCCTTGAAAATAAAAAATGCCCCTTTCAACTGAAAGAAGCATCCGTTTATCGATCACTTATCTCTCAGAATGAAATCATTCTGCAGGAATTAGCACCGTTCCATACTGGAGGTTGCCGGACGTCATAGGGCCTGATCCCTCGGTCACTCTTGATAATTGAATTTATTAAATTGTTTTTTAATTCTATACAGGATAATAATCCCTTTATGAATGGAAGTCAATAAGCAATTTTGCTAAAATTTTCATGTAAGCGCTGCCTTTGTTAATTTATCAACAAAATTTTTTTTGGAGCCGGGCCGGACTCTATTTACATGGTTTGGGTTATTTGTTTATGTTTATAGGGAGAGGGCTAAAAATTGCTAATCTGATCTATACTTCGGGCGTGTAGCTCCCCTGAGCGATCAGATACGCTCCTTCTGCTTCACTCTACTATAGATTTGGATTCATACAACTATGAATATCGTGTAATCAGCCTAACAAAACTTAGGAATAGAATTAATGCGTTTTCGGGCCAACATCTCTTTCAAACCAGGATCTCATTGGGCCGATTAACCCGTTTTTCGGGCCATCATCTCTTTCAAACTAGGATCTCTTTGGGCCGATTAACTCGTTTTCGGGCCATCATCTCTTTAAATCCAAGATCTCTTTGGGCCGATTAACCTGTTTTCGGGCCATCATCTCTTTCAAACTAGGATCTCATTGGGCCGATTAACTCATTTTCGGGCCATCATCTCTTTCAAACTAGGATCTCATTGGGCCGATTAACTCGTTTTCGGGCCAACATCTCTATCTAACTATAAACTCTTTGGGCCGATTAACCCGTTTTCGGGCCATCATCTCTTTCAAACTAGGATCTCTTTGGGCCGATTAACTCGTCTTCGGACCAACATCTCTTTCAAACTAGGATCTCTTGGGGCCGATTAACGGGCTCAGATAAGGTACAAGACAAAAAACTGATAAAGGAGTAAGATTGATGAATTTACAATACGAAATTTTACATGAAGAAGACGCCGAGTGTTTAAGAGATGCTTGCAATGAATTGATGGCTTTTCAGAAGTCCAAGGCAGTCATCACCCCTGAACTCTTTGACACCATGAATTTTGAAACAAGGCTGCTCCCTTCCTTGCACAAAGCCAGCCATAACTATCTGGTGGCAGCCAAGGACGGAAACAAGATTGCAGGATATGTGTACGCTAATATTTCACCCAAAGAAGCTTATGACAACGACTTTGCCACTTTTTTTGACCTCACATCTGTTACCGGAGAAAACGTGGGATGCCTTTCGCAATTTTACATAAAAGAAGAGTACAGGGACTTCGGTGTCGGTACCACCCTTTTCAACATGTCAATGGAATGGCTGAAGCAATTTGAGGATATTGAAGACTACTTTATCTTTGTATCGAATGGAAATGAAAATGCTTTAGAATTCTATAAACGAAAAGGGTTCCAGATCAGTCATGACATTTTGAATGGCTTTATCACTGTGCTTCGAAGCAAAAAAGGGGCAGTAAACACCAAAAGCTCAGATGCGGTCTGAGCTTTTGGTCTTTCAAAGTGGCAGCTGGATTGTGTATCTTCAGCCAATTATCCGTTTCCTCAACCATCCACTTACCGAAGTCATCATTCAAAAAAGTGATTAGTTATTCGGAATTGTCGGAGGAATTTAAAGCATACAGCAAAAACTTCTTCATCTCATTTTTTAGCCATTACTGTTTGTTCGCGCTACCCCTTTTATTTTGTAAATCATTCAACAGTTCATTGACTATTCATGTCTGATTTCACACTAGATTCGTAGTTGATTTTCCAATTCTAGCAAGTTACACACCCATTCTATCCGGATTAGTATGTGATTCACCTCCCACACCCAAACTCACCTGCAAATCCGGAGGCGTCACTTCCTTAACTGCATTAGCTAAATGCGAATACAATCTTCAGTTACCTCACTTAAGTTAAAAAATCAGTCAATGAAAAGAGCCCATCCTTAATTAAAGATGAGCCCAACTTTCATCCTTGAACATCCCGGCGGGTATACCCCACAATTCCGGCAGCCATGATAACCAGAGCTAGTAGTGTCAAAATACTGAGACTTGCAATATTCATCTCCTCTATCGGCAGTTCCGGTATATGACCGAAAGGAGACAGGTTTCCTACCCATTCGTCAAATTGAAAGATTCCACCCAGGTAGATGACAAAAAAGGAATACCCTAAATACAACCAGGCCAGCCCTGTCAGCTTTGGCATGAAGCCGACCAGCAGGACCGCAAGCGCAATGACCGTCCATATTGCAGGAAGATAAACCATTCCGGCTTTAAGAAACTCAGAGATATTCATCCCCTCTTCCATCACAGTCCCAGCTGCTGCCCCGAGACCAATTGCCGCCACCCCTTGCATCACGATGGAGACAATGAGTGAAAGAACTAAATAGCTCCCAAGTAACCGGGTTCTGGATAAGGGAAGGGCAAGAAGTTGTTCTGTGCGTTGGGCCTTTTCTTCTCCTTTAAGCTTGAAAACCACCATGAGGGCCGGCACCGTGCTGATCATGGCTAGAATGGACATGATTTTTGCCGTAAATTGGTCTGTTAAAGAAGATCCTTCTGCGGCAGGAAGAAATTGCTGCATCATATCCATCTCGCTAAAGAAGGATTCTAAGTCACCAAAAATGGAACCGTAAGAAGCGCCAATCAACAGCATCCCGATGGCCCAGGAAATCATCCCCGTCCGCTGAAGCCTTACCGCGAGGCCAAAAGGGCTCTGCAAAAACGCTGAGGCGGAACTTTTACCTGGTCTCGAAGGCAGAAATCCAGAACCCACATCTCGTATGGCGTGCAAATATAACGCTAGCAGCATGAGCCCCAAGGAACAAGCGGCAGTTAGGATGATCGGCCACCAATAGTTGCTGACGTATACTTCTGAACCAAGGATCCAGCCGAGTGGTGAAAACCAGGAAAGCGCTTCATTGCTTACATCCCCTACGGCCCTGATTAAGTATGCCAGCCCCAATATGCTGAAGGAGAAACCAATCGTTCCCCTCGAGGATTCAGACAGCTGGGCAAACACAGCCGTAATCCCTGTAAAATAAAGACCTGTCACTCCAAGGGCAATCCCATATAGCAACGAGCCCTCAAAATCCATGCTCTCGATACCCAGCGAGTACAATCCGAAACCGACTATGAAGGCAAGCAGGCAATAGGTCAATGCCAGAACAAGAAGGGTTGCACTTAAATTGGCCAGTCGTCCTGAGGGAAGGGAGCGGATCATTTCTATTCTCCCATCTTCTTCTTCAGCACGGGTATGGCGGGCGGTCAGAAGGATGCTCATGACGGCCACTAAAATCGCCGTAAAAAGCAGCATTTCATGCGCAAACATTGCGCCATACGTATAATCTTCAATGCCGTATGCCTTCCCCAGCATCGCCGTCATGGCGGGATTCAGCATTGTTTCAGCGATTGCCTGCCTGCTCTCTTTAGTTGGGTACAATCCTTTGAACGACCGAGCTGTCATGAATGACAAAACCGCCAAGGATATCAGCCATACCCCAATTCGAATTCGATCCTGACGAAAAATAGTACGGAACAACAAACCAGTATTATGGATAAGCGGACTGCTCATCAGGACTTACCTCCGGATGCTGAAATTCCAGCAGTTCCGTCCCCATCATAGTGTCTCATAAATAAATCTTCCAGGGTGGGTGGTGCACTTTCTAGCCTCCTGACCCCAAAGCCGCTGACATAACGAATGACCTCATCAAGCACTTCCGAATCTACTTGAAATGACACTTCTTCACCGTTTTTCTTAAAATCATGAACACCAGCCATCTCCCCAAGTGAATTTAATGGCTGATTGGTTTCCAACAATAAATGGGTTCTGGTTAAATGACGCAGTTCATGCATAGTTCCTGTTTCTATGATCTGACCCTGCCGGATGATTCCCACTCTGTCACACAGTTTTTCCACTTCCGATAAAATATGACTTGAAAGTAAAACACTCTTCCCTTTTGCTTTCACTTCTTCGACACATTCCTGAAAAACGCGTTCCATCAATGGATCAAGTCCGGAAGTCGGTTCATCTAGTATAAATAAATCAGCGTCAGATGCAAACGCTGCCACCAAGGCAACCTTCTGCCGATTTCCTTTCGAATAAGTTCTGGATTTCTTCCTCGGATCCAAGTTGAACCTCTCGATAAGATCTTCACGTTTATCCTTATTCACCGTTCCTCTCAATTTCATGAACAAGTCTATGACTTCCCCGCCGGTTAAATTCGGCCAGAGATTCACATCACCTGGAACGTAGGCTATTCTCTTATGTATGTCGACTGCATCTTTCCATGCATCCTTCCCAAAGATTGTTGCTTCTCCCTTGGATGCTTTTAACGCACCCAGCAAAATCCGGATGGTTGTTGATTTACCTGCCCCATTGGGACCAATGAAGCCATATACCTCCCCTTGTTCCACCTCAATGTTGACTCCATTCAACGCCGTGAATTTTCCAAATGTCTTCGTTAAGTTTTTCGTAGTTAATACAGCCACACCAATCTCCCCCTCTTTTCTCATACCTATTTATAAAATGATTTTTTTAACACTTCAAGATATTCATCAAGTTCAGAAAGGGTTTTTTCTAAATTTATCTCCTGCAGTTTCATTCCTTTCACTTCCGCTTGTATCCTGTTTGAAAACCCTTCGAGGGACCAGGTAATGATGTCCACCACCTTCTCGACTTCGACTTCCTCTTTAAATTGGCTTGTATCAATATCTTTCATCATATCTTTGTAGTTATGGGTCAGGAAACCATGTTTTCGCTTTTCTAATTCCCGGCTTACTTCTTTATTTTCTTCGAAGTAGATGCCATTAAAAAAATCAAACACCTGAGGATATTGATAAAATAACTCAATCTTCACTGCAGCCAGTTCACGGTTACGGTCAAAGATATCCTTTACTTCCCAGTTGACCTCCTGCTTCATTTTTTTAATCAAGATGGCAACAAAATGGTCGAACAGGAAAAGATACAACTCTTTCTTGTTCGAAAAATAATGAAACAATAATCCTTTTGAAATCCCCGCCTCTTTTACAATTTCATTTGTGGAGGCGTTTTTATAGCCTTTCATAGCAAACTCTGTTAATGCTGCATTTAATATTTTGTCTTGCTTATCTTGATCAAGACTGAAAAATTTTTGTTCCAAATCAAGACCTCCATGGAGAGTAAAAATGTATTGACCAGCATGGTCAACTTCATCATACCCTCGTTGACTGAACTGGTCAATATCTGTTTTTATCAAAAAGAATCGAATATTGTTTGAGTCATCTTAAGCTATTGGTCCCCGCGCAGTATGGGGTAGATTAATCGAGCAACCACCCGCTTCAGTGGTATGCAATGTTGAGTTAGGTTGTCTGTAGTTGAACGGCTTCGGCTCCCATCACTCCTTTCTTGTAATAATTTAAATGAAAAATTATCGGACTTATTGTTTTACAGTATGATTCTGACTAAGCAGGAAAAAATACAACCTACCAGGAGAGGAAAATATAAAATTTACTTCTACAGTTGTAACTGGAAGATAAATCGAAAAGTTCTTTTTAAGTGAAAGAAGTGATTAGATACTGGATGTATCTGGACTTATTGAATGAAGAGGAATTCATAAGAAAAAGACTATTTTTCGCCGGGTAAGATCATACAGCAATGACGCTAAGAGAACTCCTTGCCGGGGTTTTTCTTTTTCATTTAAACTTTCACCGTTAATGTACATGTTCCTGAGGCTGTTTGAAAGGAGGTTATACTGTTGATCCAAGCTGCTATTTGGGGAGGAATTGCAAGTTTATCACTTTTTATAGGGGCGTTAGCGGGAATCTTTCTCAGGATCCCTAAACGAATTGTTGCTTACATCATGGCTTTTGGAACTGGATTGATTATAGGGTCTGCTACATTTGACCTGTTAAGTGAAGCTCAGGGAAACGCGAACTTGTTAATGATTACTCTTATGTTCTTACTTGGCGCCCTCCTCTTTACCATTTTTGAATTGTTAATTAGTAAGAAAGGTGGGAATGAACGGAAAAGGTCTAACAAAAACCCCCATGGTCATGCCGGATTGGCTATTTATGTCGGCACACTTATGGATGCCATCCCGGAATCCATAATTATTGGCATTAGTTTCATCGGCAGCCAGCCGGTTCAGTGGGTCTTCATTTTCGCCATTTTCATCAGTAACCTTCCCGAATCCCTTTCCAGTTCTATTGGCTTGCGGAAGGATCATTACAGTATCAGAAAGATATTGTTTTTATGGGGAAGTGTAGTGGTTTTATCTTCTATCAGCGCCATGTTGGGGTATGTCTTTCTTCAAGGTGCTTCGGAAAGTGTCAGTTATCTGATAGGTGCTTTCGGGGCCGGCGGATTGATGGCAATGGTATCCTCGACAATGCTGCCGGAAGCATTTGAACAAGGCGGTCCTGTCGTGGGTTTCATTTCTTCCTTGGGGATCATTCTTTCTTACATCCTAACAAATTTGCAGGGGCCTGCATTTTAATAGCTCTCATGGAAAAAGCTTACATACTGGGTGGTGGTGAGCTGTTGAGGCTTAAGTGTGGGTTGCGTCGTTTCAGTGGGTACAAAACTTGTACGGAAACTGGATGCCTCGCTCATCCCAAGTGGGCTTGCTCCTCATCCTTTTTGCAGAAATCATAAAAAAATGCGTTTGCTGCCTACCCCCATATAATAAGGCTATTAACGAATAAAGTGTTGCAGGGAAAAACCAAAGTGAATGATTTTCCTCTTGGGTACAAGCGCTTTTTTCTCTAAATAGGATGAATGACCAACAAAGGTTTAGAAAAGAGTCAATTAAAAAAAGAGCCTCTCGCTGGTGGAGAGACTCTTAGTTGGCAGGTAATCATCCGCCCATTTTACGGCGGGTTACACTCGCTTTTTTCGCCTGCTGGCTTTTCATTTTTTGGCTGCCGGCAAAGCCGTTGCCCTGCTGCTTGCCATTTCCTTGGGCCTGTTTCTTTCTTTCTAATTGTTGTTTCATTGCTTCCTGCAAACTGATCTTTTTTTGATCTGACATTGAGCTTTTCTCCTTCACATGACCTGCATGCATAAAATATTTCCATACCACATCATTATAGTACAAGCACCTCAAGAAAACACCCAAAATTTTGCTTTACCGCTTCACAGCAGGAAGAGGGACTGTCCCCGGTTACTGCAGCGCAGCAGAGTGCTAGCACAATGCTATACTTCTGACAGGTGACTGGTTTGATTGAATTCTTTGACGTTCCACTTACTATCGTGATAATGAATCGTGTTGATGCAGGCATTGATAAGATGGGTTTCGCCATAAACAAACTCACCTTCTGAAAGGTTCTCCAATAGAATTCCGATCAGTGCACCATGTGCCACCAGCAGGATATTTTTATCGGGATAGTCCTTCTGAATTTTATCAATTCCTACTAACACACGAGACAGGACCTCCTCCCTGCTTTCCTGGCCGGGACTTCCCCCATTTGGATATTTACGTCGGCTTTCCTCAATCAATAGTCCCTCAGCTTCACCAAAGTTCCTTTCAGCAAATTCTTCTGCTTCTATTAATGGAATGCCAAGGCTTTCATTGATAACTTCAGCCGTTCGCCTGGCCCGCTTCAGTGGCGAGGTAACAATTATATCCCATTCACCATCCTTTAAGAAGTCACGGGCCTGCCTGGCTTGAAGTTCACCTGTTTCATTCAGCTCAATATCTGTTCTTCCCTGAAGCCTTCTCTCTTTGTTCCAGTCCGTTTGTCCGTGCCGGACTATGCATATTTTCGTCATTTCTGCTTCCCCCGTCCTTTTAACTGCACTTTATTTAATTATAATACCAAAATATGCTATCGACCACTGATACTCGTCCATTCCCTGCTAAGCTTGTTCGCATATAAAAATAGTAAGTCAAAAGAAAAGAGATCTTTAAAGCTTTTTATCTTTTGGCCAAAATAAAAAAGGAGTGAATTGGATGAAGAAGAATACTTGCGGTAACCACAAGGGGTGTCCTCCAGGGTTGAAATGCGACACAGCCAAAACTAAGCATGTCGACTGTGATGCAAAGTCCTGGCACCCTTACGGCGACGTCTATGTCCCTGTCGTACTTGCAGATGTAAAGCTTCAAGCGAATGTAGAAGCGGATATTAAGCTTCCTACACCGGCAAAAGAAATCAAGATGATCAAAAAGAATGTTTCCTTGAAGCAATGCGAAGCCCTTCGCCACCCTTACAGTGATTACAAAGTGAAGCTTTATATTACTGGTATTGTCCACAAAAACATCCAGTATGTAGATGCTTGCACAGGCTTTGTAAGAGACTACAGCGTAGATGTTCCTTTCACTTGCAGTGACGAAGTGAAAATCCACCACTTAGTTGAGCAAATGAAGAGCAAGAAGAGCTCATTGACAGCAGAGTTCAAATTCCTTGCGAAAGATGGCCACGGTGCAGACAGATGCAGAGACGGTTCTCACACATTTGAATATTTCAATGAGCCGATTGACTGCATTCTAAAAATGGCTGATGTTTTCGAACTTGATTTATACAAAGACCACGACAAGTGGGGCCGCTTCACACGCATCACAGAAAAAATGGACGTCAACCTTTGGTTCAAGCTTGTCCAAAAGCAGGAAAAACCGGTATGCCCTCCAGCATCATATGAGCCACCGCATGATGGCGATGGTGATGGTGATGAATACCCAGAACCACAAACAATGCTTGACAGAATCAAAAACAGAATTGACCGCATGAGCTAATTTGTCATTTGGGGTGTCTTTTTTGAGACACCCTTTTTGTGTTTATATAATGTTCTCTTTTGACTCGAAGAATTAACGGTTTGATTTAACTTCTTTGGCACTGTCGGTTCCTATGTCACTTCAAATCGAACACCTCATCAGCCCTCTTTGACACCGCCGATTCCTCTGGCGCACCCATTCGAACACCTCATAAGTCCTCTTTGGCACCGCCGGTTCCTCTGTCACTTCAAATCGAACACCTCATCAGCCCTCTTTGACACCGCCGATTCCTAACAAGCACCCAATCGAACACCTCATCAGCCCTCTTTGACACCGTCGATTCCTAACAAGCACCCAATCGAACACCTCATCAGCCCTCTTTGACACCGCCGATTCCTAACAAGCACCCAATCGAACACCTCATAGATCCTCTTTGACACCGCCGATTCCTAACAAGCATCCAATCGAACACCTCATAGACCCTCTTTGACAACACCGATTCCTAACAAACACCCAATCGAACACCTCATTAGCCCTCTTTGACCCCGTCGATTCCTAACAAGCATCCAATCGAACACCTCATAGATCCTCTTTGACACCGCCGATTCCTAACAAGCACCCAATCGAACACCTCATAGACCCTCTTTGACACCGCCGATTCCTAACAAACATCTAATCGGCCACCCCATAGATCCTCTTTGACACCGCCGATTCCTAACAAGCACCCAATCGAACACCTCATAGATCCTCTTTGACACCGCCGATTCCTAACAAGCACCCAATCGAACACCTCATCAGCCCTCTTTGACACCGCCGATTCCTAACAAACATCTAATCGGCCACCCCATAGATCCTCTTTGACACCGCCGATTCCTAACAAGCACCCAATCGAACACCTCATAGATCCTTTTTGACACCGTCGATTCCTAACTAGCACCCAATCGAGCACCTCATAGATCCTCTATAAAGCATCCAATCGAACACCTCATAGACCCTCTTTGACACCACAATTCCTTCTCAAACGTCAGTCAATTCAACAGCCTGCAAACCTTTTAACGAGCTTTCAAGTCCAAGTTAGATGATCACTTTCAATCAAGGCTGCAACGATCAATTTCCACTACTTGATCCTGGTACCCTTCCATCGACAGCTCCACACACCCTTTTAGGGCTACCCTTTGTTCTCCCCCCGGTTTTGTAATCATCTCCTGATGCCAAATGATATCAAAGAAGTTGTATTTAAAGGTCACCGGAGAAACGAGGGTTTCTTCAAACGAGCGGTGTACACTGATATCCTGATCATATTTTGTGCGGAACCAGTACTCATGACTTTCAGCACATGAGAGTTCCGGTTTAGCGATCCAGTTAACATCAATATGACGATCTAATGGGACTTCCATTTGAAGAGTATGCATGGTTCCATTTTGAGAAACAAAGTCCAAATCCCCTATTAAGATAAGCTTAATGAATACGGTGTTGGATGGAAGAACAGCGTGTCCTTTGAATGATTTGATTCTCCAAGACATATTAGTCACTTCTGTAACAGAACTCATGAGATTGAAACTGTCAAAGATATCAATTTCAACTTTCTGTTTGAAAAGCATGACTGGCAGCTTTACCAGGAATGGATTTCTCTTCTCTTCGAAAGGCTTCTCGAATTTTTCTTCTACTGCTTCACTTTCATTCGTCTCTTCCTCATCCCTATCCTCGCAATCTGCTTGGTCTGCAAGCTCTTCTTCGTCTCCAAACAAGAAGTCATAATCATCTTCAGACAGAATATCGGCGTCCTTCTCTTTTTCTGCCAAAGCCAGGTACTCGTCTATCGATTCATCAGGCACCGGGATGATTTCCTCTTTCTTTTTTTTAGGAACATGGGATGCTTCCTCTTCTTCCTTTTTCTCTTTCTCTTCGTCTTCCTCATCCTTCTTAGAACTACGAATGACGGCTGGTACAGGTGGAGGGGAGAAAATCAGCGGCGGTGCAATCGTATCTCGCTTTCTTTCAATCTTTTCTCCTACTGGATCCGGCGAATCTTCCTCACTGTCCTTGTAAAACGAACTTGGATAAGGATCTTTCCGCTTGGCAGACATTTGTTCCCATAAAGAAGTGATCGTCCTTCTCTCTTCTCTATTCTGGGCGTATCCAAATCGATTTTCCCTTTGACTCATAGATTACAAGAAAGAGCAGCTTCACAGCGGCCTCTCTTTTTTCACCTCCTCTTTTGAAAAATTGTTTTCGTATAGATTGTTAAGGCCCGAGTTCCCCCTGGGGTTCAAGTTTTTTCTCTAAAAGGGTGAATAGCTCTTTTCTTTCTTGCTGACCAAGATCATTTGTGTGGATTCTGGCCATATCTTTTCTTAAACTTAATATGTTTTATAAAAGAGCCTTTTAAAAATAAATGGAAGATGGGATTACACTATCACTCTAGTGTAACCCCTGGTCACCGGGTGTTTTAATAGTAGTCCTTGTCTTCACAGTCATCGTCGTGGTCGTGATGATGATCATGGCAGTCATCATTAGTGTGGGAAGCGACTCTTACCTGCTGTTCTTGAAGGACTCTGATTGTGAAATCCAGTACCATTTTTTCTTCCACTACAGTGAATACTCCTTCTGCAAGCGGTGCAGATCCGGTTGGGATTGGTCCTCTGTCGATCGCTTCATCCCACTCAATGATTTTGCTGGAAACCAGTTCACAAAACGGTAGTTCATTATAGAACTGGGCACTTGTTTGGTGGAATTGCGAAAGATCGCTGGACAGGAGTTCATCTTTTTCAGGAAAGCCGGATGGAAGCGGCTGGGCGACAAAGAAGTCAAACTCCTCTCTGGAATTCGTGCGCGGCAGCACCGGATCGGAGATGTACTTCTTAATCTCAGTAATCACAGTGAATGGAACGTCAACTGTATAGGAGTGTAAATCTGATGCAATCGAGCTTGATGTCGTTTGTTCAATATCAGTTGATGGGCTGGCATATTGAATGTTTTTTCGGACAAAGCCGCTGATGAATAATTTATTGGAAGGCAGAAGCAATCTGCACTGCGTAATTTTCACTCTCTTTTTAACATCCTTGATTTCCAGAACTGGCTCCGGGAATTTAATCGTGGCACTCATATTAGCAGTCAAGGATAGTTCAGCCAATAACACAGGTACTTTAGTAATCACCTTTCCAATTTTCACATGAGGGTGATGATGTTTCGGTTTGCAATGATTTTCATTTTTCTCTTTATAAGAATCTGACATTTTTGGGTCCTCCTTAAATCTCAAGATAGTTCAATGTATGATGCACAACAGTCTATGTATAGGCGTGCGCCCATGGTCAAACCCAGAATTTTCTAAGTGTTCCTTAGGATACTTGCCCACTGCCTGATATGACTGAATTCTTTGGCATAAAAAAAAGGCACTATTCCCAATTAGGAATAATGCCTTTTTGTTAATATGGGAGTGGAAGGTGTCTGCTAATTAGCAGCCGTTGTTTAATCCTCCCAGAGTACCTGGAGCCGGAATGGCAGCTGTATTCACAGCAAGCTGTTGGTTTTGAAGGACTTTGACAACAAATCTTAACTGCATTTTTTCAACCATATTGTAGAAGCATCCTTCACCTACTGGACCAGTACCATAAGGTTCACGGTCTGTTGCTTCATCCCACTCAATGATTGAGCTTCTCAACAGTTCACAGAATGGAAGCTGGTTGTAGAACTGCGTGCTGAATTGATGGAATTGGGAAATGTCGCTTGAAAGGAATTTATCTTTTTCCGGGAAGCCTTTGCCTAGATCCTGCGCCCTGAAGTAATCGAACTCTTCACGCGTATTGGAGACTGGCAATGCTACCGGGAAGTCCAAGTCAATGTTCGTGAAGCATTCAAATGGTACTCTTACAGTCATTGACTTGATGTCTGAAGATACACAGTGGCCGTCAGCATCGTAGCAAGGTGTTGCATATTGAATGTTCTTGCGCACATATCCTTTGATGAACAACGGGAACGTATCATTGTTTTCATTAGAAAAAGCTGGTGTTGCAACAGGTGGTGTAATTAGTCGGCATTGTACAATTTCCACCCTTTTCTTAATGTCCTTGATTTCCATTACTGGTTCGTGGAATTCAATGTTGGCTTTCAAATTTGTTGTCACTGCTCTGACAGCCAGCTGAACCGGTGTATGGATGATTCTGGTAGTTCCTCCCGGTACTGCAAGAAAATCTACAAGCTGATTATCGCACTCTCCGACATGGGCAGATTTATCAAAATCCACACAACCGTTTTGACGATCGTACTTATCACTCATTATTTCTTCCTCCTTTGTAATTTACCTTCACTTTATCCTATGCGTACAGGCGTTAAGAGCTTGGTCACTTTCATCAGTATAAATGCGGAATTTTAATACAAATTGCCTCTTGTTGTCATAAACCTTTCCAAGAAAAAATTTAACTGGGTACGTGCACAGCACCCTTCCCTTCTTGCATAGGATTCATCATGAGGAGGGGATTATATGGAAAGAAGTAACTTTCTTGCCGTTGATATAGGGAACAGCTGGTATAAAGTACTCGCTTCTGATAATGATGTCGTGTCTGAATACCAAATGCCCAACGCAATTGCCCTATTTGACGACGAATTTTACGAAATGCCCTATGATGAAGAAGATGTAGAAACCGAGGAAAATTTGATCGTTGAAGTTAAAAGTCCTTCTGTTATGAATAAGAGGGAAATCTACTATGCAGGCAAGGCTGCAGCAAGACAGCGAAATGTGAGTTTGACGTCTGTCAACAATCAAAAGGTGGATGAAGTCCGTACTTATATCCTGTTGTTTTCGGCTGCCGCTTATCATGCCTTATTGAACAGCGAAAATGAAACGGATATCGTCTATGAAATCGACCAGCTGGCGGTATCATTGCCAACCACTCAATATAAAGAGAAAAAAGAACAGCTGAAACAGCGCCTTCTTGGGAACCATACTGTAATTCTTCATAAAGTGCCCGGAGTGCCGGAACCTAAAGAGGTCTGTGTAAAACTTAAGATCAATGATGTCATCGTGGGGGCTGAAGGTGCCTGCGCATATCTTGGCCTGACACGCGATCAACAAACACTGGGAATCAAAGATGATGGTCTTGTAAAAGATTCTATAAAAGGAATTCTCATCGGTGACCTTGGAGGAGATTCAGTAGATTTTGTCGGCATCAAAAACAGCAAACCGGTTGCATCCGTTGAAGGAGAACACTTCGGCATCAACCAGTTCCTTGACATCATCATCCAAAAAGTCAGCAAGAATGAATTATACAAATTCGATTCCCGCTCTGAGCTGGAGGAAAAACTCTACGCAGGTCAGTCAGAGTGGTATGTCGAGCCTTTTGCAGGAGTTCGGAAGGATATCAGTAAATATGTTATCCCACAATTAAAATCGATGGCCATTAAATATCTGGAGCTGTTTGACCGCGTAAGAAGCAGTTCGAACGAAATTAAAGGGGCCTCACGTTACATTGCAGTAGGCGGAGCTGCAAAACTTGCTCAAAAACAAATCCAGGAAGCAGCTGTCAGATGGAGCGAAAAGGGCCGCCCGATCAATCTTTACTTTCCGGAGGACCTGGAAAAATTGAACGTCCTTGGCCTAATGATCCTTGCTAAAATGAATCATCTAAAAAAACAACAAGCAGAAACTACCGATCTTGCAGCCACTAGGGGTTGATCATGATGGGAGAAACGTACACTGACTATGTCAATAAAGTGGCCGTCACTATACCGGAAAAATATATTGACATTAAAACCGGTGATTCCCATACCGTCTCTAAATTGATTCAGGAACAGATCGAATATCATGCACATAACCACACCCTGGTACACCTCATCTTTTCTGCACTCGATCAATACTTCAGGCCTTCAGCTAAAAGCAGTACCAATACTGAAATCATCCGTGAGCTTGAAACCATCAAGTTAATGCTGCAGCAAGGGTATGCTCCTGGTCCCGCCAGACATTCATACCCCTCAGCAGCTGGCCGCCAAGACTCGAAACCACTGGATATGAGAGACCTGAACGACATACTCGAAGCCTTCGGGGGCTGACACCCTGGAGGCTTTATTTTTTATTTCGAGAAGTAAAAACTTTTACCATTTACAGAAATATATGTAAACTATACATATACAATCTGTTAGGAGGTCTTTGGTATGGCAGCTACTCATTACCTGGAGCCTGCATCTCATACTTTGCATGGTTTCTTTGACCGGTCGCTTTCTCCTGCTCTTGAAATAGAAACGGGTGACACAGTCATTTATAAAACACCGGATGCCACATGGAGCTTTGACAAAAGGCTGACACCTGGAGGACCACGAAAAAAATTCACAGACCTCTCACTAGAGCGTCAACACGACCAATTTGGTCACGCACTTGTAGGACCTATCGGCATCAAAGGGGCCAGACCTGGGATGACCCTAGAAGTGGGTATTAATGAAGTTGTCCCTACTGACTATGGCTGGACATCCGCCGGCGGTTTTCCAAGCTACTGGAATGAAGAGCTGGGGATTGACAAAGGAAATGAAGTGACCTTCGATTTTGATTTGGATGCGAAAAAAATGATCGGAACAAGCAGGTTTTCCAACTTTGATTACTCCGTAAGTTTGAAACCATTTATGGGAATTATGGGGATGCCTCCAAACATAGGGGGCAGACATTCAACCATCAGTCCCTTCACTTCCGGAGGAAACCTGGATTGTAAAGAGCTGGTCGCAGGAAGTACCCTATACCTCCCCATTCAAGTTGAAGAAGGATTATTCTCTGTCGGTGACGGCCACGCGGTACAAGGAGACGGTGAAGTCGGAGGACCTGCTTTGGAGTGTGCAATGGAAAAGGTGAGTCTTACCTTTAACGTACTGGATAATCTAAAGATTTCAATTCCACGGGCAAAAACCCCAACCGGCTGGGTTACAATGGGAATCCATGAAAGCTTAGACAGAGCCATGTGGATGGCAATGAACGAAATGCTCGACTTAATGACCGGTTTATATAACATAAGCAGATCTGAAGCCAATGCCTATGCCACTCTCGTAGTAGACTTAAGAATCACTCAAATCGTTAACGGCAAAAAAGGAGTGCATGCTTTCCTCCCACACGGCGCCCTAATGAAAAAATGATTTTAATGGAAGTATTTAGAGATAAGCGGGCGTCTATTACAGTGGGAGACTTTTGGAAACAAATTCACGAAACATTATAACAGGCTTTTCATCCGCCGAATAAGCACACTATTGATCATACAAAAAAAGCCGGTCCCCCATCAGGAACCGGCTTTGTGATTGGTGGTAGTATGTAGGCCGCATTTGCCGTAAATCGTCTAAGAAAGTTTTAAACCACCACTCCTCAAAGTGGGTGTTTGCAGAAACGTTCCTGCCTTCCGCTATCCATGGCGGCCTGACATTCCGGCTTCGATGTAAAACTCCCTATTACAGTTTAAAGGTTAAAACTTTATTATCATTACGTGCAACGCAGCTTGTATTAGTATATTATCTCATTCAGCATTCAATAGCAAGAACAGTTTTTTCCATCATTCCGTAATGATTTATGGAGCTACAGATCATTGGGAGACCTTTACAGAACAGTGTCCCGGCAAACTTGAGCTCTAATTGGGTTGATTAGTCTGTTTTCGCATCAACTTCCTCACATGGAGCCTATCTCAATGGGGTGATTAGTCTGTTTCCAGACCATCATTCTCACAAGAAGCCAATCTCATTGGGGTGATTGGACCGCTTTCGCACCATCATTTCTCCAAAAATTCAATCTCATTGGGTTGATTAGTCTGCTTTCAAACCAACATCCTCACAAGAAGCCAATCTCATTGGGGTGATTAGACCGCTTTCAAACCAACATCCTCACTAAAACCCAATCTCATTGGCCCATTTAGCCAGTTTTCGGGCCAACATCCTCGCAAAAATCCAATTTCCTTGGCCCATTTAGCCAGCTTTCGGGCCAACATCCTCGCAAAATCGTAATCTCATTGGCCCATTTAGCCAGTTTCCGGGCCAACATCCTCGCAAAGTCGCAATCTCATTGGCCCATTTAATCCGTTTTCGGGCCAACACCCCAGCAAAATCGCAATCTCATTGGCCCATTTAACCAGCTTTCAAACCAACATCCCCTAAAAAACCGAATCTCATTACCCCAATAACACTTATATGAGTCCACATCCGCATCAAAACCCTAACCTCATCCGCCCCTGACTGCCTACAACACCAGTACTATTTACCTATCCCCGTAGTATCGAACAACCTAAAGAAAATCAACAAAAAAACCGGTCCCCCATCAGGAACCGGCTTTGTCATTGGTGGTAGTATGTAGGCCGCATTTGCCGTAAATCGTCTAAGAAAGTTTTAAACCACCACTCCTCAAAGTGGGTGTTTGCAGAAACGTTCTTGTCTTCCGCTATCCATGGCGGCCTGACATTCCGGCTTCGATGTAAAACTCCCTATTACAGTTTAAAGGTTAAAACTTTATTATCATTACGTGCAACGCAGCTTGTATTAGTATATTATCTCATTCAACATTCAATAGCAAGAACAGTTTTTTCCAAGGCTTCTTCATGTTACGTGCTCTCTTTTCCAAAGGCTGTATTCATATAGATGGTTGAAGGGTCGGATTTTCCCCTTTTATGCAAGTGCAAGGGCTTTTCTTTCTAAAAAGGGTGAATAGCTCTTACCTTTCTTGCTCGCCAAGATAATTTTTGTGAATTCTGGCCATATCTTTAAATTTTTGCCCTCGTAGGGGTACGATTTTCTTTCAATCGTTACCCTTCTCCCAATATTCCATCCTTGCAGGGGTACGTTTATCTGTTATTCGTTACCTTTAACCTCAGATCCCAGCCTTGTAGGGTACGTTTATCTCCTATTCGTTACCCTTCACTCATGACACCAACCTTGCAGGGGTACGTTTATCTCCCATTCATTACCCTTCACCCAAGATTACAGTCTTGTAGGGGTAAATTTATCTCCTATTCGTTACCTTTCACTCATGATACCACCCTTGTAGGGGTACGATTTTCACTACTACCTGCACTGAAAATCGACTAACAGCCCAAAATTTGAATTTAAAAGTAAATAGCAACAAAGTTTTAGAAAAAACCAAAAGATAACTCCGCGAAAATAATTTCCATGCTTTAGTTAACCCTCATTCGACAAACTATATAATGTATAAATTGGTGGCGCGCACGCCGGCTAGAGTCTGAACATAGGATGACAAGCATGTTGGCCGAAAACCATCCCTCCCCACCAGAATTCCTTTTGACAAAATCCGCACTCTGTCTTGCACGCCCCGTTCACGGGATTCGACAAACCTGGTATCTGGTGAGGTATTGGTCATCTCTTTATTTCGACAACTTCTTGATCTGTCTGTCGCCAAAAAGGACACCATCGACAAGCAAGTTATGTGACAAATTCAGGGCTGGAAGATATTCTTAAGATATCTGATTGGAATAGTATCCTTTAATCCCTTTACTAACTAGAAAAGGAGGTGGATGAATGAAGGTGATATTGGCCTCTCCTGACTTTCATCAGCAGCGGGGAAATACTGTGACTGTTCAGAGAATTGCCGATGGATTAGAAGATCACGGCGTCGAAACAGAAATTGTGTCGGTCACTACTAATTCAACTTACACTTCTCTGCCCAATGCAGACCTGATTCACGGCTTCCATGCTTATAAATTTTATACATTTAAACAAAACCTTGAAGATGTTTCCGTCCCTTTTGTCATTACAATGACAGGAACGGATTTGAATCATGACTTATTTGATGAAAACAGACGTGACAAGGTCCTAACCTGCTTGGAAGAAGCCAGTGCGATTACTGTTTTTGATCATGCCGCAAAAGCAACACTGACGAATGAATTGGCAAACATTCAATCAAAAATCCATGTCATTCACCAGGGGGCCAGCGACTTAAAAGCCTCTCACACTAAAATTCAGAAGAAAAATGGGACTTTCCTTTTTGTACTCCCTGCCGGTATCCGAAAAGTAAAAAACATTCCGTTTGCCATCCGGTCTCTAAAGAAGCTCTACCAAAGGTACCCGCAAATTCGTTTGTTGCTTGTCGGTCCCATTATTGAAGAAGATGAAGGGCGACTGGTTGAGCAACTAGTCAAAGAAAATCATGAATGGGTGACATATATCGGCCAGCTTCCTCATAAAGAGATGGGAGCAGCGTACCAATATGCCGATGTTGTGTTAAATACATCTCATTCAGAAGGACAGCCAGCGGCAATTTTGGAAGCAATGGAACATAGTCTGCCGGTCATTGCTTCAAATAATACCGGGAACTCGAATATTGTGACACATGGAAAAACAGGCTATGTATACACTAATGAGTGCGAATTCCTTGATTATGCAGAAACTTTGCTCAATAATAACGAATTGAGGCAAGAATTTGGTAAATCAGCCAAATCCTACATACTCCAGCACCATTCCAGGGAGTATGAAACCCAAACACTTCTTTCTATATATAAGGAAGTGCTACATGGAAAACTCTCTCAACCTAATCAAAAGGAGTGAATGAACATGACAAATAAAGACATCGTCAAATTGACATCTTTGTCTTCAAAGGGTGGCTGAGGATGCAAAATTGGTCCTGAAGACCTGGCGCAGGTTCTGCGTCATTTACCCCGTTCTGTAGAAGATCCTAATTTACTAGTCGGTCTCGACACCTCGGATGATGCCGGGGTTTACAAAATCAATGATGAAACAGCTCTGGTCCAGACATTGGATTATTTCACTCCTATTGTGGATGATCCCTATATGTTCGGCCAAATCGCAGCTGCCAATGCATTGAGTGATGTTTACGCAATGGGCGGTAAACCGATTACCGTGATGAATATTGTTGGATTCCCTATCACCACTCTCGATAAGAGCGTTCTGGCCGATATATTATCAGGAGCTTCTGATAAGGTTCGTGAGTCAGGCGCCGTGTTAGTCGGAGGGCACTCAATCGATGACCAGGAGCCTAAATTTGGCTTATCCGTCACAGGTACTGTCCACCCGGACCGGATTCGTTCAAATGCAGGAGCAAAACCCGGTGACAAATTGATCCTGACGAAGCCGATCGGAGTAGGCATCCTTACGACAGCCATAAAAAATGATAAGCTTCCGCTAGAAAATATAGAGGAAGTCATGCAGACAATGGCTGCACTCAATAAGGATGCTGCTGAAGCAATGGAATCATTTCCTGTCAATGCCTGCACAGATGTTACTGGTTTTGGTCTCTTGGGTCATGCCATGGAAATCGCCGAAGGAAGCAAGATTGGTATCACCATTGAAAAAGATGCTGTTCCCCTCTTGGACAAAACAAGGGATCTTGCAGCACAAAATATCATTCCAGGCGGTACCCGTAAGAATCATAAATGGCTTGCAGGCCGAATTGATTATGATGATTCTGTAACAGAACTTGAACAATTGATCCTTTGTGATGCCATTACTTCTGGAGGCCTTCTCATTTCTGTACCGCAAGAACATGCGGAAGCCCTGCAAAATGAGTTAAAAAGCAGGAACTTAACCTCCGCTATTATCGGAACGGTAACGGCAGAAAATCCAGGAAGGATCACTGTAAAATAAAGGACTCACGCCGAGTCCTTTTTTACACATTCATGAAGGCTATTTTCTAAAACTTTGTTGCTATTTTTCAAGAGAGGAAGCCACAGGGATTATTCTGTTAAACAAAAAAGAATAGAGCACTTCACCCAGTTCAGTTAGATAAGCTCTTTTACCCGAAGGAAAAATCCGGCCTTTTGGATTTTCCCGATAGCAACATTCTATACGGATGCAGCGTTTATTAAACACTTTTACTAGCAAGTTACTTACGAGGAAAATGACTATTATAAAAAAAGAGGTGCACACCATGAAAAAAAGTATTTTGATAACATTGATGATATCCCTTTCCCTTTTGATCGCCGCTTGTGGAAATGGAAACACTGCAAGCAATAATGGTAATAATGAAGAAGCCAATAATGATACATCCTCCACTGGAACTTTCACGATCGGTGTCATTCCAGCACAAACTGAAGGTGCAATGGAAGGCGCTATGGACAAATTACAGTCCATCCTAACTGATGAACTGGGCAGAGATGTAGAGGTTGAAGTCTATCCTGATTACAATGGTGTAGTGGAAGCCATGAATTATGAAAAAATCGATATGGCTTATTTCGGGCCGTTATCCTATGTTATTGCCAATGACAAAAGCGGTGCAAAAGCTATCATCACTCAATTGATTGACGGTGAGCCCTTCTATCATTCCTATATCATTACTCATAGTGATAATCCTTGGAATTCATTAGAGGAATTGCTTGAAAACAGTCAAGATGTGAACTTTGCATTTGGTGATCCTAACTCTACATCAGGTTCACTCATCCCATCCATCGAACTTCAAGACCGTGGCGTTTATCAATCAGATGATGAGCATGAATTCGCATCTGTCCGTTTTACCGGTTCCCATGATGCAACGGCATTAGCTGTTCAAAATCAACAAGTTGAAGCGGGAGCTATTGACAGTGCAATCTTCAATCAGCTAGTAGAATCAGGCAAGATAGATGGCGAGCAAATCAGGACTATTTGGGAATCGGATAAGTTATTCCAATACCCTTGGGCTGTACACCAGAACACAGATGAAGAAACTATTGAGGCTCTGCAATCAGCATTTCTTGCTATTGAAGACCAGGAAGTACTTGATGCATTTGGAGCAACAGGTTTTACAGAAGCCAGTAATGAAGATTATGAGAGTATAAGGCAGGCAGCCCTAAAGCAGGGACTTATCGAAGAATAGAGTGATACAGCGTGTGGTTTAAAAGGAGAAGCTTCTTTACTTTTCTTATACTGATGATCTTTGTGTACTTCAGTATGAAGCTGACAGAATTTGATTTATCCAAGTTTAGGGATTTCCGCAATATGATCGACTTTTTATCTCAATGGTTCCCTATGGACTTTTCCCTCTTGCCAAAAATGTTGGAGGACGGGATGGAAACATTGGCAATGGCGTTTTTGGGAAGCTTCTTCGGGCTTCTAATCGCCTTGCCTCTTAGTTTTATATCAGCACGAAACACCTCCCCCTCCCTCCTTCTTTATAACGTATCAAGGGTGGGGTTGAGCTTTGTCAGGTCTGTACCGGAAATTGTATTTGGATTGATTCTATTGACGGCCTTGGGACTAGGTCCATTCCCGGCGGTCATCGCAATTATGCTCCATAATATAGGAGTCCTTGGCAAGCTGATTTCTGAACTCATTGAAGCATCGGATCCAGGGCCGCAAGACGCAATGAAAGCAGTCGGAGCTAAAAAGTGGTTCGCCTATTTTTTCAGCATCCTGCCACAAATTTGGCCAAATGTCCTGTCTCACTATTTCTACCGCTTCGAAGTCGCCATCAGGACTTCGCTCGTACTCGGCTTCATAGGAGGCGGCGGAATCGGGCAGCGGTTATTCAATGATTTTAAGACTTTCCAATATTCATCGGTTTCACTGGACGTATTGATTATTATGATCATGGTGATTGCCGTTGACTTCTTAGGAAGCTATGTACGTAATAAGGTTATATAGGAGGCAGCCGATATGCTACATTTACATGATATTAGTGTTCATTACAGAGGTTCAAATCATCCTGCGCTGTCTTCTGTCAATCTGGCTTTTGAGAAAGGCAAATTCGTTTGCGTATTAGGAAAAAGCGGTGCAGGTAAATCCACGCTGATTCGTACCATCAATGGTTTACAGAGCCTTTCCGGGGGAGAAGTGATATGGAACGGAAGCCCCCTCTCTTCCCATAACGAAGAAGAGAGCAGGAAGGCCAGGCGGGAAATGGGCATGATCTTTCAGCATTTCAATCTCATCCCCCGCCTATCTGTCATGCAGAATGTGCTAACCGGGATGTTTGGATACCGTTCTTCATTTAAAAACCTAATTGGATGGTTTAGCCCTGAGGAAGTTCAGAAAGCAAGGAAAGTGATTGAGGAAGTGGGCTTATCAGATTTTTCTGACAGACGGGTAGAGCACCTGAGCGGCGGACAGAAGCAAAGGGTCGGGATTGCCCGGGCCCTCGTTCAAAATCCGAAGGTCCTTCTTGGAGATGAACCGGTGGCCAGCCTGGACCCGGGGACCTCCAACCATATATTCACCTTGATAAAGCAAATGCATGAACAACACAAATTATTAACCATCATTAATGTCCATGATGTGTCACTGGCAAAGAAATATGCCGACCGCATCATTGCATTGAGAGACGGTTCTGTGATATTCGACGGGAAACCAATTGAATTCACTGAAAAAGAATACGAGGAGACCTATGGATCCGCTAACTATCAACATCTATAAATGAAAGGATGGAGCTTATGCAAAAAAGTCCATGAGTGGTAGATTGCACGAGGGTCGTGTACGACTCTGACGATGAAAATATAATCACCAGATTACCTGGCAGTTACGAGAAATCCGTTATGCTCACATTTGATGATGGTCCAGGCAGGTCCTTGCCCGAGATATTGGACATATTGGAGAAGGAAGATGTCAAAGCAGCCTTCTTTTGGCAGTCCCGTCTCCTCCATCATAAGCGGCCATGGAAAAGAGCTCTTTCATCTGGCCACTTGATCGGCACTCATTCCTGCAAGCATAAGAACCTTGTCCGCCTCTCCTATGAAGAGCAGCTTGAAGACCTTTCCAAAAGCATGAAGACCATCAGACATATTACCGATCAAGATGTAAGGTATTTCCGTCCCCCATTCGGCCAATATAATGAAGATACGATCGAGGCTGCCAAAAACCTTGGTATGAAAACCATCTTGTGGAGAGTATCCTCCATGGATTGGGAATTGGAAGATGACCCCGATCAAATTATAAAGTATGTAATGGATCATCTAGAGGATAAAGCTATCATTCTGCTGCATGAACTGCCGCAAACTGTAAAAATACTCCCTTCCCTAATACAGCAAATCAAAGAACAAGGCTTTCAGTTCCGCATATTTTGAGCCTCAAAACGCTTGGAAACGTACTTCTAAGCGTTTTTTTTGCATTTTTTATATTTACAGCATGAGCACTCTCACAATATAATAATTAATTGGAGAACTTTTGATCTTAAATTCTATTCTTTCAATATAAACATTTTTAGGGAGGCCATGATATGAGGACAGAACAAAAAGTTGTTAATGGATCGTCTTTTGAATGGGATCTGGATAATGGGAACATTTTTTATGAAAATGATGATGTTGTTTTGTTCTGGGTCAACACAGCTTTTAAAACTCTGTTTGATTCTATTGAAGAAATTGCTGGTGACAAGGAAGCAAAACTTGTCCTGGAGACTGCCGGTTACAGAACCGGAAAGATTGTCTCAGATTTTTACAGCCAGTCTATCGGTGATCCTGAAGACATATTAAAAAAGCTGCCAAACATATACCTGACTGCCGGCTGGGGAAAAACAGACATTGTTTCACTTTCGTTTTCAGATAAATATGCAAAAATCCACGTTCGAAACGGCTGGGAGTATAAAGTTAATCTTGCCCAGAAAAAACAAAATGAAGGGACCTTCCTCCCTGGTCATTGGGCTGGAGTATTCTCGGGTCTATTCAAAGACAACGTTTGGTATAGGGTGACAAAAAGCCAATTGGAAGGAGACGAGTACAGCGAATATGAGTTCTTCCCCTCCTCTGTCACGCCTTCATTGAATGTCAGGACCCTGATTCAGGAACAAAAAGAAGCGGCAAAAGCAGAACTGGAAAAAGTCACCCAGGAACGGACAAACTCCTTGTCTGAAATCATAAAGGAGATATCTTCGCCCATCATTCCTGTTATGGATTCCATTTTAGTTGTTCCATTGGTCGGCAGGTATGACGAACTAAGGGCTGAAGAACTGCTGGACAAAACGTTATTGAACCTTCCCCTGTATAAGGCGACACATTTGATCGTAGACTTGACCAGCCTTAAAGGAGTCAATGACTATACTCTTAATTTTATAGACAAGTTTGTTCAAGCTACTTCCATTCTTGGAACCAAATGCATCCTCGTCGGGATATCTGCTGAACTCAGTATTCAGATCACCCAAAGAGGCCATCGAATAAATAAAGTCCCTTGCTTCTCCTCCTTGCAGCAAGGCGTGTTATACTCGCTGGATGAACTCGGATTGGAACTGACGAAAAAAAGATAAACGTCTCAGGAGCATTAGTTTTCAACTAATGCTCTTCTTTTGTAAACGCTGTTTTCGTATATATTGTTGCTCTCGGAAAAATCCAAAGAGCCGGATTTTTCCCTTGGAGACAAGGGCTTTGTTCTCTGAACAAGGTGAATTAGCTCTTTTCTTCCTTGTTTATCAGGCTATTTCTGGTTAATTAAGTAGATATTTTTAAAAATTTGTATTAAATAGCAACAAAGTTTACGAAAAGAGCCTTTGTAAAAGGCAGCTGTTGTTCCTACTCATTCGTTGCTTCTTCTTACTTCCATATTTGACAAATGTACCGATAGTATGTCCCTGACCAGCAGGTAATCGCCCCCCTTCCATCCCTTCTAAGTTAAGCACTGCTCTCAAACGAAAACCTTAAATTTACTATCTAGTTAAATGTGATGTGGCGTTTCCCTTCTGAGACATAATTCACTCTTAAGGAAACGTCATGCCTCTTCTTCCTTCCCGTTTAATCTCACATGTAAAGTTATAAACAGACTATAATGGGAAAAGTAATGAAGACACTATAATCTAAAGGAGGTTTGATTATGAAAAAATGGGCGTTTGTTTCTGACTTTGATGGTACGATTTCAGAAAGGGATTTCTACGATCTAGTTATTGAAAACCATTATAATGAAGGAAAAAATTTATACAAACAGTGGAAAAACGGAGAAATGAAAGATATTGAATTTCTTGGTGAAGTCTTCAAAAATATCAATGATGACGAGGAAAATATCATTGAGGAAATACAGAACCTTTCCATTGACGAGTATTCAATGGATTTTATAAAAAAAGTTCAACAGAACGGTGGAGATTTTTTCATTCTGAGTGCAGGAACCGATTATTACATTAAGCATATCCTTGATTACTATGGGATTGAAAATGTGCAGGTTTTTTCCAACGAAGGCTACTATGAAAATCAAGGCGTTCATCTCCATCTCGATGAGTCTCACCCTCATTATCATGAACGTTATGGGATAGACAAATCCAAGGTCATAGAAGACCTTCATAAGGAATACGACACGGTGCATTTCATTGGTGACAGTGAACCGGATACCCATCCCGCGCACAAGGCTGACCTTGTATTCGCCAAGAAAGCTTTGCAGGATATGCTGCGTGAAGAAAATGTCGAGTTCATTCCGGTTACAACCTTCAAAGACGTAGAGGAATATTTACGTAACGAGGGCTATTTATCATAAAAGTATCCTAAATGGTGAAAGCTATTACGATTCACTGACATGGCGCTACATCTAGAAGTCCTGTTACTTTTGCATGAGAGTCTAAAAGTTAGAATAAACAGAACCCCCATATTAACGAACACAGCTTTCAAAAGAGGCGAAGTATTTCCCTTCGTCTCTTTTTCTAAAACTTTGTTGCTATTTAATATAATTTCAGGATATAGCCATAATTCACACGGAAAAACCCGGCCTTTTGGATCTTCTCGAAAGCCCCTATATATGTAAACAACTTGTATTAAGTTTACCTTCGCAAGATTGTTATGCAAGGATTTCATTTTCACGCAAAAAAAGTCCCCAGCCTATCTATAAAGGGGACCATTAATAAGGCCTATGACCGAAATATTATCTGGATGAGTAAATGCCTTCGACCTTGTAAGCCACCGCTTCGGTCAGCTCAGTGGTCAGCTCTGGCAAGATTGAATTCAGCAAAGGATTTACCATTTTAGCAAGTGCACCTTCCGCATTGATCTCAAGAAATCCGGTCATTTTAGATGTGTCTTTCCCAAGGGATTTTGACTCGAAATAACCATGACCATGAAAACGCTCATTGATTCCTGTTAAATCAAATTGTACTTTTGATGGTTCCTGCCAATCTGTTATATTAACTTTGAGGTGGATCTTTTTCTTCATGAAACCCAAATCCGTTTTAAATTTCCATGTCGATTCCTTCTCACTCAGAACTTTATGATCAATATACCCCGGTACCAGCGGCGCCCAAAGATCCATCACGCTGACATATTTCCAAAGCTCCCCTACCGAAGCTTCCACCTGCATTGTATGAAGGCCTGACGGCATGTTATCTCCTCCTGGATGTCTTCTCGTCTCTATATATGATATTTTAAAAATTCGGGGTTATTACTGGATTATGAAGATGTGCGGGGAGAAGGTAAAGCTGCGGAGCTATTAAAAAAAGCTATAATAGATTACATGCAAATCACCATAGGATTTGTATGTGGATTAAAGGAAATTTAAAATGTCGCTTACAAATCCTTTACTCATTACTACATCTTTTCGCTCTAACACACACATCACATACAAATTCCCTTGCTTTTGGTAGGCGAAGACCGCATTTCAGTTGAATTCACATACAAATCATCACACGAATTGTATGTGGCTTCGAGAAAATATTAAATGTCACCTACATATCCTTCACTCATTACTATCTTTCCGCCCTAAAACACACATCACATACAAATTCGCTTGCTTTTGGTAGGCGAAGACCGTATTTCAGTTGAAATTCTCATACAAATCATCACACGATTTGTATGTGGCTTCAAGAGAATCTTAAATGTCTCCTACATATCCTTTACTAATTACTACATCTTTTCGCTCCAAAACACACATCACATACAAATTCCCTTGCTTTTGGTAGGCGAAGACCGCATTTCAATTGAATTCTCATACAAATCATCACACGATTTGTATGTAGCTTCGAGAAAATTCCAAATGTAAGCTACATATCCTTCTATAATTACAACATCGTTTCGCCTAAAACCTCAAGTCACATACAATTCACCACACCATTTGTATGTGACTTAAAGGAAACTCCACTAAACACCTACTAATCCAACCAGGAGATGCTAAAGTTATAACCCAAGCCGGACGCACAAAAAAGAGAGCTGATCAAAATCAGCTCTCCCGAAAAAAATTAGTCTTCAATAACTACTTTCTGCATAACATCGCCATTTCTAAGGTTTCTGGCTGTTTCAAGACCAGAAGTCACTTTACCGAAAACAGTGTGGACACCATTTAAATGAGGTTGAGGCTCATGAACGATGAAGAATTGGCTTCCGCCTGTGTCTTTACCCGCATGTGCCATGGAAAGTGAACCTGCTTCGTGTTTATGAGGATTTCCTTCTGTTTCACAAGGGATTGTGTATCCAGGTCCGCCAGTCCCTGTTCCATTTGGACAGCCCCCTTGACTTACAAAGCCAGGGATGACACGGTGGAAGGAAAGACCATCGTAGAATCCTTCTTTCGCAAGTTTGGAAAAGTTTTCAACTGTCCCAGGTGCTTCATTCGGGAACAAATCAAATTCAATCTTCTCGCCATTTTCGAATTGTATGTATCCTTTTTTAGCCATATTGTTAACACTCCTATTCATTTGAAATCAACTCTTATAATACCATGATTTTCTTCAGAAGAAAAAGATTGTGCTGAAATAAGAATAAACAGCACAAGGGGCCTGTGCTGTCATCCTTTATTTGATTCCATTTTTTCACCATGCGGCCACTTCCATGCATCGGCTTCGACCAATCCAAGCAACCTTTCCCGTCTTGTAACGAGATTGGACAGGGCAATATTAAATTCCTGCGGGGATTTAACAGGCAGACCCTCTTCTCTTAATTGAGATATATCCAATGGCGGCGGAGTGCTGGATGCCGGCTTAAAGAATACGCTGTTCAAAGTATCCAGATAATCCTGCACACTGGAACGGGCTTCTTTTAACCAGACAGGGTTGGGCTTAGTCTTGTCACTTACCCCAAATTCATATACAGTCAGTGCCTCATCAATCAGTGCAACGGCTATTGCCGAAGACTGATACATATCCTGGGTATGATAATAATGCAGGATAGGATATGCTTTGTGCTGCTGGGTCAACATATTCAACTGCGAAGATTGATCCTTCAAAAATAAATCAATGTTACGGAAATCTTGGCCATTCCAGCTGTTCTTAACTATGGTTACCCAGTCCTTGCCAAGACCGGTGATATTCTTTGCAAAGGCTCTCTTTTGAACGACCCCGCTGACAACAGAAACGACATATGAGACAGAAAGGGTAATAAAAAGCATTCCACTGCCTGTAGCAAGCGTCGTCATAATTTGCCAGAAACCTTTTTGGGGAATGTAATCGCCGATTCCAAGAGTAAATACGGTAAATCCGATAAAATAGATTCTCTCTTCCCAAGAAGTAATGGGTGTTTTATCTTTAGAGAGAAGAATCGACTCAGCATCTGCTGAAAAGACCAATGTCCAGCCTGTCCATAGTAAGAATATCCACAGTAGGAGCGTCAATGATAAAATCATCGGGCCTGAAAGCCTGAGTACTTTTGAATGATCCCTGCTAACTTTTCTTAGAGTATACCAGCAAGCTATACCAAGCCTTCTTGACAGAGGACCTCCTCCGCCATCGACCCATATAGTGGTCCATAAAAGATCGACTGCCACTAGGATCAGTACCAGTATCCCGACACTCAGATAAAGTTCATTCACTCACAAATCCTCCTTTCCTTTCTCAGAAGTTATTCTTCAATAGTTGTTTTAAATACCCTACACTCCCCTGAAACAAACATTAACTGGAAAGGAAACATTTCCCCACTTCACGCGTTTATTATCCTGTGTTAGGGTATAATACAGTAAGGCTCCTCCCGAATTCTAATTCGCTTGTTGCGGGACACTTAACCACTGTACGGATCGGGAGGGGCCTTTTATTTATTTACATACAGCATAGATTGATTAAAAACAGAGCGGCTAGTGCTTCGAACTTTTTATCAGTCTGAAAAGCTTGCGGTCCTTTCGACTGCAAGCTTTTTTGGTGTAAATTACCTGTTTCAAAATGCCTGGTCACCCTTTATACTCTCAAGTTGGAGAGAGGTGAATCACCATGGCAGAATTAAAGCAGTTTATTTTCTTTGATTTTGAAATGAAATGTGATGATAAAGGAATGGATTACGAAAGCATGGAAGCCATTCGTTTAGGTGCAGTCAAATATGATCTCGAAACTAAACGTGTTTCTCATTTTGACCGCCATATAAAGCCAAGTACACATGAGCCGCTAAGTGACTTCTGTAAACGCCTCACCGGTATAACCGATCAAGACCTGGCAACTGCTGACCCATTTCCCCAGGTTTTCAGGGAGCTCCTCTACTGGGTGGGCGGTGTGAAAAAGTCCCGTTTCTTCTCCTGGTCTAAAAGTGACATGACAAGACTAAAATTGGACAGTACACTCAACGGAGTCCCCTCTGTCACGATTGAAAAAATTGAAAGCCGTTATGTCGATTTCCAAGAAATCTTCAGCCGACGCGTGTCTAAAGACCATTTATCTGTTGAAAATGCCCTGACTCTATATGGAATTGACTTTACAGGCGATGCCCACAATCCTATGTATGACGCCTACAATACACTGCAAATTTTCCTGAACTATTACAGCCAGCCTTTGACATCTGATATCGAGATGGTTAAAGCCTTTATCCTGCCCGGTGAAAAGGTGGACATCCACACGATCAATGACAAGGTCAGCAAAGCGTTGGTTCGTGACTTCACGTCACTGACTGAGAATCTCCATTTTGCCTTTCGCTTGAGAGATGCTAAGAAACTTTTGAAAAAAATAAGTAAACTGGTACGGAAATATGAAAATGTTCTACTGAACCGTTCTGGTATTTTCACACAAGATGTACAGCAGCTAGTGCAGCAATTAGTGACCTTCCACGAAAACTTGAAAGACTCTTATCAGGAGCACTTTGTTAGTTCTTCAAGAATCATGATCCTCGATGATCATTCCTTGCACGCTGTCAAAAAAATGAAGTGAAGCACAGCTTCCTTCTACATATTCATGCCCTTTGTCTGACCAGAAGTACCATCATCATACCAAAAAGACCGATCAACCCAATCATTGCGCCGGTTAAAGCATACGGCAGACCGTCCCAGCCGCCAAAGAGTACAGCAGATAACAGGGCAAATCCCCCACCGGCCAATGCAATGACATAAAATACCGCAAACCGCTTCGACTTCCTTACATTGCCGCTTAATGCCAACGTGACGATCAAAAGCAAAATACTGCCAATCACCAGCATACAATTCCTCCTTCATAAGAAAAAGGAATGGAGAATAATCTCCACCCCGCTTTACTGAATCCATGTCACCGCATCTGTCCGGTGATCTTTGTCAAAATGCTTCACTTCCAGATCAGGCATCATATCTTCCAATTTTGCGCCCATCTCGAGTAGCTTCTTGTCGCTGACCACTGCCACTTTATTGAACTCATGCATATGGTCTTTACCGAACAAGAAATCCTCTTTTAACGCTTTCATGGAAAAATCCATGTCATTCACAATCAGAAGAAGATTCATATCTTCATCCGGCGTCTTCTTCTCATGAAACGCCTGTTCAAATTTCTCCATATCGTCCTTGGTATAATCACCATTCACTTCCACTTCAATGAGATCATTTCGTCCACTCGGAATAATGTTAATCATGTTCATTCCTCCTTTATTAATGTCTCATTTTGTTCATACCCATTTGGAAAGCGGAACTAAACGTGGAAAACACATTAGGGGGATAGCGTGAAACCTGGCTATAGATCGATAATCTCAAATTCCAACTCACTAACGTCCTTTTAAAGGTTGCTTTAGGACGTTAATCTCCAAAATCCCATGTTATCGTCCTTTAAGACCCCGTTATAGGTCGATAATTTCAACTTCAACTCACTAACGTCCTTTAAAGAGCTTCTATAGGACGTTAATCTTCCACAACCCCAGTTATCGTCCTTTAAGAACCCGCTATAGGTCGATAATTCCAATTTCAACTCACTAACGTCCTTTAAAGAGCTTCTATAGGACGTTAATCTCTGACAACTCCAGTTATCGTCCTTTAAGAGCCCGCTATAGGTCGATAATTCCAATTTCAACTCACTAACGTCCCTTAAAGAGCTTCTATAGGACGTTAATCTCCGACAACCCCAGTTATCGTCCTCTAAGACCCCGTTATAGGTCGATAATTCCAACTTCAACTCACTAACGTCCTTTAAAGAGCTTCTATAGGACGTTAATCTCTGACAACCCCAGTTATCGTCCTTTAAGAACCCGCTATAGGTCGATAATTTCTATTTCAACTCACTAACGTCCTTTAAAGAGCTTTTATAGGTCGATAATTCCAACTTCAACTCACTAACGTCCTTTAAAGGGCTTTTATAGGACGTTAATCTCCAACATCCCCTGTTATCGTCCTTTAAGAACCCGCTATAGGTCGATAATCTCAAATTCCAACTCACTAACGTCCTTTAAATTTAAAAAACTCAAATAGGATGTTATATAGGTTTAAGCTACACTACACTCTTATTCAATATAAACCGCGTGTTTTCCATACCCTTCTTTCTTATAGTTAGTTGAAAGAGCTCTGTAAATTGTTTTCTTTCTAAGCAAGCCACCACATACCTCATATATTAATTGATTGGTAACTTTAAAATTTGGAAACAATAATTTGAATTCTTCAATCGTCCTTAATATAGCTCTTTCACAGTTTTCCTTTCTTGCACAGTGTGAGCAGACCAATATCTTTCTGTTGAACTCCTGATAAAACCGCAAACACCCCGGACAAACAATCCCCTTCCGAAGATCCTCAAACCGATACTCCGGTAAGCGGCTATATGAAGACGACTCCTTATGAAGGGATAGAAACTTCTCTCCCAGCCGGATATCCGATTTGCTTGCATTGAGAGGACGGTTTTGAAGGTTTTTAATAAAACGGGCAATTTGTGTGGGGTAAACAATGTGTGGGGTCTTGGCCGGTGGATTATCGAGATGAAATTCGGGGTTCACGAATACAAGGTAGGATTCTACAGGATAATTATAACCAGATTGCTCCGAGAGTTGTCTAAGCATGGAGCCAGCCCTGCTTACCTGCAGCAGAGGATTTTTAATAACGATTCCACCGGGTGACCGCCACTCCCCTTTATCAATGATGAAGTCACCTTCAAAATTTTTCACTTCAAAGTGAAAGATGGTTTTGGAGGCAACCGCCAAGGAATCAATTTGGATTTCACTGCCTTGTTGCTCAAGCAGGACATCATTCAGAAAAACCATATTTTTCACAAGGGGGTCCGCCCTTTCGTCAAATCGCACCTCGCCTTCGTATCCTTTTTCGGCTGAAAAATAAGCGTCTTTCTCCTTCTTCTTCAAGGTCGTCCTAATATTTAACGACCGGAGAATCTTTAATTCATCTGATTCGCTTCTGCTTTTTATAATCAATCAGCATCGCTCCTTTCTATTCCATTTTATCCCACTTCCGAACCCGTTCCAAGAACTTTTCATTACACTTCAAAAAAGATGGATTACATAGAAGTGACCACATAGGTCCGATGCACGCGTATTTAAATCTCACAATAAATAAAAAAGAACCCAGACATCCTGAGTTCAACGAGTCCTTTCATAAACACCCTTTAGCAAGCAAAATACACAATGGCCAAATCTATAAGGAATACATATAGATAGTTCATTCCGCGCCTTAATTCCAGCATACCAAAGAAGCTCTCCAGAGTAGCAAAGATAAAGCTGAACACAGCACTTAATAAAGCAACATATAAGAAGAAATTTTTCCCCTTGTTTGTACAATATTGATACAGCAGCAAGAAACTGACCGGAAGAAACGGCGCCGTCATATTAACAGAATAAGAAAAAATTGGTAAGGCCAAATAAGGATGAATGAAGTAGTCATACCTTGGGGGATATCCACGTATGTCCTAAGATATGTACTGTATAACCGATGAAAAAAGTTCAAAGACCCGGCTTCGGTCTACGGTAAAATTTAGATGTATTAAAGGAGCCGCCAGTAGGATGACTAAAGCCCAAAATTGCCAAGACGTGAAACTGAAACAGTCATTCCAATAAGCTCGGAATTAGAATTCAATTCATTTCCTGCGATGTAAAGACGATGCCAGTACTCTTCATACCTCATGAAAATGATACTTCCGAATTGAATGCTCTTTTCATAGCTTTTCACGCACTACATAATTTATCCATTTATGTTTCCACTATAAAGAAGAACGATTCCCCTACGCCATTATTCTTTCTGCTTTAACAAAACGCTCTCCGTCAAAACTTAAACGATAGATATCCGGCATCTCCAGCTTCTTCCAAAAATCAAAATCGCAGGTTCTTTCAAAATAATTCATGATTAATACCATGATATTCCCGTGCGTTCCAACCACTATGTTCTTTCCCTCGTACTCTTCCAGCACCTCCCGTAAAACTTTTACTCCCCGTTCCTGTGCAGCAAGGTTGGATTCTCCCCCCTCCCAGGAAAACTTCCAGTCCTGCCACACTTTCTCAATCGCATTATCAAAACTCTCTACTGGCTTTTCAGACAATTTGCGTTCTTTGAATCCATCAATTAGAATTATACCTTTGCCAAACTGATCAGCGGCTCCCTGGATGGTTTGCACTGCACGCAGATAAGGACTGGATATAAACACATCAATCTTTTCCCTTGCCAAAACATCTGCAACACCAGCAGAATCTGCAAATCCCTTTTCTGAAAGGGGCCTCCCCATTTCATCCGGCGTATAGATCGAGTGAGCATGCCGTACAAAATATACATTTGTTGTCATTCCGCTTCCTCCTCAGTCGTAAAATTTCATGTGCTGTTTGGTCGTACGGTAGTAATTAAGCCTGTCTTGTAATGTACCCGTATGAAACTCAAATTTATGGCCGTCAGGATCTGTAAAATAAATCGATTTCTTGTCCTCAACACTTCGCTCCCGTCCTGATAACATAGGGGCCCCGAGCTTTAACAGTTTCTCATATACCACATCATAATCTTCTTCTTCAATGGAAAATGCAATATGGGTATAAGACTCATTCCTTCGGTGTACATTTTTCTCCTCATTCAGCGCCAGCCACATGCCGTTTAAATCAAAATAAGCAGTTGTCCTTCCTTTTACCAATAACCTGGCATCAAACACATCCTGGTAAAATTGAATTGACTTTTCCAAGTCACTAACTGAAAACAAAAAGTGGTTGAACCCTTTAATCAACATACTTTTCACCTACTCTCTATGTACCAATTTTGATTAGCCAGGCACCTTACAACACAGAAGTTCATGAAACAGCTGTGACAGCACTCTGTATAATCTTTCAAAAAAACCAGCAATTAAAGTCAGCTTACCTATGAACTTCAAGTGTTATAAATGCTGAGAATGTCATAAGTCACCTAGTAAACTGATTTTCTAAAGTCTGCAATAACCGATAATCCACCTCATCAATAACCCCGATCCCTTCCTCCCTATCCCACAGCATAATCTCCGAAGTCTCTTCATTCTCCTTAAAAGTCTGCAATTCTTTCAATGAACCTATAAAAATAGGGTTATATTTAAGTGTTCCATCTGCTTTTTTCACTTTCATCAATCCTTGAAAGGTCAGCTTAGCCGGAATCTGGCCGGTTTCTTCGTATAGCTCCCTCAGTGCACATTCGGCGGCTGTTTCATTCTGTTCTCGTTTCCCGGCAGGAATCTCCCATTGTTCCCTCCAGGAGTTATAGCACAAAAGTATTTTTCCTTCACAGATGATGACAGCAAACGAACCGGCAATGGGATGAAACCTGTGCAGCTCCTTTTCTTCAATAGAAAGGAAATCAAGAAACGTCCATCCATGATTCTTTAGAATCAATCAATTCACCCGCCTTTCATTAAAATATAGATGAGAAAAATCAGGAATCGCCCCTTGATGAATCCTGCCTAAAGCGTTAGGCTTACAAGTAGGAAGGAGTGACCATTTAGACTATGGATATTTCTCACATTGATTATCGTCAAATTATCGAATATTCACTTGATCCAATTGTCATTCACAGCAACCATAGGATCCTTTACATAAATAAAGCGGCTGAAGAATTTTTCAAAGGGCAGAGAGAGGACATTCTCGGTATGAGCCCTTTAGATATTTTTCAGGAATCCTCCAAAGCCGCCATTGCAAAAAGAATTCAATCAGCGTATGAAAGGCCTGCCGATGTAATCGAAGAAACCGTATACAGACTGGATGGGTCGACTGTGATGGTTGAACTGTACTGCCATCCTGCTAAAATCGGTGATATTAAAGGTATTCAAAGTTCTATGAAGGACATTACGCAACGAAAAGAAGATGAAAAGAAACACGCCGAAATGGTCCAGCAAGTCAATGCACTATCTTCTACATTAGTCCCTGTTTCCGAAGGAGTATCGGTCCTGCCGCTTGTGGGTTCATTTGATGAAGACCGTGCCATGCAACTTCTGGAAGATGTTCCGTTGAAAGCTCAACAACAAAATGTGGAGTGCTTGATCATCGATTTTTCAGGCATATACAATCTTGATACCGTCGTTACTAATTCCCTCTTTAAAATTATCGGTGTCATGTCCTTGCTTGGTGTGCATCCAATCATTACAGGACTCCGACCGGAATTAGCACAACTTGTAGCAAGAATTGGAGTCAATTTGGACTCAGCAGAAATCTTTTCAACAGTAAAGGACGCAATCCGGTACTGTTGGAGACTAAAAATCCACTAGTAGGCCTTGCTTATTTTCTTTGCCATTTCTGCAGGCCTGATATCAAGAGAGTGAAAGTCCTTCAGAGGAACCCAAATCGGTTTATAGGTGCCTCTGGAGGCTCCATTAAATTCTGCCGCCATTCCTTCCCCTATCTGCCCCTGCAAGATATCCGCAAAGAAATAATACTGCATTCCTCCTAAATGTATTGCAGCAATACATTTCTTCAGCTTCACCGTGACCCCTAATTCTTCATAGGCTTCCCGTTTGGCAGCCTCTTCAGGTGTCTCCCCCGGTTCAAACCCTCCACCCGGAAAAACATAGTACTCTTCTTCATTTTTCAGCCTCTGTATCAGAACAGCTCTTTCATTTTGTATAATCACTACTGCTCCTCTGTTTCTCATGGCTTACTTATCCTTTTCTTTCAGAAGACGATCAACTTTTTCTTCGATTCTATCCAAGCGTTGCGCGTTTTGCTTTTTTCTGCTGACTACTAAAAGAATCACTCCAGCAGGAACGGCTAAGAGAAGAATAAACATGATCAATTGAAATAGGATATCACCGACATTAAAGCTTGCTTGTAATAGAAACATCATTATTCTCCTTCTGATTCATATTCCATTTTTAGAAATTCGTATGTACTTCCATTCGTATCCTGCATAAAGGTTTTCACAGGCGAGAATCCGGCTTTTTCATAAACCCCGATCGCCCTCTTATTAAAAGTCGCGACAGAGAGTGATAGCTTACGAGGTTGATAGTTGGCAAAAGCAAATTTCATTCCTTCCAGGACAAATTCCAAGCCTCTTCCTTTACCGGTTAGTGTTGGTTTCATCCCTAATCCAATTTCAACCGACCCTGACTCAGAATTTTGAAAACAGTAGTACCCGATGATCTCTCCATTCTTTTCTACTGTGTAATACCCTGACCTGGCTGGATGAAGGAATTCTTCCAGGTCCTCCTGATCTTCTGTCATGTTGTAAAAGGAATATTCACCTTCATAATTCCAATGATAGGCAATTTCCTTTGCCGTTTCATCAGTCATGGGCAAAAATTTATACATTGGTAACACCCTTTTTGATCATTTTATAATTTGTCATCTCCACGCCTCTTCTACTAACCGTCTGGCTGAAGAGGACATGATATCCTTTTTTTTCAAAGAAAGGTCTAGCCGTAGTCCTCGCAAAGGTTACGATTTCATTCACATTATTATTCCGCGCCGCCTCCTCTATTTTATCCAGGAGCGCGGAGGCTGTTCCCTTGCCTTGGTACTCTTTATGTACATACAAACGATCCAGCAGCCCAGAAGGATCAATATCACCAAACCCTACAATCTTATTATCGATTACCGCTTTATAACTGAAATTTTTTTCAAACGAGCGGTTCCATTTTTCCCTGATTTCGGGAAGATCCTTCTTGGATACCCATGCATTCAACTGGGCATCGGTATAATCCCTGGCGTTCACACTATGAACTGTTTCATAAAACAGAGTAAGGATCTCATCTATATCCTGACTCCCGATTGCCATTACTTTTATCATTCATCACAGTCCTTTTTAGAGTGCTTTTTATCCCAAAGTATAAGCGGGCCAATCACAGCCATCGTACCCAGCACCCAGCCTGATAATTCAGGAAAAAAACCTCCTTCGTTATTGAAGAGTTGGATAAACAGGAAGCCCGCGACTGACCCGATTACGGTATACAGATATTTTTTCATGGTTGGCTTCCCTTCTTTCATGGTTTATATGTATAATGTTACCATTTAAGACCCTTGTTGTCTTCTCTCTCCAATGAATGAAGAAGTTTTCAGTTTTTGAAAGAAACACTACATAATCACCACTGACAATAGTCAAACTACAGATAGGAGGTGTGAAAAATGAAAAAGAAGAGAACTGCCGCTTCTGTTGCCTTTTTGTACATGACAACTCTGGCTGGAATCATTTTGCTTCCATTTGCCATCGTCAAACGGTCATTTAAAGATTGGCTCATCGTTTATTTGGTTGGTGTGCTGGGAAATTCACTGGCCGACCGGTACCTCGTTTCAAAGGGGTATCTGCGGTACAACATCAGGCCATATAAAGATACATTTAAAATTCACCTGCCTTTTGACTACATCCATTATCCGCTCATGCTACTTTATTACAACCAATGGACATTGAACAGCAAGCCTGCAGGTTTATTCTTTAAACTATTTCCATTTCTTATTCCTCAGGTTTTATTAGAAACTTTTGCTGAGAGAAAAACGAAATTGATTTCTTGGAGGAAAGGATGGACGTGGTATCACTCATTGATCTCACTAGTCATCAAACTCCTCCTTTGCAGAGGCATCATTGCTTTGATACGAATCATTAATGATGAATCCATATCAGTAAAAAAAACACCGTTTAATGAGGATCCACTACAAGATGGTCAATAAAAAAAACGCTTCCCGCTTTTGAGAAACGTTAATTATCATTATTCTTTAGGTCCTCTTCCGTAAATCTTTTCATGTGAATGTCGCGAAGGATGTGAATGAGCGCCCGAAAAATCATCATGAAGCTGCCTCCAAGAAAAAAGCTCGTGGCAAGGATCCTTTCAGCATCAGTTATGAATAAAATGCTGCCAATCATATATAAAATCCCCAACAGAGTATCGTTGAAGTAGCCAATAATCCGGTAACGGTTACCAATCACCATTTTCTTCTTCCTGCTTAAATGGATCTGTAGTGAATAGTCCTCAAACTTTTCCAAGCGGTTTTTCAATTTTTTAAACAAAAAATCACCTCTACTTGTTGCAAAATCATAATGCTGGGCATTATTCAGTTCATATTATCTTTTTTACCCGATGCTCCTCATTTTAAAATCTAATTTTGTAAGAAAATTGAATTACCACTATTTTCTTAGATGTAGATTGCCATATATAAAATTCCCTTTTAAAGGTGCATTACTGAAAAAAGAAACTTTCTTCTATAAAACCTTGCGTGATTAGCAGGTGTATAGTTCAACATCAAAATTAAAAAGGACGAAATCATAGGTGATTTCATCCTCAAATACTACTGCTAATTTTTTTAAGATTGTAGAACTCGATACTCACCAAATTCTACAATTTTATCCCTTTGCCTCTCGCGGAAACGAGCATATCCCCTTTTGCCTTAACTTCTAGTTTCCTGCTGTAGAAGCTGTGAATGAGCATACCCACAATAATGATAAACAGCCCGGCCATTGCCACGCCATTCGGGAAAGGAGCTGATAACAATAAAACTTCACCGATAATGACAAATAAGACTTGAGTGGATTGAGCTGCCTCAACAGCTGCCAGTTTCGTCTGACTTCCTCTTGCCTTATCTGTTGCAATAAAGAAAAGTGTCGTTGCAATGACTCCTGAAGAAATGGCGACTATGAAAGACTGAAGGACCTGATCACCTTTTGGAATCCCGGCTTCCACCAGGCCTACGGCAGCAATGACCACCCAGAAAGGAACAGTGGCGAGAGTCATCCCGAGTACCCTTTGAAAAGTATCCAGCCTGCCGCCGCACACTTCCATCATCTTCCGATTACCTAATGGATAAGCGATTGACGCCAGAAGGACTGGAAGTATCCCGACTACAAGCATATGCATGGTTATACCATTTGCTTGCTGCATTTGTATAAGGATGACGCCTGATAAGATCAGCAGAGATATAAGAAGTGCTTTCATCGGTACTTTTTGCCTTACCATAAGGGTTCCTGCTACCGTTTGCCGGGTTTCAAAAAAAAGAGGTCCAAGCAAGACACCGGCGACTATCGTCAACTGCCAAGTACCTGCAACGAGCCAACCAGGTCCATAAGAAGCTGCATAGGTTAACGGTCCATAAAATAAAACGAAACCGATGAAACTCCAACACAGCCAAGGAAGAGGTTTTCTGGCCATCTCCACGAACAATTGCTTAAGATTCTTTCTGGCCATAACAATGAGGAACAAAAACGGGACCATAAAGAAAAACCTTAAGGAAGAACTCCAAAGCCAGCTTCCACCCGATAGCTCCATTGAACGGTTTAAAATGAACGTTACGGCAAAAAACATTGAAGCCAGAATTCCAAGCAGGATCTCCCTCATGTGAACATCACTCATTCCTCATGTAAATATTAGTTAATTATAGTATATTGTTCAGTGACTGAATATACTTCCTCAAACCTCCAATTGGTTGTATGTTCCTAAGAATATAGGAGAATCGCAAACCATTTCCCAAAATGGCATCCCCATGAGTATAATTCCTAAGTTGTTTACACTTCCCGCAGATACAAAAAAAGAGACTTGTCCTCTAATCATTTTAATCTCGGGTGCTTACCATTCTAACGGGATCCCGAAAGAGTTGACCCCTTTTTCATTTTTTCATAAACCCAAAAACTCATTTGCAATTCTGGTAAACTCATCCGGTGTTTCGTAATGAGGAGAATGGCCGCACTTATTCACCGTATACACGCTTCCATTCTCTGTTTCTTTGAAAACGGCAATTTGTTCTTCACATGGAACAGGGTCATGGTCTCCCATCAGCAAAAGCATTTCATGCGGCAATTCTTTCAGAACAGGGAGCAATGACTTGAAGATCTCTCCTTCTTCTCTCAATCTATTGTAATGAATTTCTGAACGATCGAAGAAAGTTTCCCATTCCTCGTCTGTATAATAGGAATAGTCAACTCCGGAATTGAGATCGTATCTATAAATCTTCATTCTTTCTTCACCGAGTAAATCGCTGAATTCCATATACCTCTCCGTCAGTTCCCGGATGCTCACTGTTTCCTCAGTATTGGCCATTGCCAAGCAATCCCTTGCAGCATCATGATTACCGGCTTCTTTTAGCAGGGAGGCCGTTTTTCTTAATAGATTCCTTGAAGTCAGTTCAAAATCAAATGTTGGACCCTCAAGGATAATTTTATGTATGGATGCTGGAAATTCTGATGCATATAATACGCTTAAAAACCCTCCAAATGAATGGCCGATCAACGACCACATTGAGATTTTCATTTCTTTTCTTAGGGCTTCACAGTCTTCAATAATATCCATTAAACCAAAGGCTTCATCAGCTTTTATTCCCTCTGAACGGCAAACACCCCGCTGGTCAATGACCACCACTCTGAAATTCTCTCCCATTTTTTCAGCCTGGGCTTCCGAAAAGTCATAACAGCTTTCTCCAGGTCCTCCGTGCAAATATAAAACCGCCTCATTGTATGGAGATCCATACTCTTCCACATATAATTCTTTTTCTCTAATGTTCATCATTTTACCTGCTTTCATACTCTACCTCTTTCTAAAACTCGGTATTTTTTACTGATTTCCGCCTGGGCAAACCAGAGTTCAATTAGTTCATTAAAAAGCCATCCTCTTCGTAAAGCCTGCCCTCTACTCGGTCCAATCACTCCTCAACAATGAATAACTGAATTGATCATAGTATTTTCCTTTAACGCTTCCCTCGTACCATGAAAAACGGCCTTCATAATGATAAATAGCTGCAACCTTGTGATAATCATAAATTTAACGTTCATGGCCTTTCTCCTTCTCTTTGGCTTGATTCTTTTGAATAGAATCCAGGTCTGCAATAAAATAACAAAGACCAATAACCAAGGTAATCGAGGGAATTAACCATAACTTGGAGTTAAAAAGAGGAAGCACCTCTTTAGCTAAGAACCAAAGAAAAAACAGGAACAGGGATACAGATATGTATATAGAAGACACAATTCTGTTCACATCCATCCTCCTTTATGAATTTTCGGAATATACTTATATTAACATAATAACCTTCCTTTAATTGGATAATTTTTTTAAAAAAACTTCCGCCTGCTTTGACGGAAGCTCACTTTTATTATTCTTTTTTTTGAAATAAGGCTACTCTTAACCCTCCAACACCAAACACTTCTTTAGAATTTGGCAAGTCCTTCATCAGCCTGATTTCCACAGGTACAAATTGATCAAATATGGTTTTGAGTTTTTCTGCTGAATAGCCCAACCCGCCTTTCAAGCTCCTTAATCGGTATACATCCCAATCCGATATCTCGGCCCCGCCAAGCGGCCCTCCTTCCACAAAAGTGGTTAATGAAAAATAACCGCCCGGCTTCAATGCCTGCTCGACCAATTTTATATAATCCATTCTCCTATGTGGAGCAATGTGATGGAAACAACCAGAATCATAGACTAGGTCATACTCTTTCTCATGAGGGTTTAGGTTAAATATATTTTCTTTTACAAAATTTATATCAACCTGCTTTTCTTTCGCACGCTCCATCGCCCAACTTAAACCCTCTTGAGATGAATCAACAGCGTCGACTGTGAACCCCTTTTCTGCCAGGTATATGGCATTCCTGCCAGGACCGCATCCGAGTTCCAATACCTTTCCATTCGGTATGATACCTTCCTCTATGTAATTCACCAGATTTTCATCAGGAAGGTCTTTGAAGAACGGCACCCCCTTGTTTCTGTCTGTATAAAAGGTGTCCCAATCAAAACTTTTTTCTTCTTGAAGAAGCCCATCCAACATGTCCATAACATCCATTTCGTTCTTGATCAATTCCTTCATAAACCCTATCCCCTCTTTCTTTTTACCTGCTCTTCTATTTTACTAAAAGTAGCAGAAATGCCTGTTACAACAGTGTTAATAGTTCTATATTTTGTCGTGGATTGTAAGGGGCTACCTTTCCTCTAATACCTTTCTCAGGAACACCAGCATCCATAATTTTCACAGTAAATTGTATTTAAGTAATAAACACTGTAAAGGTCTTCATACCATTCAGAAAGGAAAATGAGTCCTTTAAAACCTTACGTTTCCAGGGCCGGCTCTATGTTTTATTACAAATATGACAAAAGTATTACGGCAGATATCCTGGGAGAATTCCAAATGATGTCCCCCGCTCCGCTAGCGAGGTACATGATCTAGGGAAAATCTCCAAATGATGCACTCCGCTATGCTAGCGAGGTACATAATCCCGGGAAAATCCCCCAATGATGTACCCCGCTACACTAGCGAGGTACAAAATCCCGGGAAAATCCCCCAATGATGTTCCCCGCAACGCTAGCGAGGGACATGATCCACGGGAAAATTCCCCAATGATGTACCCCGCTACGCTAGCGAGGGACATGATCTCGAGAACCCTCCCAAATGATGTCTCCCGCTCCGCTAGCGAGGTAAATGATCCAGGGAAAATTCCCAAATGATGCACCCCGTTACGCTAGTGAGGTACAAAATCCCGGGAAAATCCCCCAATGATGTTCCCCGCTACGCTAGCGGAATTCAGCCTGCAGTTGGATGAAAATTCTTAATTTTTAGGATACACTAAACAATGTGGAAGAGTTTAACAGATTAGCTGGGGGGATTGATTTTGGAAAGAACAATCAGTAAAAATTGGGACCTGGATTCGATTTATTCGGGGGGAAGTCAATCAGATGAATTGAACACGTTTATGAAACAGCTTGCGTTAACTATTAAAGAGATTCATTTAGAAATGGAAACTATCCAATCTCAAGGGAGTTTCTCGGTTAGGTCACTGGTAAATCTATTTAATAGAATACAGGATGTGATGGATGGAACCTTCCAAGTAGAAGAATTCTTAATTTGCCTTACGTCAAATGATGTTGAAGAACAGTCTGCGGGAAGGCTTGTTACCGAAAGTGCAAGGTTGAGAAGCTCTTTTGAAATTCTCTTGGGCGAGCTTGATCAACTTCTTTCTGCTATGCCGGAAGACCATTGGAACAACTTGATTAATCATGAAGATGTAAATCCGTATCGTTTCTTCCTTGAAGAGAGAAAACAGCAGGCGCAGGAGAAGCTGCCATTACCGATGGAAAAGCTGATTCACACACTCTCCGTCAATGGTTTTACTGCTTGGGAAAATTATTATGACCAGAAGATAGCCAAGTTTAGAATTCCCGTTGAGAAAGATGGAGAAGTGAAGCAAATGACCTTCATGGAGGCCTATTTTAAAGTATTGACTGCCACTGACAGAAATTATAAGCAACGGGTTATGGATGCCTATAATCAATCATGTGAAGAAGCAGCAGATACATACGCGTCGATCTTGAATCATATTTCCGGTTTCCGCCTTGATGTTTATGAGCAGCGGCGTTGGGACAATGTTTTGAAGGAAGCACTTGATCAAAACCGGATAGAACAGAGAAGCTTGAACATGATGTTGGGTGCCATTAGGTCAAATTATGATTCCCTTCGCCGATTTTTAAAAAGAAAAGCGGAACTTTCCAAAGTAGAAAAACTGAAGTGGTTTGAGATACCTGCGAATACCTTCACCTCTGAAAAAATATTCTCCTACGAAGAAGCCAGGGAAATCATTGTCAACCAATTCCACCAGTTCAGCGAAAAGCTTGGCAGTTTTGCCGATAAAGCTTTTGAAGAGGGGTGGATTGAAGCGGAGGATCGTCCGAATAAAGCTGGCGGAGCGTTCTGTGCTTCCATGCCCTTGAAACAAGAAAGCCGAATCCTTATGACATTCAAAGGGAGTTATCACGATGTAATTACTCTCGCCCATGAACTCGGCCATGCCTATCATAATTACATTTTAGATGAGCTGCCTGCCTTCTCACGCAAAAAGGGAACCAGCGTGGCAGAAACAGCCTCAACATTTTGTGAAAACCTTGTTCTGGATGCTGCTCTTTTAAAAGCAGAAGACAAAACAGAACGCTTGTCATTGCTGGAGTTCAAGATTACGGCCGGAGTGACCTACCTTGGATTAATTCCCTCCCGGTTTCATTTTGAGCAAGCATTTTATGAGAAACGGAAACAAGGCTTATTGACCGGAAAGAAAATCTCCGCCTTAATGGCAGCAGCCGAGACAGAGATTTACGGAGATTATGTTGAGGGAGTACATGATCACAGCTGGATTACTACCTCTCATTTTTACAGTACCGAAAAGCCATTCTATAACATCCCTTATACCATCGGCTATCTTTTCAGCAACGGAGTCTACTCTCTCGCTAAAAAGCATGGAAATTCATTCATAGATCAATATGACGACCTTCTAAGAAATTCAGGCCGTATGACAGTCGAGCAGCTGGCGGAAAGTTATCTCCATGAAGACCTGCATGAAGAAACATTCTGGCAGGCAGCTATACAGCCCATGGTGGAAGCAATCGATGAATATATAGAATTGTCAGAGGATCTTCTATAATTTTTTTATGCTTTGTAGCTTTAGGATATTGACTTTTATAGCAGCAAAGTTTCAGTAAAGGGCCTATTAGAAATCCCGGAAACCGATTTGTTTCCGGGATTTCGTTTTATTCTATCCTGTAATTAATACCTTCTGGGTCTGCATGACGAGAAGACATCGCCTTGGAATCCAGAGGCCGTAACGGACGACTTCAAAATTTCCCTATCGTTATACCTCACTCCGTTTTAAAAGAAGATCTCCCTCATAGAGTGAAAATCCCAAAAAAATAAACCAACTTGAGAATATTAGAAGAGTGAGAATTAAAGATGCTAATTTTCATGATTACTTCTCTTTATTCAACCCTTTTGCTGCTCAATCTCATCAATATATCTCCCACTCCCATCGCTATCCCGGCATTCAGCATACCAAAAAGTGAGACCAGAAACAGCCCCCCATCATATTCTCATATAAAATTCATAATCAAGAAGATGAAGCTGCCAGCAAAAAAGACTAAACCGAAAAGAAACAAAAAACTTGCCAATTGATCACTTCCTTAATTACTCGGCCATGTTGCCTCATAAGTATTGGGGATTCTCCACGAGAGAATCGTCGTGCTGTCTCTTACATTATTTTCACGGATGGTTGATAAAAGCTTTTCAACCCCCATTAGGTTTGTTACTCCATTAAAAGCGGAAAATATAATTTCAGGACGTTCAAACTCTGTCCCTGGACAATCTGTGAGGCCGTCAGTTGTTAGAAAAATATGATTGGTACCTTTTCTCAACTCTTTAGTCCCGGTACTGTAACAGGGAACAGACTTATTAAAAGTACTTTCCCGGCCTACCCACTCAAAAAAACTGCGGTGGTTCTGCTGATACTCACCAAGCCCAGATAACTCGGGATGATGTAGATGAAGAATACAATCGCCGACTGAAAACCATGACAGGAAGTTTTCTTTCCGTATGACAAAAAGGCATGCTGTCTCTCCCTTGATGGTTCTACAGGCACTCTGAAACGATTGTCCATTGAATGTCTTAAGAATCAAATCATTGATTTGTTGGAATGCCGATTCACATTCCAAAGCCATAATTTCTGCAATTGTTTCTTTTTGTTGATAGATTTCAGAAACGACCAGTTGAGCACTTTCAGCCGTGTCATGAGCATCCAGAAGAATGGCAAACTCCCAATCCTTTTCCTCATCAATCCAAAGCAGGCAGCCGTCTTCATTTTTGCTTTGCCCTGCAGTTGAGTTTCCACCGAAGTGTCCGACTACTACTCTATCAATCTCCACGATGTGAACCTGTCCACAAAGGCGTTTTCTGATCCTACCCATTTGTATTCTTTTATCATATTCAGCCTCATGTTCTTTGTATTTTTAAATCTCCGGGTTCCTCACAGAATAAATTACTGAATAAAGAATTATTAATCAACAGCTACCTGCATACAAGACTTTATTAGTAGGACATTCTTGGGTTTCTTATTCAGTTACCTACTAATCGACCCTTGATTGGTGGGTAACTTTCATATATCACGAATCGACCTACCAATTACTGCAATATTTGCAGGTGACTCTTGTTTTTTAAATCAGTTACATACAAATAGGCTGCAAATCCCTTTGTCCCGTGCTGAGCATTACGAATTCTATGCTGCTTAGGCAGGCGGTTCGCAGATATAATAATCACTTCGACCGCGAATTGACTCCTCTTACCGGTCTCTTGTTTTCCGGCTGTTTCAGCCAATAGCGAAACCCTCTTCCAGCTAATGGTTCGTCATCATAGCGAGGGATTACATGAAGATGACTATGAAAAATAGATTGATTGGAAACTTCGCCTACGTTCCATCCAAGTGTGTACCCATCAGGAGAATATTTCTCGTCAAGATATTTTTTTGCCCTTTGTAACAAGTCATATGTATCATTCCACTCTTTCCTTGTCAGTTCAAAAGCGTTCTCATGGTGTTGTTTTGGAACAATGACCCCCGAGCCTTCAAGGACGTCCTGATGGTCAATATGTTGAAGGAAAAAGCAATTTTCGTTTTCAAATATAATCTTTTGTCTAGGATCCATCAGCGGTTTGCAAAAAGGACAATATTTATCGAGCGTCATTTCCTTACTCCTCCTGCTTTTTTGAAGTATTGACAATTAGAAACCCTCATAGCACTATCTCATATTTAGAATGTTTCCCATATACATCAGCAATCCCCTTCAGAGAACATTGACGTTGATAATAACTATTCAATCCTTCATTGCTATTCAGGCAGTCGAACCGGATATATTTTTTCTCTCTTCCCCTTACATGTTTCTTTGCCCATTCCATTAAGGCATCACCTATTCCACGGCCGGCAAAATTTCTATTTACAACAAGCCGGTGAAGGTAAACGACGTCAGTTTGAGCCGATTCCTCGCCCCATATTTCCCTGTCCCAATCGCCGGGATTCTCTTCAAGTATAACCGATGCAGCTGCCAACCCGTCTTGTTCTAGAAGATATGTACTTTGGTTTTTGATGGATTCCAGCACTTCTTCTGTATTAGCCTCTAAATCCGTCATATAGTAATCCCATTGTGATGTTCCTTTTGTCTGCAGCCATTCAGCGGCTCCCACCAGCAAACTTAAAATCTTTTCTTTATCTTCTTCCCTGGCTTTCCTCAAATTGAACATCTGGTCTTTCACATGAAGTTTCATCCTTATTCCTCCTATGCAAAATGGGTGAGGGACAGAACCCTGTAATGAAGATGCAGCAGGGTTCTGTCCCTTTTTTGTGAATGACTATTTGAACCTGAGATTTTTAAGGGGTTTAAGGGATTTTGAGTAATCCTCTTCCCCAATCAGCAGGATGGTCGGTTTCGTGGTGTAGGTCTCTCCACTTGATGCTGACCATTCCTCTGTGGATGCCACGACAAAGACTTCCTGATTCATATAAAGTTCAGACAATCTGCGGGATGCAGGGTGAATGACGTTGACCTTGTTTCTCCATTCTTCCGACCCCACAGTTACAAATTCTGTGTCCCCGAGCAAGAACTCCTCAATACCCGCATAATACTTCTCAACTACTCCTTCAGAAGGCACTTTCGCAAAGCATGAAGCAAGTTCATCCCCCGGTTTGAAAAATGCTTCTAAATCGAGCAGTTGTCCTTTGAACGTACGGCCGGAGTTTTGAAGCACTTCTCCGTAGCAAGCGAGTACAGGCACCTCAGGAAGAGTAAGAGCATATTGCTTTAAGATCGTTCCTTTCATAGTCTCATGTTCAGTAAACTCAGTCGTCAGGCAGAGTCCTGTCCAAGTATGGCCATTTTGGTCGATTCTGCTAACCCTTTCCACCGTGGTTGTCTCTTTCATCATTGAGTATGGGCTGACATTCTGGAAGTAATAGCGTATGCCGCCGCCCCACGGATTCCACCATGCCTTTGGTCCTGCAACAGGATATTGATTGTGCAAGGCTTCTTTTCCTTCCACCATTAAGGAATAGATACCAGGAAAATAAGCAGGGGAGGCTTTAAATGAAAGCACACCGTTTTCGACTGACCAGTCACCGCTGTTTTCTTCCACCCTGACATCCTTACTGCCTTTTACAAGCTGAATGGATTGCAGCATTGCTTTTTGCCCCGGTGTAATAAAGCTTCCCTCAATGGATTTCACTCCCGAAGAGTTGTGTTCCACCTGAAGGTCAATATGCGTTACTTCATCTTCTTTTTTGGCTGCGCCTTCATACTTTTCACCTTCACTGCTCAGTCTTAAGCTTCCGTGAACATACGGAGTCAACATAGACCTGAATGAGTACTCCACTGTTTCCCCGACAGTAGTAACAAAATCTTCATTTTTAGCTTGAAGAGCATACAAGGGCTGTTCCTTCATTTCAGGTGCGTCTTCCCCTACTATAAATTCCCGCCAATGTCTCCATGTAGGGAAAGTGTTTATGGCAGTTGCAACTGGGCCGAAGCAGATTTCCTCTTGCGGCTGAATTTCATCAACATTATATTCAACCCCAAAACGCCAGTCATCTTTCCTGCCGGTGGCTGTTTCAGGCCAGGATAACCCAGTCGTATCTCCTTGATTTCCTTTGATGAAAAGCCAGTTTTCCGAAATCTCTTTATCTTTAATATAGTCAATAAACGGGATGGATGCCTCTGTTCCTACTAAAGCTCCATCCTTTTGGGGAAGGGCCATGCCTTTGAACTGTGGGTATACAGGCTGAAGGAGATAAATATCCTTATGAACCTCAGTTCCTTTGTTGACTATTTCATGACTCATTTCAATATAGCCGTCCCCGAAGATTGTCAGGTAAGTATTCAGAGTAATGGAAGGAAAGGCATCAGAATCCAGGGAAGTTTTCATCACGAAACCTTCGACTAATTCTATGAATTCAATGGCAGTGGCTTCCTTTTTCGAAAATTCCTCACTGAATGGTTTCCCGAGTTTAGGTGAAAAGAATGTTAAGGCCTCTCCCGAAGAATAGATGGATCCCACTTTCACTATATGATTGCGCTTTTCCACTTCAACGTAATATGGACCATTATAACCATACCAGTGTTCTTCTGTCTCACCGCCAAACTTACTTCCGTAGCCCGGGAATGCCAATGCCAGTTTGGCTTTAAATTTGATAGGCTGCTGATTCTCACGCGATACAAGCACGTCTATTTCTTCTGATAAAAAATCATTGGTTAATAGTTTGACAGGAATCGGATAAGCAGTTCTTTCTTTTCCTTTCAAAACAGCCTCTATTTCTTTTCGTTCCCACTTCACAACAGGATTGTCCGGCAAATGAATAGAAAATGTGCACTCTTCATCGAGCTGGTTTTCAATATCGAGATGAACCAATCCTCTTTGCCTTGCTCTCCAGTTCTTTTTAGTGGAACGGACGAATACTTTACCAGCCTGCCTTGGAAACACCCCTACTTTAAACGGGAACTCCATCCCATGAATGTTCACGGTAGAGCTGACTGCAGGATGGGTTTTCCATGGGCTTGGCTCGCTGTCAGGCATGGAAAGACTAACTGGAAACTCTCCCGTCCATTCTTCATTCACTGTGAATGATTGTTGAAAAGAATGATCAACAATTTCATTCGCATTTCCTGATAAGGAAACATTAAGCGGTTCCCCTGTTTTGTTCATAACCTTGTAGGTTACAGGGTGCTGCTCTTTTTCCAGCAGCTTAAATCCCGGTAAGCTGACTTCCACCAGCAAATCCTGGGTTTCTATTAACCGGATGCCTCGCCCTGTTCGTTCGATCTGCACCCGGACAAACTCATCGCCTGCCTGCCACTTGTATTCAAAGCACGTATGATCTTGTACTTTTACTCCATCAGGCTTTACTGTAATTTCGCGCTGGCTGGTACTGTACCAGTCATGTTTTTCAAAGAAAGGACGCAGCCATTCGATCTGCATGACCAGTGGGATAAAATTCATTAAATGAGTACTATCGTCTCTTTCTTCCCAAAAGAAGCCGCACTTTTTATAAAGCGGCACAGCCTTGGTGTTACCGGGCCATGTGAACAGGTCCAAACGGGGCCAATTTAATTCTATCGTTTTCTCCAAAGCCTTTAAGACAAGCTGCTTGCCAATTTTCAGCCCTTGATAGGCAGGATGCACATTCAACAATGGAATGTATAACGCCCCGGTGTCTTCACGGTATTGAGACAGTCCGCAGTAGCCGACAACCTCTTCCCCTGCCATAGCCAGAAATAAATGGAGATTAGTAGAGTTTGCCTCTTTTTCTATGACTTCCTGCTCGGTCGTGATTGTCGAATCTCCGCCCCAGTTTTCCCGGCTTTCATTCCACATTTTCGCAATTCCTTTTGCTAAACCTTCATGGTATTCTACTATTTTCACTTGTTCTGCTGTCGTTTTCATATAATCCCCCTGTGCTACGTTTTTATTGACCTTTCCTCACTTTTTTTAATTTCCAGAATGATATCGTTAAATTTAATCATCCTCTTCTCCTCCTTTCGAAATAGTAATTGGAAAATATTACTGCACATCCACAGTTTAAAATGATATGACGAAGATGTAAAGAATATTCCCATTTAACAGTTAATTCACGTTATGACCACACTCTCAATTTGTATGCCGATTTCGTTTATATAATGGACACCTGGGCATACACCCAACCAATTTAGGTTCTTTTATTCTACCTGCCTTACGAGAACTGCTGATTGTAACGCCTATTCCATCTCCTAATTAAACCTTGACTCTGCGAGATTTCGAAAAACAAAACAGACTCAAGACCAGGCACAACACACTCACAGCCCAAGTCATTCCTGCCATGCCGACCCTAAGCGAAATTTCCTCCGATACCATTGTGTGCTCACCCCTATAATTTATCGCTTGGATGAAAATATAGACAGCAGCCGAAAAAATGAAAAAATGTACGAGCATCCAGAGGTATCCCCAAGAATTACTTCTTCGTCCTTAACCAAAGAAATAGGACACACAGGATCGCTCCTCCCATGACGATTGAAAATCCAGCCAATAACATCGGCACTACTTCCTGCTCCAGCTGCATTGGTCTCCCCCCTAACCTTATACTTTACCTTTCTTAATCCATGTGCTCACCTGCACACTTCCGAAAACCGAAACAAATAACAACCCCAGTATGGTAATAACCCAAATGGAAAGCCGATTAATTTCAGCCAGTCCTTCAGCATTTACTCCTACAAACAAAGAGACACCTATAAGCATGATGTAAGAAAAAAGATTTAATACAACCCAGGCAATTCTCAATTTTTTATCTTTCAAATTGGATACTCCTTTGTTAGATGTTCCTCGTTGCATTACAGATTTTAATGATTTTGCGCTTATTGGTTTTATTGACTTTCCATGGGACACGCTAATCGCGGAGCCCAATGCTTTTTTGGCCTTATGAACCCTTCATGAGACACCCTAATCACAGACTTTGCGCCTTTTTGGTCTTATGCACCTTTTATGAGACACCCTAATCGCGGAGCCCTCGCTTTTTTGGTCTTATGAACCCTTCATGAGACACCCTAATCGCGGAGTCCCTGCTTTTTTGGTCTTATGAACCCTTCATGAGACACCCTAATCGCGGAGCCCTCGCTTTTTTGGTCTTATGAACCCTGCATGAGACACCCTAATCGCTGATTCCCTGCTTTTTTGGTCTTATGACCCCTTCATGAGACACCCTAATCGCGGAGCCCTCGCTTTTTTGGTCTTATGAACCCTTCATGAGACACCCTAACCTCTGAATTGAATTATCTTACTTTGAATCCCTTCCTCAACAGGTCAATATTTTTCCTGAACAGCTCTGATGAAGCCCATTCCTTATAAGGCAGGGGAATCTCCGTCTCTATGGAACTTTTAGTTTCCCCGGCCAGTTTCTTTATGTCCTCTAAATAATTTTGCAAAAGTTGAAGATGACCTTTCTCTCCCATAGTTCCATGGCCAGGAACGGCTATGGTGAAGTCGAGCGTTTTAACGTGTTCAAGGATCTTCAACCAGTTATCAACATCCGATTCTTCAAATACAGCCGGGTGAGAACCAACAAATAGTAAATCACCCATAAACACAACCTTATCTTCCGGAAGAAAAAGCAGTGAATCGCATACAGAATGAGCTCTTCGCATCGTCATTAAAACAGCTGTCTTCTCAGTTCCATGAAAGACAAATTCTTTTAGAAATGTATTGGTTGGAAGAACCAGTTTTAAATCAGGCAATGAAAGGGCAATCTGTTCTAAAAACGAGATTTGCTCTAGTGAATGTTCCTCATTTTTTCCTTTTAAAGACGTTATGTATGTATGAAGACCTTCAATATCTTCTTTCTGTTTTTGCATTCTGGACGGATGCTTCTCTGCCATCTTCTCTCTAGTTATCTTGGTGGAAATGATAGAACACTCTTCAAAAACCTGATTGCCACGTATATGATCACCATGCCAATGGCTGTTTATCAGCCAGGATACCTTTTTCCCCGTCAGTGATTCGGCCGCTGCCTTCAAGTCTTCGGCAGCCTGTTGAGTATTGAAGGAATCAAAGACGAGCAGATGATCACCGAGATCCACAAACCCTGCATTGCCAACTGCTCCTCCGCCTGGCTTGGCAATGGCCGCATAAACACCTTTTGCCAGCTCTTTCAGCGTAAAATGAATGCTCACTGACTTCATCCCCCTGCGTTTTTGTAATAAACTAGATTATCTGTCCACTCACCAAACTCGTAGATGAATCCTTTCCTTATGCATTCAAACTCCATTCCCACACTCTCTGCTAAACGTATGGAGGCCTGGTTATCCAAGTTAATATGCGCCTCGATTCGATGGTACTTCAGTTCCCTAAAGGCAATATCCAGCGCTCCAGCTACAGCTTCTTTACCATATCCCTTTCCCCAAAATTGATTATGGATTGAATAACCGATTCTTCCCCATTGGAAGTTATCCCGTGCCAACGTTGAGAAATCAACCATGCCTAAATGTGTCCCATCCTTTTTAGCAAACACACCAAACACAAAAGCGGTATCTTCCAAAGCCAGAGATTGGTGCTTTTTCACCAAGGATGCGAACCAATCTTCTGAGCACTCACTCATATCCAGTTTTCCCTGATCATGCCGATACTGCGAAGGTCGTCTTTCATTAAACCCTCTATACCAGTCCAGGTAATCCTTTTCCGCTAAAGGCCTTACTATCAATCTCTCTGTTTCTGTTTTATATGTAAAAGAATCCAACCCAACACCTCTGTTCTACTATTTATGCTATATGTATAAATGAATAGTATATCCCCCTCCTATATATGACGGTTTTACCAGCAGAATGGTTTCAGATTTTTCTAAATTCAGTAAAAAAAGACGTTTTCTCATTCAACGCCTTGAAAATCTATACACTGATTCTCTTAAAATCCGATTTTTTCACCGGTCTTTTTTTATTTTCTTCCCTTTTTGAAATTCCGCTCTTAAACTTCTTAGCATAATAAGAATAACCGGATGCAGCCTGAATGTACCCTTCGATCATCAACGCTACAGCAAATATAGCAGCAGCAAAAAACAAGATTGGCGTCAACGGAACCCAGGGAGCTCCCTGCAGATCCGTGCCACCGCATACTTCTTACTCGTATTCTACGAAAAAAGGGAACTCCCTTTAACGAAGTTCCCAAGACACAATAATTTCTTTTAGAATGCAATGAAGAATGGCTGTTCCTCAGGAGTCAATATCCTCTGTATCCGTTCTTTAAAGTTACCCCACGTCACCATCTCCATCACTTGTCTATATGTGAAAAACCCCACTTCCAGACTCTCATCGCTTGTCCTTGGTGTACCACCTGCCGCTATTCCCAGCCAGCATGTAGCACAAACACCCTCTTTCAAATTCTGGTAGACTCCACAAAACTTGGTGATTTCCATGATGATTCCCGATTCTTCCTCTACTTCACGAATGATTCCTTGGGCTATCGATTCGCCTCTTTCTATTACACCACCCGGAAATTCCCAGCCTCGTTTTGGCCCCCGGATAAGCAGAATTTTTCCCTCTTCGTTCAGAACTACAGCCCCTGCTGATAAAGATAACTTGCTCCCCATTAAGCACCTCTCCTTATGATCCAGTTAAAACTTTTCAATAAACGCCTCTATGTAACCCCTATACTCTTCAGTTAACCCTTCTGGCAGTTCCTCAAGTGAAAAGTATTGAAAATCAAACGATTCATCTTCGTCTATCACGATATTGCCATCTGCGCCCCTGGTATAATAAACAGCCGTTACCGAGTAGAGTTCATCTCCATTGGAGGGTACTTTAAAGTAATAGTCAGGACCTGAGAAAATACCAACGAGTTCCAGTTCACCAATCGTCAGTCCCGTTTCTTCCTTCACCTCACGACGGGCGGTATCTTCCAGGCTTTCCCCCAACTCCATCAACCCACCAGGCAGGCCCCATCCTCCGTCAGTACGATGTTGTAACAATACTTCAGTTTTATGATTAAAAATTAGGACAACTGCCCCCGGCAAAATCAACGGACGTGTCCCTACAAGCTTTCTTAAGTCTTTTACGTAATCCAAAGTCATCCACCTTTATTTTTATTCCTTAAGGAAGTTTTTACTTATACTTTTATACTGGACAGACAATACAGCGACCCCATTACAATGAATGTTTCAATTCTTGTGTCTATCCGGCTTTCCCTTTCATAACACTTCATTTTCTTATTTTAAGAGTATAGGAGAGACTCATACTTGTACTAATTCCAGCAACATCCACAAAAAGTTGTTACAAGTCCTAGCTTTACTGAGAGAAATACCCCAGGATGGTCAGCCTGAGGTGTTTTTTGGAAATAACTACTTCACTCAAAAGTGGTTATTTCCTTTTTAATTCGCATTACCGCATCCTTTTTAAACTGAAGATAATAGATGTCACCAATCCATTCGACCTTCAATTCTTCAGTTAGAGAGATTGTCTCCATGGTATTTAATTTAGTCGCAGCCAGCTCTCCTAGAACTTTCTCCAGATCTGCATTGGTTTCTGCACTGCCGAATAAAGCATGAATGCTGTTGGTCCTTAGTTGTTTTAACAAGTTCTTTAAGACAGCTTCTGACAATTCCATTTTGTCTTGTTCATCCCAACCGTCCTCATCCTTATCCCAAGGTACATCGGCAGTCAGAAGATCCACAGCTTTTTTCCCTTCTATTAAGTTCAGGCCTTTTTCCAGTTCAATCTGAACTCCTTCAGGAGAAGTCCATGATATCTTCCCATTCGATCGGTATTCTGTTCCTTCTAAAGATTTCAGCATATATTCAAAGTCATCAAGTTTAACAGCTGCGTAATAGTCGATCGGCATTCCCAGTATTTGGGATACGGATTCCTGCACTGATTGTGCCCCCTCACCATAGGCATAGACGTGGGACAATTTATCCTTATCTTCTGTGGCTGTCCCTGAATTCTCAGCAGTAACATAAATATCTGGTGGTAAGTAAAGCAGATTGATACTTCCCTTATTCTCGTTGTAAGAGATGAGTAAGTGAAAATCCGTTCTATGTTCTTCATTGGTTACTAAGAATAGCAGAGTTGTATCTTCATTCTGTTCCAAGGCTGTCTGTTTATCCGCCTGATCAGCATTCTGATTGTTCGTGCTGCTAATAAAAGAATAAGCCAGGATTACTGAAAGTGACAAGAGTACGGCCATCGCTATTATAGGAGCTGCACGATAACGAATAGCTTGGAAGATATTTGTCTTTTTCCGAGTGTTTTCTTCCTCTATCTTTCGAAATACCTTTTCCCTGTCCTCTTTCGTAAAGGTGAGGTCGGTTTGATGAAATTCATTTAATGATTTTTCTAAATCTTTATCTTTCATATACACCGGCCTCCTCCAATTTAGTCTTCAATCTTTGCTTAGCTCTTCTTAGGCGAGTCTTGACTGTGTTCACACCAAGATCGGTTACTTCTGCGACTTCTTCAATATTCAAAGAATCAAAATAATAAAGATGAATTACCTCTCTGTATTTCTTGGGCAGTGACAGCACGATATTTTTGATCTGCTGATTCTTGGCTTCCTTCAGCACTGTCGTTTCAGCTGAAGGGAGCAGTGACTTCGTATTTTCCTGTATGTAATCCATCACTTGAACTTTTTTATGGTTCCAACTCTTTAGATGGTCCTTGCATTCATTGATGGTAATCCGGTACAGCCATGTTTTGACTTTGGCATCCCCCCTGAATTGATCAAGCTTTTTATAACATTTAACAAAAGAATTCTGGGTAATATCTTTTGCAATGTCTGCATCTTTTACATAGGAGTAGGCAAGCCTGACCAACTCATCTCCATATACTGTCATGATTTCTTCCAATAACTCATTCCGTTTGCTTTCCTCCATGCTGCAGCTCCCTTTTCCCCTCACCCGTCTATGGATTTATTATTTGACGATTTACCTGGTACAAAAAGTTTCACTTTCAAAGTAATCCTTTACTTTTATCTAAATGTTTCATTTTCCCTTTATGAAATAATGCTTTTTTCAGATAAAACAGTATGAGCTTTCATGATTTCCTCTGCTGACCAGACAGAAGCCGCTTCATTAAAGAATGGTGTTTTCGTATAAATTGGTAATGTCGGAAAAATCCCAAGTGCCGCATTTTCACCCTGTGTACACGTTTTTTTTTGAACAGGGAGAGTAGCTCTTTTCTTTCTTGCTTAGCAGGATTTCTCGTGAAGGCTTACTATAATTTTTAAAATTCATATTATAAAACAACAATATTAAAAAAAGAGCCTTGGTGAATGACCTACTAACGCATAAAGGAGAGCCGATTATGAAAATCAGCTCTCCTTTTAGAGTCCTTAACCAGAACCCCAATATTTAAGTGACCTGTACACCCTTACCAAGCACTAGATGTTCTTTTAGTGTCTGCTGCAAGGTTGCTTTTGTTTCTACATGACGATCGAAACCCACGCCTGCATTGATCATTTTTCTGACTAATTCCATCCTTAACCCTGTAAGGACAGCCTTGCACCCCATCATTTGAATACCATTTAAGATTTTTTCAAACTGGACAATGACTTCTAATTCCATTTCAGCAACACCAGACAAATCAATGATCAGGGTATGTATTCTCATATTATTGATGCCCATCAATACTTTTTCTTCTAATGTGTTGATACGATCCGTGTCCATCATGCCAATCAGAGGCAGCACCGCGATTGAACTATTAATCGGAATAATGGGAACCGATAAGTTTTCCACAAGTTTGCGCTGAGACATCAGCTGCTGATCTTTATAATCAGAATAACTGATAAAAAAAGTATTCAGGAACTGATCAACGCGGTCATTGATTCTTTTCTCCAGATCAAAGAACTTCTTACGTGAGAAAGTATGGTCCTCATTCAGTTTGTCATACTGGTAGAGGAAATACCATAACGTACGCCTGATTGCTTGAACCCACTCCAATTTGAATGCCAGGGTTAGAGAATGCTCGGCCCAGGCAACCCCTTCTATTCTCGCAAAGTCTACCAACTCTTCTTCTCTGCCTTCTACGATATAGAGGGCAAGCTTTTCTGCATTTTTTAATAGGTCAATATTTCCTTTTTCTAAGATATCATTTATTTTGTTCCTTACATTCACAGCTTCAGATAGCAGCTTTTCCTTGAAGTTCTCTCGGTTAGCCTCAATGAAATCGGCAATCTCTTCTTTATTGGTAAATTCAATACTCATAAAGAACACGCTCCTTTAGGCAATCCAGATATATCCTTTATTCGTTACCTAGAATAAAATTCCTCCTGAAAATTTCACTTAGATTTATTCTTTTAGGAATATTTTGTTCTTTAATGCGGTTTTTGGAGGGATATGTGGGATTAGAAGACGATGGTTTTGGTAGCGGACGGTGATCTCCCGCCGGTAGGAAGGGGCCGTTTGTAGTGGTACCGCGCCCCCAACCAATGTTGCGTCCTATGTAAAGTATCAAGGTAGCTACAACTCAGACGTGTTTTAATATGTTATCAACAAACTGCTTTTTCTTTGAAGTGTAGGCAGCTTCATCATCAGGGTGTTCCTCGGCCAGACGGATTTTCAATGCTTCATACTCTTTAGCTGCTGATGGGTGGCTGTTCAAATAGTCCCGGAAAGTGATGTGCTCTTTCCACCATTTTCCTTCATATTCCACTACATGAAGAATATGCGTTTTTGTAAGGCTTTCTAAGTCTATGAATTTTGCAAATACCTGCTTTCCTTCAATGTTCACTCTGGGCAAGTGGTAGTATCCTTCTTGCTTTAACCGGGCTGTGTCAAACTGTTCGATATCCTTTATTGAGTTGACGCCTATAAGAAGGTCAAGGATCGGTTTAGCCTTCATTCCACTAATGGCTGTACTGCCAAAATGCTGAATATCGACTACACTATCTCCGAGGATGATTTCTAATAAGTGTTTTTCCGTTTTATAGAGCTTTCCCCAGTCGTTAGAGTGCTCAAGCAAAAATACTTCACCTTTTTTTACACCAAGCATCTAATCCTCCTTAACTTATAACTCTTTTTTGCAGCCTTATTCTGGAGCGACTAACTCGACCTTGATTCGGTCAGGGTCTTCAAAGAAAAGTGCATAGTACGTTTCCCCGCCGGCAAATGGATGCTTTCCTGGATAAAGGATGTCCATCCCTCTTTCTTTTATTTTCATGGTCATTTCATCCACCTGTTCTCGAGATTGTGCGTGGAAGGCCAGGTGATTCAGCCCTACCCTGCACCGGTGATAAGGTATATCAAGGAATCGTTCTTCCGCCTGAACAAAGACAATATACGTCTCGTTCATCTTCCAGCTTTGACCGTTTTCCCATATTTGATAAGATTGATAACCCAGTTCTTCCAAGAACCAACCCCAAAATTCACTGGATTTTTTTATATCTGACACATATAGTTCAACATGATGAAGCATAACGTTCTCTCCTTTTCCTCACTTTAACTGTACCCGATGGATAACAGGTGCCGTATTGCCATTTAATTTAACTAGAGCTATACCGGTAATCTTTCCTGAAATGGTTTCAAATCTTCCCAAGCAGTAAGCATAAGCCTCACTTAATTTTTCTAGTGACAGCCTGTTGGCCAAGGTACAATGCGGAATCCATTTATCCGGGGAGTATAAAGAAGAGGAAAATGCATCCCATTCAGTAAATGAGTGATGGTGACTCGAGTGCAAGTCATTCAACCCTTTTGTAAAAACCGGGGATAGATAAAGAGCTCCCGATTTAAAAAATGAACCCAATGCATTGAAATGGATCTCCACACTCTTTTCCGCGCTGTATACCTCTTCCATCCTTTTTATGAAAGAATCTTCCTCGAGATACTCATAACTTGCCAGGGTAATATGGGGAATCCTATTGATGACCTCCTGGGCATAAAAGGATATCGAATGCTCTTTCAATTCCTGCCATACTTCACAGATGGCCTTGTCGGTTTCATCATCAAAGACCGCTATCACGCCATACATGCCTCTCCCTCCTCCTTTATGTGCAGCACATGACTGCTTCTTTCAGATCACTTTCCTTGATGAGGAGATTACCGCCTTCGTTGAAAATGAATTCTATTTCGGCCTCTCCCAGTCTTTTTTAAGCTGATTCTGCTAGCCCTGAGAAGCTTCCCACCATACGATATAACGTTCATTTTGAGGATCATCTGTTTGAAATCCTGATAAAAAAGAAGGAATACCGGTATAAGAGCTTCTGTAGTAACTACAACATCTATTAGTCCCTTACCCATTCATTTTCTAATATGGAATACAAGTGGGAGTCTCTCCATCCATCTTTCATCTTTAAGTGATGTCTCATAGTTCCCTCTTTTTTCAGTCCTAATTTTTCCAACACCCTGATCGAACCAGCGTTTTCAGGATTGCATGTTGCGTAAATCCTGTGAAGGTTCAATTCTTGAAATCCAAATCCAACGACCAATTTTGCGGCCTCTACTGCAAAGCCGTTCCCCCAGCATTTCGGGTTCAATACGTAGCCAATTTCACCCGCCTGGTTATGAAAGTCTCTTATATTTAATTCAACGGCACCTAATATGTAGTCTTCTTTCATGTTGAGAATAACAAACAGGAATCGAGTTCGAGGCGTTCTTTTCCTATCAGTCAATGCTTTTTGACAAAATCCTTTGTCTCATTTTCTGTGTTTGGACCCCAATTCTGATACTGGCTTGTTTGTTCTTGTAAGGCATAGTCATGGATATCTTCCCAATCCTGTTCCTCTATTTCCTTCAAGAAGAGTCTCTCTCCATACATCGTCAGCATCTGTACCACTCTCCTTGAAACGACAGACCCAGGGCATCCCCAAAAGCAGTACCGAATTCAATGAATCCTCTTCCTCGTGCGGTTATTATCTTTCCGTCCTGGACAACCATCTGATCTGTATAGTTTTACCTTTTTCAAAAAGGCCTGATGCATCACGAGCTTCTTCCGTTAGACCGACTGTATACCTTAAACCTTTTAGAAGACCGGCCTTTGCCAACAAATAAGGGGAGCTCGAGATGGCGGCGATAACTGAAACCTTGTCTCCGGCAGCTTTCAGGAATGTGCATAGACCTTCTTCCTCATCTAGAGACATAATATCCATACAGCCCGGGAGCAAAATACTATCAATATCATTTAGATCAATCTCCTGGATTATCACATCGGGCAAACAGGTTAAGCCGGATTCACCTCTAACCGGTTCGTCTTTCGTCCAGCAAGTGACAACAGGCTTGTCTCCCTGCATCAACACCGATAGAGCAACACTTAACTCGTATTCACTGAACTGAGGATATAACAGTACAGCCGTTTTCTTCATTTCTGCCACCCTCATTCTCCTATTTTTTTAACCATTCCTTCTGAAGCATTCCAAAAACGATCCGGTCATGATACTCCCCATTCAGATGCTCATAGTCCCTGATAATCCCTTCTTGCTTAAAGCCAAGCCTTTTTGCAACAGCCTTGCATTGAATATTTCCGCTTGCCATATTGATTTCTACTTTGTTTAATTTCCATTCTTCAAAAGCATGTCTGATGAAACATTCGCAGGACTTCGTCACGAGACCCCTGCCTTCAAACTTACTTCCAAGCCAATAACCAATTTCCGTTTTCTGATGAACAGAATCCACATATAAAAACCCAATTGCACCGGCAAGCTCGCTGCCAGACCAGATTCCTGCCCAAAAGCCATTATTCTTGCCGAATCTGATCAAAGACTTTTCAATGAACAGCTTCGAATCTTCAACTGAGTTCGTTTTTCCCGGGAATGAAAGCCACTTTCCAAGCCTATTTCGATTGGCGTCGACCAGGTAAAAAAGGTGAACAGCATGCCTAGGCTGTAAAAGCGATATGGAAGTATCCTCATCTACTTCTAATCTAAACATTTTTCTCTACTTCCTTTAGAGGCACTGAAAAAATAATTGGGGCTTCCAGTTGATCGTCTTGGCTGTCTTCCATTTCAATCAGTGCAATTTCTGTGATTTTTCCATTAATAGAGTCATTTCTTTTCAAACAAAATTGAAAGGCCTTGGCGAGTTCTTCTTCAGACAACTTGTTGGCCAATGTGCAGTGGGGGATCCACTTCCCCGGCTGGTATAATGCATTTGTCGTCTCGTTATAGTTAAAATTTTTGTGGTGTGCTGCATGAAGGTCCATAAGTTCCTTCGTCATAGTGGGAGAAAAGAAAAGCGTCCCATAATTCAGAAAGGAACCAAGGGTATTGAAACAAATTTCCATCTCCTGTTGGTTCTCATATAACTTTTTCATTTCATCTATGTATCTCTCTTTATCCAATTCGCTATAGCTGGCCAATGTGATATGCGGTCTGGGATTCTTTATCTCCTCTTCATAATAAGAGAGTGATTCTTGAGCTAATTCTTTCCATATTTGTTTGATCAACTTCTCTGTTTTCTCATCAAATAGCGCTGCTACCCAGTACATTCCATTTCTCCTTCTTGTCCATTTTATCGAGCTGTTCCTTGCACAGATTGCCTTAATCCTGAAATAAATCTTTCTCAAACATCAACATATCCAATGCCCTGATTCCATTTTCATAAATGGGTTCAGGATATTTTAAAAAGAAACCCCTTTTTATATCATACATTCTAAAACCAGCTTTCTGATAAAATGCAATGTTGTCGATGCTTGAGTTTGCCGTACCAACGATTACCTTTTTCACCCCTTTCCTTCTATAATAGGAAAGCGCTTCATATATGGATGCCTTGCCCAGTCCTCTTCCTCGGCAGTCAGATGAAAGGGCTATATTCTTAAGTTCGAGAATCCCCTCTTTCACAGGGGTAAATAAAAGAACTCCAGCCAAATGATCATTGAACTTTATCGAAAACATATCTCCTTCATTAATATATTGGTTGACAGCCTCTGCACTTTCATCAGCAATCAACAGCAGCTGAAGATAATCTCTTCTATTCTCCAAACCTACAGGCGATAAGAGAAGACTCATAGCTTCCCCTCTTTCTCGAACACATGCAGAAAGCTTTTCATATCCGTAGCGGCGTCATGAATTCTCTTTTTGTTCCAAGGGTGCATTTCATCGGGGAGGCTGTCCGCCGCAAAAAATCTTCTTTGCTGAATTTCTTCATTCGGCATGAAGGATCCCTCCTTGAGAATGTCTGCCCTGAACAGAAGTACAAGGTCACCTTTTTCAGGAGAAGAGTAGACACCGACGAAGTTGACAACCTCTACCTCGCATCCGGTTTCCTCCAAGACTTCTCTTTTTACCCCTTCAATGGGTGATTCGTTTTCTTCCAGATGTCCGCCTGGCAATGTCCAATTGCCGGATCCATAATTCAACTTCACACATAACACTTCATTATCCTGGTTGCGCACCACTGCAAAGACGCCTACAGAAGGCATGCTCATCCCTCCCCCTAAATCCAGATATCATTCTCAGCAGTCAGCTCACCTTCTGCCTCCCCAGTGTTCACCACCCCTTTTGGTTCAACAAGCATGATATGACACTCGTCTTGTGCATATGGTTTGTGTTCGATTCCTTTAGGAACAACAAACATCTCTCCCTGAGTCAACTTGACCTCGCCATCCCGGAATTCTATGGACATTTCCCCTTCGATGACGATAAACACCTCATCCGTATCTTTATGGGCATGCCATACAAAGTCACCTTGCACCTTCACAAGCTTGAATTGATAGTCATTCATTTCAGCAACGACTTTTGGCGACCAATGTTCTGTAAACTTACTAAGTTTTTCTTTTATATTGATTGGCTGGTCATTCATAGATCACTACACTCCTAATTCCACATTTATCACTCATTCTTCAGTTTGTGATCTTCTATTGGAGCTTTTGAAGCTATCCAGGAACACTTTCGGCTTTGAAACTGCTCCTTTTTTGACGTTAGAGTCCTGCTAGAGGCACTTTTCACATTGAATCCTCTTCATTTTTGTCTCTAGAACCCTTCTAGAGGCACTTTACAAGTTGAATCTATCCCTTTTTGTTCTCTAAAGCCTTTCTAGAACCGTTCATGTGAAGAATACCAAATGAAGAAATCAAGACAATCAAATCAGAAAAGTAAAAAGCCCAATCACTTCGCCTTCTCTTTCTATTAACAGGCTTGAAATACACTACCAAAAGTATGAAGTGATTCACACTTCACCTAAAGAAGATGAGGTCTTTATTAACTGCTTAATTAAAATGAATCCTAAAGTTAGAATAGAAAATCAGTAATCTTTCTCTTTCAATTGCCGTTCAAGTTCTTTTTCAATTTCTTCGTCAGAGGGCGGAGAAAGAGGCTTTTCCATCTGATCTTTTATCATCCGCCTGATTATTTGTCCTGTTTCTGAATTATCTATCCCTCTTCTCACTCCCGCTTCAATAATGGAGTAGAGAATATACAAGAACAAAATAAATAATAAACCACCAAAAATAAATAATTCCATAGGCACCCTCCAGATTCCTCATATAATTCAGAATTTTATCATACTTGCCTTTTCTTTTGGGGGCTGCCAGGTAAATCAGTAAATATTTTGCAAACCTTATAAGGATCATTTAGTTTTCTAATACTTTATAAAGAAGGAATGCACCCTATAAAGAGTGCACTTCCATTAATATTTCTCCATTCAGCTGGTGATCAAAAACAAAGTGTTTAATCTTTACAACTCCTTACAGTTTAAGCCTCATCCAGATAAGTTTTCTGAAGGAACTCCACTGATTGCCGGATTAATTCTTTTAAAATCTCAACGTCAATATCTGCAGCTTTATTGATATACACACAGGCCTTTCCAGAGGTGTGCTTGCCGAACTTCTCCAGTAGTTCCTCCCTGTCTGGGTCACCAGTCGCAAAGTACAGACTGATCTTTGCTTTTCTAGGGGAAAAACCCACTAGCGGTGCATCCCCTTCATGTCCGGTTTTGTATTTGTAGTGATAAGATCCAAAGCCAATAATGCTAGGTCCCCACATTTTTGCTTGATAGCCGGTTGTTTCAGTGAAAATATCCAGCAGCTTATAAGCATCCTCACGTTTCCGCGGATTTTCAACAGCTTCAATAAATTCAATCACACTGCTGTCATTTTCTTTTGTCTTAAGCTCATACATGCCTCTCATCTCCTTCCACTCCTATGAAAACTGTGTGTCCATTTACAAAGCATAAGGGATTTCCAAAGGGATCCTTAGCATAGAATGATTCTTCCCCCCAGGGACGGGTTTTTATACTGTCTTCCAAGTATAGAGCCTCAGCTTCCTTCACTCTGCTATATACATCATGGATATTTGCAACAGAAAGGTAAATGTGTTCCGGATTACATCGTGCTTCCACTTCATCACCATCTGCCATAGGGTCAAAACAAGCCAGTATAGTTCCTTCACAATCGAAATAGTGCCTTCCCGGCGATACACGTTGACCTTCCACCCCTAAGACATGTCTATAAAAATTCACCGCTTCCTCGATATTCGAAACTGGCAAGATGATTCGATATAATTTCATTCTTATAGCACTCTCCATTTTTCATTCTTTTTTACCATTTCTACTTTTTTTGATAAACTTTGCCTCGACAAATCTCTCTGTGATGATTTTTTGTATGTACCATACCAACTGACTGCTCCTAGATATTTGTATAGCTCATAAAACATCCTATTTCATTTCCCTATGAGGTCGCCTGTTTTGTTAGGTTTACATATAACTCTCCTCTATTTAGTTCAACACCCTTGAAGACTTTCCTCCCAAGAATTGTGTATTGGCAAAACCATAGATGTTTTGAAGGGTTTTTCTCCTCGGACTTGTTCCATTATAGAGCCTAAATTCTAAGGTTTATTAACCTAAAGCAACAATTAAAAAAGATGACCCCTGTTCTAAACAGAGATCATCTTCATTAAGCAGCCTAGGAATTATCTTAAAACACCTAGAAAAGGTCACCCAATGGTGCTTTTAAGAAACCTTTTCTGCTACAACAACTAAGCGTTTTTCACTAGAATACATTGGATGACAGGTAATTAATGTGACGATAGATTTTCCCTCTCTCGCCTCTAAGACTTCAAGCTGTGTAGGGAGTATGATTTTTTTCTCTATGACTTCGTAAGTTTCATCATGCCTTCCCGAAAAATGAATAGTATCTCCTTTAGTCAGTTCGTCCAGTCGATTAAAGAATTTTCCGGTTGTGTGGGATCGATGTCCTAAAATAACGTGATTTTGACCAATTTCACCTAAATCCCCACTCCCCTCTAACTGACCGACGGCCACTTTTAAAATGTCTGTAGAAGTTCCGTAAAACACATGAGTGGTCAAGTCTATTTTTGGGATGGACAGTGTTAGTTGTGCATTATTTTTGGTCGAACGTTCTCTTTTAACATCATTCGTTATCGAATTTGCCTCACCTTTAACGACTTTTATATCATTTCTTAGTGAACGTGAGAGCTCCTCAGTATTAGCAAGGAGCTTCTTTTCAATAAAATAAGCATTCACGTGTTCATACCCGACATAACCAGCTATTAATAATGAGAGTAAAATAAATATATTTCCTATCTTTTTCATTTAATCACCAACATCCATGATACTAACTATTTTCACGTCTTTTTCCCAATCTTCGAAGAACCAGGCCTGCTGCACCAAATAGACTTGCCAGACTTAGTAGAATACTTCGATCGAATAGAGATCCGGTATTCGGTAATTCTTTTAAACCATCTGAAGAAGGTGTATTAGGTTTTGGTTGTACGCTAACAGGCTGATCATGGATTTGAACGTCGATATTTCGCGTGTAAAGAACGCCTTTGTCGTCATAATACATAATAATGAACTGGTCTTCGCCAACATAACTTTCTTTTGGTTTATACTTCCATGTCAATGTTGCCAGGTCAACATCGACCTCACCGAACTTAGGTGCTTTCACTTCCAGGGAATATGGATTTACAACATTTAAATCTTTTAATTTACCAGTGATTGTTTTATTCACAAAGGTTTCGATCAACAGCTGACTTATGTCCTTATCTGCTTCACTTTCTTCAATTATGACATTTACATTAGAGGCTGCTTTCCCTCCATGTTCATCAGAGATTTCGATGGTAAAACGATCAGTACCTTTATAGCCTGGTAATGGAGTATAAATAAATTCTCCATTTGAATTTAACTGTAAGGTTCCGTTTTCAGGTGAAGCTAGCATTCGATAGGTTAGTAGGTCCCCTTCAGGATCTGTCGCCTGTATTTTTTCCTTTAGAACATTATCAATTTGAATTTTATATTGATAATCACTCGTAGTCGGCACTTGATTCATTGTCTCGTCTTTTTTAATTTTCGTCATGGACAAGTCATATTCTACAATACTCTGACCTACATGGATAATACCGTTTTCTATATAGCTATCTTCCCCCGGCTTTACAGATACATTTCTGCCTTCTGTCCTACTATCATAGGTTAAATATCCGTCTTTCTCGGCAATGATATAGTAGTCCCCATCAGGAAATACCATCCATGCATAAGCACCCGCTTTAGTGGTCATTTGTGGAACTCTATTATCATTTGGCGCAAACCCTTCCAGGATCGGCAAGTTAACTAACGTGTGAGGGGTTCTCCCTTTACTCCGGTTTAACTCTGTATCTGCCCAATATAATTTCATCGTTACATCTTTAATTGGAAGACCTGTCTGGTCATCCGTAACAATTCCGTAAGGGTCAACTAAACCAGCATCTACCGTAGACACGCCGTCTTCAGGTACAGTTATTGTTACTTTTTTACCGATCAGCTTCTTTTTGTTTCCCTTATCATCTGTCACTTCAAAGTTAAACATGACATCATAAGTCTGTCCTTTTTCCCCACCAGTAATATTATACCTGCCAGATTGGTCGACACTCACTCTCAGCGTGCCTGATGGGTCATTCAAAATGTTAGGTTTGATTTCAACATTAGGCAGCATTGAAGAAATCCGCTCAGGAATATTGGTGGATGGACTGAGCATAAACAATTGTCCGGATACACCTTTTTCCGTTTTAATATCTTCACCGACCCCTTTAATCTCTCCTACTTTTGCTTGCAAACTATATTCGAGTAAGTAAGAGTAGCCGCCAATGCTGGAGTTCGTTGTCACCTGCAACTCATACGTCCAATTTGGATAAGGAACTGCTATTTTATACGCTCCGTTAGCATCAGTTAAGACGAACTCGCTGAAATCAATCGTCCCATCGTTATTAAAGTCTTCATTTATTTCAACCGTGGCACCTGAAATGGGTAAGTTCGTTGCTGAATCAATAATAACTCCACTGACTGTCGCAGGTGTAAAATTAACAACCATATGACTTTCTCCATATAATCCCTTATCAGGATTTGAAACGGTAGCAGTAATTTTCTTTGCTTGTGTTTCAAGTGTTCCTGATAAATCTGGAGAAATTAATTCTACAACTGCTTCTCCTTTGCTGTTCGTGATTGCTTCAGAATTGACTAATCTACCAGCTTGAGTATGAAAAGAAACCTTTTCTCCTGAAATTGGTTTGCCATTTTCATCTCTAATGACCGCTGTTAAAAACACTTTTGTCTTTCCATCACCAACAATGCTTGTATGGCTGGAAGTTAATTTAAGACCTAGCTTAGTCAATTCAATCTCCAGAGACTGTGTGGAGCGCATAAGTTCTTTATTCTCTTTGTTTTTGAGAATAGCTACTGCTTGATAGGATTGGCTTTGCAGCGGCGTATTAATTTGATAGTTCCACTGACCATTTAGTAATCGTGAAACACCTGTTTCAACTAAGTTGCCATTCGAATCAAGAATTTTTATCTCAACTTTATATCCAGATGGTCCTTTTGCAGAACCAGTAATCAAAGGGGTCGCATCACTTGTTTTGTAATATTCACCTTTAGAGAATGAAATAGCAGTATCGCTTTCTTTGACATCAATTTTTACCGTGGTCGTCGCGAGGCCGCCTTTTCCATCTGAAACCGTAATTGTAAAGCTGTCCGTTCCTACATAGCCGGCATCTGGGGTATAAGTCCACGTTCCATCTTCGTTCACGATAGCTCTTCCGTAAACAGGGTCACTTTTCTTACTGTACGTGAGCGGATCTCCATCTGGATCGTCCGCCGCTACTTTACCGCTTACTTCTTTATTTTCATCGGTCACTACTGTATACGTTTCTTTCACTGTCGGGGCTTCGTTCACTTCATTGACCGTGATTTCAATCGTGGTCGTCGCGACTCCGCCTTTTCCATCCGAAACTGTTATCGTAAAGCTGTCCGTTCCGACGTAGTCTGCATTTGGCGTGTACGTCCAGGTTCCGTCCTCGTTCACGATTGCTGTACCGTTGCCAGGGTTACTTTCTTTAGTGTAAGTGAGAGAATCGCCATCTAGATCTTCCGCCACTACTTGACCGCTTACTTCTTTATTTTCATCGGTCACTACTGTATACATTTCCTTCACTGTTGGGGCTTCATTCACTTCATTGACCGTGATTTCCACCGTGGTCGAGGTGACTCCGCCTTTTCCATCGGAAACCGTTATCGTAAAGCTGTCCGTTCCGACGTAGTCTGCATCTGGCGTGTACGTCCACGTTCCGTCCGAGTTCACGGTTGCTGTACCGTTGCCAGGGTTACTTTCTTTAGTGTAAGTGAGAGAATCGCCATCTAGATCTTCCGCCACTACTTGACCGCTTACTTCTTTATTTTCATCGGTCACTACTGTATACATTTCCTTCACTGTTGGGGCTTCATTCACTTCATTGACCGTGATTTCCACCGTGGTCGAGGTGACTCCGCCTTTTCCATCTGAAACCGTTATCGTAAAGCTGTCCGTTCCGACGTAGTCTGCATCTGGCGTGTACGTCCACGTTCCGTCCGAGTTCACGGTTGCTGTACCGTTGCCAGGGTTACTTTCTTTACTGTACGTGAGGGAATCGCCATCTATATCTTCCGCCACTACTTGACCGCTTACTTCTTTATTTTCATCGGTCACTACTGTATACGTTTCCTTCACCGTCGGGACTTCGTTCACTTCATTGACGGTGATTTCAACCGTTGTCCTGGTGACTCCGCCTTTCCCATCGGAAACGGTGATTGTAAAGCTGTCCGTTCCGACGTAATCAGCATCTGGCGTGTATGTCCACGTTCCGTCCGAGTTCACGGTTGCAGTACCGTTGACAGGGTCACTTTCTTTACTGTACGTGAGAGGATCGCCATCTGGATCCGTTCCTTCGACCACGCCAGTCACTATACTATTTTCATCTGTCACTACTGTATACGTTTCCTGCACGGTCGGGACTTCGTTCACTTCATTGACCGTGATTTCAACCGTTGTCGTGGTGACTCCGCCTTTTCCATCTGAAACCGTGATCGTAAAGCTGTCCGTTCCGACGTAATCTGCATCTGGCGTGTACGTCCACGTTCCGTCCGAGTTCACGGTTGCAGTACCGTTGACAGGGTCACTTTCTTTACTGTACGTGAGAGGGTCGCCATCTGGATCCGTTCCTTCGACCACGCCAGTCACTATTTTATTTTCATTTGTCACTACTGTATACGTTTCCTGCACGGTCGGGACTTCGTTCACTTCATTGACCGTGATTTCCACCGTGGTCGAGGTGACTCCGCCTTTTCCATCTGAAATCGTGATTGTAAAGCTGTCCGTTCCGACGTAATCTGCATCTGGCGTGTACGTCCAGGTGCCGTCCTCGTTCACGGTTGCTGTTCCAAAGGCTGGTCCACTTTCTTTACTGTACGTGAGGGCATCGCCATCTAGATCTTCCGCCACTACTTGACCGCTTACTCCGGTGTTTACATTGGTTACTTCTTCATACTTGGCCTGCACGGTCGGGGCTTTATTGGCTCCATTGACCGTGATTTCCACAGTTGTTGTGGCGAGTCCGCCTTTTCCATCTGAAACCGTGATCGTAAAGCTGTCTGTTCCGACGTAGTCTGCATCTGGCGTGTACGTCCAGGTGCCGTCCTCGTTCACGGTTGCTGTTCCAAAGGCTGGTCCACTTTCTTTACTGTACGTGAGGGCATCGCCATCTTGATCTTCCGCCACTACTTTACCGCTTACTCCGGTATTTACATTGGTTACTTCTTCATACTTGGCCTGCACGGTCGGGACTCTATTCACCGTAATTTCCACCGTGGTCGAGGCGACTCCGCCTTTCCCATCTGAAATCGTGATCGTAAAGCTGTCTGTTCCGACGTAGTCTGCATCTGGCGTGTACGTCCAGGTTCCGTCCTCGTTCACGGTTGCTGTTCCAAAGGCTGGTCCACTTTCTTTACTGTACGTGAGGGCATCGCCATCTTGATCTTCCGCCACTACTTTACCGCTTACTCCGGTATTTACATTGGTTACTTCTTCATACTTGGCCTGCACGGTCGGGACTCTATTCACCGTAATTTCCACCGTGGTCGTCGCGAGGCCGCCTTTTCCATCTGTAACCATGATTGTAAAGCTGTCCGTTCCGACAAAACCGTCAGCTGGAGTATACGTCCATGTGCCATCCTCGTTCACAGTAGCGCTGCCGTTTAGAGGTCCACTTTCTTTACTGTACGTGAGCGGATCGCCATCTTGATCTTCCGCCACTACTTTACCGTTTACTCCGGTGTTTACATTGGTTACTTCTTCATACTTGGCCTGCACGGTCGGGGCTTTATTGGCTCCATTGACCGTAATTTCCACAGTTGTTGTGGCGAGCCCGCCCTTTCCATCTGAAACGGTTATCTTAAAACTGTCCGTTCCGACATAGCCGTCATTTGGCGTATAAGTCCACGTTCCATCTGGGTCTACGGTTGCGCTGCCATTGCCAGGCTCAGTTTCTTTACTGAACGTTATGGGATCGTTATCTGGATCGAATCCCTCTACTAGTCCACTTACTGGCTGACTTTCCATGGTGGATTTATTATTTCCAGTAATTGTGGGCGGACGGTTCCCAGGAGTATTAACAATAAACGTAAAAAATGTGGATGCATCATTACCACTCTGGTCTGTAGCAAGTACCTTGACTCTTTGTTTACCTACTAATAAATCCTTGGTAGGCGTATACAACCAAGAGCCTGAACTACCTGCTTGCAAATAATCAAATAGATACCCGTCATTGATATTAATAACAATTGTTGAGTTGGCTTCTGCCATACCACTTATGGATTCTCGCTTATTTTCAGTAACTGATCCTTCTTCAGGAGTATCAACTGTTACAAAAGTATTAGCATCAACTGTTAAATTTTGAGTTGCCTGTGCAGAAAGAGAGCCGCTGGTAACAGTTGCTGATAATACATGTAACCCTTCTGCTAGAGGTTGTGAAACATCCACTGACCATTTACCGTTCACCACAGTTGTGGTCAACGTTTCCACATCACCGACTTGAACAGTTACCAAACTATCATCAGGAGCGGTAGACCGACCTTTAATCGTAGGCTTATCGTCATTTAAACTGACGTTGCTTCCGTTAGTTATAGTAATATTCATAGCTGTTACTTCATAGTTAATGGATGTATCTAAAGTGTTTCCAATAGCATCAATAGCTTTTGCCGTAATAGTATGATTACCGACTGGTAATGCTTTACTTATTTCTAAAGACCAGTTTCCATTTTCATCTGCAGTGGTTTTGCGATAATATACGTTATCTATGTATACTTCCACATCTGCATTCGGATCAGTTGTCCCGTTTATAGTAGGGGTCGTATTGGTCGATGACGCCCCATTCGCTGGACTGGAAATGGCTACATCGATCTGTTGATCAATGACAACGGTTTGTGTAGCAACCGGCAGATTACTCCCATTTTTTACATCTTCGGTAGCCTCGATGGTATAAGTTCCTTCAGGAAGACTTAAACTAACGGCTTCACTCCATGTTTGATCAGTATTTGTTTGAATACTCTTTGAACTATATTTTATTACTCCATTTGAATCCTTTACTTCATACTTAACTTTCTTACTTCCTCCTGATTCGTTTGAAAACGTTCCAGAGACCGTAGAGGGAAAACTGCTGACAAATATTTCTTCTCCTCCGTCAATCGAAATAGGATTCCCAATTCGCACATTTTGCTTAAACGCAGCTATGTTACCTACTTCATTTACAACTTTTACGATAGTTTCATATGTACCATTAGCCAACGAAGAATTTGTTGGTATACTCCAACTGCCCCCGGTGACACTGGATTCGTAAGTCTCATTATTAATTGTTACCGTAACCTTACTATTATCTGCAGCATTTGTAGTCGTTCCTGTAAAGGTAGGCATATTTGTATCGAATCCAGTAGGGCTGGTTACATTAATTGTTGGAATTTGGATATTCAATGTTGGACTAAATTTAACACTGGCCCCATCCGTGAGAGACGAAGAATCATTGGATCCCATATAGTCCTTATTAATTACAGATAGATTACCAGATTTTGAAGTTCCAAAGAAAAACTGCACATTGGAATTAGAAGTAATCGACGGAGCAACTTCTGTTATTTTGCTGATTGGAACTTGAAAATCGAGAAAATATTGACCATTCTCAGCCTCTATTATTCTAGTTCCTGGAACTATACTACCCGATGCATCGGTACTATTTATTTGGTTAACGACAGAAGCAGTTGGGTTGGCTACATATATATAATCTTCATGCGGGGATTTACCATAAATCCCAACGGTAGCTTTATGTTGGCCCTGTTCTACCAGTTGAACAAACCATACGGAAGAAAGAAATCCTCCTTTTCGGTCGTATGGACTATCCAATAATCTCATTCGAAAAAACAAATTAACCCCATCACTCCCCACATAAAAGGAAGCTTTGTCACCTGCCCCCTTTGAAAAACCACTAACAAAATCCACGTCATCAGGACTTATCCCTGGTTCATTTGCAGGATCATAAAAACCATTACCATCATTTTTTAAATAGGGTTGATAATTCACGCTTCCCCAATCAACTGTCGGTGTTTCTGCTTTCACTACTTGCCCATGAGCAAGAATAACTCCTGTTGCAACACCCGCAGCGGTCATTTGCGACAGTTTATTTTTCTTCATGGCATCTTCTCTCCCTAACTAATTAAAAATTAGCTTTACAATTTCTTCTATAATGCCACTAATATCTATCTAGATTAAGATACGTAACAGTGACTATTAACCTATAAAGTCTAACTTAAGGGTAACATTTTTGTCGAAATTTGAAAACGCTTCAAAAGTTTCATTAATTTTATAGAATTTTCCATATGTTTCTATGTCGAATAATGTAAATTTTTAGAAGTGAGTAAACAAATGGACACTAATTAACATTAAAAAAAGAAGAACTTCCATAAGATACGAGGAAGTTCTTCTATTACTACAAGCTATTTATTTGACATTACATCATTCGCAATCCATTCAACTGCGCCCATTAGGTCGGCTGTGACAGCATCAGGTTCAACACCTTCCCAGGTATCCCGGTGTGTTGTTAGAGAGGCACTTCCCCAACCCGTTTTGACCAGTATTTTCTTTGCTCCTACAGCCTCTGCTGCGATCATATCGGAACTCCCCGTGTCACCGACTATATAGCATTGATCTAGTTCCAGGTTGTACTCTTTCTCGGCATCTGCTAACAGACCCGTTTTGGGTTTCTGGCAGAGGCATCCGTCATCCGGTTTATGAGGGCAATAATAGATATCGTCAAGAAACGCCGAATGGTTGGCCAGCTCGTTTTCCAACCGTCTGAACCCTTCTAGAAGTTCCTCTTCTGTAAAGTATCCTCTTCCAACCCTTGTTTGGTTGGTAAAAAGAAAGACTTTCACTCCTAGATCGTTTAGAAGCTTTATTGCTTTTGGCGTGAACTCATACATTGAAAATTCAAATGGATGCATTCCCCCGCCTGTCCCTCCTATTGTTCCATCCCTGTCTAAAAACACTGCTATCATTTCTTCCCCCCTCAATAGACACTCGGTTTATCGGCGATTAATAAAATTTTTCAACGATTTTTTCATTTTATCGGCGATTATCAAAGTTTATCAGCGTTTACTAACATTTATCGGCCAATCGGCAAAATCCGACACACTGGCCAGGACCCTCATATTTGAACGCGTTTCCGATACCCTCCTGCATAATAGCAATAACATCATCTTTTTCTCTCACACCAAGAAGTTCAGCTACCTTTTGGATAAAGAAATCAACCAGTCATGTACCAACACGCTTACCACTTCTCTTTTCTCCAAAGTCAACATATGTCCTGCACCATTTATGATACTAAATGTTGCATTAGAAAACTTTTATATAATTCATATTGGTCTTCATATCCGCAGATGAAATCTTGTTTTCCCGTCAGAAATAGGGCCGGAATGGAAATAGACTTCTGTTCAATGAAAGGCTCTTTTTTAAAAAAGTAATTCTTATCCCGCCAATTCGAAGTCAAGAACACTCTGTCTGCGAGCTCCCTGCCAGGCTGAATTTCTGCCCTGAACCGCTTAAGCATGGTGTCAGTTTGGACGACCATCAAAGTCTGAAAAGCTGTCTTCACATCCCGGTCCAACTCTTCCATCATTTCTTGTTCACATTCAAAAACTACTTTCTGAGGAAGTGGATTGGATCGGTTATGTACTGCCGGAACTAGTAGAGCTATCCCTTCTACTTGTTCCCCCATGACATCTAAGATTCCTTGAGCAATATAACCGCCATAGGACATGCCTATCAAAGAAAACTTTTCTCCACCAAGCGTTTTTTCAATAAATTCCATGATATTTCCTGCCATTTGCTCGGTCCCCTTAAAGTCCTCATTGATCGTGCTGTACCCATGAGCGGGCAGGTCGACATAGACTCTTTTGCAACTATCCACTTCATTGAATATCGGCTCCAGCCATGCTTCCATTGCTCTATGGTCCGTTCCCATCGAGTGCAGGATGACAAACGGTCTGCCCTTTCCAATAACCTTGTAATGAATACTGCCAAAGCTCACTTTACAGTCCATAGGATTCATCTTCTTTCTACTTGGTTATATTCATAGATTCGACTTCTTGTTTATTTCTCCTCCTGTATTTGCTCTGCTAAAATGGAACTACATGACGATTGAGGAGGAATAGCCTATGGCGGAACACCACTTTCACTTAAAGGCAAACTGGCCTGGTTTGCGTAACGATATCGGTGATATTGAGACTAAGAATATGAAAACGGCCATCTCGATACCTAAGGAAATGGAAGGGCCGGGAATCGGTACAAATCCTGATGAAATGCTGCTGGGTGCAGCAGGGACCTGCTTTATCATCACCCTGGCGGCCATGATGGAAAGAAGCAGACTGGAGAAAATCGACCTGACGTTGGAGTCAGAAGGAATCGTTGATGTAACTAAAGGGGTCATCACTTATAAAAAAATTATTCACAGACCGCTTATCACCTTGAGAAAAGATGCAACGGAAAAAGACATTTCGCTTGCCAATAAACTGGCAGAAAAAGCGGAGGCTTCCTGCATGATCACCCGTGCCATTAAAGGAAATGTAGAGGTTGAGCTGCAGGCTGAAGTGGTGAAGTCAGCAAATTGATTGTAAAAAAATCACCATATACCGAAACACCCCTGTCTTATTAGGCTAAAAAGTAGTCAATATTGATTAAATGGTTGCTTTCTTCCCACTGAACTGACAAACTAGAGAAACAAGATTGATACTGACAGAATTGAAGGTGAAGATATGATTGAAGTAAGAACGTCCGAAATTAGCGACGGAGAATTAAATAGAGGTGTGTTTGCCACAAGGGATATTAAGAAGGGTGAACTGCTCCATGAAGCGCCAGTGCTGCCCTATCCGAACAAGGAGCATGAGCACATCGAAAAAACACTTCTCGCTGATTATGCTTTCGAATACGGCGTAAACCACAGCGCACTGCTTCTTGGCTATGGAATGCTTTTCAACCATTCCTATGAACCAAATGCAACATATGAAATAAATTTCCCTAATTTCACCTTCGACTTTTATGCCTACAAGGATATAAAAGCCGGAGAAGAAATTATGATTAACTATAATGGTGAAGTTGATGACAAGGAACTTCTTTGGTTTGACAAGTAACTTTTAGACATAGTTGATAATATGGTGTGGCGAAGGTATCGTCCTCTAGAACCCTTCTAGAGGACGATATTTTTCGTTGGCTGAACTTATCGTCCTTTACAACCCTTTTAGAGGACGATATTTTTTGTTTGGTGAAGTTATCGTCCTTTACAACCTTTTTAGGGGACGATATTTTCGTTTGGCGAAGTTATCGTCCTCTACAACCCTTTTAGAGGAATGAGGGATGTTTTCCGAACTGAAGTTTTTAGTTTTCTCTAATTCCTCTTACATATTTCAGCGATATAATAAATCCAAAAGAGAGCAGGCCAACCACCACTACTAAAACAATTGGAGATGAATTGTCTCCATGTACCGCCGGCTCTGCTGCTCCATATTTTTCTTTTCTCTCCGCCTTGTGAAAAACTCCATTTTCGACTTCAACGGCAATCGCCTCATCTGTACTTATGTTAATGATAGAGTAATAGTTTGTCCCTGCACCTAATTCGTTGGAAAAATTTCCGGGAAGCTGCTGCATATCTGAAAAGGCCGTCACCTTTCCAATTCCCTCCCCAATATCTGTGACCGCTTCTTCTGTAAGGACATAAATGTAATCTTCCCAAACGACAAATGGGTAGGCCCATGAAGTGGCCACCGCATTATATGTAAAAGAAGTAAAAGCCAACAATCCCCCCATTAGGCAGCACATTAATCGTGTCATAATTGAGCTCCTTCTTGATTAGCATATTATTATTTGATTAGACGCTCAATTATAATAAATGTTTCTTTTTCATCCTAAAAAAACGGTCCCATTAACGGAACCGTTTTAAATCCTAATCATTCATCCTGCATTTCTTTTCAAATTTTCAAAGCCCTTGTTGCAATAAAGGTTTTTATATGACGATCGAGCATCCTGCTGCCCCCAAAATCATCTTCATAAAAGCCCGTTATGACTAATCCAGCATCTACTTGCCCTTGTATTTGGTCTTCTAATGAATGACCGAATTCTACTGTCTGATTGGATTCTAGATATCTTGTAATCTCTTGCTGATTCATTCCATCCAGTGAAGTAGAAGGGATGGAATGACGCACGACCAATTTTCCATTCATCTCCATTTCGTCATCAAAAATGAACAATAATGGATTTGTAAAGCCCGAAATTAGTGTACCTCCTTGTTTTAACACTCTGGAAGCTTCATTCCAAACCGGTCTGATATCTTCTACAAACAAATTGGAAACCGGGTGAACGATTAGATCAAAGGTTTCATTTTCAAACATATGTAAATCGGACATGTCTCCCTGTACGGTATTAAGTTGCAGACCGTCCCTTTCCGCAACAGCGATGTCCTGTTCTAATTGTTTCTCTGAGATATCCATGACTGTAACAACTGCGCCCGCAGCTGCCAGGATGGGTCCTTGCTGCCCGCCCCCGGAGGCAAGGCAAAGTACTTTTTTGTTGTGAAGTGATTCTGGAAACCAGGATCGAGGTACCGGTTTGGTCGTTGTCACTGTTATTTCCCAGTCTCCTGTTTTACTTCTGCTGATAATTTCTTCACTCACTGCCTTTGTATAGACAGCTCCTTCTTCCACTTTTTTATTCCAGGCATTTCTATTCTGATTCCTCGTATCCATTACGATCCTCTCCTTTCAACAATGAATTCTTAAACCATCATCTGTCTCCCTTTATCAAATCCCTGAAAACGGTATTGATCACTTCATGAGGGATTTTTTTCTTTTCAGGAAAAGTTGGGTTGGCTGTTAAGAGGTTTTCCATTTCTTTCTCTATGAAAAAATAAAGAGCGGGAGCCGTGCTGTCAAAGGTATCTGCACCCTCCTTTTTAAGGGCTACTACATTCGCCACGTCTTCACATACCCTGCGATCCTTAACTGTTTTTTCATATAAATGCTGGAATTTAACAGGTGGAAAAGACTCATATTCCTTTATCCATAAGCAGCACAGCATTCCTCTCAGTAAGTGGAGGGTCAGTTTTGGAGATTTCACGTTATCCTTCTGCCATTTTTTCCAGTTTGCTTTTGACATACTGAGATAATGAAAGTAGCAGGATATCGGTGAAAACAGCTCAGCTATTAAAGGTTGGACACTTCGCCAAAAATGTTGATTCACTATCATCCGTTCTTCAGTATGAAGCCATTCCAGCATGGTGGGGTTTGATTTCTTTAACAGATTTAGTGCCTTTCGCAGGTCCCAACCGCTCAGTTCCAAATCGTCATTGACTTGCTTTTCAATAACATCACTGTTTTTGTTCAGTGACAGATACCAATCCAATGGATGCTTGTAAATAAATCTAATATCCCAATCACTCTTTGGTGAATGAAATCCCCATGCCCTGCTGCCAGCCTGGACAGCAAAGAGGATTCTAATGTCATGTTCTCTTTCCAGGCTGGATAATTCTCTCAGGATAAGGGCATCCATTTTACACTTCACCTCATTGTGAAAGATTTTCAATCACTTTGGCTAAAAGCAGGGTGCGTTCGGAGAGGGATGAAATTTCAAGGTATTCCTTTTCACTATGCGCATTTCCCCCAATCGGCCCCATCCCATCGATGGTCGCAACCTTTTCAGCTGAAGTGAATGACGCATCGGACCCACCGCCCGTAGAAGTATCTGTAATTTCAATCCCCAGTTCATCCCCTACTGCAATGATTCTTTGTAGTAACCCCTTATTCCGCCTATTCTTTTCCATAGGAGGCCTGTTTATTTCTCCTTCGAGGATAATCTCAGTGCCAGGAACATCGGTCTTGGAACAGATCTCTTCCATTTTTTCTTCAACCGAAGATGCCTGGTCGGTCTCCGCAATCCTTATTTCCATCTGGGCACTAGCGTGATCGGAAATCGTATTGACCGAGGAGCCGCCTTCAATCAGCCCCACATTTACACTAATTCCGTTTTCATGGTCATTCAATTCATGCAGCTGTATGACTTTGTGGGCAAGCTCTTCGATCGCACTTCTTCCTTTCTCCGGCTCAATTCCGGAGTGTGCCGCCTTTCCGATCACATTCAGCGTATAGTTGCCTTTACCCCGACGGGAAGAGACTAGCGAACCGTCTTTTCTTGCCGGCTCCATGATCAATGCATATTTCTTGCCTTGAGCAGCTTTTTTTATCAACTCTTTTGAGGAAGGAGAACCGACCTCCTCGTCACTGTTCAACAGTATTTCCACGTTTCGTATATAAGGTGAGTTTTCAGCCAGCAGACCTTTCATAGCATATAACAGGGTGACAAGGCTGGACTTCATATCAATGACTCCCGGTCCATAAGCCCTGTTTCCTTTCAACCGGAATGGCCGCTCCAGTGCCGTTCCCTCCGGAAAAACAGTATCCATATGAGCAATCACGAGAATTTCCGGATTCAAGGCTTCCTTATGTTTGATAATTAAATGATCTCCGTATTCGTCTTGTTGAACGACATCTATGTGAAATCCTATCTTGTTATATTCCCTTTTTAAAAGAAATCCAATCCGGTCCACACCCGGTTTATTTGTTGAACCACTGTCTATATTGACCAGCGTTTCAATCAGCTTCAGCATTTCCTCTTGTCTTTGCATTATATATTCTTGCACTATATTCTCTCCCAGCTTTCTCCATGGATCTTGATACTAATAAGTTTCCTACTATTATACCATTATGCTCAAGGATTAACGTTTGATTTACAGATATAAGAATATATTCATTCTTTGCTCCGTGCATGCCGAAGACCGGAAACAGCTTCTCAGCGGATCAGGTAAAATTCTTTTTGCCGCTTTGCCATATATTGAATATGACCACTGCTGATCGATATGGGTTCCTCTAAATAAATCGGGATGTCCTGATTCCATTCCGGGACAAACGTGCGCACATTGAATTCAAGTGCATAACAAGTGTTGTCCTTGATCAATAATTCTCCTCTGCCTGGTATCTCTCCCTGTTTGTCATACAAGCCTATCAGAGGACCGGCACCATGGCAGTGATTGCCGAGCGGATGAGAATACAGCATGGCTCTTATGGTTTCTTCCTCTGCTGCCTTAATGCTCCTCTCAAAGACTCCATTGCCGCTTACTCCTGCTTCTATGTAACTCGTCACGATATCTTCAAATTGCAATGCTTTCCCGAATGCTGATGCGAGTCCATCCGGGACTTTGTTCTCCCCATACCTCAAAACATAGGCAAGCTGCTGCGTGTCTGTAGCGAGGCCTAAATAATGAATGCCAAAGTCTAGATGTACAATGTCACCAGGAAGAATGACCGTATTCCCCAACCTGTCTACACCCGCTCCCTGCCGCTGGATGTCAACTGTAGGATAGAAAGAGGTTTGAAGCCCAAGGTCTAAAACCCTTTGTCTGATCCAGTCGACAACCTCCGGTGTGGAAGTTACCCCCGGATGAATGACCCTATTCGAAAGTGCTTCCTGTCCAATTTCTCTGGCAAGCTCACAAATATGTGGATACGCGGCCATTTCAAGTGAACTCCGGGTTTGCAGCCAGTCGATCACTAAAGCTTCTGCACTTACGAAATTGCCCTTAATTTCTTCCTGTAGTTTATTGAAGGAGCTCACAGTCAAACCATCGCTTGCCGCATGAAGTTCTCCTATATTCACTGCAATTTCAGCGGGCTTTTTTTCACGGATCATTCTTGCGGCACACTCCCACTGCGTCTCTTTGTCAGGCTCCCAGACATTTTGGTAATAAGGTTGAAAAGCCGGATTGGTATGAATAACCAACCGCTCGACTACACCTTCTTCATTCATGCAAAAAATAAAAATGGTCAGCCTCCTCGAGCTGTCAACCGCTGAAGGAAACAAAGTGATACTTACTGGATCTTCATTATATTCCCGACCAATCACGATCCACATTTCAGTACCGGATTCTCTCATCAGGTTCGGCAAAATCGTATGCAATCTCTCCAGGAGGACTCTATCCTTGAACCGATCCCGTTCCTTTACTGACATGATTTTCGAATAAACCTGCACCATACCCAATCACCCCTTTAATAATATTGTTCTCTATTTAATGAAGGTTTCCTTTTTATTGTGGAATATTGTGCCGGTTGCGGAAGAATGGTGTTTTTGTTATTTCAAGGTTGCCGGGAAATTACCCTTACCAGTCGAATTTTATAATGCTCCGTGAAGTGGGTTTATAACTTATGGGTTTGTTGAATTCAAGCGATGCTGGACCGTTTAGTGCGTTACCGGCCCATTGGAAAGGCTAATTTCAGTAGATGGTGGCCTATTTACTGGCTATTCGGGACATCGATATCGATTAATCCAGAGGATGGTGGTCCGTTTGCTGGCTATTCGAGCCATTGAGATGGCTTAATCCAGAGGCTCCTTTAAGCATAAGATGAATAATCCCATACCTATAGAGTATTCATCTTATTCCTCTAACCAGCTCCAAGGAAATGATCAGCGGCTTTGTTTTGAGAACATTCTTGATAATGGATAGACCAACGGACTTTGGATTACCAGTGACAATACAATTGCCCCGTAGGTAAGAGAAAGAATGGTATCCGCTTGTCCTGAACCTTCTGTGGCCAGCCCTAATAATAGAGCAACAGACATTGTACCCTTGATGCCTGACCAGGTGATCAATGAAATGTCATCCCAAAGAAACTCTTTTCTCCACTTACCAAACATTTTAAAAATCCCTGCAAGTACAATAAAACGAACAATTAATGAAAGGCCGAAAATAATAAAGGTGAATCCAATGTTTTGCAAATTAATGTGCTTCATGAACTCTATACCAATCAATAGAAATAGAATGGAAAGGATACTCGGTTCAATGACCTCCCAAAAAGAATCTAAGTAACTGCGATAATCTTCTTCTTTATCCGTAGTTTCCAGTTTCCATGACAACATGACTCCTGCCGAAACCGAAGCAAGCACACCTGATACGCCGAGGTGTTCGGCAACATAAAAACTTCCATAGGCCAGCACAATGCTTAACATGACTTGATACTGCCGGTGGTGAGTGAAATGATAAATTCTGCTCACCAGCCATCCAAAGACAATCCCTATTAGTAATCCTCCAGAAGACACTAGCATAAAATTCCCCAGAGCTGAGAAAAGCCTGAATTCTTCATTTGATAAAAATAGATGGGAAATAACGGTGAACAGGACTACACTCGTTCCGTCATTCAACATGGATTCCCCTTCCACCACTTCTGCTATTTTCGGACTGTTAGATGATTTTTTCAGAATCGACACCACAGAAACTGGGTCGGTCGGCGTCAACATGGCCGCTATCAGCAATGCTCCCATAAAGGATAAAGACACTAATCCGACAAAATAAATGGAAGCCCCGAAGATTAACACTGTTAAAATCAAGCCAATTGTGCTGAGCACGCTAATTACACCTATGTTTTTCTTTAATCCCTTAATTTGAAACTGATAAGCGGAGGTAAACAGCAAAGCAGGCAAAAACACATTGAATATCATATCTTTTGTAATCTCTATCTGGGTAAAGTAATTTGTGAATGACAAACCGATGCCGATTAGAAGCAGCACCATGGGAACCGGAAAGTTCTTCTGTTTTTTATCAATAGTAAAGACGACATATCCAATAAAAAGTAAAACGAAAACATGCATATAATCCATAACTTAACCCTCCACCCGATGATCTTACTTTCTCTATTTCCATCCTATTGACTTATTAAACTGTCGCCTTTCATGGATAAAGATGCAGCCAGGTTTACAACAATTATAGAAGGGTAAACATACCATAAATAATAATTAACGATTTAATACTTTCAAGGAGGATCAGGGTATGAAACTGAAACCAAGCTTATTAGTCGGTGCAGCAGCTGCAGGTGCCGGGATGTATATGCGTAATAAAGATAACCGTGTGAAAATGCAAAATATGATGGCAAGCTTGAAGCAAAAGTGGGATAACCGCAATAAGCAAGATTTCTCTCTTGAAAAAATGGGCAATCCCCACCCTGATGATGTTGAAGACAACACAATGGTCAGCGAAGGGGCTCAGACTTCAGTCCATTACTATAACTCGAGGTTACAATAAACTTTCAAAGCAAAAAGAATCCTGCGAAATGCAGGATCCTTTTTTGTTCCTGGCCAAAAGCGAGTTCAATCCAGTGAGAAAGTGATTTTAAGAGAGGGTTCTAGAGGCAAAAAGAGCGGGAAATCCAGAGAGAAATTGCTTTTAGAGTAGTTCTAAAGGCAAAAAGAGAGGGAAACCGATCGTGAAATCCCCTTTAAAGTGGACTGGATATTACTCCTGTCCTATCAACCTATAATTGATACAAGCACATTTTAGACACTCGCCCACAACTCGCTGCCTATTTAGAGGAGTAACCAAACAAAGGACCCTCCAATTGCATAGAAGGGTCCACTCATCTAAACCTATTCGGCTATCCTGAAGGCAATCTTTCCTAAATTCTCACTATTTTTCAGTCGCTCCAATGCCTTTTCGTATTCATCAAAAGAATACACACTATCCACGACGGGGGTAATATTGTGTTTGGCGGTGAACTCCAGCATTTCTCTAAATTCTTCGGCACTTCCCATAGTTGAACCAAGAAGATTCAATTGACTGTAAAAGAATTGGCGGATATCTATTTCGATTTCATCCTCTGTGGTGGCCCCAAAGGTTACAAGGGTTCCGCCCTTTCTGACGGCTTTAAGTGACTTTGTAAAAGTAGCCCGCCCAATGCTCTCAATTACAATATCAATCGTTTCATCCTTCAGCTCTTCATTCCAGTCACTGTTTGTCGCAATGCTAAGATCTGCGCCCAATTCCAGTGCCTTATTCTGTTTTTCATTGCTCCGTGAAGTTACGATGACTCTTGCTCCTGCAGCTTTCGCAAATTTAAGCAGGAAGGTGCCCACTCCGCTGCCGATCCCAGGAATCAGGACGGTATCCCCTTCTTTTATCTTTGCACGGGTAAACAAGACCCGGTAAGCAGTCAAAGCAGCGAGTGATAAAACCCCCGCTTCTTCCCAGTTCAAGTGGTCCGGTTTTTTCTCCACATTTTCTGCCGGAAGGACAATATATTCGGCAAAAGTACCATGATCCGGAAGCCCGACTATCTCGAACCCTTCTGGCGGTGCATCGCTGTTATGGGCCCAGCCGAGCCCTGGATTAATGATTACTTCATCGCCTTCAGAAACATTTGTCACACCGTCTCCTGCTGCCGCTATTGTTCCAGCACCGTCGGAACCGATGATTAAAGGCGGCTGATCTTCTTTGTGCCTCGTTAACACCATAAGATCTCGGCGATTCAACCCGGCTGTTTTCAATTTGACCTTCACCAATCCCCTGCTGACTTCCGGTTCGTGGAACTCTCTGACTGAAACTCCTTCAATTCCCTGTCTTCCTTCATGAACTATCGCCTTCACGCTATTCCTCCTCTATAGAAGCTCTAAGAAATTTATGTATTTATCTTTTAAGTATCCTTTTAAAGGCTTTTTACTATTTTAATACTGTCTTCATCCGTCGGATCGACTGCCTGCGGAATATCGACGGTAGTCCTAAGGAACGTTTCGGTTTTGTCATCGGTTAATGGATGCTCTTTTGAAAGCGAAAATTTAAAGGGTATCCGTTTCTCTTCCTCTGCTTTGACAACCCCGACTTCGGTCAAGGCATACCCATGCAGCTCTTTTTCATGGTAGGAAAAATCACTGTCTTCACGGTAATCCTCAGTCCGGATAAAAACAGTTAGAACGATTTTGTTTACTTGCTGGTCTGACATGCCTCCTTCTATAACGACTTCTCCCTTAAGCTCGCTTGACGGAGTCGTAACAGGATTTTCGACAACGGTGTCGACTTTAATGTTTCCAATGCCGATACTCGACAAAAACTCTTTCCACATACCTGATTCACCCTTTCTGAACTCTTTTTTAAGACTAACAACCACTATGTACCATTCACTTCTAAAAAGAGTGCTTTTGCAGAAAATGATACTAACTACAAGCTGGAAAAGCAAGAAATAGACCAAAAAGAGACCAATGCAAGATGGTCTCTTCTTTTGAGTTGCTTTTATGAATGAACAATCTTATGTACAACCGAAATAGCACGGTCTATATCTTCACGGCTGACATCAAAGTGCGTTGTAAAGCGGACAAGCGATGGACCAAACGTAACGGCAAGGACGCCCTCTTCTTTCAATTTTTCAGTGAATTGAGCTGAAGTCACTCCAAGCCCTGTTACATCTGCCACCACAATATTCGTGTCTACGCTATTGGCAATTTTCAATTTATCCAGCGAATTCAATCCTTCAGCAAGCAGCTTGGCATTATCATGATCCACTGCCAGTCTTTCTCTCATATTGTTTAAAGCATACAGCCCTGGTGCAGCAATGATTCCAGCCTGTCGTAAACCGCCTCCGAGCCGTTTCCTCCATTTTCTTGCTTTTTTGATGAAATCTTTGCTTCCCGCAATGATGGAGCCAACCGGTGCACCAAGCCCTTTCGACAGGCAGACTTGAACCGTATCACTATACTGGGTAAAGTGTGTCAACGGGACTCCCTCAGCCGCTGATGCATTAAAAAGCCTGGCACCGTCGACATGAACCGGTATGTTGTGCTTATGGGCTATCGAATAAATGGCTTTCATATTAGCAGCCGATACTATCGCGCCTCCAGCACGATTATGGGTGTTCTCAAGACAGATGAGTCCCGTTTCAGGAAAATGCTGGTCATCTTCCCGGATAGCAGCTTCCACTTCTGCTGGGTCCATGGCTCCGCGGTTCCCCTTAATGGTCCTTGGCTGCACACCCGCAAAGGCAGAAATGGCGCCCGATTCATAATAAAAAATATGTGACTCCGCTTCCAGTATCACTTCGTTTCCAGGAGCACAATGTGTCAAAACCGCGATCTGATTTCCCTGTGTACCACTCGTCACGAATAGTGCCGCCTCTTTTCCCAGCAGTTCAGCCGCCGTCTGTTCAAGCTCTATGACTGAAGGGTCTTCACCGTAAACATCGTCACCGACTGCGGCATTTAATGCTGCCTCTCTCATTTCTTTCGTCGGTTTTGTCACCGTGTCGCTTCTTAAATCAATCATATCAACCGCTCCCTCTATGTAATTATCCCTATTGCGAAAGGTTATCAAAATTATCTTCCTTCAGTCTTTTTCGTGATAATACCAAGTCATTCCTTCAAAAATATAATTATAGGAATATTCGGACTATTTTCCTTATTTCTGTGGTAATCTTAATATTGTTGATTCTAAATTTTTAGGAAAATTTTCATAAATATTTTCGTTTTTACTTATTCATTAAGGGGTGGTCTGAGGGATTTTCCCAACCAGTCAGATTCGTTCTAATTATTGGATTATTTTATACTATTACTATAGATAGAGGGGAGAAACAATCGTGACGATTGGAAGCAAAATCCGTTACCATCGCATGAAAAAAAAATTAACACAAGAAGAACTTGCAACAGGAATCCTTTCCGTCTCTTATCTTTCCAAGATTGAGAATAATCAAACCACCGCCTCCGCCGAAGTGATCGAGCTTCTATGCAAACGACTGGGAATCGCTTTACTGCAGGAAAATGATGAGGTTCTTAAGAAAACTTTCTCCGATTGGAATAAGGCATTGTTGAGGAATAACCACGAAGAGGCGCAACGCTTATTTGGTGAAGTGTCAACTCAAATCACTCATATGGATGATCTCAACCTTCTTAATAGTTACCAAATCCTCATGATCCGCTATTCCATTTTGGTAAAAGAATTTGATCAGACAGCTGAAATCATCAATTCCTTGGAGAAAATCTACAAAAGCCTCACAGATAAACTCCGATTCTATTTTCACAAGTTCGCCGGGAACTTCTGCTACATACAGGGGCATTTTGAGAAGGCCAATAGCCACCTCAAAGACGCGGAGCATTACCTCGTTCTTGGAAACATTCTCGACTCTGAGGAAAAAGCAGATTTATTTTACTTGAAATCACTGACTCTTGTTCAGTTGAGGAAACATGCGCTCGCCATCCATTACTCCGAGGAATCACTAGCCCTTTACCAAGGTCTGTATCATAACAAAAGGTGTGCGGAAATTCATTTGCTGCTTGGGGTCTGCTACAGGAGGATCCAGAACATTAATGAAGCCATCTCTCATTATGAGTGGGCCAATGAAATCAGCATTAATACTGGATATTCATTACTAAGAGGCAAGGTTGAACAAAATCTCGGCTTCCTCAAATCCATGGATAATAGAACAGAAGATGCGATCGCTCATTATCTGAAAAGCCTTCAATTCAAACATGAAGATCAAAACAGCAAGCTGACCACCATTCTGTCCCTGGTCAAAGAATACTACAAACTGAAAAGATTGGACGAAGTCAGGCGTTGGCTTCAAGAAGGAATTCATCTATCTCAGCAAGAGAAAAATAAAGAAAAGTATTATGAATTCAGAATCTATGAATATGCCTCTGAAAAACTTGATGAGGGTTTTGAACACTTCATGAAAACTGAAGCGCTCCCCTACTTTGAATATACAGGCAACCCTCATCTGCTGGCTCAATATTCTAAATTTCTTGGTACTTACTATCAGGAAATTAGAAAATATAAATATGCCGCTCATTACCTGACAAAGGCTAATGTGGCATATGAAAGAATAATAGGATTATAGGAGGAGATTTAGAATGAAAAAAATCAAAAGAATCACCGTTGCCGCCCTCGTATTGATCGCCTTATCTGCAGCCGGAACATCCGTAAGCGCCCAAGAGGAAGACCTGCCTCCCCCAAATGGTGGAGGAGCACCAGCATTAACTGAATAAAATACTACAAAAGCTCTTGACTCCATACTGGAAGCAAGAGCTTTTTACCGCTTTAAAGCACTAAGAGGGACAGTCCCTCTTAGTGCTTTAAAGCGAGAAAGCGCCCCTGGTAAAAATGGAAAATTCGCGAAATAAATAGTATATTTAACTAGTATGTTACATATGAGGGGGATATCGAATGACTTCAGTAGAAACTAAATTAGAAAGATATGCAGATTTATTGATCCGGGTGGGAATCAACCTCCAAGAAGGACAAACGCTTCTCATCAATGCTCCGATTACTCAATCCCATTTTGTCGCACAGCTATCAGAAAAAGCTTATGAGGCCGGAACTAAAAACGTCCTGGTTGAGTACTCAGATGAAAAATTAACAAGATTAAAAATGGAAAAAGCCCCCGAAGAAGGACTAAAAGATTTTCCTACATGGAAAGCTAGAGGGTTCGTGGAGATGGCCAAGAACAACGTCGCTGTACTTAATCTTACTTCTCCAAATCCTACCCTGCTTAAAGGTATTGATGCCCAGCGTGTCGCCATGGCCAACAAAGCCAGCGGTGAAGCATTCAAGGAGTTCCAGCCTTTCATTTCAGGCGGCCGTATCAGCTGGCTGATCGCTGCTGTTCCGTCACCTTCCTGGGCGAAAAGTGTTTTTCCTGCTCTATCTGAGGAAGAAGCTGTTAAAGAACTGTGGGAGAAAATTTTCTATACAACAAGAGTTGACCAGGAGAACCCTGTCCAGCTATGGAAAGAACATATTGAAAATATGACAAAGAATGCCGATCATCTCAATGACCGGGGTTTTAGAAAGCTTCATTATAAGGCACCGGGTACAGATTTCACTGTTGAACTACATCCAAAGAGCAAGTGGATCTGCGCACAATTCACGAACGACAAGGGTGTAGATTTTGTGCCGAACCTCCCTACTGAAGAAGTCTTTACTATTCCTGTTCGTAACAGTGTAAATGGAACTGTCAGCAGTACGAAACCATTAAATTACAGCGGCAACCTGATCAACAACTTCAGCCTGACATTTAAGGATGGAAAAGTAACAGAGTTTCATGCAGAAGAAGGCTATGATACGCTAAAAGGGTTGCTTGAAACGGATGAAGGAGCCTCCTTCCTTGGAGAGATCGCGCTTGTTCCACACAACTCTCCTATTTCAAACACGAACATTATTTTCAACAATACCTTGTTCGATGAAAATGCCTCGTGTCATATCGCTTTAGGGAATGCCCTTTCAATTTGTGTCGAAAACGGAAAAGAAATGAGCCAGGATGAGTTAAAAGAAATGGGCTTTAATGAAAGTCTGACTCATGTGGATTTCATGATTGGATCCGAACAATTGGATATCGATGGTGTGCGGGAAGACGGAACAGTCGAACCTATTTTCCGCGGAGGCAATTGGGCATTTTAATTACATGCTCAGCTTCAGGTAGTTAGTGACGAATGCTATCACTCTGTCATTCTTTCAAGGGTGAATTTGTACAATCCTCCGAACCATGAACACCCATGATAACTTCCTATCCTAAAAGCATTTTCTGCATAGCCTGAAAAGTAAAAAGAGCTGTCTCCCGTATCGGGAGACAGCTCTTTTTGTTAGTTTTTCTCTGAACCGCTACTGTGTTTAGTGCCTTTACTCGTATATGGTTTGGCAGCTGCTTTTTTCTTTGCACTCTTCTGCCAGCGGTTCCAGCCTTTCTTCCCTGTTCCCCTGCCTGTTCCGCCGCCTTTGCTTTTGCTCATTATATCAACTCCATTGCATGGAACTTTAGTTCATTTGTATTGAAGGTCCATTATATCAAAAAGCTGATGGTGAAAAAAGTGATATATAGTTTTTATTCTACTATCCCTTTAGGTTTCACTCCTGCCTCATGAGGGAAAGAAAAATTTGAAGACTTAGAAAGGAGCGATAGCAATGAAAGAATATTATGTTGTACCCAATAAGGATGAATCCGGCTGGTATGTAAAAATAGAGGATGTAGCTCCGACAACCCTATTTAATGGACGTTCGGAGGCCATTGATGAAGCCGAAAGATTAGCTAAGGAAAACCAGCCCGCAAAAGTGCTGGTAGAAAATGAAGACCATGAAGTCGTAAGCGAAAAGACTTTTTCCTAATATGAGTTTTTAAAAAAAGCTGTCTTCAAAAAGCTAGTTGCTTTTAGACTAATTATTCTGCATGCTTTTACGAATGGTTGATTGGAACGGAAGGTGTGTGATCTCCTGCTGGACTAGCGACGTCTAGCTCCAGCTGAGTCGCGCACTTGGACCGGAAATTAACTGTCTCATCCAAATAGTAACCAAATATATGAAAAGAGCCTTTAAAGAAAAAGCCAGTCCGGCCAGTTTCACATAGACCGGTACCGGCTTTTTCTTTGACTTTCACTATTACCAAATATTACTGATTATATTACAAAAGAATTTCATATAAATCATTTTCAAGACATACATATTCGTTTATCATAGTTATATCATCCACTAAAAGGAGATTTACCTTTAATGACACGCACCCTGACTAAAAAGAAGGTCTTTTCCGTAGGAGCTATGCTTTTACTATCCTTCTCATTAATTTATATATCTTTAAAATCACAGATTGCGGAATCAAAAGAGAGTAGCTCTTCTGCGCAAACTGACATACCGACCGTTTTCGTTCACGGCTATAAAGGGACCTACAACTCTTTCAAAACCATGATCTACCGATTTGAAAAGAATAATTGGGGAAAAAGGGAATTGGTCGTATACGTGTCTGCTGCAGGTGATGTCACTTGGAAAGGCTCGCTCCTAACCGACTCTGCCCTTCCGCCACTTGTTCAAGTCATTTTCGAAAAAAACAAAGCATCAATTGCAGAAACGTCAACATGGCTACAGCGGGTCATGACAGGATTGAAAGATAAATATGGAGTCGAGCAGGTCAACCTCGTGGGCCATTCAATGGGCGGTCTTGTTTCCACTCATTACCTGGAATCCTTGAATGGAAGCGATGAGCAGCCGGAAACGGTTAAATTTGCCGTAATCGGGAGTCCCTTTGACGGAATCGCCCACGAGTCTTATCACCAGGTGAATACCGGGGAAGCAGTCATTGATTTGAAACCTGAATCAGAAGCATTGAACAGTCTGGTGAAAAATAAGAATCAATTCCCGGCCCACATCGAAGTATTGGCTATCGCAGGAGCCGGCGACCAAGTCGTGGACGTCGACAGCGCCTTCGCTATCCAACATATTGTACCTGCAGAAAACCTGCAGAAACAGTTAATAGAAGATAAAACAATCGACCACAGCGGTCTGCATGAAACAGAGAAAGTAGATAAATTGCTGAAGAAGTTTCTCTGGAATTAGTTCAAATGCCTGACATTGAAAATCAGGCATTTTATTTTTTAAAATCATGCGTATGAAGGAAAGCAAGACGCTTCTCTCTATGCGACTGAAACTCATTCACACTTTTTAACCACGTAAAAAGGCTGCCATAAACGTGACAGCCTTTTTTCTTATTAATAATCTGTTTTCGTATATAAAGTTGCTATCGGAAAAATCCAAAAGGCTGGATTTTTCCCTTTAGTACAAGGACTATTCTCTTTTACAGGATGAATTGCTCTTTTAACCTGCCAGGAATTTAGAAAAGCGTCTATTTAATAGAATGCCATATTTTTATTTTTTCCTTTAAGGATCTGAAAAACTCCATAGGCAGCCAATCCTATTGCAACGAGACCAAGCATCCATTTACCAAAAGGCTGTTGAGCAATTTCTGAAAGTGCGGCATCCAGTCCCTTTGCTTTATTCGGATTCGTAGTGATAGCCGTTTGAATCAGGAAATACCCAGTGATGCAAAATACGACGCCTCTGGCCATCAATCCGGCTTTACCCGTTTTCTTGCCAAGCTGATACTCTTTCTTATCCATTTTGCTTCTCTGGAAAGAGTCGGTGAATTTTTCGCTGTACCCTTTATATATTTCATATAGTCCATATCCAATGACAGCGGCACCTGCAATTCCGACCAACCATTGACCAAATGGCTGGGAAAGAACTTGAGCGGTAATGGTTTGCTTGCTGTTTCCTCCCCCGCTGCTTCCCGCATTTGATGCAATTTGAACAGCTCTGTAAGCAAGCCCTGCATATACAATTGCACTAAATATAAATCCAATTCTCATCAGAATTCCTTTAGCATCATTTCCTTTGTTCTGGGGATCGGTGATCGCCTCGACAACTTTCCATATTACATAACCCGCCAAGCCTACTGCCAATATCCATAATAAAATTTCTCCGAACGGCTGGCTTGCAATCGACGCCAGGGCGCCACTGGTATCAGTTGTTTTGCCTCCTGCCCCAATGGCTGCCATGAAAGCAAGAACTCCAATTAACACGTATACGCTTCCTTTGGCTAAATACCCCATGCGCCCTAATCCTTTAACCCATGGTTTTGCCTCATGAGCGCCTTTTTTGGCATGTCCTTTCGCCTTTTCTTTATTCATATTGTTTACTCCTTCCCTTGATAGTTGTTCGTTTCTCTATTTGTTAATTTCCCATATTTCCATAAGTGAAAACTTCTTTGAGAAGAAGATTATAGATTCAGCAGTAGAAGAAAATACTACTATCGGAAGCGTGTGAATTAATTAAATTTTCTGTTATTTCCCCGGAAAGCGCAAGATATGACAAATTACGCTCTTCTGAGTAATAACCTGTATAAAAAAGGAGAATTTTCGTGAAAAAAGCAGTTTTTTTAGACCGTGACGGGGTAATCAATGAAGTCTTATCGAAAAGAGTAAAGTTCGTCAATAAACCCTCTGACATACACTACCTCGAGAGAGTGCCAGAAGCGGTCAAAATGTTAAATGATAGAGGATATAAAACCTTCATCGTTACAAATCAGGGCGGTGTTGGACTTGGGTATCTCTCTCAAGAGGGGTTGGAAGAAATTCACGCTAAAATGAAACAAGACATTGAAAAAGGAGGCGGCTTCATTGAGGAATTCTCCAGCTGCATCCATAAACCTTATGAAGGATGTGCTTGCCGAAAACCGGAAGCGGGAATGATTCTGTCTTTAGCTAATAAACATTACATCGATTTATCAAAGAGTTATATGATTGGAGACCGGGAACCGGATATTGAGGCAGGTAAAAAAGCGGGCTGCAGTACGATTCTGATTGCCGATAGTGACCCAGACAATCTTGCCGACCATTGCTTTCCCTCTCTTTATGGAGCAGCAAAATTTTTGACTGGACCATCATAATTGAATATTGATATATCCTGTTTTTAAACACCTCCCTGCCCTTTTAGAAAATAAATGCGGCTAAGTAAATGCTAGAAAGGCTTGATAAATATCCATTCTTGTTGATTGATAAAGATAAAGGTGTTCCCAAACTGAATGCGCAGTGCTGCTCCATGCACTGGCTTTTTCATCCCCCCAAAAGATTTCAGGCAAAATCATTAATGATGCACTATTTCTATGTTAAGGTTACATAGAGGAGAAGACAGTTCATTTCCCGGTTTAAGGGATTACTTATATTGAAAGCACAACTTGTGACGAGGAGGCTGCCTGGTGAAAAAAGCTGAGTTTTATAATATCATACATTCTTCGTATCCATTCGATCTTTTATCACAAGAGCAATTGGAACATTTGGTATCTCATGCTAAGTTCCAAAAGTTTGCTAAAAATGAATTTATATTTCACGAAAAAGAATCCGAAGAAGAACTGGACATTTATTTCCTTATCTCCGGCACAGCTAAAAACGTCCTTCACAGACCTTCGGGGAAGCAGGTTTCACTCAGGTATTATTATCCTGGAGACCTTGTCGGCCTGATGATCCTTTGGACCAGCGGTGATATGAGTTTCTCGGTACAGGCGATTGAAGAATGTACCCTTTTCCGGTTCAATAAAAAAGTATTCTTTGACATGCTTACCGACAATAAAGAGTTTTCGCAAATCATCTTTGAAAGCCTTGGAAGCCGCATGAAGACTCTCTACGATGAGATTAAATATAAAGAGTCACAGGAGGAATCCGCCGACTTATCCCTTTTCCGCACAAGGGTCAATGTCCTGATGGAATCTCCTGTCACCCTGTTAAAGACGGCAACCATGGAAGAAGCGGCACAAAAAATGCTTGATGAACAGGTTGAAGCCATTGTAGTGACTGATGAGGAAACTGCCTTGAAGGGACTCGTCACCCAGACGGAAATCCTTCGATACTTGACTAGTAAAGGGGCTGCCACTTCAGTTGGAGAATGGATGAACAGAAAGCCTTATTGGGTAAGGGATGAAGCATTTGCTTATGAGGCACTGTCACTTTTCAATTATGAAGGTGCAAAGTATGTTCCCGTCCTTCGAAATGGAATAGTGGTTGGCTTGCTGACTGGACTTTCTTTTGTGAATATCCATGACTCCAGCTACCTTGACCTGTCATACAGCATCACCTCGGCTTCCAGCACAGATGAACTTATCCCTTTGTCGCCAATTGAAAACACGGTATTCACTTCCTTCATCGGCAGTTTGCTGGAACAGGACAGCTTTGCCTATAACGTCAGTGAAGTTTTGACAAATTACAATGACAGATTGTATCGAAAAGTCATCATGCTTTCAGAGGAGGAAATGATTTCAGAAGGATACGGTTCCCCACCTGTCAATTATTGCTTCATCGTCATGGGCAGTCAGGGCCGCAGTGAACAGTCCTTCAACACCGATCAGGATAACGGCATCATCATTGCCGATTATGCACACCTTGAAAACGCCGGTTCAGTAGAAAACTATTTTGAACGGTTCACGGAAAAGATAAATACAAAGCTGGCCCTCTGCGGATTTCATGAATGTACAGGCGGCATTATGGCGAAAGAACGTAAATGGCGCAAATCCTATACTGAATGGCTGGCATCCGTTGATGACTGGCTTCATGAAATAGATGCTGAAGAGGTTCAAAGCTTTACTATGTTCTATGATTTCAGGCCAATATTCGGAGATTACAGCCTTGCAGAAGACATTCGCGATTATATAGCTAAAAAAGCCAAGAAATCCTTAAATCTCCAGCAGTTATTGAGAAAAGATGCTATACGCTTCCGCATTCCGGTCAACGCCTTGGGGAGAATTAATCTAAAAGGAAGAAATAAACGATTCAATATAAAAAAAGCGGGACTTATGCAAATTGTGAACATGGTACGCATCCACTCCATCAAACATGGCATCAAGGAAGTGAACACCGTTCATCGTCTTGATGCATTAAAAGAAATGAAAGTATTTCACCCGAGGGATGCAGAAAATGCCAAAACGGCCCTGCATTATCTTTTATACTACCGGTTGAACCAAAACCTCTCTGAACTGGAAGAAAATCTTGAACTGACAAACGAATTGCCAGTCGATAAGATTTCAAAAGAAGATAAACGAAAACTGAGAGAAGCCCTTCAGATCGCAAATAGGATGCAGCAAGTAATGGAGATAAGCTTCAATCGTAACCGGGTGGTATAAACTATGAGTGATGCTAGATTTAATGTAGGATATCGAATCATAAAATACTATTTTTGGCATAGATATCTGTTTAGAAAACAGGTAGAAAAAGAGAAGAAAAATCCTTCTTATCAAAAACTTAAATCCATGTTGAAAGAATTCGAACAGGAAAAACCAGTGTATCAGCAGCAGAGGCTGGACAGCTGCACCTTCACGATTTTCGACTTGGAGACGACCGGTTTCTTTCCTGAAATTGGAGATGAAATCGTCTCAATCGGCGCCATAAAAATGCAAGGCAATAAGATCATCGATCATAAGACATTCTATGAAGTCATCGATCCATTGCAGACAGTCTCATTGGAAACAAAAAAATTCACCGGATTAAGAAGAGCTGATTTCATCAAAGCCAAAACATTGCCAGTCGGTTTAAAGGAGTTTCTCGAATTTTGTAAGGGTACCATCCTCGTCGCCCACCCTGCTTCCTTTGACATAAATTTTTTGCAGAAAAGGATCGGCAAATGGGATCTCCCCTCCTTTAAACCTGAGTATATCGATTCCTATGCTCTCGCCAAGGAACTGCTGAATGAGAAAGAATGCTACCTTGATGACCTGGTGAAGAAATTTCAAATCACGAAAAAACAACGTCATCATGCATTGAATGATGCCATCATGACAGCGGAAATTTTTCAGGAGCTATTACGGCTATGTAAAGAAAAGAAAGTCGAGACTATAAGGGACCTGCATGAAGTGGTGGGGATATGAAGAGGCAGCCAATGAGCTGCCTCTTTCTCAATATAGTTATTAAAAGGCCCAGAGAGATCTTGGGTTCTGGGTGATGAAGGCACATTTAATAGGTTTATGGACGAGAGACCTGGAATTCTAGATGATGATGGCCCCCATCCGCATGAATTCATTTATAAATATAAAAACGCCCTGTGCCTACACACAGGACGTTTTGTATTTTTTTATAGCCAAAACTCTAGACGAGATGACGATATTCATGAATTTATCGGATCTGGCCGTCACCAGTCATCATATATTTTACGGTTGTTAGTGCAGGCAGCCCCATTGGTCCGCGAGCATGTAACTTTTGGGTAGAGATTCCGATTTCTGCACCAAAACCAAGTGCTCCTCCGTCCGTGAAACGGGTGGATGCATTGTGGTAAATGGCTGCTGCATCAACAAGTGTCATGAACATTTTAGCAGTTTCTGCATTATCCGTAACGATTGCTTCAGAATGCTTGGTGCCATATTTCTCGATATGATCAATTGCATCAGAAGTAGTTTCGACTGTTTTGACAGCGATATCCAAGCTAAGATACTCATTCGCCCAATCTTCTTCCCCTGCAGGAGTGCAGCCAGGGATGGTTTTACAAGCATGGTCATCACCGTGTACTTGGATATTGTGCTTGTTGAACGTTTCTATCAGCTGTTCTTTATTTTCAGCCAGCCATTCACGGTGAATGATTACAGTCTCAGCTGCATTACATACTGCAGGACGATCGGTTTTAGCGTTCACAAGGATATTCAGTGCCATTTTAACATCCGCTTCTTTATCAATGTAAATGTGGCAGTTTCCTACGCCTGTTTCAAGAACTGGTACTGTCGCATTATTAACAACCGCATTAATTAAAGCACCGCCACCACGCGGAATCAATACATCGACATGTTCTTTCATCGTGAACAATTGCTGCGTAGCTTCACGATCTGTTGTATTGATGAATTGCACCGCTTCTTTAGGAATCTTGGTATTCTCAAGTGCATTATGCATAACGTCGACAATCGCCTTATTTGATGTGATTGCATTTGAGCCGCCTTTTAGCACGATCGCATTACCTGATTTGAGTGCCAAACCTGTGGCATCTACGGTCACGTTCGGACGAGCTTCATAAATCATGCCGATGACACCCAGTGGAACTGTCACCTTTGCGACATTCAAATCGTTCTCAAGTGTCCAGTCACTGACTGTCACACCTGTTGGATCTTCAAGTTGTGCCACTTCACGAAGTCCGTTGGCAAAATCGAAGACGCGCTCTTTAGAAAGAGATAAGCGATCCATGAAAGCTTCGTCAAAGCCTTTCTCGCGTCCGCGGCTAAGGTCTTTTTCATTGGCCTCAAGGATTGTTTCAAACTGTTCTTCAAGAGTTGACGCAAGGGTCAGAAGAGCATCATTTTTTTCTTTTGTAGTTAATAAAGATAGTGATTTTGCTGCTTTCTTTGCTGCAATCGCTTGTTCTTCTACATTCGTTTTATTGGCTGTTAAAGTCATCCAATACCTCCATTTAGTATTTTGTTTAACACTGTGAAAGTGTTTTTAATGAGCATTTATACTATCTTGCCATTACATTTCCGCTACAGGCGTACGACTCCGCGGGGCGGGCGGTGAGCCTCCTCGGTAGGTAGGGTCCGTTCCGGTGGGTACGGACCCCGGGGGTTACGTTCCAGTGGGTACGTAACCTTGGTCTCACCTGTCCCGCTAGTCCCGCAGGAGGTCGCACGCCTTTCGCTCCAATCGAACACGATAGTACCTTGTAAGCTCTATAATCTATCTACTTTTAGCGCTTAATACCAACATCAACTAACAAAGCCTTTATTTAAAGACTTATTCATGGTAAGTCATACCCCAACTGGAATCGGCACCTCAACATGGCAAACCAGATGGTCGATTTCAACTGCTGCCTCTTCATAGTTTTTAAGTTCTTCATCGGTCATTTTGTTGAATTTTTTCAGTTCTTCTGAATGGTAGTTAACCACACCCAGACCGATTTCTTCACCGCTCAAGTCAGAAATTCTAACTACGGCTCCGCTCTTGAATCTGCCACTTACTGTAAAGATACCTGAAGCATTCAGGCTCTTCTTGCTCTCAAGGATGGATTTTTTCGCTTCGTTATCAATCGTAATTTCACCTTCTGGACCTGAATTAAAGGCTATCCATTGCTTTTTCGTATCGAGGTTTATTACATCTTCTTTTGCTTCAAAATAGGTACCCTTCGCTTCACCCTGTACCGCGTCATAAATGATGTTGGCGATCCCTGATTTCCCAAGGAAAGAAGGAATTCCAGACGCCATGGAAATTTTGAATGCATCAATTTTGGAACGCATTCCTCCTGTACCGACAGAACTGCCTGGTTCACCGGCCATCTCTTCTATTTCAGGAGTAATTTCATTCACTTCTTCTAGAAGCTCTGCCTGTGGGTTTTTGCGTGGGTCGTCATTATAAAGTCCGTCGATATCAGACAAGATAATCAATTTATCCGCGTCTACTAGACCTGCTACTTTGGCTGATAATGTGTCATTATCGCCAAATTTCAAACGGTCAATCGTAACCGTATCATTTTCATTGACGATTGGAATAATACCGCGTTCAAGCAGTACATTAATCGTATTTTTTGCATTGTTATATCGATTCTCATCTGAGAAATCACTTCTTGTGATGAGAATTTGAGAAGCTACATAACCATTCGATAAAAATAGATCAGAGTAAGCCTCAATTAACAACCCTTGACCGATAGAAGCCGCTGCCTGCTTTTCTGGCAGAGTGCTTGGTCTTGTAAGACAGCCCAGTTTTCGGTATCCTGCGGCTACTGCACCGGATGAAACCAGCAATACTTCATGGCCGTCATCTTTCAAGCGTACGACTTCGTCCGTCAGTCGCTCCAGCTTCCTGCGGCTCATCTCCCCGTGAAGGCTTGTTAATGAACTGCTTCCTATTTTGATTACGATTCGCTTCTTGGTGTCCGCAGACATCATATCACTCCTGTAAAAAAATAATTTAAATCTATACTTTAATGCTTCACAGTGTTAAGAGGGACTGTCCCTCTTAGTGCTGTGACGCGTTAATTCGGTAAAATGCTGATGTGCAATGAATTCTCCCTCGCTGCTCTGGCTCTGCCATCTCAGCGAGAGATTCTTTCATCTATTTATTAATTCGCTACTAATACTTTTTTGAATTGGGAACTGATTTCTTTGGATCGTTTTTCAGCACCTTTAACGGCTTGAGCTATCGCTTCGCCGCCGCCGAATTTTGCTAGTGCTTCCAGTCCTGCTGCAGTGGTTCCATTTGGGGAAGTTACATTTTCACGTAACTGTGCGGGTGTTTCTTCACGTTCCATGATCATTTTGGCAGCACCGAGAATAGTTTGTGCTCCGATCTGGCGTGCTACCTCCGGCTCAAGACCGCTGTCTTTTCCGGCTTTCTCGATGTGTTCCATTAGATAATAGAAATAAGCGGGGCCGCTGCCGGCAATCCCTGTGAAAATATCCATTTTTTCTTCTTTGATCGTGTAGACTTCACCGATGCATTCCAGTAACTCCTGGGCAACATTCATGTCACCTTCTCCAGTATGTTTACCTGCTGCAATGGCTGTAGCCGATTCCCTCATCATGCTGGATGTGTTCGGCATTACTCTGATGACCTTCTGCCCTTGAGGAAGCCCTTCTTCCATATGTCCAGTCGTAATGCCTGCCAATACTGAAAGAATGACTGTATTCGGGTTCACCATATCTTTAATGGATTCTAATACTGTATCAATATCTTTAGGCTTCATAGCCAGAATCAACATATCTATTTCATTAAAGTTTAGATCGTCTTTAGTTATCGCTGTAATATCGTATTTTGCTTTTAGTTCTTGTAAACGCCCTCGATTACTTCTGTTAGATACAATAATTTGTTCTGCCGGAATTTTTTTGGACTCAACCATTCCTGAAATCATGGCCTCTGCCATATTACCTGCACCTAGAAAAGCAACCGTCTGTTTGTTTAGCAAAAATATCCTCTCCCAATAAAATCGTTTTTTGTTCGTATTTTTGTTCGCTCTTTTTTCAACGTTTACAATCGTAACACGTACAAAATCATAATCAAGTGCTTTGCTTAAAGTTTGGTGTATATAGCTGAATTAGTTAGTGTAAGCGCTACCATTTGTTCTTGAGCTGTTCAAATCGAGAATAATCCCTGTATTTCCCTTCTGAGGACTATATATCACGATTTAATTTTTCGTTGTTTTCCCCACTATGCTTAGAGGCATAAAAAAAGAACCAGGAAAACGCTGAACACAAGCGTTCTGAGCACTATCCAAATTAATATAGAACATTCCAAAATAATGAGTGAACTTTATTACCTTCAGTCAAAAAGGCTCTTTTCTAAATCTTTGTTGCTATTTACTATTGGGCTCAAGAGATATGGCCAGAACTCACAGAAATTATCTGGAGTAGCAAGAAAGAAAAGAGCTATTCACCCTTTTCAGAGAGGAAAGCCCTTGAACGCAAGAGGAAAATCCGGCCCTTTGGTTTTTTCAGATAGCAACAATCTATACTAAAAGAGCTATCAAAAAAGAGGATGAAATCTCATGAGATTTCATCCTCTTGACTTTATATAGTATGGGCCTATATAGCTCAATCACTACTTCATATGGTTTATTCCAGAGGTACGATCACTAAGCTGTCTGCAGAAAGGATCTTATTTTCAACTCCCAGAAATGAAGTATAATTCAGACTGTATTATTACTGATTCAAAAATTCCTGCAACGCGGCACTATTGGTTGCAAAATCGACTTCTAGGACAGCCCCGGCGTGTTGATAATAACCATCTGTGTAGGAATCTTGTACTGGAATCGTCAATTTTTGTATATCGCTGCTGTTTCCTAAAAGGACATCTTTAACAAGACCGATTTGGTCAAGCTTGGTCATATTGGTTTCAATATAGGGCTGCGCTGCCCCGATCATTTTCGGAAGCTTTGTTACACTGCCCAGACTCAATGCTTCGTCTTTGACAGCCGTAATGACCTCCTGCTGCCTTTTTACACGGCCATGGTCACCTTCTGCATCTGCACGGAATCGTGCATAACCAAGAAGTTCTTTTCCGTTGAGATTCTGAAGACCTGGTTCCAACGAAACTCCGATATTTTCTGACATTGCTTTTTCGACATTGATCTCGATACCATTTGGTGCAAGAACATCAATGGATTGTTCAAATCCTTTGAAATCGACAATCATATAATACTGCACATCTACTCCGAAATTGTGCTTCAAAGTCTGTCTCAGAAGATCGGGCCCCCCTAAGAAAAATGCCGTGTTAAGCTTGTAGTTTTGGTACCCAGGAATTTCAACGTACATATCTCTCATAAAAGAGACAAGCTTTGTTTCATTGGTTTTAGGATCGACCTGGGCAATCATCATTGTATCTGTTCTGGCTTTTTCTTCGCCCCTGCTGTCCACCCCAAGCAGCAAGACATTAATACGGCCATTTGCATCCTTTACACCGTTGAATGTATAGTTTTCTTCCTTAGGAGTATTACTTTCACCAGAAGCAAGCTGTGTACCCTGATAGAACTGGACGGCTGCATATCCGACTAGACCTGTAATCATCAATAACAAGAAAAGAACCATTTTCAATCCTCTTCTTTTCTTTTTCTTTTTATATTCTAAACGTGAATTCATACATGCACCTTCTTTACTTAAGCTTTTTCCGTCTGTGCTGCTGTTCATAAACTGATGTGTAACTTTGCGATGCTGCCAATTTTGCTCAACCTATAATGCAACAAAAATCTTTCTTCAATAATCTAGTTTATTAGACGAATTTCAGCAGAAAAAGTTTCACTAGTAAACTACTAAGTGATTGTATAGTATTGCAATGAAAATAACAATACCTATTTTACCGGCAAATTAAAAAAAGATTTGCGTCCCATTTACTTCAAATTTCTTGTTTCTTCATTAATATAGTGAACATAAATACAAGCTCCTGTTCGGTCTACTGCAAAATGGCGACTCTCATACAGGAGGAGGGCGCACGCCATACGATCGGATCAATCCTAAAGATATAATCTAAGTTTTTAACATTCCTCCTACATCAACCTTAATCCAATCCATAAAAAAGACACCAGTCTAAACTGGCGTCAAACCTTTTCTTATAATATATACTTCCAAATTAGTTGATTCCCACTGCATCAAAGGAGTGATGCACAGATTGTACATCCGGTGAGTGGGTTCCATATAAGTCAGCTGCTGCCTGCACAGCTGCCGACCTGGCTTGGCTGATCGTAGAAGAAGATGTCAGATAAACAGTGTTCATACGGTAATCCAATAAGGCCGAAATTATATGCCCAAATACTGCACTAATGACGGTCAATAAGACAAGAATGGTGAATTTATTGATTTTCTTTATCTTTGTTCACCTGATTCCTGTTCGAGGAGAAAACATTCGCGCTTCTCTCATACTCTACATCTTGAATACCAAGGCGATGATTGATGACTCTTGCCAATGCGAAAAAATAATCAGATAACCGGTTAATGTATTGAAGGGTAACTTCCGGAATGGAGGCCTCTGTTTTAACCAGGCTGACAATCTGCCTTTCTCCTCTCCTGGTGATCGTTCGAGCGATATGTATCGTGGCTGCCGGGCCTGTTCCACCTGGCAGGATGAATTTTTCTAAAGGGGGCGTCTCCGCAATATACTCATCGATTCTTCTTTCCAAGTAGGCCACAGACTCAATTTTCAGTTTCATCGGTATTTTTTCTGTGGCATTGGCAAGGTCACCGCCGCAATCAAAAAGCTCATGTTGAATTTTCTCCAAATCAGCAAGGACGTCTTCAAACTTTTCATCTTGGAGCTCCGTAACAGCTTTTCCGACAAATGAATTCAGTTCGTCGATTGTGCCGTAGGCTTCGACCCTTAAATCATCCTTATCGACCCGTCCCCCGATGATACTCGTTCTTCCTTTATCTCCCTTTTTGCTATATATCTTCATGACTATTATCCCCTTTGCCTGTATTATAGTTCTTTTCGTTTCGCTCGTTACACATCTCTTTTTATCTGCGTGCAGGTCTTTTATTAAGGCGCTTTTCTTAAACTTTATTGCCATTAAATATGAATGTAGAATAATAGAAATCATTCACCTGAAATATCCTAGATAAGCAAGAAAGAAAAGAGCTCCTCTTCCTGTTATTAGAAAAAGAACCAGGTACCCGTGGGAAAATCCGGCCCATGGGATTTTTCCGAAAGCAACAATCTATACGAATACAGCCTTTATATAAAGCTCTGTCAAAGAAGGCGATAAGAGATCCCATCCACTTTCCCGGGCGCTGGAGCTTAGGTGGATCTCCAATCTTTCTGTCCAGAAATATACCCAATGGAATGGACACCAGGTGTAGGATCACAAGAGACCCTTCCTTCTTTTATAATGGCTTATTGCTTCTCTGGTCGTTTCATAAACCGTAGAGCCAATCATTTTGCCCACTTTTGTAATAGGTCCTGAAAAAGGCAGAACCTCTCCGCGCTGGGTCGCTCCAATCAAGATGCTGTCCGTTGATGTCCCGGTAGCCAGGGTACCTGTATGTGCATCCATTACCCTTTCATCCTGCAATGCCTTGACTTTTGCCTCTGTTGCCGTCACGATTGCCTGGATGAACGCCTCATCAGACAGTTCTCCATTCACTAATACCCAGGTGTTAATCGTTCCTGGTTTTACCGGTGCTTGTTTGCTGTTCCTGGATATATCAACTGCATTTCCTACACCAGCCGTAACTACCACAAATACAGATAAGTCACCTTCTGACACCTTCTTAAAAGAAACATCCTCCAACATTACTGCCGTCATCATGCCGACTGTTTTGAAAGGGTCCAACCCTTTGTCCACCAAAAAGTTTTCCATATCCTCGATGTAGTTATCGCAATCATACGTTTCAGGAACATGGCGGTTGACGATGGTGGAAGACCATCTTAATCCCGCTCCGCAGACACCGGAAGACATGGTTTTAACAGGTCTGGGCAGATTCAAAGTTATCATTTCATGCCCAATGGTTAAGAATCTGTCGTCAATTTCCCACCATTCCTTTTCTTCCTGGACCTGTGCAGGGATCAGGTACATCTGTGGCTTTGCGACACGAGGATGGGAGTTTTTTTCAATGTTTGTGTTGTAGACGGATGAGATACGGTCCTCCCTGAGAACTTCTTCAGGGTGATTAACAATGGAAACGCTTCCTTCCTCCATCAATAAAAGGCGGTCACAGTAAAGACCTGCGAGATTTAAATCATGAAATATTGACACCACTGTAAGACCGGCCTCTTTCGTCGCTTTCTTCAAATAATCCAGCAGGTCTTTTTGATGCGAAAGGTCCAAGTGATTTGTCGGCTCATCCAATAAGAGAACTTTTGGTTCCTGCGCAAGTGCCTGAGCTAAAAATACCCTTTGTCTCTCTCCGCCGGATAACTCATTTAAATAGTGATCTGCATAGCGGTGAATTCCTGTCTGCCTCATAACGAGATCGATAATCGTTTCATCTTTCTCCGTAAAATGCTTAAAGAGTCCGGTTTGATGAGCATACCTTCCAAGAGCCACCGTGTCTTTCACCTTATAATTAAAAGCCTGTGAATTCAGCTGAGGAAGGACAGCCATCATCCTGGCCAGTTCTTTCTTTGTATACTCCTTAACATCCTTGCCGTCGACGAAGACTTGTCCGGTTTCGGGATCAAGAAGTCCGCTGATCATCTTCAAAAGAGTGGTCTTTCCGCTTCCATTCGGGCCAAGTATTCCAAAAAACTCCCCCTCATGGACTTCCATATTGATGTTGTTCAATATTTTTTTATCGCCGTAGCCGCCTGTCAGATTTTCTGTTCTTATCATGGGCTACCCTCTTTTCTTCATTAAAATATAAGCAAATATAGGTGCCCCTATTAACGCTGTTATAACCCCTATCGGCAATTCCGTTGGTGCAATAATCGTCCTCGAGATCAAATCGGCCAGCACCAAAAATCCTCCTCCAGCCAATATGGATAACGGCAGGAGATGTCTGTGATCATTTCCTGCTACCAGGCGGATAAGATGAGGGACAACAAGACCGACAAACCCGATTGTCCCTGAAACGGCGACAGCAGCACCCGTCAGAATTGAACCTGACAGCAGAATCATAAGTTTCCTTGCCTGTACATTTATACCAATATGGTGCGCCTGTTCTTCCCCGAAGCTCATTCCATTCAACTCTCTCGTGTTCAGCAGCAAAAGAATGGTTCCGACGGCAAAGAAAGGCAGGATGATTTTTATATAATCCCATCCCCGCATCGAAACACTGCCAAGCAGCCAGCCGATGATCTGCCGAAGTTCGTCACCTGTCAAGGCGATCATCAGAGAAATGAAGGACCCTAAAAAAGAACTGAATATGATACCGGTCAAAATGATGGTCTCCAACTTCATGGACCGCTCAACTTTCTGTGCAAACAGCAATACGATAAAAATTGTCACTGTAGCGGTAATAATGCTTAGTACAGGAAGAGTAAAGTTTCCCAGAAACGGAATGCTGATATGAAAAAACAAAGTCATGACAGCTCCTACGGAAGCACCTGATGAAATCCCTAATGTATAAGGATCAGCCAGCGGGTTTCTCAATAAACCTTGAAAAGCGGCTCCCGCAATTGCGAGAGACGCTCCAACTAAAAATGCCAGTATGACCCGCGGTAGGCGGATACTGTACACTATATTGACATACATCTGATCGACCGATTCCGGAACGGGAGAGCGGAAAATTTTCGCACCTAGAATCGAGAGGATATCAGATATCGGAACAGATATTGTGCCGATGGAAATACCGGCCAATAAAGAAAGAACTACAAATAGAAAAGCAAATCCATAGGAAAGTATTCGATTGTTATTGGAATAATTCCGGATAGACAGCTTTGGCAAGTTCCTCTACTCCTTGGACCAGTCTTGGACCTGTTCTTGTCACCAGGTCGGAATGGACATCGTAAACATTTTCGTTTTTGACTGCTGGCACATCTCCCCAGCCTTCTCTGCTCAACACTAATTCTTTTGGATTTTCCGTGTAATAACCGTAAGTCGTTATAATGACATCAGGGTTTAAAGCGATAATGGCCTCTTCATTCATTTGAACCCAGCCTTCTTGTTCTTCTGCTGCATTCTTAGCATTGATCAAGCCAAGCATTTCATCCATGAATGTGTTGCTGCCTGGAGTAAAAATTTCCGGAGAAGGAGAAACTTCTACAAACACACTTTTCTTTTCCTCTTCAGAAACCTCAGCAGCCTTGTCTTTCACCGCTTGAAGGTCGTCTTTCATCCTCTGGATTGTTTCAGCCGCCTGTTCATTGGCACCGGTCGCTTGACCGATCAATTCAATGGAAGTGTAAACTTCTTCAAAACTTTTTGCATCGTTAACGACTACAACAGTGATACCTGCGTCCCTTAGCTGCTGAAGCCCTTCAGCAGCCGAGCTCACTACAGATCCATGTGTAAGCACCAAATCCGGCGTCAGTGAGATAATTTTTTCTACGTTAAACTCCATTCCACCGATCTTTTCTTTTTCAGCAGCTTCCGGTGGGTAGTTATCAAAGTCAGTTACTCCTACCACCTTGTCTCCAAGACCTAATTCGTAGGCAATTTCTGTATTGCTCGGAATAAGCGAAATAATTCTTTCAGGTTTTTCTTCAATTACCACTTCATTATCAGCAGCATCAGTAATCGTGACAGGAAAGGATGCTTCTTCTTGTTCCTCCGGTTGTCCCTGATCGACTTGACTCTCATTAGAAGCATTTTCATGTGTGGCATCTCCGCTGTTTCCGCAGCCTGCAATAATTCCAAATGACATTAGTAATGCAAGCAATAAAATCTGAAACTTTTTCATCTACCATTCTCCTCTTTTTTAAAATTAGAAATAAAAAAACATCTCTTTCCGAGAAAGAGATGATCGTGTAAAAAGCATATTTTTTGATAGTATATCAACCTTCATGCGTTTTACACCTCCCTATCCTCGTAGGCTTGTGGTGCAGCAGTAACAGGCAGGTCTCCTGGCTTATGGTCATTGCTCGCTGTTCCTTCCCATACAATAGTACAGTGGCTAATCACAGCTTGCTCCCAATTTACAGTGGCGGGACCGCGTTGGAATTTCACCAACTTCCCTTTTAAGATTTCAGCGTCGACTGAAATCACCTGAATACGACAATATGTATTAAATTTTCCGCTAAGCTAGATTATACACAAGAAACTGGTTAAGGGGAATATATAAGTTCCAAATATATCAATTTTTTTGCAATGATAAGACATAGTTGTAATTACCATTCCTGAACTTCCGCCAATTCCTTTTCTTCTAAAATCATGTGCCCGTCTTTATGAAGACCGAACCTTATATGATAAAACTCTCCAGGGTCCATCCCTGACCATACGTCCCTATTTTTAATAAGGATGGTGAAATTTTTGTCCTTAGCTGCAGATAAAAATGCCGGTGGTGTTCTTAGGTATACCTCAATAAACGTCTGGCCATTTATTTCAATCTTCTCAAGGACTTCCGCTTTGGAGAACGCTTTTTCAACAATATGCGGAACTTCTAACAGATCGATGTCCATCGGGCCTAAACCTCCATCCTTTTTGCATTTTTGCAGATAGTATTTCGTGTCGTCACTGGTTTTTTTTATCCTGATAGAACCACAAACATAGAATTCATTAAAGTCTCCATCCACTACATTTTCTACTTCTATATCTTTTCCAGTGTAAGAAAGTTTCTGAACAAACTCCTGGCCTTCAATTCCATAATGAATAACATTGACAGAGGATGCTTTCCTATTTTCTATATCTCTAACAAAACCTTGAAAGTCTTCCAGGTTTTCTACTTTCCCATAATGTTGTATGACATCCTTATACCCTGACTTGCCAAAGACCTTTAATCCCCCGTTCATGGACACATAGAGAATAAACAGCATAAGGCACACAACTGCCAGACTGCCAAGAGAAAGCAAAAACCGTCGTTTAATGCGCTGCTTCATCGTCATATTTTCATGCAGGATGACCTGATCCATTAAATTTTGATGCATTTCATTTTTTTGTTTCTCACTCATCCTCCGAAGCGGCATAGCTTTTAATTTGGAATCTAAATCATCATTTTTCTGATTTTTCATCGACTACCCTCCCAGTTGTTTAGATAAGGCTGCCTTTGCCCTGTGATAGGTTGACCTGACTTTTCCCGGCGACCAGTTCAACACTTCTGCTGTCTCATCTACCGAAAACTCCTTGATGCCTCTTAAAATGATGACATCCCGATAAGTGCTTTTCAGTTCCTGAATAGCTTTATATAAGCTTTGTGCTCCTTCACTTTCCTGATACAGCGTCTCCGGCGTACTCTCGTTTCGAGGTTCATGAAAGGCCTGAAATGAGATAATCCTCTTCCACTTTTTGCTTTTCATTTCGTCGATAGCCAGGTTCCTGGCAATGCTGAAGAGCCATGTCTTGGGGCTGGCAGTTCCATTAAAGGAATCCACACCCCTGATTGCCCTCACAAAGACCTCCTGCACCATATCCTCCACATCACTCTTACCTGTACGGTATACCAAGAAATGGAACACATCATCACTATACAGTTGAAACCACTCTGAAATTTTTTCTTGATTAGACATTAATTTCTCCTCACAAAAATCGTTATCTACTCATTAGACGATATCTTGTTAATTGTATCGCAGTTTTGTTAAATTTTTTCAAGAGATCTATTATGGTATCAAAACTTAATGTAAAAAAGACCTACGCCTTAAATGGTGTAAGTCTAATTACATATACTCTGCTCTTTCTGAATCAGCCTTTTATTACTGCCTCACTAATGTTCATTAGTTTGCAGAAATTTTCTAACTTCTTTCAGAAAGCAGTTTCTTATGAATCCAGATAGCAGCGATGGAACCGTCTCCCATTGCAGCGGAAACCTGTTCGGAATGAGCAACAATGTCGCCAGCTGCCCAAACATCCTTTACATTGGTTTCCTTGGAACGTGCATTGACATTAATATGTTTATTATCCAGAATCTCGACTCCCAGTTGTTCAGCAAGCCCAGTATGAACCTTATTTCCTCCAAAGGCAGCGAAACCTCTTTCCCCTAACACTTCTTCTCCATTATCAAGGCGGATTCCTCTAAAGTCGCTTTCGCCTTCAACAATGGCTGCAGAGATATTCCCATCGACATAGCCAATATTTTTTTCCGATAACTTCTTACGAGTATCTTCTGGAAGCTCACTGCCACCATGGTTGACAAGTATGATGTCGCCACTCCAGTAGTTGAGGGTTAGGGCCATTTCAGCGCCCGTTTCACCAGAACCAAGAACTACGACTTTTTTATCCTTAACCTCATACCCGTCACAATCAGGACAGACATATACAGATAAGCCAAGACAAGGGTCAAGACGGTCGATTTTCGGGATATTATCTTTCACTCCTGTTGCCAGAAGAAGTTTTCGGGCGACATAATGACTGCCCTTCTTTCCTTCCAGAATGAACTCGCCTTTATCTTTCCTGACCTTCACGATCCGGTCCAATTGAAACTCAACCCCGTAAGACGCTGCCTGCTGTCTTCCCAGGGAACGGAGCTGTTCACCGCTGACACCGTCCGGCCAGCCTAAAAGGTTATGGTAGCATCTGCAAATGGTCGAACGGCCATCATTTGAATCCACCACTAAAACGGCGTGTTCATATCTCCCAAGCTGTATGGCGGCCTGCAATCCGGCAATTCCGCCTCCCACTATGATGCAATCGTACGGTTTATTCATAAGGGACCTCCTCTTGCTTAGAATTATTGAAAATGGCCAAAGAGGGGGTAATTCCAAATCGGTTAGTCATAGCATGGAACTTGCTCAGTAGATTTATTCTTTCTTTTTTCTCAGTAGCAATGATTGAAACGCATACTCAGATTCCACAATTTCAGGCGGAAGCATAATAAAGTTCTCAATTGTAAAATATTTTGCAACCAGCTTCTGGATCGATGCCGATGAATGAAAGGCAAAGAAACGCTTAGGCTCATAGGCATCATCTTCCCAGACTCCTTCATGATCTTTTCCACCATAAAGTCCCAAATAGAAGAGTCCGTTGTCCGTTAATACCTCATTAATAGATTTCAGCACTCCATCAATATCCTTCTTCGGGACGTGCAGCAGTGAATTCATCGACCACACGGCATCAAATCTTCTTTTTTCAAAATGGAGCTCATCAAAACTCATCACTTTGGCCTGAATTCCTTTATCACTGCAAAGCTTCACCATTTGCGCAGAAATATCAATTGCGAGAGGATCTATCCCATTCTGTTTAAAGAAAAGGCTGTCCAATCCAGGTCCTGCTCCCAGGTCCAATAAAGATTCTTTTCCCTCTTCCCTTAACCAGCCAAGAAAGGTTTCACGCTCAGCATCTTTCCACTCAGGATTCACTTTTCTATTTCTGTTATATGATTGTGCGTCATAGCTCTTGATAAAATTATCTTTCAGCTGCTGATCGATCATGTTTCCCCCTCCAGCAATCGAATTCTTTTCCCCCCTGACTATTACCTTCTATCTTTTTATCCAAACCTCCTCTCTCCTCAAAATTTTTATCAAGTGGAGTAATTTTTATTGTCGTGGTTCTTAATTGGTGATAAAATTCCATTATCGTTAAACACATTAATGAACGAAAGTAAATACCGGGAGTGTGCTCATACTATGAAACAAACTGAAAAAGCTACATTTGCAGGCGGCTGTTTCTGGTGCATGGTGAAACCTTTCGACCAGATGCCAGGTATTGAAAGTGTCATTTCCGGCTATTCCGGCGGACACGTGGAAAACCCAACCTATAAGGATGTAAAAAAAGGGGACAGCGGCCACTATGAAGTGGTCCAGATAACATTTGATCCATCTCTTTTTTCCTACAAGCAATTACTGAATCTTTATTGGCCGCAAATTGATCCAACTGATGACGGCGGACAGTTCCAGGACAGAGGAGATTCCTACCGTACAGCCATCTTTTATCATAATGAAAACCAGCATAAATTAGCAGAGGAATCCAAAAAAGGAATTGAAGAGAGCGGCAGGTTCAAAAAACCAATCGTCACCAAAATTCTTCCTGCAGCAACATTCTATCCAGCCGAAGAGTATCACCAGGATTTCTATAAGAAGAACCCAAAAGAATATAAAGAAGACCGCGCCAAATCCGGCAGGGACGAATTCATAGAAGATTATTGGGATAAATGATGAGAGAGGGAGACAGGCAAACAGCCTGCTCCCTCTCTTTGTGTCCATATCACCGGTGCCTTTCTGATTGGTGGTTCAATATTGATTTTCAATATTTATTTAGGGCTCATTTCTTAAACTTGTTGCTTGCACTATTTAGAGAGCACCACCTAATACTCATAGGCTGATCCGTCCCTTTGTCTCATCTAAAGATGAAGCTCTTTTTACTGAGATCCTCCCTTCTGGACATACTATTGAAAAAGAAAGGGTGACTTCATTGAAAAAAGCTCGATCTTCTGTAAAAGCTGGCGAAAAACAGATGGGGGCCTATGCTGGTCATGGTGCATACCTTGATATCAACGAACCGTATCCCGGTGATTCGGTGAATGAACATCAGGATCAGGAATTTGCCAACGAGATTATCGGCCGAGAAGAAATGAAACAACAAAATGACAATCTATAATAATAAAAATAACGAAAAGCGCTTTTTTTATCCAAAAATGTAAAATAACCATTTAACATCCTGTGAATATTCATAGGATGTTCTTTCATTTAAACATAATTATCCATCCATGCATGAACTTAATCCCTAATTTCATAACAGCAGGCTCACAATATGGATGAAATTAATGTATAACACGCTGTAACACTTATATCGCTAATTAGCACAATATGGTAATATATTTAAAGATCATTCAAAGGAGGAATTTACATGTTAAAAACATTCACTTCATTTCCAATCGATCAAGGAGGAGTGAACGGTTAATTTTGCCGATAAAGGGCTTCCTTCGAATAGAATATAGGGCGTTTTATTCTTCGAAAGTGCCTGTCTGATTAACAGCACACTCCTGCCTTCTATTAAAAAAACAATAGAATCAGGAGAATGTTAAATTGAAGAAAAATACCATAGCATCACATAATATCCGAGCATTATTTTGGGTTCAATTTTTTGGCACTATCAGTTTTCTGCAGACGGTCATCACACTGTTTTATATGGAAAGAGGATTAGATTCTTCCACTATCCTGATAGTGTTAATGTTTTGGAGCGGCGCAGTTTTGGTCGGGGAAGTACCAACCGGAATTTTTGCTGACCGGTTCGGGGCAAAGGCTTCTTTCATCACCGGTTCAGTCCTTAAGTTTGTGAGCATCGGGCTGTTGTTGTTTGCTTATGAACCATGGATGTTCTTTTTGTACAGTGCTCTGAACGGATTTTCGGTCACTTTCTTCTCCGGTGCCGATGAAGCACTGATCTACGATTCGTTAAAAGAAAGCGGCGAAAATGATTTCATGGACAGAGCGATGGGAAAGATTCAGTCTGCGGGATTTATTTCTTCTATCTTTGCCGTCCTTTTTGGATCGTATCTTGCAAAAGATTTACAAGACGAACAATTTCAATTATTAATCGGGCTTTCACTCGCTTTTCATATTGTTGAAATTCTATTCGTCCTGACTGTAAAAAATCCAGCCATTGAAAGTTCATACCGCGAAAATCCTTTTTCTCAAGTAAAAGAAGGACTCTCGGTCATACGCAAGGCACCACAGCTTTTGATCATGTTTCTTAACGTCACACTCGTTTTCATCCCTGCCGGAGCTGTATACGGTTACTTTGATCAGCCGCTGATGACGGATGCCGGACTGCCTGTATACTTGCTCGGTGTAATGTATGCCTGTTCAGCTTTATTGGGTTATTTTGCATCCAATTCGATTGGATGGCTTACCGGTAAATTCACAAGAATTTTCCTTATGCATGCGACTGGACTGCTTGCGGTTGCAGGTCTGCTGCTTTCGGCCTTGATGGCACAGTCACTGTGGGTGGTTATCGGAGCATTCTTTGCCCTAAAATATGTAAGGGCCATCCGTTACCCCATCTATTCGCAGCTCAGCAATGACTTAATTCCTTCAGGCATCAGGGCAACAACCATCTCGCTGCTATCAATTGTCGACTCGGCACTTGATCTGCTTGTGTTCGGGGTACTGTCGATAGTCGCCTTAAATGGATACGAAGCAGTGCTGTTTGGATCTGCCGCCATTGCATTTTTCGGGACTTTATTGCCGATAAGAAAAATGAAAAAAGAAGTATCGGAGGCTGTTTTGACTTCCGTGCAGAAATAAAGTTCCGGGAAGAAGCCATTTATTCTGCTTCTTCTTTTATGGTCCAACGAAAATGATACCCCGAGTTTCCTCTAAACTAATAGCAACGGTTTTAAATTGCCGCTTTGAAGACATCGAATTATAGATTACTCAATTCCACGGTCTCATTTCACTACTTTGACACCGTCGATTCCTCCAATTCTAAATTCCACGACTTCATACCACCACTTTGACAACGCCGATTCTCCAAATTCTAATTTCCACACCCTCATACCACCACTTTGACACCGTCGATTCTTCCAATTCTAAATTCCACACCCTCTTACCATCACTTTGACAACGTCGATTCTTCAAATTCTAAATTCCACACCCTCTTACCATCACTTTGACAACGCCGATTCTCCAAATTCTAATTTCCACACCTTCATGCCACTACTTTGACACCGTCGATTCTTCCAATTCTAAATTCCACGACTTCATACCACCACTTTGACAACGCCGATTCTCCAAATTCTAATTTCCACACCCTCATACCACCACTTTGACAACGCCGATTCTCCAAATTCTGATTTCCACACCCTCATACCACCACTTTGACAACGTCGATTCTTCAAAACCACAATTCCACGCCCTCATACCACTGCTTTGACACCGTCGATTCACCATATTCTAATTTCCACACCTTCATACCACCACTTTGACACCGCCGATTCTCCAAATTCTGATTTCCACACCCTCATACCACCGCTTTGACAACGCCGATTCTCCAAATTCTGATTTCCACACCCTCATACCACCACTTTGACACCGTCGATTCTTCAAAACCCCAATTCCACACCCTCATACCACCACTTTGACAACGTCGATTCTCCAAATTCTGATTTCCACACCCTCATACCACCACTTTGACACCGTCGATTCTCCAAATTCTGATTTCCACACCCTCATACCACCGCTTTGACAACGCCGATTCTCCAAATTCTGATTTCCACACCCTCATACCACCACTTTGACACCGTCGATTCTTTAAAACCCCAATTCCACGCCCTCATACCACCGCTTTGACACCGTCGATTCTTCAAAACCCCCAATTCCACACCCTCATACCACCACTTTGACACCGTCGATTCTTCAAAACCCCAATTCCACGCCCTCATACCACCGCTTTGACAACGTCGATTCTTCAAATTCTACATTCCACACCTTCATACCACTACCTTGACACCGCCGATTCTCCAAACTCCAATTCCACGCCCTCATACTACCGCTTTGACACCGCCGATTCTTCAAAACCCCAATTCCCCCCTGCCAGTAATCCCCACTTCATAAAAAAACCGCAAAGGCCCCTGCCCATGCGGTTTTGTCATACTTATTTCTTATAATAAGTCCAGCCCTCTTCCTGATAGACACGGCCTTCCTTCAGCAATTTGCCCATCGCCCTTTTGAATGAGGCTTTGCTTAAGCCCAGCTTATCCTTGATTTCCTCAGGCTGGCTCTTGTCCCACAAAGGCATTGATCCTCCGCGGCTGTCCATGTAATTTGTGATGATGTCAGCGTCTTCTCCCATTTTGTCCTGTTTGAGAGGGAGAAACGATACATTCAGGCTTCCATCATCCTTCACATCGATTACACGGCCTTCAACCAGTTCACCCAGCCTAGGTTCCTGCCTTCTTTCATTTTCGTGAACAAAGCAGCGGTAACCCTGCTCGGAAAGGAAGAACGTTCCTACCTTAAGTAATCGATAAACTCGTCCTTGAACTTTGGCTTTCATCATTTCTTGGGAGGCTCTTCTTGCGACCTGCCCGATAATATTTTCCGTGGCCAATTTTCCATAAAGACGTCCGTTTTTATCAGCTCGCAGTGACAGATACAATTGATCTCCAGGTGCCGGCCACAAATCTTCATAGATCGGCAGGTCGTCTGCAGAGACAAGGATATCTTTCATCAAACCGATATCCACGAATACGCCGAGACCCGAATTCACATCTACGACTTCAGTCCAGGCATAGGAACCTATTTGAACTTTAGGTATGGTCATTGTAGCGGTCAACCGTACTTCTTTATCATGAAATAAAAACACCTTGACTTCGTCCTCGACTTCTAGTTCACCTTCAACCTGTGATCGATGCAACAGCACATCTTCTTCGCCATTGGTCAAAAAATAGCCAAAATCCACTTCTCTATCTACCGTCAACACCTGTACTGTGCCGGCTTCCAACTCTTTCACCATAACATTTCCTCCTAATTTCATTGTTCTTTTATATCTTTACCCAAACACTCCCACATCAAAATTATACGGAGTGGTATTCTCTTATTTCTTTATCTTTTGGCAGCAGCCATGTCAGCACTCCAAGTAAAGGCAGGAAGCTGCATAGAATCATAACAAACCTGATGCTGAAAAGGTCGGCAAGACTACCAAAGAGGACCGACCCTACCGCACCCATACCAAACGCGAGTCCAACCGTTAAACCGGAAACCATCCCAATCTTCTGAGGCAGTAATTCCTGAGCATAAACCACTGTGACACTGAAGCTCGAGGACAGGATAAATCCGATCAGGAAAAAGACAGGAATTACCACTGTCAGAGGAAGATAAGGAAGCAGGATGGTCAATGGTGCCGAACCCAACATGGACAGAAAGATGATGTTTCTTTTTCCAAATCGATCAGCCAGCGGGCCTCCAAAAAACGTACCAAGCACACTCGCTGCCATGAACGTGAAGATATATAATTGTGCCTGCTTGATTGAAAGTCCGTAGTCTTCAATTAAGTAAAACTGATAATAATTTGAAATGCCAGCTCCATACCAGGAACGGGCAAATACGAGAAAGACAACAAGAATCATTGCCAGTTTCACTTTTTTATGTAAGCCTTTTTTTACCTTAGCCGTTTGGTTCCTGCTCTTCTTCACTTTAAGATTTTCTTCAGATAGCCTTCTTTTATACCACTGAGAAACCCGGACAAGGACAATGATCCCAATTCCGGCGGCCAGCGTGAAAAGGAGTGCACCTTTTTGTCCGAGGGGCACAAATATGAATGCCGTGATGAGGGGAGCCAATGATTGTCCCGTGTTGCCCCCGACTTGATAGATCGACTGCGCCAGCCCCCGCCTGCTGCCGGCTGCCAAATAGGCTACCCTTGAACCTTCAGGGTGAAAAATCGCAGAACCAAACCCTATAAACAAGACTGACAGAAGCAGGAAAATAAAATTGTTGGACAAGGCAAAACCAACGAGTCCGATTAAGCTAGACAGCATGCCAAGGGGAAGTAAAAACGGCCTTGATTTAACATCTGCATAGTAACCAAAGACGGGTTGTAGCAGCGATGAGGTCATATTCAGGACGAAAGCAATCCAGCCTATTTGTGTGTAGCTTAAGCTCAATGAGTTTGCCACAATGGGAAACATCGCCGGAACGACCGCTTGGAGCGTATCGTTGATAAAATGCCCGGAACTTATGGCCAGCAGTACACCATATATGGTTGCCGTTCTCCTCGATTCCTCTTTGCTGAGAGTTTGTCCCAAATGATTCATCTCCTGTCAGCTTATAATGTCTGCTTGATTTTTAATCAACTTATCAATTATAGCTTACTTGCGGGCAATAGAAAATAATAACCTTCTGATCAATGAAAAAAGACTGGTGGCAGGTGAAAACCTGCCACACAGCCTTAAGGGCTTTTGACTCCGTGAATTGTATTGATTGCCTGTTTCAAACTTGAATAAGTTTGTATTTTTTGAAAATCGATGCCGAGATTCACAACGGTTTGGACAATATCTGGTGTCATTCCGGTCACTTTCGCTTCTACACCGATTAATTCCAATGAATCGATAAGCTGGAAAATGATTTGGGCTACATAAGTATCAATGATCGGTACACCCGATAAATCAAGAATAAAATAATTCACTTTCAATTTGGCACTCTTTTCAAGGGCTTTCTCCAGCATGAGTTTCGCCCTGCTTGTATCAATATCTCCTACAAGCGGAAGTACAGCGATTTCGTCGGAAATAGGAATGACCGGCACTGATAGTTCGAATAAAGCTTCCTTCGAGTTCCTTAATTGATCAGCCTGGTAATCTACGAACGGAAGGCTGAAATAGCAAGTCACATCACCGATATCTGTTTCTAATATGTTTAATATATCGTAGAATCCATCGATAGATAATTCATGCTTTTTCGCATGAGTCTTCAGTAGATCTCCAATAATTGTCCTGTATTCTGGAAATTCATTCAACATTTCTTCCAGGCTTGTGTTCAACGTAGCACATTGGGTTCCGGCTTTTTTACCCCAAGCTTTGAAATTTTTCTTCCGTTCCTCTTCTTCCAGTACAAAAGATTCGGCAAATAAGTGGACCAATTCTTCTCTCATGGTCAATAAATCATTTGATATAGATTGGTGCTCAGGATACTTGGTGTTTTGCTTCTCCGTGACCTCTTGTGCAAGTTCACTGCTCTTCTCATGAATCAAACGGCTGAACCCTTCGTAGACTTCTTCAGACATAAAAACACCCTCTTTACAATTTTATCTACAGTTATATACCTATCACTATTAAAGTGTATATGATAATTACAGGTAGTTTCAAATGATAGTGTTGATATTTCGTGTCTGAAAAATCACTTAGTGTCCTATTCAAAAAAAAAAAAGAAACCCTCCCCACACGATCAGCAGGAAAGGGTTTACTGTCTCACTGTACATTTGGGAAAATCCTGGAAACTCTTTCGCCAATACGATCCCCTAGATCTTCTACAGGACCGCCGCGATGCACCTGATCACGGTATGTTTTCATGTTCCTGACCAATTCACGGTCATTGGAGACATACACATTTTTTATGTTGCGATTCACACTTTTGACTGCTTCTTCCACCTTGGTTTGCAAATCATCACTAAGATGTCGTTCAAGTCGATTTTCAAGAACAACTGCAGCATAGGCATCATCACCTTTTGTATATACATATGCGCGTTCAATCTCGTAAAGTTTCATCACTTTATTGGCCATTTTATCCATCGTGCCATATGTAGGATCCGCGGGATTTGCTTCCCCATATATATTATTTTCACCTGTATTCGTCGTATTGTAGCGGACCTGCTGCACACCCATCCCGCCTTCTTCACCATCCTGGCCAAGACTGTCGTCATTAAGAGTACAACCAGCCAAAAGCATAGATAACCCCAGCAGGGCAAACAATGACTTTTTCATAACGTGACCTCCTTTATTTTCATCACCTAGAGTGCCCAATCCGGCGGACATTCATACTAGTAGATAAAAGGAGGGGCTTTCTAACTTTAATTAACATTTGATATGTCAGCAACGCTATGTGATATAGAAGAAAGAAGAAAGCACAAATAAATTCACTGATCAATTCCTTTTTTACTTTAAGTCATGTATAAAAGGTAATTCGTTTCAAAAGGGGTGATTGAACCGGTCTTCTCAAACAGTTGCTATAGCTTTTTTTACTTGCAGAAAAAGACAGAAGGCTGAGCTCCTGTCTTTATTGAATTGCGTTTAAAAGGCCGATTTCGTCAAGGAATATATGACCTTGAGCAGTCTTGTCGAATATAAATTCTATTTTTTTCACCTGGTCCAGCTTAATCCCTTGGGAAGTAAATTTCTCAAAAGGGATATGAAATATTTGAAGTACGGGTTCGTGAGAGTTTCCATACCTGGATTTTTGATAGAACCATGTTTTTGTATGTTGAATGTGAAGTGCAGGTGCCAAGGGCAGGATTTCACTTAATGCCACTTCTGCTTGCTGGCCATCGGTCATTTGGAGTCGTATTGTGAAATCCACTTCTTCCTTCATCTCCTCCATGCTTGCAGCTGAAAATGTCAGTAAGTCCTTCTCCCTGATACCCGCTTCTTGAAAATACCCTTCAGGAAGGGTCATCTCATAAAAGCCGGGATTCGAATAACTGCCATCCCACTTTAAATAAACTCCATGATTTTTTCGTTCGTCATCATCCCTGGTTTCCAATTCACCTTCATGCCAGAATTTAAGCCTTGATGCCTTAAAAGTGATGTCAGAATCATTCCCACTGCTCAGGTCGTAATCATTTTCATAGTCATTGATCACATAATATGAATTGTCACTATAACGATTGACATAAGTCGTATCGGGCAGCCATTGCAGTGCATATGTGTAATCCATGAACATTGGTCGATATTCTGTCTTCCCTTTCAACGTCGTATCCAGAAAAGCGGATATATAGGTTTTGGCAATTTGCCTTTGCTCTGTCCCTTCAAGAAGCGGCTTCTTATTGATGAAAAGGTTCATCGGCAGTGTTGTGTCATTATCTCCCCAGACTGTATTGAACTGTCCGTGATTCGCCCCATGTATATAGAGAGAGGTTTTCATCCAGTCGTTTTCACCTGTGAAGGCAAGCCCGTTATATTGACGGTCGCCACTGAACTCAGAAACATCACTGTCATAAGATCCATGCAACAGAAGGTAATTGACGTTTTCCATTAGGACAGGCTTGTCACCCAGTGTAAAATAATCCGTTGGCGCAATCGCCACCACAGAATTAATACGGTAATCAAAGTTAAAGGTGACGATCCCGTTATTAGGATACCGGTCAAGCTTATTGAATTCTGTAGCGACAGCCGCGGCCTGTCCTCCCCTTGAGTGTCCAAGCAAAGCGATATTGTCAAGATCGACTTTTTTATAAAACGGCGAGTCCTCTTGATCATTAAATTCTTCAAACTGATTGAGATGTTTCAGCATAAGCCAGGCTCTTGTGCTGATTTCATTATTCAGACTGCCTGACCATGAAGAAGTATTCAGAAAGTTTTCATCTATCGAAACGGCAATATACCCCCTGCTTGCCAACAGCTCACCCAGGTAGGCATATCCTTCATCCGAGAATTCCTCCATGATATGATTGCCATGCACCATGAGGACAAGCGGAAATTCACCATTCCCTTCCGGCATCCAAACGCTACCGTTCAAGGGAATCTCTGTCCGGTCAAATCCCCAGTACCATGTCCTGTACTTATTCCAGCCTCCTGTGACAAATGACGCATTTACGGGATCTGTCTTATAGTCAACCCCTTCAGAAAACTGCGGTCTTCTTTTATCTGTACCACTTCCATAGGTAAAAGTCCGCACCTCAAAATCTCCTCTTTTAGATGGATCTTCAGCCTGAAGTGATTTGGGGACAGCTGAAGTGGCAGCTGGGGGATACCTGTCAAAACCAGGCGCCGTCAACCAGGCGGTAGACCCGGCTATTATGATTACGCCGGCAGTCAAAACCATCATGGAAGAGAATTTTCTCCTCTTTGCATTCAGCCAGTATCCAACCGCTCCTCCTGAAAGAACGCCGATCCCAATTAAGATTAAACTTAACGGCAGGATTTGATAAGTGTTCCGTACTTGAGATAGAAGAACAATCAATAGAATCGCAGAAGATAAAACCACGGCTAAGAAGCGGTTATTTATTTTCTTAAAAAGTAAAATGACAGGGTACATAATAAAGGGAATGATCATTGCCGTTAATACAATCGCCATGAAAACGATCAGAAAGTCAACTACAGAACCAAGACCTGTTTCAAGCCCTAACCCGAAAAAAGCAGCAAACAGGACGATCACGATAAAAGATCCTACGGCCGCTCCCTTCCAAGCCTTTTGGAAAGCCGATTCAATGTTCACCCAGGCTGTGAGTAAACCTTTCCTTGCACGTTGAAAGATGCTTTTCTTCTTCTTTATTTCAACAATGTGTTCCAATTCTTTGTTCGGTTCCATTATGAAGCCACCTTTTTTAATCTCCAAACACATTATATCAAAGATAAAGTTCCGTTTCGGTAAAATATTTTTGGTAACAATGTGCCTCTAATCATTAAAAATGCTGCTCCCTTTAACAGGAACAGCAGTCTCCACTCATTCAGGTGTTTCATAGAAAATAACGTTTTTTTCATCATGCCGTCGATTCATTTGATGACTCTTTTTCCGATACTCTTTAGATTTGAAAAGGATATCAAAATCGTAATTATCGGGATACATTTCCTTTGCTGATATATAAAGTTCCAGCCGCTTGTGGTTAACTTGCGTTTCTTCTCCTTTGATAAAAACGGAGTAGTTCCCCACCTTATCCGGCCCTTCTTTGACAATGCCAAACTCGCCGTTTGGACTCACCTTGACATTGTCACCCATACTAAACTGAACAACTCTATCTTTTAGAGGCTCTTGAGTGTTATGGTTTCTTTTCGCATACTTGTTTACCGCAACCTGTTTTTCAAGTTCTTTCCGCACATGGAGATCACCCATTTCAGCGGTATACTTTTTGTCTGTTTTATAGGTTACTTTGTGTGCTGCCTCAATGATTGCCGGATGCATCCCCAGTTTTAATGCAATAGAGAATGCCTGGCTTTCTCCCCCTCTGCCCACAATCAATCGATACGTTGGTTCCAAAGAATCCAAATCAAATTCCATAGAACCATTGGTGAATCCTTCTTCTATCTGTGCAAACTCCTTAATTTCACTGTAGTGCGTAGTGGCGAGCAATGTGGCCCCTTTCTCATATAGCTTCTGCAGGATGGCTGTCGCGAGTCCCATTCCTTCTCCTGGATCTGTGCCCGATCCGAGTTCATCCAATAAGATCAGGCTCCTGTCATTCGCCTCCTGCAGAATCGCTATTATATTTTTCATATGTGAGCTGAAGGTGCTCAAATTCTGCTGAAGGCTCTGGCCGTCCCCAATATCCAGAAGGACCTTCTGAAAAATACTGATGTGGCTGCCCTTGGCTGCAGGAATGTGTATCCCAGATTGCGTCATTATTGTCAAAAGGCCGACTGTCTTGATTGACACCGTTTTCCCGCCGGTGTTGGGTCCGGTGATCAGAAGGGCATGAAAATCCTTTCCCATTTCGATAGTAAGCGGGACCGCTTCTTTCCCGAGCAGAGGGTGCTTCGCATCTTTCAAAAAAATATAATGAGATTCATTCAACTGAGCAGCGTTGCCCCCAATTGATCTGCTGTATTTCGCTTTAGCAAAAAGAAGATCATAATTGATCATGACCTCGACAGCCAGTTTCAACTCTTTTTCATTCTGCTGCAGAAGTCCGGTTAGATACAATAGTACATTTTCTGCCTCGGACTCTTCTTCCATCTTTAGGTACATAAGCTGGTCCTGCTGCAGCCCCACTTCTTCCGGTTCAATATAAAGGGTGGATCCGGAGGCGGAGGTATCCAGTACAGCCCCCTTGATTTTCCCGCGATATTCCTTTTTAACAGGAATCACATACCGGTCGCCCCGCTGGCTGACAATCGCCTCCTGAATATAAGCCTTATATTTAGTGGACTTGAGTATATGAGCCACTTTCTCCTTCAGTCTTTCTTCTTGAATACTGATCTGTTTCCTCACTTTCAATAATTCCTTAGTTGCATAGTCATCAACACGGCCATTTCGAATACACCGCTGAATTTCGTCATAAAGACCAGGCAGTTCTTCAATGGAATAAACGTATGAAGAAACTCGGGGCGCAATGAATTCTTTATCCTTCATGTATCTTTTCAACTTATTACAGCATTCCAGAAATAACATGAGTTTCTGGAACTGTTCCGGTCTCAGCGCAGTTCCTTTATTCATTTGTTTTATTATGTTCTCGATTCCATCCAGCGCGTGGATTGGAATACTTTCGCTTACTTTCAGGATTTCAACCGCTTCTGTTACTTCATCCAGCCATGCTTCGATTTGTTTTTTGTTTAATGAAGGCGAGAGCGAGCGGACAAGCTTTTTCCCTGAATCAGTGAGTGCATAATTTGAGATTTCTTCTTTTATTTGATGAAATTCCAATTGTTTAAATGTATTTTCGTTCAATGTTTTTTCCTCCAAGATATAGTCAAATTTTGAATAAGCAATTTGTATTTGAGCGGTAGTGACATACCAGCAAATTTTTTCACATCAAACTAATCCATAAAACAACGGTTCATTCACCAAGGTTATACAATGTTTAGCTCTTTTCGTAAGTATTGCTGTTTGATAGTTGGTTAACTTCCGCTACTGCTGCACGACATTGCGAGGCGGGCGATGAGCCTCCTGGGTTTCCTTTCGGAGGGTACTTAAACTGGGGTGCTGGAACTGGACTCCTCCAAAAGTTCCTACACCTTACGCTCCAATCAAACATCCGCAAACAGATTCATTTAATTTAAAAAGCAGCATTCCCAGAAAAAAACCAAATAAAAAACCGCAATGAACAATGTCCATTACGGTTGTCGTTATCATACAAAAAGAGAAATCTTCATCGTGCCATATGCACAAAGTGCTGTGCTTAATGGACACAATTGCAGAAAACGTTTGTATGGCCGGCTCATTGTTCTTAACCTATCAGACACGAAGGCACACTTAAATAAGCATAGGAACAGACCTTTTTTCTGTTCAGCCTTGATGAATGACCGTATATAATTACGGATTAGTTAAGAACGACACCTAACATACAACATTTCCCCTTTGATCAGAGATTTTTTAGCTACAACTCCATAATATGTCAATGAATCAGTGATTGTCAATCACCCATCATGAAGTTTAGAGTTTCACCTCATATTTATCCTTCAACTCATTTGGGGCCATTTTGACGATTTGCTGCAATACTAGTGTAAAAACGGCAATATCATCAACAATGCCAAAAATGACCAGCCAATCAGGAATCAAGTCGAAAGGGAGCAGGATATACCCTAAGATCAATCCAATGGAAATCAGCTTTTTCCATCCCTTCACTGCGGGTGATTTGAAAAAAGCGACCAAGAATGGAACTGATCTCCTGATGTTGAATAAAAATTTTAGTCTGCTAAAAAATCTGGCCACAATCCTTACCTCCTTCTAAATCGCTTATCTATTATATACCACAAATGAAGAATAATATTTTTCATTTTTACTACTTTTTTAGGTTTTAATAGGCGAAGACCAGCGGCCTGTCATTTGAGTTCTTCCGCAACCCCCACAACTCTGGCTTTGTGTCTCCCTAAGCTCTTTTGGCGTCTTTCCTGAAAACCCGTCCTCTTGCTTCTTACCCTTTTCTTTAAAGTAAATTATCCTTATAAATGTGAATTTCTCGCAGGAACATGTTATAATCTTTTAGATATGATTGATGGAGGTAATAACTAAATGATTCAAGTATCAGATGTAAGTCTGCGTTTTGGTGATCGTAAATTATTTGAAGATGTAAATATAAAATTCACGCCTGGTAACTGTTACGGGCTGATTGGAGCTAACGGTGCCGGAAAGTCAACGTTCCTGAAAATCCTTTCTGGAGAAATTGAAGCTCAGACAGGAAATGTATCCATGACACCGGGCGAGCGTATGGCCGTATTGAAACAGAACCATTTCGAATACGAAGAACATGAAGTATTGAAAGTGGTCATCATGGGACATGCCCGCTTATTCGAAGTCATGCAGGAAAAAGATGCTATCTACATGAAAGCCGATTTTTCTGATGAAGATGGCATGCGTGCAGCCGAACTCGAAGGCGAATTTGCTGAATTGAACGGTTGGGAAGCAGAATCAGAAGCAGCGATCCTTCTAAAGGGTCTTGGAATCGGAGAAGAACTTCACACGAAGAAGATGGAAGATCTTACAGGTGGAGAAAAAGTAAAGGTATTGCTGGCTCAAGCGCTATTCGGCAAGCCGGATGTCCTTCTTCTGGACGAGCCTACCAACCACTTGGATATAGCAGCGATTCAATGGCTGGAAGAATTCTTGATTAACTTTGAGAACACGGTCATAGTAGTATCACATGACCGTCACTTCTTGAACAAAGTCTGTACACATATTGCCGACCTGGACTTTGGAAAAATCCAAATCTATGTCGGAAACTATGATTTCTGGTATGAGTCCAGCCAGCTGGCAACCAAGATGGCTCAGGATCAGAATAAAAAGAAAGAAGAAAAAATCAAAGAACTTCAAGCGTTCATTGCCCGCTTCAGCGCGAATGCATCGAAATCCAAACAGGCAACTTCCCGTAAGAAGCTTTTGGATAAAATTACGCTTGATGACATCAGACCTTCTTCCCGTAAGTATCCGTACGTTCACTTCAAACCTGAACGTGAAATCGGAAATGACTTGTTAAGAGTGGAAGGCATTTCTAAAACGATTGATGGTGTAAAAGTACTCGACAATGTAAGCTTCATCATGAATAAGGATGACAAAATTGCATTAGTCGGAAGCGATGAAATCGCGAAAACAACACTGTTTAAAATCCTTGCCGGTGAAATGGAGCCTGACAGCGGTTCCTTCAAGTGGGGTGTAACGACTTCACAAGCCTACTTCCCGAAAGACAACTCGGAGTACTTCCAAGGAAACGAGCCTAACCTGGTTGAATGGCTGAGACAGTACTCACCTAATGACCAAAGTGAATCTTTCTTGCGCGGTTTCCTAGGCAGAATGTTGTTCTCAGGTGAAGAAGTCATGAAAAAACCAAGTGTTCTTTCCGGAGGGGAAAAAGTACGCTGCATGCTTTCCAAGATGATGCTGAGTGAAGCGAACGTTCTTCTTCTCGATGAACCGACGAACCACTTGGACCTGGAATCCATTACAGCACTGAACAATGGTCTTGTAAACTTCAAAGGTTCAATGATCTTTGCGTCTCATGACCACCAGTTCATTCAAACAATCGCAAACCGTATTATCAAGCTTGACTCTGAAGGCATGATCGACAAACAGATGACCTATGATGAGTTCCTTGAAACAACTGCGGTTAAAAGCTAATATGACTAGACAAAGCGGCCTTCCTTTTGGGAGAGGCCGCTTTTTTGTATGCACTGAAATTAGCTTGGTTTTCAGTTTAATTGGTGAGGTTATAGTTATAGGGACGGTGGATTAAAGCAATGATGCGGTCAACTGTAAGACTGGGACTTCTGTAAAGGAATAGAGCTTTTGCGAAGTGGTTTATATAAGATCATTCTATAGAGAGTTTATTGAGACTTTAACTTTTCCCTTTGGCTGCTTATTTTTCTTAAGAGATCTTTTAGAGGACGAGAAATCTCATTCTGGCTGTTTATCGTCCTTTAGAACCCTTTTAAAGGACGTTAATTCTTCATTTGCCTGATTATCATCCTTTAGAACCCTTTTAGAGGACGATAATTTCTCATTTGCCTGATTATTGTCCTTTAGAACCCTTCTAGAGGACGATAATTTTATTTTGGGCTAATTAACGTCCTTTAAAGCTTTCCTAAAGGACGCTAATTTTAAATCTATCCAACTATCGTCCTTTAAAGCCTATCTTAAGGACACTAATCATTATCCTGCTCCCTCTCCCTTTAAAACCTTCCGAATAAAGCTCTATAACTAAAATCGACTAACTAAAAAAACACGCTCAAATAAATTTGAGCGCGTTTCCAGTCTTTATTTTACCGTCATAACCCTTTCGTGCAGAAATATCTTGATTTGGAAGTAGCTTATTTCTTCAGGCAGCTCTTCTTTTATTGGTTTGAGTTTTTCAGGACCGGCTTTTTCAATTGCTTGTTGTATCAATACGCGTTCCTCTTCACTGAGGAAGTTGTCTGTGTCGACTTGCATTTCCTCTTCAATACACTGAATGATATGATTTTCGACCGTCGTCAGGGAGAGGTTTCTTTCTGCTGCGACCTCTTTCAAACCTAATCCATTTCTATACATTTTATAAGTTGTAAGGTATGACGGCTCTTCTGTCTTTTTACCGCTTTCCCCGGCTGTGTTCTCTTCCGTCTTGCTTTCCACTTTGTAATCGGCTATTGCCTCAAGGAACCTGGCACCATATTTGTCATTTTTGTGTGCCCCTACTCCTTTTACCTCAAGGAAGGACGCACTGTCCCCTGGCAGCTTCCTGCACATATCGCGAAGAGTTTCATCAGAGAAGATGACAAATGGAGGAACTCCTTCTGAATCGGCCAGGTCTTTGCGGATAGCTCTCAATACTTGGAATAACTCATCGTCCTCTTGATGAGTCACTTTTCCGGCTTTCATTGTTTCTTTTCGCGTTACTTTTTCTTTCCCTTGCAGGACATTTTTTCCTCTATCGCTTACCCTCAATACAGGAAACGTGCCGCTGACGACATTGATATATTCCTCTGATATCAAAAAGTCGATGAACAGGCTGATATCCTTTTGTTTTTGATCCTTCATCAACCCATAAGTAGATAGTTTTTCAAAGCCGAATTCTTTGATTTTTTTGTTCTTGGACCCTGCAAGAACCTGGCTGACCAACGAATTACCGAATCTTTCTCCCATTCTGATCATGCACGAGAGGACCATTTGCGTCTCCCGAGTTACCTCAATCGCCTGCCGGTCATCTGTACAGTTACTGCATTTCCCACAAGGAGCCGCTTCTTCGTCTCCAAAGTAACGCAGGATAAATTCCTGAAGACATCCCTCGGTGTGGCAGTAATCCACCATTTGCCTTAGTTTCAGAAGTTCTTGTGTATGACGGGCAGGGTCTTGTACATTTTGTGAAATGAGAAAGCGCTGTATCTGGACATCCTGCGGTGAATATAGGACGATACATTCACTTTCCCCGCCATCCCTGCCGGCTCTTCCAGCTTCCTGATAATAGCTCTCCATATTTTTCGGAAGTTGATAGTGAAGGACATACCGGACATTGGATTTATTGATGCCCATTCCAAAGGCGTTGGTGGCAACGATGATTTGCAGATTATCTTTTAGAAATTCTTCCTGCATCTCATTACGCTGCACATCATTCATACCACCATGATATTTTCCTACAGCAATGCCCTGCTTTTTCAATTTATTGTACAAGGCATCGACTTCTTTCCGGGTGGCAGCGTAGATGATTCCTGATTCGTCTTGATTTGCCTTAACGTAGTGTAAGGCAAATTGACTTCTGTCCTGTCCCTTTATCACTTTGAAACTCAAATTCTCTCTTGAGAAACCCGTTATATAGGTGTTGTCTTCCTCGATCTCAAGAGAAGCACAGATATCATGCTGAACTTGAGGGGTTGCCGTAGCTGTCAGGGCAAGGACAACAGGGTTGCTTGGCAGTCCCTGGAGCAGGTCTTTGATCTTCAAATAACTTGGACGGAAATCATGGCCCCATTGAGATATACAGTGGGCTTCATCCACTGCAACCAGAGGGATCGGCAAGTTCTTTAAGTACTGCACAAAATAGGGGGACTCCAGCCTCTCCGGTGCAATATAGATCAGCTTGTACACCCCTAGTTCTGCTTCACTCAACCGCCTTTCAATCTCTTGCTGGGTAAGTGAACTATTTATAAAGGTAGCCGGTATTCCTGTCTGGTTCAGTGCATCTACCTGGTCCTTCATCAATGAAATCAACGGAGAAACCACCAGAGTAATTCCTTCCAATAACAAAGCAGGTATCTGATAACAAATCGATTTTCCGCCTCCAGTAGGCATGATGCCGGCTGTATTATGGCCAAACAGCACACTCTGGATGATTTTATCCTGGCCGGGCCGGAAATTTTCATATCCGAAATATTCTTTCAAATAGTTTTTTGCATGAAAAATATTCATTGCTATTAAAAACCCCTTATTTTTAAACTCTAGGTTTGTTTGTATTCTTTATATAACCATTATAAACCCCATAAGCTGTGAGGTCGATGAATGCTCATGATTTTTCCAAGAGATTTGAATATTTGCTTCAATTCCTAATTTTTGTTCTCGCGGATAACCTCTATCCTTCTGCTCCGGACACAAAGAAAAAGACCCATTGAAAGGTTCAACAGGTCTTACATCCTCACTATTTAGAACCAACGGAAACCCGGCTTTTCATCTTCTTTATCTTCCGTTTCAACTGCTTCCGCTTCAGCTTTTGGGGCCCCTCTCCAAAAAGCATCCCAGACATTATGTTTAGGACTTTCTTCTGCAGCTTTTACTTCTTCTTTTACATCTACCTTTTTCTTTGACATGGGTGTACCTCCTTTGAATTTTCTCCCGGTTTAGGCCGGTAAGGAAATCGACATTACATACTATTCAAAGGAAGCCATATCGTTTAGGCGTATGCCTCAGTTTTGTTTAATTTCTCCCATGAGGGTATTCAATACATTTTTTAGAAAATCCTCATACTTAAAGTCAATGTTTATAAAATGATTTGATTGGGGGTTATTTTCCATATTTCTAAAGTCAGCAAAGGTATACCCCTGAGTCTCCTTATCCCTGGAAATCGAAACCTTTTTCTGAACAATCGTTGTATTCTCAATGTTTACCAGCAAGTAAAGCGTATATAAGTCATGCAGCGGCACCCCTGCCAAGCCAGGCTGCAATTCTTCATACGCTTTTTGATAAAACGTGAATATCGGGAGAAATATATCTTGGAACTGGTTTTGGCTTTTTTCAGCCAATAACCTGATATGTTCTTCCTTTAATTGGGCATACTGAGTCACATTTAACGGAGCCACATACACAGGCAGCCCAGCATTAAGAATATAATTCGTGGCAGTGGGATCTCCATGAAAATTAGCTTCAGCTGTTTCTGTGACGTTGCCAGGAACCAGGAATGCGCCCCCCATAAGGTATACTTCTTTTATACTTTCTTTAATAAATGGATATAAGTTGAAAGATAAAGCCATTGATGTATTTCTCCCGATATCCACAAAGTAAAGATCATCATGTTCGGAAGTGATCTCGAGGATTGTACTGAAGGGTTTGGCTTCATGCGTAAAAGAATCAGGTACTTTTATCGGCCCGATCCCATCTTCTCCGTGTATCTCCGGATAAAATGGCTCATATTCTCCTGTAAGCGGTTTGGAGGCTCCAGTAATTACAGGAATGTCTTCACGTCCTGCCAATGAAAGAATGTAAGCAGCATTTTTAGTCGCATCCTCCTGACTGACATTTCCGAAACCCGTAACAATCGCTTTCAATTGAATGTCCGGGTTGATTAAGGCATAGATGATGGCAAAGGTATCATCTATGCCAGTGTCTGCAAATAATACAACTTTCTTCATTGCAAGCTCCCACCTTTCAGAAAACTTCCTAACACCACAGGATATTCAAAAATATATGGTTTTAGCCATGAAAATAAAAAATACAAGAACCCTTTATCACTTTAAAGGACGAAGAGGGACTGTCCCTCTTAGCGCTTTAAAGTGATAAAGCGTTAAACCAATAAAAAACTTCCTAATGAATAGGAAGTTGAATGATCACGGTACTATTTAGTTGTTGGATGAGGGTTATCCACAACTTGAAGAACTTCTGATGAAGGAGCCATTTCGCTTTTGCAAAGCGGGCAATGAGGTGTCTCTTCACTTTTGAAGTTATCCCTCATCCAGCCTTTGCAGCCTTCAGATGAACACTTCCAGATCTTTGTTTCTTCTGTTTTGATTTCTTCTTCATTTCTTCTTCCAAATGCCATCGTGTCATTACCTCCTTTTTCATTCCAAGGCCGATTTGTCAGGTGACTGAAAGTTCCTTCAAACCGGTCTTATAAAAATAGCTACCCTGTTTCTGGTGGGTAGCTATTTTTTAGTATCAGCGCACTAAAATTATAATTTTACAACGTTAGCTGCTTGTGGTCCGCGGTTGCCTTCAACAACTTCGAATTCCACACGCTGACCTTCGTCAAGAGATTTGAATCCTTCGCCAGTGATTGCACTGAAGTGAACGAATACGTCGTTTTCGCCTTCAACTTCGATGAAACCGAAGCCTTTTTCTGCGTTAAACCATTTTACTGTACCTTGTTTCATGAATAGAAACCTCCAAAAAATAAAAAAAATTTAATATGTTACTTTTTAAAATAAAAATTCACATATTATAAAAAGTACCGGCTGAGAAAGGCGATCACTTTTTATAATATGTGAATAGCTTTCGATTTTGCGGTGATCAAAATATTAATTCTGATACTCCTATTATAGTACATTAATTGAATTTGTCAAATAAGTAAATGGTAATGCTTTCCGGAAATGTTTCTGAATGGCGGGTCTTCGATTGACCCGCCAGCCACTATTTCTTGTTTCTTTTTCTGGAAGACTCAGCTGGAACTCCGCCCGGCAGTTCGCTTGCCGTCGTACCTTGGCCTTCAACCTGGGCAGACCCCAAGCCTGCTTTTGATGGGTCTTGTTTCTTCTTTGCCATAATATCACCTCGATATATATTATGACAAAAACTCCTGAATCTTATGTCAGCCTACTTTTGAATGGGGCTTCTTATTTTCCAGCCGTCTATAGAGAAACCGCCCATTATTGAAAGCACATGCCGGCTTAACCGTTCATAGAGTAAAATTCTTTCCTCATCTTCAGTTTCCTTCAATGCGTCTAGGTATAACTCTAAAAATTCTTGATCGGGAAACGGCTCCTTTAAATATTTTCTCAAGTAACTCTCTTCACTCAAGTAAGACGCAATCTGATAATAAGGGATCTGTTCAACAGAAAGAAATTGACAATATTGCTCAAAAAGAACCTTTAAAGAATTATGGTAGACAAACGTAAATCCCCCTCCCCCTTTTTCATGGAGATCCTGCAGATTATCAAGTGAATCCCATATTGCATACTTCATAAATTCCAGCGAGGTTTCCCCGGTTTTTTCAAATGGTTTTTGCAGCCATTCATAAGCCTCTTCTTTCAAAATAGAGACTGTCCCCTCTTTATCCAAGATTATTTCACCTGTGGCAAACTGGACTGCCGCATGGGTACTTCTCTCTTCATAGTCCTCTTTAAAATACGTACGGATTTGTATAGGCGGATTACAGAAATACTCAATCAGATATCCATCAATGACCCTGTTTCCACGTTCCCTCCAGTCTTCTCCTTCTTTCAACACCATATGTACATCAATATCTGACCGGTTTGACGGGTGTCCTGTAATGTAGCTTCCGCATACTAATACTCCAGCCAACTCGGAATTATAGGGCCAGTCTTCTAAAAATGCTTTCAATGCTTTTCTCCAATTCTCCATGACTCTCCTTCTTTCTTTATGAATTCCGTAAAATAACGGTAATAATTGGGGGTCTCCGAGGACAAAATACTAGAAAATCCAGGTAAGGGTGTTAGGGCATGGTATTCAGATGGCGCGACAAGAAACGAAGAGAGGAAGAAAAATCAATAGCCCACAGCCTCAACTTCGAAGGCTTGAAAGAAGAAATAAAAGATTCCTTGAAACAAAGTGCCGACCTGGCTTTTCATGAGATTGAGAAAGACGGAATACAAATATTGGTTATCTATATAGAAAATATCATAAATACAGAACAACTGCATCAACATATCATCAAACCGCTGGAACGAAGTGATGAAGAACTGGATCCCAGATCATTAGCTAATACCATTAACATAGGCAAGATTTCAATCACAAACCGCCTGATCGATATAACGGAAGCGATTTTAAACGGATATGCCTATATCTATGCACAGGGACAAAGCTGCGGTGTTCTTGCGGATATCGCTGAAAAGGCCAGCCGCTCTCTTGAGAAAGCAGAAACTGAATCACTGGTCTTCGGTCCAAAGGTCGCCTTCACAGAAGATCTGTCTACGAACATGAATATCATCCGTACAAATGTAAAGGATCCAAACCTCTGCGTGGAAGAATTGGTATTAGGTTCCAGGGTAAAGCTAAAGACCTACCTCGTATACGTTAAAGATATTGCGGACGAAGAGAATGTTAATACGTTTCGTCAAAGGATGAAAGAACTGGAAGTAGACAGTATCATAGACAGCTCAGTGTTGGCTCAGATGATTGAAGACAATTCTTATACGGTCTTTCCACAGCTGATAACAACTGAACTGCCTGACCGCTTAAGTATTTCTCTCTTACATGGAAAAATAGGGGTTTTAGTTGACAGGAGCCCGCAGGCAATCATCGGACCAACGACCTTCCTCAACTTCTTCGAGTCCACGGAAGATATTTATATGAGATGGAATATGGGAACGTTCTTAAGAATGCTTAGATTCATTGCTATCATGCTTTCCGTTCTATTAACACCGGCTTATGTAGCGGTCCTCACCTATCATTATGAGGTCATTCCTTCTTCCCTGCTTGTTTCACTCGGTGAGTCACGGTCCAAAGTTCCGTTCCCACCCGTTTTTGAAGCACTGCTCCTTGAATTCATTATTGAACTGCTCAGGGAAGCAGGTGCACGCCTGCCGACAAAAGTCGGTCAGACAATGGGTATCGTAGGAGGTATCGTTATCGGGCAGGCGGCGGTGGAAGCGGGTTTTACAAGCAATATATTAATTATCATCATCGCCATTAGTGCCCTGGGATCATTTACTGCACCCAGTTACGCCATTGGTACAGCTGTCCGGATCATTCGTTTTCCAATTATCATTTTAGCCGGACTATATGGGGGTGTTGGGATTGTGTTTGCCTTTTCGTTCCTATTGATTCATCTTCTGAAACTGACAACGCTTGGAAGACCTTACTTGTCACCAGTATATCCGCTTTCAGTTTCTGACTTGAGGTACAGCCTGTTCAGACTTCCTTATCAATTCATGGGAAGAAGGCCAGACTCCAATTTACCTGTCGATAATCAAAGAATGAAAAAAGAAAAAAAAACCAATACCAAAGATGTCGACGAATGATAAAAAAGGATTGTGCTTATGAAAATAAATGTAGATCCGCCAAAAAACTTAATGTTCAATTCATTTTTTATTATGTTTATCATACATGTTGCCCAAACGGGGGTTGGTGTCGCCGGTTTACCGAGGGTGGTATTTCTTGAAGCGGGTCATGACGCCTGGATATCCGTCTTATTTTCAGGCCTGCTGTTAGCTGCAGCTATCACCGTCATGGTTATTTTATTGAAAAATTATGATAGCGCCGACCTGTTCGGAATACATAAAGATGTGCTTGGAAAATGGATCGGCGGAGCTTTCAGCTTTGTCTACATCAGTTATATGCTGGTTATCGCTTACCTAATCATCATGCACTATACAGAAATGGTCCAGGCATGGGTTTTTCCAAAAATGCCTACATGGCTACTATCCGGACTGCTGATTTTCCTTGCAATGTATGCTCTTATGGGGGGGATTCGAGTTCTGGTCGGGATCAGTTTCATTACTTTCTTCCTGACAGCCTGGTTGTTATTTGTTTTCTATGCTCCTTTAAAATATATGGATTTTCTTCATTTCTTACCGATTTGGGACCACAGTATCAAGGAACTGTGGATGGGGGTGTATAAGACATCATTTTCTGTTATAGGATTTGAATTGCTTTTGCTCCTCTATCCTTATGTAAAGGATAAAAATAAGGTATATAAATTCAGTTTATTCGGTGCTGCCTATACGACTTTTATATATTTTGTCGTGACTTTCATTTCTATCGGCTTCTTTTCAGAAATCACATTGGAAAAAACCATCTGGCCTGTCCTCTCTATGTTTAAAATTGTTCGTATTCCTAACTTGGAACGATTTGAATTCATAGCGGTTTCATATTGGATGTTTGTCATCCTCCCGAATATATGTTTATATTTCTGGGCCGCCACAAGAGGGATGAAACGAGTATTCGGAATGAAACAAAAAAAAGCCATCTATCTTTTTGCCGCTCTTTTATGGATAGGGACCTTTTTTATCGATAAAAGAATCGTGATGAATACCTTCACTGATCAAGTGGCAACTGTTAGCTTTTATTTAACATTTGTGTATCCGTCTTTCCTCCTTGGGATGGTTCTGATGAAAAAAGCATTCAAAAAGCAAAAGGGGGCCTCAACGTGAGAAGGTTATCTTTGTTAATGGGAATCATAGCAGCCTCCCTCCTGCTCAGCAGCTGTGTAGAAACAAATTATTTGGAGAAACAGGGATTAATTACTGGTATAGGATATGATCAATCAGAAGAGAAAGATAAAATATCAGGAACTCTTGTTTATTATCAGTTCAATCCTGCAATGAAGAACCTGTCTACAGTCATTACTGGCGTAGGTGAGACAAGTAAAGGAATCAGACATGGAGCAAACCTGGAGTCCGATCACAACTTAGTTTCTGGCCAGCTGCGTGTAGTTCTCTATGGTGAGGAGATTGCAAAAAAGGGGATCAGTTCATTAGTCGATACTTTATCAAGGGATGCATCAATTGGAAATATGATCTTTTTAGGGGTTGGAACTCCTACTGCAGAAGAAATATTATCTTTCCAACCAAAGAGCCAGCCGGCCAACATGGGAACTTACTTATATAATTTATTTCAAGCAAACATTAAAAATGAGACAATCCCTAACCCTACTCTTCAGGAGTTTATGACACGGTTTGGTTCAGTGGGAAAAGATGCTATACTCCCCCAGATAGCCATCATTCAAGATAAGATCGGCATCGACGGATTCGCTCTTTTTTCAGACGATCGTCAAGTCGGGGTGCTTGACAGAGAAAAGATATTCTATGTCCGATCTTTAATGGATCAATTAAAAGCAAGTTCCGCTGAGGTGGAACTGCCGACAGAACCTTTCGAAAAAGAGATTAAAGAAGCAGCCTCATCAACTGAGGATGAAAAGCACCAGGAGAAGTTGCACTTCATGCTCGACAACATAAAGAGTAATCATAAAATTGAGGTTACAGACAAAAGCAAACCCTCTTTTAATATCAAACTGAAACTGGAATCACGCATTCTGGAAATGACGGTCCCTTTCAACCTTTCCGAGGCAGCAGTTCTTAAAAAAGTAGAAGACGTGATGGCCAAAGCCATGGAGGAAAAAGCTATGAAAGTACTAAAGGAGATACAAGAAACCGGCTCGGATCCCATTGGCTTTGGCTCTCATTACCGCGCAATCAGCAGAGACACCAAACTCACCAAAGAGATGTGGAGCGAGATATATCCAAAAGCGGAATTCAATCTGGACATCGAAATGAAAATTATCCGTACTGGCATCATCGACTGACCAAAACTATATTTCATAAAATTTCGGTTATTTAAACCCCTTCTATTTTGCATTATAATGACAACATAGCAAAATGATGGGGGTTTACATGACCGTATTCAATTCTTTTCAGAAAAGAACGTTCTTCAATTATATAGTTGGATCACTTATAGCCGTTCTCGGGGTAGGTTCAGCATTCATCTTTCAGACTCTTGACCTTCCCAGAGAAGAATATCAATATATGCTTTTTATCATCTTCTTCTCCCTGCTCACCATGTTTACAATGGAGTTTTTTGTTTACAGGAGACATGTACAGCCTATTAAAGCCATTTACCGGGACCAGCACTATTCTCTTGAAACACTTGAAAGAGCCTACCAACACAGCTTGCAGCTTCCCTTGTTGACAGTCAAAAGAATCATGATGCCGCATTTTTTAGGGCTGGCAGTTCCCGCAACTGCTCTGGCTTTTTACTTTATTTCGAAAGACCTGTTGAATATTCCATATACTTATATCGGCTATGCTTGGGCGGGAGCATTCCTCGTTGCCACCATGCATGCACTTATCGAATTTTACTTAACATTTCAAACGGCTGCCCCTCTTTTAACAGACTTGGCAGATAAAGCTCTAAAACTCTACAGGGTAGACCTTAATAGAGATAAACATTTTCACCTTAGCTTGAAAAGGAAATTATTAGCAGGTTCGTTGTTTCTCGCTCTCTTTCCGGTCCTGTTGTTCAGTCTCGCTTCTCAAGTACGCCTTTCACTCACTTCTGAGCCGCAGTCTGATTATTGGAGCTGGGCAGGCTTCCTGGTCCTTATAATCCTCATGCTGGCATTCTTGGGAACCATTCTCTTATTCAGGAATATAGAAAAGCCGGTAAAAGACTTGCAGCAAGGCTTTAAGAATGTAGAACAAGGGAATTTGAATCCTTTGAAGAACCCTTATTTTGATGAATTTTCCGACTTGATCAACGGATTCAACAACATGGTAAATTCCATCCAGGTAAAGGATAAGAAAAACGAACAGCTGCTTGCCAGCTTTTTCGATGTTATAGCAGGAACTCTCGATGCGCGAGATCCTTATACAGCGGGACACTCCAAGCGAGTAGCGGACTATTCTGTGAGGATTGCGCAAAGTGCCGGCTGGAACACTTCTAAAATAGAATTACTTAGAAAGTCGTCCCTTCTCCACGATATAGGTAAAATCGGTATTCGGGATGAAGTGCTGCTGAAGGATGGTAAACTGACAGAGGATGAATATGACCAGATTAAGCTTCACCCCGTAATAGGAGCGAGTATCCTGGAAGGAATTGATTTGACTGAGGAACTTCTCCCTATCCTGCCTGGTATCAAATATCACCACGAAAGACTTGATGGAAAAGGATATCCGGAAGGCCTTTCCGGAATGGATATCCCTGACTTCGGAAGAGTGATCGCTGTCGCTGATGCCTTCGATGCTATGACATCCGACAGACCCTACCGAAGAGGCATGAGTCCCCTGAAAGCCCTCTCCATTTTGGATGAAGGAAAAGGGACTCAATGGGACCCTGAATATGTCAACCTCTTTATTTCTATACAGCAAAAAGAATTGAATATGGATATGCACCACGCTTCTGCTCCAAGCTAGAAGCGTGTTTTTTTATAACAACTCTAATTACAAGTTTTAAAGAAATGATTAAAGAGAATATATAAATGAAAGAGACTTGTTGCAGTCTCTCACTATTTACATAGGAGTGAAATTATGCCGGAGGGAAAATGGTTTCGCAGAGGCTATGCCGTTGCGCTGATATTATTGATCATTTATTTAGGTACACTTGTTGATTTCATATTCAAGCCGATCACTGTTCTTGTGACAGCTTTGTTTGGGCCGATCATTCTCGGCGGTATACTGTATTACCTTTTTAGGCCGCTGGTCAACATACTGGCTAAAAAAATGCCAAGAGCAGTCGCCATACTCCTTCTCTATTTAACTGTCATAGGATTAATAGCCGGAGTGATCTTCTATGCAGGTCCCATCCTTCAAAGACAAATCAACAGCTTAATAGACAATACACCGCAGCTTATTGACCAATTCCGTGAGACTTTGCTTAATTTACAGCAAAATGATTGGGTCTCCCGCTTCCAAAGCGGGGATAGGTTTTCGTTGGAGGATACCACCAACAGACTGACGGACTACCTGAATGAAGCTGCATCCACGCTGGGTTCAAACCTAATGAACATTATCAGCACGATAACAAATATCGTCGTACTAATCATACTTATTCCTTTTGTCCTTTACTACATGTTGAAGGATGGCGATAAACTGCCGAGCAAAATTTTGAAGTTGGTTCCTAAAAAACATGAAAAGGAAGGAAAAAAAGTTTTAAGTGATATGGATGATGCGTTAAGCTCATATATTCAGGGGCAAGTCATCGTCAGCGTTTGTGTCGGGGTCCTCGTCTATATCGGCTACTTGATTATAGGCCTGGATTACTCCCTGGTCATTGCGATCCTGACAATGTTGACAAATGTCATCCCATTCATCGGGCCCCTTATCAGTTCGGTACCGGCCATCATTGTCGGTTTCTTACAGGAGCCCATCATGGCCTTATGGGTAATTGTTGTCATCCTGATCGTACAGCAAATTGAAGGTAACTTAATTTCTCCTCAGGTCATGGGAAGGAAGCTGGATATTCATCCATTGACGATTATCCTGCTATTGGTGGCTGCAGGGAAGTTTGCAGGCTTCCTTGGCTTGCTTCTAGCTGTACCAACATATGCTATTTTGAAAGTCATCTTTATTCACGTATACCGCTTCATAAAGCTTCGGACAGATTTATAAACAAAACCGTGACATGAACAACAGCTGTTGTTCATGTTTTTTTTTGGTGCTTGGTCTAATTGATCAATGAGTAGTTGGGAGGAATAAAGGTGTTTATTGCGGAACCGCCTTGTAGTGGTTCTTATTATCCCCGTTCCAGACTTTCCCGAGCCTTCCGCATCCCTAACACCTTCTAAAGAACAGTTAATAGTTTATAAGCAAAAACGGCCTCATTGGAGACCGATTCATACAGATTGCGGCTATTCAAGGGCAGCCAGCAACTTGCCCTTTTCGTCTTCGGTGAATACTTTTAGAGAATCCCCTTCCATGAGCAGAAGGCCGTGATATAACTGTAAATCGTCATCGCAATCCTCGCAAAATATCTTTTCGTCCTCATTCCAGAAAGCTGCAGTGTTCTTCTTTGTCTTCGAATGCTGAAATTTATTATGCAACTCCTGAACAAGATAGATAAATTGTTCAAACGCTTCTTGTTCATTTGAATATTCTTTTACCTCTTTAATGTCCTTTTTCCAGTCAGAAAAAAACCACCATGGTTCAGTCTCTCCCGACGTTCTGACTATCTTCCAGGATGCCACTAATTAACACCTCCGAGTCCTACGGATAAATTGTACAAAAATATGTACAGGATAGAAAATCATCTGCTTCATTTTCACCATTAAATGATGGCTTATTCACATTTTAGACAAGTTATCGATGGACAAGGCATATATTGGTACTAGTCAAAGGAGGGTAAACAATGAAATTTGTTGTATTGAAAAAGGGGTCTCTTATTTTATTTATTATTGGATTTCTTGCACTATCACTCGGAGTGGTTTGGATGATGATGCCTAAGGATTCCTATCCAACAGTGACAATGAATGGTGAAAACCCAAATGTCCAAGTCATTCAGCTGGTTACAGGTGAATTTGCCACCGAAACTGAGGACGGACAAGAAATTGAAGCCTACCGATGGGACCCAGGCACCATTGTGGTCGATAAAGGGAAAGAAGTCCAATTCCGCATCTATGGCGTGAACGGAAAAGCTCACCCCTTCTATATTGAAGGAACCGATATAAAAGGAACTGTTAAAAAAGGCGAAGAATCCATTTTCAATGTTACATTTGACAAAAAAGGGACCTACAGGCTGGTATGCCAAGCCCATGAAACCATTGAGAAGAATGGGCCTATGATTGGGTATATTGTGGTGAAGTAATCACAAGGATCGCTTGCCAGTTCTTAAGAGCAGGAATTTCGGGCTTTGGTTAAACCTTTTACTGATTAGGGCAGCATTTATTACGGGATTGTCGACGTAAAGAGATTTTAGGGCCATGGAGATTCCATCTGTCACGGGATGCTGGCCCATTTTGCGATTAATTGGCCCATTGAGTTTACCAATTTCACAGGATCTTGGCCCATTTAGTGGGTTATCGGGCCAGGGAGTTTCCATCTGTCACGGGATGCTGGCCCATTTTGCGATTAATTGGCCCATTGAGATTACGAACTTCACAGGATCTTGGCCCATTTAGTGGGTTATCGGGCCAGGGAGTTTACGAATTTCACGGGATGTTGGTCCATTTAGCGATTAATTGGCCCATTGAGTTTCCGAATTTCACAGGATCTTGGCCCACTTAGCGATTAATTGGCCCATTGAGTTTCCGAACTTCACAGGATCTTGGTCCATTTTGCGATTAATTGGCCCATTGAGTTTACCAATTTCACAGGATCTTGGCCCATTTAGTGGGTTATCGGGCCAGGGAGTTTCCATCTGTCACGGGATGCTGGCCCATTTTGCGATTAATTGGCCCATTGAGATTACGAACTTCACAGGATCTTGGCCCATTTAGTGGGTTATCGGGCCAGGGAGTTTACGAATTTCACGGGATGCTGGTCCATTTAGCGATTAATTGACCCATGGAGTTTCCGAATTTCACGGGATCTTGGCCCATTTAGCGATTAATTGACCCATGGAGTTTCCGAATTTCACGGGATGCTGGCCCATTTAATGAGTTTATTGGAAATTTTTCCTTATGTTGGTCTGTCATTAGCCATCACTCTCAATTTTGAAAACAAAACGTCCTGTGACAATTCACAGGACATTTTTAATCGCAGTAATCGGCATCGCACTCCAACTTGTTTACAATCACTGTATCATAGAACCCGCTAACAATCCTGCGAAAGCAGCCAGTAACCCCACAGCATAACTAGAAGCCAAATAGATTAATGCCTTCCTTCCATCCCCTGTCTTCCTCAGTGTCAATGCTTCAACCATAAATGTGGAATATGTAGTGAATGCACCTAAAAAACCAATACCGAAAAGAGCATACATAGTACCTGCCACTTCCATTCCCAGGAGGATTCCGAGGAAAAATGCACCAGTGATGTTAACCAGCAAAGTCGCCCAAGGAAAATTGGAGTGTGTCCTGTTCTTAATGAGATTTCCGACAGCAAAACGCATTACAGCTCCTAAAAATCCTCCTGCGGCTATAGCTAAAATAGTCATTTCCTTTCTCCTTTCCACTTCAGTAAGTTGAGGCCGCACCATGCAAAAAACAACCCGCCCATTATACTGAGAAAGAAATATATAAAGGCCAGAAAATAATGGCCTTCTTGAAACAACCCGATCGTTTCTATACTAAATGCCGAAAAGGTAGTGAATGAACCAATTAACCCTGTCCCTAACGCAGCCGTAACATCAGAAGATAGCCTCCTGTTTTTCAACAACGTGTCCGTCAGAAGACCCAGCAGAAAAGAGCCTGCCAAATTAACAGCCAGCGTCCCATATGGAAATGCTGCCGGATTTACCCCTAATAGCAAGTTGCCTGTCAGATACCGTAAAATACTTCCTGCCGCCCCGCCCAACCCTACAAGTAAATAAATCATATTTTTATCCTTTCCTTATGTACATCAAAGGTCGCTTTTTTACCCTGCTAATGTTACCTGAAGGTATTTCAGCAATTTTTTTATCTAATCAAAACAAAAAGCACACTTCCCTATTCTAACCCTGCCGGATTAAAATAAAAAGAAGTGTGCATCTATTCAAGTCTTACTTGTAATTTTTCTGATCATTGTATGATTCACACACCGGGTTCAATCATCGATAAATTGCCCTAAGACAATGAAAGCCCTTCCTCTCGATCATCCTTATGGCTCCTAGGCCATGCCAGTGAGAATTAGGGGAAAATCTAGCAATAACATTAATCATACAACATTAACTTTCTTGCATCGGATAATGTTTTAGCTTTTTTGCTGGATTGAAAAAAGCTGCCTTAATCTTCAGCGGATCCTTTGCTCCGGCTGGATAAGGATTTAAAAAAATCGATCAAGCATGAGTTGATCTTCAGAAGTATTGTTGGATGTACTACTACGGAGATTAGTAGTCAGTAAGACCTGACTGTATTGTGATTCATCACCACAAACACCAATTATACATGACTATATTGTCGATGTCAACAAAAAGTCCGAGTATAAACCCGGACTTTAAAATTCTGCTCATTCAGCTGTCATCTTTTTTCTCATCACAGCAGTTCCTGCAATCAACAACAGACCGACATACAAATATACTGGATATAGAACAAGCTGGCTTTTGACGAGACCGCCACTTCCATCGTTAACAAGTTCTTGTTCAGCACTCACCGGTTTTTCATTCATAGGTGTCAATTCCCCTATAATCTGTGGATTTCCGTCCAGCAGATATACAAGACCGCCGTTACTGCCAACCGAGACAGGGTCTTTCACTCCCTTAAGTCCGGTATAGGTGATATCTTTATCTGAAAAGAACTCTATTTCCCCTTCTGAATACACCTCTCCTTTAGGAATGGTATAATGCGTGAATTGATTTAAACCATAATCGAGCAGGGCAGAAGTATCTTTATAAACAGCAGTTTTGGACTGAGCTTTTAATAGTACAACCGCTACCGATAAAGTTTCATTCGAGGCAGTCGTAACGAGGGTATGCTTCGATTCATCTACATATCCATTCTTACCGCCCGTTACTTCAGGGTAGATCATTTCCCCTTTGACCATTTTGTGATGATTGAAAAGGGTCGTTTCCCAGCCCTTCCCTTTCCAGTCAACCTCCTTTAAGGCGAATAACTCTCTATACGCCTCGTTTTTCATGGCATAGGAAGTAATCAGGGCCATGTCTTCAGCAGTCGTATAGTGCCTTTCCTCATAGAGTCCATGTGGATTAGTGAAGTGGGTGTTAATTACGCCGGCCTTTTCTTCAAGAAACTTATTGAGGTTCTCACTGAATTGCTCGACCGATCCATCTAAGTGCTCGGCAATTGCAACAGCAGCATCATTCCCGGAGTTGATCATCATTCCGGTTAGGAGCTGCTTCAATGTCAGCTCCTCCCCCTCCAGCAGATACACTGTTGAGCCTTCCGTTTCGGCTGCTTCTTTACTTACGGTCACCAAGCTGTCCAAATCACCCTTCTCAACCGCATAGATAGCTGTCGCCACTTTCGTGATACTTGCAGGGGCCATGCGTCTCTTCGCATTCTTTGAATACAGAATGGTTCTAGTATCCATATCGATCATGACACCGCTTTCACTGAACAGCATGGAAGGTTTTTGGTTTACATCTCCTTCAGCATGAACGGACGTGGAGGTAATGAATAATAGTAAAATGGCAATAAGCATTTTTTTCATAGAAGGAGCACCTTCCTTACCTAAAAATAAAAAGACATTAAACATTTTATCAAAAAAACTCAATTCTCAACCATTGAAATTAAAATTTAATAGAGATACTCCAAAATTTAACAAGCTGCTGCATATGAGATTAACTGCTTTTCTGTTGGGGAATAAAATTAATGATTCATTTACGGAGGAGATACAATATGAAGAGAAAAGTACACCTATTAGTTGAAGGACATGTACAGGGGGTTGGATTTCGGTATTACACCAAAAATAAAGCAGACGAACTGGACATATCAGGCTGGGCAAAGAATCTTGATAACGGCTCAGTTGAAATAACTGCTCAAGGTGACGGAAACAAAATAGAAAGATTTGTCACTTTTGTTAAAAATGGTGCAAGCCCTGCTTCCCGTGTGGATATTTTTCACATCAATGAGCTTGAAACAGATGCTTCTTCAATAGCCGCCTTCAAGACTCTTTAGTATATGTTGTTTTTACGTTGGTAGATTTGATTAAAGGACTATATTAGTCTGGCTACAGCTTGAGCTGAACACCCCTGAGGTTAATCAACCCTTTAGGAAAGCACCGATTACAAGATCGTTAATAATTAAACTGGCCCTGCATATGGTCAGTTTTTTCTTGTCGAATATTAATACATTCCAAACATTATTTCCCTGTTTTTTGCAGGATTATTGAAACTTTTATCGTATTGAATCGTAATACATAGTAGTGAGGTTACCATTAAAGAGAGTTAAGGAGTAGATGACATGAAATCAATACCGCTTACATTCTTAAAAATGTTTTTAGGAATTAACGGGTTTTTTATCACCTTCCTCGTCATGATATTCGGATTCAACCAGCCGTTTCTCCTCGGATTGGCCGGGGGAGCTGCAGCAGCATACCTTGGTTCTACACTTGGAAAATGGGTGTATACCAGAAGGTTCCTGAAGCAAAACGGGATCACTTTAAACGATTATCGTTATATTGATAAAAATTTGAAAGAAGCAAGAACCAAGATGAAGCGTCTCCAAAAGACTCAGTTTCAAGTCCGCTCACTTGGCGCTTTCAAGCAAATACTGGAGCTTAACAGACTTTCGCGCAGAATCTACACAATTGTCCGTAAAGAACCAAAGAAATTTTATCAAAGCGAACAGTTTTTCTTCTATCATCTTGATTCTGTTGTTGAACTTTCTGAAAAATATACTTACCTGGCTACACAGCCGATTAAAAATGAACAGGTATTTCAGTCTATAAAAGAAGCAAAAAGGACATTGCATTCGCTGGAAGAATCATTGCAGGAAGATTTGATGAATGTCCTTTCAGATGATATTCAAACACTTGATTTCGAATTGGATGTAGTCCGCAAAAACAAAAAGTAAAAAGGAGCATTTTTATGAACTCAAACAACTCTTCTGAATATAAAAATGATGATCTTGAAGCCCTTCTGGCCGACCCGTTTGCCGGCAGTACCCCTGATAGCAGCGAATCGGTTCGAGCACCTGTTGCGCTTGCCGACCGCCTGACACCTGAACACAGGCAGAAAGCGGAGGAAATAGCCAAACAGATCGACATGCACAACAGTCAGGCCATATTGGAATATGGTACAGCAGCACAAGCTCAGATGTCGAATTTCTCTCATTCCATGCTTGATCATGTACAGAAAAAAGATGTCGGTCCTATCGGGGATGTATTGAACGATTTAATGAAAAGACTGAAGGAAATGAATCCCGAGGAGCTTTCTGACGAGAAAAAAGGATTCGTTAAGAGGTTTTTTGGTAAACTGTCCAGCTCCATTCAGGAAGTGCTGTCAAAGTACCAAAAGATCGGTAGTCAGGTTGACAGGATTTCAGTCAAATTGGAACAATCCAAAAATGTCCTGATAGATGATAATCGCTTCCTTGATGAATTATATGAAAAGAACAAAACTTATTTTCAATCGCTGAATATTTATATCGCCGCTGCAGAGCTAAAACACGAAGAGTTATCTACCGTGACCATCCCGAACCTGAGAAGGAAAGCCGAATCCACACAGGATGATATGGCATATCAGGAAGTCAATGATGCCCTGCAATTTTTGGACCGGCTCGAAAAAAGGATACATGATCTAAAAATCAGCAGACAGATGACGATACAGACCGCCCCTCAAATCCGGCTAATTCAAAATACGAACGGTGCATTGGCGGAAAAAATCCAATCTTCCATCTTGACAAGCATTCCTCTTTGGAAAAACCAGATTGCGATTGCTCTTACACTGTTTCACCAGAAGAAGGCCGTACAGGCCCAAAAACAAGTATCGGATACAACAAATGAATTGCTGCTGAAGAACTCACAAATGCTGAAAACCAACAGTATCGAGGCTGCCAAAGAAAATGAGAGAGCCATTATCGATATGGAAACATTGAAGAAAACGCAGGAAAATCTTATCTCTACCATCGAAGAGACATTGAGGATCCAGCAAGAAGGACGGTCTAAGAGACAACAGGCTGAGAAAGAACTCCTATCCATGGAAAATGACCTTAAAAACAAACTTCTGCACCTAAAATAAAGGCAGGGTGCGAACTTTCATCCACGGTCTGGATAAGTTCAGATTTGCCCCCAAGGAGCATGCTTACGTCCACTTGATAGACTAAACAAAAAAAGGCTGGATGACAGCCTTTTTTTGCTGGTGTTATAATGGCCCGCCTCCACTGCTGTTGCTATGACGATTTACTTCTGCCATGCTTTGCGCATAGGCGTAGTCCTCATTGTCAGATGGACTGCCCTCCGAAGAGTATGGCTTTTTCTGGTAGTCGTGATAGACAGCATAAATCAGGACCAAAACGAAAGGAATTGCAAAATATATCCAAAACATCCTCTTTGCCTCCTTTGCCCTATTATACCATTCATTAGAAATTAGTGCGTATCTTCAATATTAATGATGGCATTCGTAATGCGTTCATGCTCTCTTTCAGCTGTCTCATTTGAAATGATCTCTTCTTTCAGAAGGTTATCAATTGCATCGTGTTCAGCATATAATGTATGTTTTTTTAAAGAATTCATCTGTTCCTGCTTTAAATCAGGAACCTTTTCAAACAATTCATTTATCTCTGCTTTAAGAATATCAAGCCTTTTTTCATAAGTATCAACAAGCTCTTCAGATACAGGATCCGTAATATATAGTTTTTGTTTGACTCTGTGAATTTCCGTTATAGCCGTTTCATAACGATGAAGCTGCGCGATCAAGTTTTCAAATTCCAATGATCCTTCCCTCTTAGGTCTGACCCCCATCCATCCAATCAATGGTTTCAATGACAATCCTTGAACGACAAGCGAGAACAGGACCACACTGAAGGCAAGCACCAATATATCTTCTCGGCCGGTAAACTCCCTCGGGAGGCTCAACACAAGCGCTACTGACAGAGATCCCTTCAGCCCGCCCCAATTCAAGATATGCTTCCATTTAAGCGGAAAGCTTTTGATTAAAGCAAGACTGGAATAAACGGCAATGCTTCTGGCTATAAGAACAAGAGGAATGGCTGCGAGGATCAACTGCCATTTATCCAGTAAATCAATCCTGGTGATCTCCAGCCCGACCATCAGGAAAACAAGCGAATTGGCTAACAGAGCAGCTACATCCCAGAAGTTATTAATATTCAACTTGGTAGTCGGACTCATGCCGATCTTGCCTCCGTAATTACCAAAGATCAGGGCGGCCACCACTACAGCGATAACCCCTGAAGCATGAACGCTTTCAGCTAATAAAAACGATCCATAAAACAGGATGATGCTGAAAATGATTTCTAATGGATAGTCATCAAAGTATTTCGTCAAAATGGAAAAGCCGAAACCGAGTGAACCTCCAATGATTAATCCAAGTGAAACCACTTTGACAAACTCCCATAAACCGCTTCCAAGTCCTCCCCAACCTGCATCCAGGTAGGAAAGCAGATAGAACGCGGAAATATTAAATAGAACAACTGCAAGACCATCATTGAACAGACTTTCCCCTTCAATGACAACCGCGAGCCTTTTGTTAACGCCAACACTTTTAAAAATTGAAAGGACACTAACGGGATCTGTTGCACTCATCAATGCAGCAAACACAAACGCAGCCGGGATGGAAAAATCAAAAAAGTAAATAGTGCTGAATCCGATTATTAAATAAGAAATGAAGGTACCAACAAAAGCAAGCGAAAAAATCGGCTCTTTATTTTCCTTCAGATGGGAAAAAGGAAGCTTTAGGGCTGCCTCCCCAAGCAGCGCAGGCAAGAATAAAGTAATAATTACAAAATTGAAGACTTCCCCTTCCGTGATGAACTGTTTCAATGGCTCAAGCACTGGAATATCAAAAAGGCCAATCAACGCTCCAATGATAACCAGGGCAATGGGATACGGCTGTTTTAATTTTTTGGCGACCGCCGTAATACCAGCAGCAATCATCACCAATATCAGCCCAAGCTGAAATATATGATGCAAATCCAATTCATGCATGACATAACTTCCTTTCCTTTTGAGCTTTCTGAATATGTACTTCCTCACTACAGCTTATTATTTGCCAAGTACTTTAGTTTAATGAAAATGAAAATGAATATGCCCGGAGCAGCTATACACCAAGCAATACTCTCACAGCGTCATATCTATTTATATTATCCAATACAGAGTTCTGTAAAACCAAAAAACCCCTGTCACTTAAATAGTGACAGGGACTTAGCGGTATAACAATCTGAGTGCGAACCATCCTTTTGAACATTTTAACCCAAACCTGGTTCCTTAATAGCAGCAAAGAATATTTTAGAAACCTTATATAATTCAGCTCCCCTTATTCTAACTGTTTTCTAGGCTTAGGGACTTCCCTAGAGACACTTTTTTTCTCTTTTCGACTGGCTTTCGCCTCTAGAACCCTTCCAGAGGCATCTTTCCTTCAAATCCACTTGATTTTCTATCTCTGAAACCTCTCTAAAGGAAATTTCAAGCAATGGTTACAGATTTTAAAAACCGATACCCCTTTAGAATCCTCAAGTTGCTTCTTCCATTCGAACTTCATAATTACATTTTTCGAAGTTTAGCCCCATCCAAGTGTATTCTCAATAAAGTTAATTAACAAACACTAACACTCACAGACTTTTTATCAGCAGCCGCCTTAACAATGGAAACAGGACATCAGGAAGTTGCTCAACATCCGAGACCAGGATACTGAATTTCCCATAGATGTTCTCAATCATTTTCCGTTGTGCTTCATCAATTTCTTCATTTGAGAGGAAAACATTGATGACTTCAATCCCTTGTTTTCTGGCTTGCACGACCGCTTCATGTGTGTCGACAATCCCATTTTGTTCATATCCAAAGGCAGCGGGCTCACCATCGGAAAATACCAGTAAGAATTTCTGCTTTTCACTGCGCTGCTGCAGTCTTTCTGTCATAAGCCTGATGGCAAATCCGTCCCGATTATCTTCTTCTGGCTGAAGGGTCATGATTTCCGGACCCCTTCCTGGTTTCAGGCTGTTCCTAAAATCGAGCACCGCCTTCATATAATTTGGCTGTTTTGTCTCTGAGGCATGATTTGTGTCTTCCCAAAACCCTACCACTTCATGAGGAACCCTTACCGATTTTAATGACTCATGAAAAAGCGTGATGCCAAGTTTGGTTTGATCCATTTTGTCGTACATGGAAGCAGAACAATCCACCAGCAAAGAGAACACTGCGTCAATTTCAGACGAAGGATTCTGCTTCTTATAAAACAGCCTTGGATTGTCATCTGTCAGGAACCTCAAAAGTTTTTTGTTCAACCGCCCAAAGTGAAGGTCGCTTCTTGGTTGAATTTTTTTATGCTCCAATGTCTTTTCGATCATTTTTTGAAGTTTCTTCTGATAAGGAGAAATCAATCCTTTATTGATATCATAGGCTTTGATTTCTTTATACTCTGGAAGTTCAGGAGTTAGAAATATCGGGTAAGCAAACCGGTTTTCTTTTCCATACTCCGTTTCTCCTCCGCCCTGTTCTTCTTCCTTCTCCTGACGGGCTGCTTCCATCTGGGAATAGTCTTTGTTAGCGGTCTCCTGGGAAGACCCTTGTACCATCCCGAGTGCCTGGTCCCCATCCTCTCCTTCTCTCACTCCATTGCCCATCAGGTCAGCCTTCGAGCCTTGATCGAGATCGAATTGCAGGAATGAATCCCCTTTGTCACTCGTCTCACGATGCCACGTACGCATCTCCTCCTCGAAGACCTCCTCTTCCCCGGTACTCTTTTCATCGAGAGTATCATCATTTGCCAGAGGGTCTTTTCTTTTTAAATCATCTATTGTCAGACCTTTTTCCTCAGAGGCATAAACCTTTTCAGGCAAGTGAAAATATTCGTTCAGCATGTCCTTCTCCAGGATTTCTTCAAAAACATCCATTAAATCAAGACAGATTCTGCTCACATCTTTTGTAGAGCGGCTCTCAAAAAGTTTCAAGAGAGAGTCTTTGATGAAGGGCATGGCCAAGTCGATGCGCTCATTAATGGTAATTTCCTGTTCAAGAGGAGATTTGGCATTAAGGATCAGATAGATGCTATTGTATAAAGCATCGGTAAAAACGCTCTTTACCAGATTGACCTTTAGTTGGGATTGAAAATACTGCCGATACAGATTTCTCCTGGTTTCAAACGCCTTTTTAGTACCAGGCCTTTCCCGCTTGCAGATTTCCTCCAGGCGGATATCCTCTGCTAAGGTGAACAGCTGCTTCCCCAGACTCGGCAGCTTCGTAGCTTTCACTTTTTTTATATATTTTGCAGTCTCTTGCAAATCGGTATGTTTTAAATTGCCGATGGCCCTGAGAAAAATATCGCTCTTCAATCCATGAAGTTCTTCCTGTCTGCTTCTGTGGTCCCAAAAATGCGTCACATATACAGTTTCATTTTTTAAATCCATATAAGAATGGGGACCATATTCAAGCTCCATCTCTCCGTTCTTTGACAGAGTCTTGGCTAAATCGGTCAACTCCATAAATAAAAACGAATCAATTTTTTCATCATTAAATTGAATAAATCTCCGCATACAATCAATCCTTACTCAAAAAGAGTTTCTGCGATATTATGAATGGCCGCTTTCTCTCTCTCATCTTCCAGCTTATCAATAATGCCGCGCTGGATCGCTCTCAATGGAGGAAGGTACACTGCAAGGTCACACGCATCAATCAGCGCGCGAATGGAAGCGGCCTCTTCGGAAACCTGCCCATTCCTCACTTGGACCAACAAATCAGAGGAAAGAGAGATGAACTTTTCAACCAGTTTCTCATCCTGCAGCTTGCTCTGTGACATAATGACTGTCTTTAGAGTGTCCCCGCTGATATAAGGAACGTCAATCACAACAAATCTGTTTTTCAATGCTTCATTTAAAGGCACCGTACCGACATATCCTTCATTGATGGCTGCAATGACACCGAATGTTTCTGCTGCCTTGATCACATCTCCTGTAAATGGATTTGTAATCATCCGGCGGTAATCCAGTACCCCATTCAATATAGGAAGTGTTTCCGGCTTAGCCATATTGATTTCATCAATGTAGAGCATATGCCCTTTTTTCATCGCTTCAATGACCGGACCCTCTATAAATTCAATGGTGCTTTTTCCATCTCTGTCTGCAATCGTTTTGTACCCGAGCAGCGCTTCTGCATCCATATCGACTGAGCAGTTGATACTATGCATAGGCTGAGAAAATATTGAAGAAAGGGTGTCTGCAAGCTTGGTTTTACCTGATCCCGTAGGCCCTTTGAGAAGAACGTTTTTCCCCATTGCCAAAGCAATGACTGCATCTTCAAGGATGGCTGCATCCTCTGCCGTATAACCACCTTCCCCTATTAATGACTGATTTTCACTACCCGCAAACTGGGCTTTTCTATTTGATAAAATACCTGAAACTGCTTCAGGCAATTGTTTTTCTAAGTTCATCCATATACTTCCTTCCTAAAACGAAATTCTACACTAGAAACCATTCTACATGTAAAAACGGTTTCACTGCAACGATTGAAGGTCGGGGAGACAGCTTCATCTTTCGTTTAGGGTATGTCTTCTGCAGTTGTGTATCCTCACAACTTTATGGGGGACGTTCATGCCTAAAAATTTTACTCTTTCAGCGGTGGGTTCGTTCTTCAAGGGGCACGTTTCTCTCTTTCTCGTATTTTAAAGATGGAGATTTCTCCTTCAAGGGGTACGTTTAGCTCCTATTCGTCACCCTTCCACCCGTTTTTCCTTCTTCAAGTGGTATGATTAGTTCGTATTCGTACCCCTTCTACCCCTTTTTCCTCCTGCCAGGGGTACGTTTAGCTCTTATTCGTACCCCTTCTACCCTAATTTCCTCCTTCAAAGGGAACGATTAGCTCGTATTCGTTACCCTTCCACCCTTTTTTCCATCATCAAGGGGTACGTTTTAGTCTGATTTGTGAATATCAGAGGCAATTCCCTCATGGGTACATTTAACCTCATAAAAAAAGCAGTGAATCACAGTATGCGATTCACCGCTCTAAATTCATTAATATTACGCTTCCTCAAAATATTCTTTGTAGAAGCCGCCCATTTTTCCGCTGTCATCAATCACGAACAAATAATCCTCTGATTCGTTTTTGACTTCATATGTTTTACCAGCTGTTAAAACATTTTCAACTTTATACTTTGCTGCGTTTGTATGTACACATTTCACTGTTTTGATGGAAGGACGGTTAGTCCAGTCACGGTGTATCATTCATCTGTCCCCTTTCTGTGTCTTTCTTTTAGTATATTCTTCTGTGCGGTTCACTTCAATAGCCTGTTACCATCAATTTTCAGCCAGGAATCTGCAAAGCCCACAAAAAACTCACTGTCTCAACTGGTAATTAAATGGTATAGTAGAATTAGATCAATTTGAGAGGTTGAAGAACAAAATGAAATTAAATCGACTGCTGGCGGTGGTTGTGTGCCTGTTATTGCTTTACTCAACGACCCACCGTCCTGATGAGGAAGATTTTAATAGATGGTTGGAAGATAAATACGATATTTCCTGCGCCTCTGTTTCATGCACCACTCAAGACGTTGAATCAGGTCAATCTAAGAAACTTATCCTTACTGGTTCAAGAACAAAAGAAGGGTATCTTTTTTTCAATACAGTCGCAAAAACCTTTGAAGGAAAGGAAGGCAGGCAGACGACCATCAAGGCAATCGGCTTTTTAGGAAATTACTATACTATCGTTGAAGAGATTGACCGCCCTTTCCCCCGCGGCTAACCTCACTCTCCGCTCTTGAAGATGGCACTTGCCCTCTTCCTTTTTTTATAATAAAATATCCCACTTAAGATGCCGATAATTGTAAGTGTTACTGAAGTTATAGCGATTGAGAGGTGTTCGATAATGATGCTGAAGGTAGAAGGAAAAATCCTTCCTACCTGAAAATAAAGAAAACACCATAGAAGAGCCGCCGGATATGCAGCCAGAATGAACTTCCCTGCAGATATTCCGGAAGCCCCCGCTATATAAGGCATGAACAGACGTATGCCGGGTATAAAGTAACTGAAGGAAATCCCTGCAGCCCCATATTTCTCCAACCATATTCGGCCTTTTTCTATCAATTTCTTAGATTTAGCTTTCTCAAATCTATAGAGAAGGAAGTTCTTTGCCCACCTCCCCAAACCATATCCAAAGGTTCCTGAACTGATGACACCGAGGTACGTTGCTGCAAAAGCCGCTACAGGTGAGTATCCTCTCCACTCTGTTAAAACCCCGGAAAAAGCAGCTGCAGCTTCATTTGGAAGGGGAAACCCTACAAAAATCAACCAACTGAAAATAAACATGGCAAAATAGCCAAGATCATTTACAAGTTCAAGTAACAGACCCATGCCCTTCCTCCTGTCTTAAGAGCAAAATAGTGATTCACCCATTATATACCCAATAATCGTAGGTTGAGTACTTTAGGAATCCCAGTTTTCTTAAAACAGGTGAAGACTGGCCTTGCCTTGCCTGACAAGTCGCCACTACTGCTTTTCTGGACTTGGCATGCTTAAGGCGAACTTTAACCATATCTGAATAAATGCCCTGATGGCGATGTTCGGGCAGGACCCCGCTTCCATTCATATACATCGTTTTCCCATCACTGCTGTACCTGTAATTACTATAAGCAACTGGTTGAGAATTTCTTAGTGCCAATATATATCCCCCGTTCCTGTAAGGGGAAGTAATGTAACTTTTTCTTTGGTTGAATAACGATTCCTCTTGATCTTCCGGATATCCCCAAATAAGTGAAGAAACTTCCACAAGACGCCGAATATCCTCATCACTCTCAACTTCTAAATACTCGATATTCTTGTTGAGTGGCCCTCCTTCAGCGAATTTATTAAGCATGATTGCAAGCCCGTCATATTTATCCCCAATGTCATATCCATCATCTTTTAACAATGGTGATAACAACTTACTTTGCGCACTTTCCAGCCATAGGCTGAAAGGTACTTCTCCAAAGAATTCTTTTAATTTTCCCCACCGATGCTGCAATGGTCGATCTTCATCAGCCGTCAGCTCCACTACCTTATTGCTTAGAACATTGTGGATCCTCGGATTCTTGATTGCTCTCAAACCATCTTCTTCAATGGTTTCTATATAACTGGGAATCCATTCTATTTCATAATCCCAGTGGTGTGCTTCAATCGCTTTGATTACATCCTGTTTATCCATTTTTAGATTACTGCCTTTCAATATAGATGGTGTTAATTTTTAAGAAGTCCTTCAACTTCTTCTGCGGACATCCCCAAGAGCAGCAGCTGTTTTTGCAGTTTTCGATGATATTCCTGGCTGACAAATGGCTTAGATCCCCTTAGTATTTCCCTGGCATAGTGAGCCGGTGGACAGGTTTCTTCTCCTCTATTGTTAACGATGAATGTTAATACATTGGGAATAACAACATCGTTAACCATAACATTGACCATCGCGGCACGATACCTGCCAGGCACGACTCCTTCTCTTTCGTACAAGTAATCCACTGCCTCAAAAGGAAGGTTGTATACAATCCCCTCAGTTATCCCGCCGTCCTCTATAATGGCACCGCGGCCCCCGTCTTCTACAATGTATGTATATTTCATTGAGTATCCGTTAAGAATTCCTTTTCCCAATGGCTTCTGGAAATGATGATCCACACCGGCGAGCTTGAACCTTTCAAGATCCATACAAGATCCGTAGGCAAAATAAAGTAGAGAGTCTGGCTTCTGCTCCATGAACGTATGCAGCGTCCAATCCCCGGAAGCTATATAATTTTTAAACAGTGATGATTGAAAACCGGTGTAATAGATAACATCGACAGGCCCCTTATCAGTCTGAGCATCTGCCACCTGCCTCATATAGAGGTTATTATCACTGTTCTCTTTATAGTCTTCTAAATCATCAATACTCTCCAGTACGCTCTGATTAATTTCATATACTTCACCAAAAACCCGGTCGTTTCCTTCCTTTACCGCAGGATAACCCTCCCCTGTATCATAAAGTTCACCCTTAATCCATGCTTGTTCAGATATAAGCTTTGAATCTTCTAAATAATAATGATATTTTTGATTTTTTCTTAAAGAACCATATACAAATATTTTCATCGAGCCTCTGTGTCCTCCCTGTTGATTTGATGACATTTTAAATCAATAAAAATTTTGACCTGTTTGACCTTATTAAATCATTCTACACTTACTGACTAATCTCCTTTTTTTACTTATTTTCCCATCACCAGGAAAATTCCGGATGATCTAAATAATCTCCAATTATAGTGGTACGGCACCCATTACCTCACCCGCTGTTTTATGATATTTTTCGAGATAATATCATTCTAGTAATACAGAAAGAAGCCGGCTTATAACATTGAGCCAGCTTCTACTGATAATATTCAACTATGAAGAGCCTTTTTCTCTGCCTCTTTCCTTAGTTTGAATTTCTGAATCTTTCCAGATGCAGTCATCGGATATGAATCAGTAAATTCGATATAACGAGGGACCTTGTGGCGGGAAATCTTCCCTATGCAGTACTCACGAAGCTCTTCGGCAGATGCCTCCTGACCTTCTTTTAAAATTACCCACGCCATGACCTCTTCACCATAGACTTCGTCAGGTATTCCCACCACTTGAACATCTAAAACTTTAGGGTGGGTATAGAGAAACTCCTCAATTTCCCTTGGATATATGTTTTCCCCGCCCCTTATGATCATATCCTTCAAGCGGCCAGTTATCCGGCAGTATCCGTTTTGGTCCATTACTGCCAAATCACCTGTATGGAGCCAGCCATCACGATCAATTGCTGCGGCTGTAGCTTCCTCATTTTTATAATAACCTTTCATAACAAGATATCCCCGGGTACATAATTCACCCTGTACGCCAAAAGGAACCTCTTCGTCTGTCCCTGGATGAACTATTTTAACTTCTACATTCGGAAGAGCCCGACCAACAGTTTCCACCCGGAGTTCAATTGGGTCGTCTGTCCTGGTCTGGGTTATGACAGGAGAGGATTCTGTCTGGCCATAGGCAATCGTTATTTCCTCGGCTCCCATCCTTTCGATAACCCCTTTCATCACTTCAATCGGGCAGTTGCTCCCCGCCATGATCCCTGTGCGAAGAGATGAAAGGTCAAATTGATCAAATTCAGGGTGATTGAGCTCTGCTATGAACATTGTTGGAACTCCGTGCAATCCTGTACACTTTTCATCCTGGACAGTCTGTAAAACCTTACCTGGATCAAATTCCTGTACAGGCACCATTGCTGCTCCTACAGATACACATGCCATAGTTCCCAGAACACAGCCAAAACAATGGAAAAAGGGTACTGGGATGCATAACCTGTCCTCATTCGTCAATTTCATGCATTGAGCAATATTATAGGCATTATTGACAATATTGTTGTGAGTCAGCATTACACCTTTTGGAAACCCTGTGGTACCTGATGTATATTGCATATTGATCACATCATCAGGATGCAGTGCAGACATACGTTCATCAAGATCCGTATCCTCAACCGATTCAGCCATTTGTAAAATGTCTTCCCAATTGTATGTACCGCTATAGCGTTTATCACTTAAAACAATTACATTTTTAAGGGCGGGAAGCCGTTTACTTTCTAAGTTACCAGGCTGGGAATCTTTTAGTTCTGAACAAATTTCATAAAGCATTTCAATATAAGAAGCATCACGATACTGATCCATCAAAAGGATGGTAGACGCATCAGATTGTTTTAACAAGTACTCAAGTTCAGCAGTCCGATAGTTGGTGTTGACCGTCACCAAAACTGCCCCCATCTTACCGGTAGCAAACTGGCTTGCCAGCCATTCTGGAGTATTCGTTGACCATACAGCCATATGTTCCCCTTTTTGAAGACCAAGCCCCATAAGGCCTTTGGCGACCTTACGGCAGTAAACATCAAATTCCTTATAAGACATCCTTAACTTTCGGTCATTGTAGACAACGGCATCTCTTTCCCCTTGAAGTTCCGCCTTCTCTTCCAACAACCTACCAACTGTAACATTCAATAAATTTGACAACACTTTTCCCCCATTCAAGCAAAAGATTTATCCTTGTGGCACAGGAATTATTTCTGCCTGACCTGATGTTTGTTTCTCCACATCACCCATTTCCATGTTATCATAAATTTTAGAATATTCATAATACTCAGGTTGTCTGATCGGTCACAATTTTCCTGAAGGTCCATGTTTTATTCAACGTCCAATTGCTCTATTGTCTTTAGGCAAAATTGGTAAATTTTTTTAAATAAAATTTTGGTTTACCCCTTTTCATCTGATATAAATAAATGTAGAATATATAGAAAATATAGAATATTCTATATTTAAATTTTCCTGGGAGGTTTTCCATTTGAAGATTATGAGTAATGAACAGTTGGTTGCAGCTTATCGTGACGCGGAGAAAAACGGTACTGATCGTGACTGGATTCAGATGCTGAAGAAGGAAATTCATAGTCGAGGAATGAAGCCTGTTAGGAAATTTTAAGGATTACACCAATACTTAATGACGCAAATGTTAATTCAGTTGCCCCCTAAGTAATATATTTGAGAGGAAGCCCGTTTAACGGGCTTCCTCCTTTTGTAATCTTGGTAAGAAGAAAGTGATTCGATATTTTCGATACTTTATAGATAATTAATCTTCGGTATTTTTTGAAGAACATATTATTGCTTTGACAATTATGGTGTCAGTTGCTTTTTATCACTTAACAGTGCATGTCCCCCCTGACTTTGGGGCCTTAAGTTACAACTTTCTCGGCCCTTATAGATAGATGTTTCAATTTACACATCATTCACGCTTTTTCCATAGATGATGCATTAATTCTATAGCTTTTCATACACCATTTTCCCTTTTCCACTTAATCATGTACCTATCCTGCGATTATTCATACACCATTTGCGCCTTTTCTCACAATCATGTATTAATCCTGCGATTATTCATACATCATTTGCGCTTTTTCTCTCAATCATGTATTAATCCTGCGATTATTCATACATCATTTGCGCTTTTTCTCTCAATTATGTATTAATCCTTTGAGTATTCATACATCATTTGCGCCTTTTCTCACAATTATGTATTAATTCTGCGATTATTCATACATCATTTGCGCCTTTTCTCTCAATCATGTACCAATCCTGCGGTTATTCATACATCATTTGCGCCTTTTCTCACAATCATGTATTAATCCAGCGATTTTTCCACTTAATCATGTACCAATCTAAGATACGCACATACAAACTTCAATATATACCACTAAAAAAACCAGCAGAAGCATTCTGCTGGTTTTGTACAACTATCTTATCCTTCAAGTAGTAAATCTTCAGGGTTTTCCAGTAAGTTTTTGATTGTTACAAGGAATCCGACTGCTTCTTTACCATCGATGATACGGTGGTCATAAGAAAGCGCGATATACATCATTGGACGGTTTTCCATTGTGTCTTTATCAATCGCAACAGGGCGAAGCTGGATTGTGTGCATTCCCAAGATACCCACTTGAGGTCCATTCATGATTGGTGTAGACAGCAATGATCCAAAGACACCGCCATTAGTAATCGTAAATGATCCACCTTGAAGGTCGCTCAGCGCCAATTTATTATTGCGGGCTTTTGTGGCAAGCTCCATGATTTCGCCTTCGATTTCAGCGAAGTTTTTGCGATCACAGTCTCTTACTACTGGTACAACCAGACCCTCATCAGTTGAAACAGCAACCCCGACGTCAAAATATTTCTTCAGGACGACTTCGTCGCCATCGATTTCTGCGTTTACGTAAGGATATTTCTTCAAGGCAGCTACCACAGCTTTTGTGAAGAATGACATGAATCCTAAGCGAACATCATGTGTTTCAAAGAATTTATCTTTCTTGCGTTTACGTAATTCCATAACAGCTGACATATCAATTTCGTTAAACGTTGTAAGCATGGCAGCATTTTGCTGAACTTCAACCAGGCGTTTAGCAATCGTCTGGCGTCGACGTGACATTTTTTCACGTACAACCGGTTTGCCGTCATCTTGTTTCGGTGCTGCAGCTGGCTTGCTTTCAGAAGCTGCCGGTTTAGAAGGAGCAGACTGAGGCTTGTTATTAAACGCTTCAACATCCTGTTTGCGAACTCTGCCCAGTGGATCAGTCGAAACTTGAGACAAGTCAATTCCTTTTTCACGTGCAAGTTTGCGGGCTGCAGGAGAAGCGATTACGCGCTCTTTCTTGCTTTCCTGTTCTGCTGGTGCAGGGGAAGCTTCTTCTTGTTTCGCTTCTTCCTTAGGACCTTCTGCCTTTTCTTCCTTTGCACTGTCAGAAGATGCAGGCTGCTGTCCACCTTCACCTACGATGGCAATGACTTGGCCGACTTCGACGGTATCGCCTTCCTCAGCCTTCAGTTCCTGGATCGTTCCTGCTTCTTCGGATATGACTTCAACATTGACCTTATCTGTTTCAAGCTCAACGATGTATTCCCCTTTTTCTACATAATCGCCCGGTTGCTTCAGCCACTGGGCAATCGTACCCTCTGTAATAGATTCTGCTAATTCTGGTACTTTAATTTCTGCCACTTTGTCTTCCTCCTCCTAGTTATCTTGTCAACGCTTCACTGATAATTCTGGATTGCTCTTTTTTATGGACGATCGGTTCGCCTTCTGCCGGGCTCGATCTTCTTCTGCGTCCTGCATAGTTGACATTAACCCCTTCTGGAGCAACATCACGCAGGCGAGGCTCTGCAAAAGTCCATCCTCCCATATTTTTAGGCTCTTCCTGAACCCATAGCAATTCTTTCAGATTTGGATATTGCTTGAGGATCTCAGAGATATCCGCTTTAGGGAAAGGATACAACTCTTCCACTCTCAAAATATGGAGCCAGTCCATGTCCTCTTTGCCTTTTAGGCTTTCTTCAAGATCAATAGCCATCTTACCGCTTGTAAGAACAACCCTTTCTACTTTTTCAGGATTTTTTCCAAGTCCAGGCTGTTCAAGCACTGATCGGAACTGGCCATTAGCCAGCTCTTCCGCTGTTACAGCGGCAAACTGGTTTCTCAGCAGACTCTTTGGCGTCATAATGACGAGGGGTCTTACTTCCTCTTTCTGAAGAATCGCTGCCTGTCTGCGCAGTATGTGGAAATACTGTCCAGCCGTTGAGCAATTTGCTACGGTCCAGTTATATTCACCGGCCATTTGAAGGAAACGCTCAAGTCTCGCACTGGAGTGTTCAGGGCCCTGACCTTCATAACCATGAGGCAGGAGCATGACCAATCCGGATTTTTGTCCCCATTTTGCCCTGCCTGCAGAGATGAATTGGTCAAACATCACTTGAGCAGTATTGGCGAAATCCCCGAATTGAGCTTCCCAAAGAACAAGGGTTTCAGGCGCGAAAACATTGTATCCGTATTCATAGCCGACAACAGCAGTTTCCGTTAATGGACTGTTGAACACGGCGAAGGATGCATTTGAATCTTTTAATTGATGAAGAGGAATCAGTTCTTCACCCGTTTTGTGGTCATGCAAGACCAGGTGGCGTTGTGCAAACGTTCCACGCTCGGAATCCTGTCCGGTAAGCCTGATTGGCGTCCCTTCTTTAAGGATTGTTGCGAATGCAAGCGTCTCGGCATGCGCCCAGTCGATTTTCCCTTTGCCTTCAAAAACGCCTCCGCGTCTCTGCAGGATTTTTTCCAGCTTTTTGAATGGAGAGAATCCATCCGGCCACTGAAGCAGCTCGTCATTCAAAGAACGAAGCTGTTCAAAATCAACGCTGGTATCGATATTAGGGAAGCCGTTTGTTACATCTTCCGGCGGATTCATGACAATGTCAGGATTTTCATCTTTTGTCGGGACTTTTTCATAGGCAGCTTTCAGTGTCTCTTCAACATCCTTCTCGAGCTTAGCTGCTTCTTCTTGTGTTACAACCCCTTCTGAGATCAATCTATCCTCATAAATTTTACGCGGAGTAGGATGATTGTTGATTTTGTTATACATCACAGGATTTGTCACCATTGGTTCATCCATTTCGTTATGTCCGAAACGTCTGTATCCAATCAAGTCAATAACGAAATCCTTGTTGAATTTGCGACGATACTCGTAAGCCAGTACAGCGGCTGCAAGGCATGCTTCCGGATCATCAGCATTCACATGAACGATCGGAACTTCAAAGCCTTTTGCAGTGTCAGATGCGTACTTGGTGGAACGGGAATCATAGCTTTCTGTTGTAAAACCGATCATATTGTTGGCAATCAAGTGGATGGATCCACCGGTATTAAAGCCGCGAAGACCGCTCATGTTGAATGTTTCAGCTACAACACCTTCACCAGGGAATGCGGCATCCCCATGAATCATAATGGCATAGGATGTTTCAGCATTTTGTTCAGGATAACCTTTTTGTTCCCTTTCCTCTTGTGCCGCTCTGGTATAGCCAGCCACAATCGGGCTTACCACTTCCAAGTGACTTGGGTTGTTTGCCAAGGTTACACGGGCACGCGCAGTGTCACTGACTCCGATCTTCCTGTCAGCACCAAGATGGTATTTCACATCCCCTGTCCAGCCGTATGTAATGCCAATGGAACCTTCTGAAGGAATCAAATCTTTGCTTGGTGCATGCTGGAATTCTGCGAAGATCATTTCATAAGGCTTTCCGATTACATGAGCCAGAACATTCAGGCGTCCACGGTGGGCCATTCCGATATTAATGGTTCGGGCACCATTTTCAACAGAATAACGGACAAGTTCATCCAATAGAGGAACCATATTATCCAGACCTTCAATGGAAAAACGCTTTTGTCCGACGAATGTGCGGTGGATGTATTTTTCAAACCCTTCCACTTCGGAAAGGCGTTTCAAAAGTGCGAGTTTCTGCTCATTGCTGTAGTTAGAAAGGATAGAGCCTGTTTCAATTTTTTCTTTCAACCATTTTTTCTCTTCCAATTCATGTACATGAGCAATTTCGTAAGCAAGTTTGCTTGTATATACTTGTTTCAGGTGGTTGATTGCATCAAGTCCATTTTTCACACTGGACGGAGCCTGAGGGCAGATAAATTCAACCGGAATTTTTTTCAAATCTTCTTCAGTAAGGTCGTACTCTTTCAAATCAATTCTTCTAAAGTCTTTATCCCTGTCATTCAAAGGGTAGATATCTGCTGCGAGATGTCCATATGTACGAATGTTATCAGCAAGATTCACCGCAGCGACAACTTTACCGAGATCATGACTTCCGGCAGGCATTTCACTCGTTTGAGAGAATTCCCCTGATCTTGTTTCAACCGTTGCCGGCGGTCCCCATTGTTCAAACAGCTCTTTAAGTTCCGGGTCTACTTCCTCGGGATTCTCCAGATAAAGCTCATACACTTCCATTATATAACCGAGGTTAGGTCCATAAAAACTTTCCCATGGTCCAGCCTGGTTTGTTGATTGTCTTTTCACTTTGAAAAACCTCCAACCATTTCGCCATTCTAAATTTTTGTATTAATATTGGAATACTATGTAAGTATAGTATTTTAAAAGAAATATAAAACGCTTACAGCAATATTTTATCACTCTAAATACAAGAGATAAAGCATTTGTGACAAATTCTTTAAAATTTCGTCAACTTTACAAACCAATAATTAGTTGAAAAAAGTTATGCTTGTTCTGTTATCCTATTTACGTTTTTAGATTATTCTGAAATAGTAAAATGAAGAGGTTTTCATTTTCTCCATCCTTTGTTCACAGGCATTTGCATTTTTCATAAACCATCTTACTACTGTTACCTAAAAAAACCAAATATTTTTTTTGATTTTATTCACTTTTTTGCCTATTTTTTATCATGTTTGTTAAATCCGTATTCACTAACAATTTTTTTCTTCCTATTTAATATCTCCTCCTTAGGTCATTTATGTTTTCCCTTATTTATTTTCTTATCCCTTCTTCCCCTGCAGTCAAACATGGATGTCCGAATTTACGATATGAACTGAAGGGCGGCCGCCCGCATACAGTATAAGAGGGACTTACGGTTTTATTATAAAACCTCAACACATAAAAGAGGTGAAAGTCACATGTTTCCTTGGAACTCATTCTTTCCATTTAATAAGAACATGAAAGACAGGTTGAAGAATATGAATCCCCAGGACGTCGATCAATATGTAAAGAGTGTGATGAAGGAAATGTTTCCACAGGATTGGCAAGGAATGCAGAATCCAGGGGATTTCATGAAGAATATGGGCAGTATGATGGATGGCACAACCTACGAACGCACAAGTGAAGAAACCGCCGGGGCTGCAGCGGATAGGATACCGGTGAATATTTTTGAAGCATTGGAAAGTATTTATATCCAATTAAAGATTCCGGACGAGGATCTTGTTAAGAATATAAAAGTCTTTCACACCTCAAACCAGGCCATTCTTGAAAACATTCCTACTGCAGGGGAAAGACAGGTCATCACTCTTCCTTCTTTGGTCAAGAAAAAAGGTTCTTCAGCACAATATAAAGAAGGCATCCTTGAAATTAAGATACCAAAAAGCATGGACCTTCAATTTACTGAGATTGACGTTTCAGAGCGGTAACAGCGAAAAGTTAATTTTTGTATAATCCTCCATACCTAATTCCCATTATCGATTCAAGGTATTGTAAAAGGCTAAAGAGTCCGGCCGGCCGGGTGCTGTATGGGTAGATAACCCTTAAGCCCAGGCTGGAGGACTGATCGCTTCCATTACCATGGAAAGGTATATTATTGCTTTATGAGTGGTTTTAAGGCAGATACAATCTACACCTTGAATTCAATTATCTCTACATGGTTGACATAATATATTTATTGTTCCTTCTGAAACTGAATGAAATTTGCTTTTTTGACAACAATAATTCCAGTGACTGATTTTGTTTTTGGAGGAACGACCATGGAGCAAAAAAAGAAATGGGACTTATTTGCACTTTCTTCTATCCCGCTCGTGATGACCCTTGGCAATTCTATGCTTATACCGGTGCTTCCTACCATGGAAAAACAGCTGGGCATCAGCGGATTTCAATCCAGCATGATCATTACCGTCTATTCCCTGGTAGCCATCCTTTTAATTCCTATCGCAGGTTATTTATCTGACAGATTCGGCCGAAAAAAAATCATCATCCCCAGCCTCATTATCGCCGGTATCGGGGGAATAATATCCGGCTGGGCTTCCTGGATGATGAATGATGCTTATTGGATTGTTTTAATCGGACGTTTTGTACAAGGAATTGGTGCAGCCGGAGCTTTTCCTGTCGTCATCCCGACCGTCGGTGATATGTTTGAAGATGAATCTGAAGTAACAAAGGGCTTGGGGTTAATTGAAACTTCCAACACATTTGGAAAAGTGCTGAGCCCGGTGCTCGGTTCTCTGCTTGCTGCCTGGATTTGGTTCATTCCTTTCTTTTCCATTCCACTTTTTTCACTTATCGCTATTGGACTTGTGTTCTTTTTAGTCAAAGTACCAAGAAAAGAGAAATCTGATGAAAAAGGACAGACCGTTAAGGAATTTATGAAAGAAATTAAAGAAATCCTTGCAAAAGAAGGAAAGTGGCTTTCTGCTATTTTCATTATTGGGATCGTTTCAATGTTCATCCTCTTCGGCTTTCTATTCTTCCTTTCCAATGTGCTTGAAAGCAAGTATAAAATCAATGGAGTTCTTAAAGGCCTGTACCTTGCGATGCCGCTGTTATTTTTGTGTATCACTTCCTATCTGACCGGTAAATTCATCGGTAAAAACAGGATGATGATGAAATGGACAATAGTAAGCGGAATGCTGCTGGGGGCCGGAGCTCAAGTTCCCATCTTTTTCACCGATGGAAAATGGATGCTGCTAGTATTCCTTTCACTTGCCAGCATTGGGATCGGTGCTGCACTTCCCTGCCTGGATGCATTGATAACCGAAGGAGTTGAAAAGGAACATCGGGGCACCATTACATCGATATACAGCAGCATGCGATTCATTGGTGTTGCAGCCGGACCGCCTATCGTCGCATTATTATCCAAGGGAGTTACTTTTGTAATTTTAACCGGCATCAGTGCAATTTCAGCTTTTGTTGCTCTATGGCTGATCAAACCAGAACCTGAGGAATCTGGTAACCTGCAGCCCAAGATAACATAAATAGCAGAGGAACGGGAAATCCCGCTCCTCTGCTTACTTTTTCGACGGCCGGACAGGAAGCCTGTCTAAATCGCCAGCTAGTCAGACTCCAAAAGGGGCATGCCTAATGAGCCCCTTTTTGCTGATGCCGGTAGACATATACCCTTCAGGAGACTGGTGTTTTATCTGATGCAGCCTTTATCAAATTCACAATGTCGTCCATTCTATTTTCTTGCAGGAACTGAATGATTTTACTGCCGACCACGACTCCATCTGTAATGCCGATGAATTCCCTGACGTGATCAGGTGTCGATATTCCGAAACCTGCCAAGACCGGGACGTTGCATACACTCTTAAGATCCTGAAGATGGTCTTTCAAGGAAGTTTGAAATTCACTTACCTCTCCTGTCGTTCCGTTTATGGTTACTGCGTACAGAAAGCCTTCCGTTGCCTCGGCTATTTTCTTCAATCGATCCTTCGAACTTGTTAAAGAAGCCAGCTGAACTAAGGCAATCCCTTCCTCCTGAAGGTAAGGACTAAGGATATCCGCATGTTCCAAAGGTAAATCAGGAATGATTAACCCATCTACTCCTGCCTTTGTGCAGTCTTCAGCAAACCTTTTCAATCCATATTGCATGACAGGATTAAAATAGGTCATGAATATAAGGGGGATACCGATTTGATCTCTCCCGCCTTTCAGCACTTCAAAGATTCCAGTCAGGGTCGTGCCTTCCTTGAGCGCCCGTTTTCCCGCTTCCTGGATTACCGGTCCATCTGCTGCCGGATCTGAAAAGGGGATCCCTATTTCAATGGCAGATGCGCCAGCCTGCTCCAGGAATACCAGCTGGTCAAGGAGATTATCCAGGCCGCCATCTCCTGCCATGATATAGGGAATGAAAATCCCTTTCCCTTTTGCCCTTAAATGTTTTAGTGAATCTTCAAGAAATCCCTTACCCATGCTGAAGCCCTCCTATTCTTGATTTAACCGTCTCCACATCTTTATCTCCTCTGCCAGATAAACAAATGACAATGCATTCATCTTCCTTCATAGACGCCGCCAGCTTTACTCCGTATGCAACGGCATGAGAAGATTCTAGCGCCGGAATAATCCCCTCTTCTATAGAAAGCATTTTAAAAGCATCCAAGGCTTCCTCATCACTGACAGCGGAATAGGTGACCCGCTGTGTTTCTTTTAAATGACTGTGTTCCGGTCCGACACCAGGATAGTCAAGACCGGCTGAGATGGAATGAGCTTCCTGAATCTGCCCGTGTTCATCCTGCAGGACATACATCATTGAGCCATGAAGTACCCCCAAAGTTCCCTTTGTCATTGTGGCTGCATGTTTGTCTGTTTCGACTCCTGCACCTCCAGCCTCAACACCGAATAACTTCACCTCTTTCTCATTGATAAACGGGTAAAACATTCCCATCGCGTTACTGCCGCCGCCTACACAAGCTACAACTCCATCAGGCAGGTTACCCTCTTTCTCAAGGAATTGCCTCTTCGTCTCATTACCAATTACGCTTTGAAAGTCCCTGACCATCTTTGGAAAAGGATGAGGGCCAAGTACAGAGCCAATAATGTAATGAGTATCCTCCACATTCGACACCCAGTAACGCATCGCCTCATTAACAGCATCCTTCAGAGTTGCACTTCCTTGTTTGACACTGATGACTTTAGCACCCAGAAGCTCCATCCGAAATACATTCAGCTTTTGGCGCTGGATATCTTCTTCCCCCATAAAAATGACACAATCGAGGTTGAGCAACGCACACACAGTCGCTGTGGCTACCCCATGCTGGCCGGCACCTGTCTCAGCGACAATTTTCTGTTTGCCCATCCTGTGAGCAAGCAATGCCTGCCCGATCGTATTATTGATTTTGTGGGCCCCGGTATGATTCAGGTCTTCCCTTTTTAAATAAATCTTCGCCCCGCCTGCACGCTTGGTGAGATTCCTTGCCAAATACAGCGGTGTTTCCCTTCCGATATAATCCTTCAGGTAGTAATTAAGCTTCTCCTGAAAGTTTTCATCCCGAACCGCCTCCTCATAAGCTGCATTCAGCTCCTGAACGGCCCCCATTAGTGTTTCTGATACAAATTGTCCTCCAAAACGGCCGAAAAGCCCTTTTTGATCCGGTTGTGCATATATCATTGCATTTCCTCCTTCATACTGCTTGTGTTTTTTGCTTTGCGAATAAATTCTTTAATCTTCTGGATATCCTTGATCCCATTTGTTTCTACTCCACTTGAAACGTCGAGCATAAATGGATTTACTGTATTAATGGCACTGATGACATTATCTGCATTCAGCCCACCGGCTAAAATGACTTTCTTATTAAAAGAACTATCTCTAAGATACGACCAGTCAAAGGTCGTGCCGTTTCCTCCCCTTGCCGCTCCATGTCCGCTGTCTACCAGGATGAAAGGGCCGGGGTAATCCTCATTCCCTTTCAGGTCGCCTCTCTCTTTTATCGAAAGAGCTTTATATGCCGGCACTGAAAGTGATTGTATGAACTCAACCGTCTCGTTTCCATGCAATTGAACATAGTCCAGGTTGGCTTCCTTCACTGTCTTCTCTATTTCTTCTCTGTCTGCATCGACAAATACACCGATTTTTATTACTGAGGCGGGTATCTTGGCACCTATTTCTTTAGCTTTTAGCGGAGATACCTTTCTCCTGCTCTCAGCAAATATAAAGCCTATTGCATCTGCTCCTGCTTTAACGGCGGCTTCTGCATGCTCACTAGTCATGATTCCGCACACCTTTACCTTAACCAACTATCGCAGCCTCCTTATTAACGGCAAAAGATCCGATCACCCTTCCGGCATCACTGCTTCTCATAAGAGTTTCTCCTACCAGAATCCCATCAGCACCTGCAGCGGCTGCCTTCATCGCATCATCTCTCGTTTTCATTCCACTCTCACTGATAATGACTCGATGTTTATCATTCAACAGGGGGGCAAGTCTTACGGTATGGGCAAGATCGATTTCAAATGTTTTAAGGTTTCTGTTATTGATGCCAATAATATTCGCGTCCAGAGCCGCTGCCCTTTCCGCTTCCTCTTCATCGTGGATTTCAACCAACACCTCAAGCCCTTGCGACAAGGCATATTGATATAATTCTTCCAGTCTTCCCTGCGGCAGTGCAGCCACAATCAGAAGAATAATATTGGCACCTGCATCTTTTGCCCGGTCTATTTGAATTTCATCGATAAAGAAATCTTTGCACAAAAGGGGCAGATCCACTTCCCGTCTTACCTCCTTTAGGTCTTCTATCGATCCGTTGAAGAAGTCCGTATCAGTAAGGACGGATATAGCACTTGCTCCCCCTTGTTCATAGATTTTTGCCTGTTCTGCAGGTTCCACAGCTGACGCTATTTCTCCTTTTGAAGGAGATGCCCGTTTGATTTCGGCAACGATACCTAATACGGTTGATGAATGAAGGGCGTTAAATAGTTTCCGATCCGTCTCTTTGTTTAGGTTTGATTTTTCGTAACCATTTTCTTTTAACTGTGCTACTTCCTGCTTCTTTCTATCAATAATCTTCGTTAAAATATCAGCCATCTACATTACCTTCTTTCTGTTATGTTGGGAGAACGCAACGGTTTGCTGTAACTTTTCATAGGCTGCACCGCTTTTAATGGATTCCCTCGCAATCTTGACCCCTTCAGCTACCGTGGTGGTCCTGCCGTTTGCAAAGAGAGCTATTCCGGCATTGAAGAGGACGGTATCTGAATAGGCCCCTTCTTTTCCTTTGAGGACATCCAGAAGGATATGCGCATTTTCCATTGCATCTCCTCCTCGTATAGCCTCATTCGGGTAGAAAGGAAGGCCTGCCTCATCCGGATTAATTGTATAAGAGCTTGTTTTCCCATTTTCAAGAAGGACTAAATGGTTCTCCCCCGCTAAAGATGCTTCATCCATGAACCCTGCTCCATTTAAGACGACGGCCCTTTTCCTGCCCAGTTCATGAAGAACTGCAGCCATCGTTTCGAGCATATCCCTTCTGTAAATGCCTAACATTTGAGTATCGATGGTTATTGGGTTTGTCAGGGGGCCGATCATATTGAATATAGTCGGAACCTTCAGCTCTCCCCTTACCTTCATGATTTTTTTCAACCTGGTATGGACATGCGGAGCATATAAGAAGGCAAGCCCATTCACTTCGAGCATTTCCTGTATTTCACTGCTATTGAAATCAAGTGCTATCCCCAAATGTTCAAGCACATCCGAGCTTCCTGTTTTACTTGAAACACTCCGGTTGCCGTGCTTGGCGATTTTAACACCTGCACCTGCCAATACAAAGGCAGTTGTCGTACTGATATTAAAACTTTGGGAGCCGTCCCCGCCTGTACCGCAGATATCCATGACATCCTCTGCCGGAAAAACTCCAAAGTCCGCACGCTCTCGAAGCAATTCCACCAGTCCTGATATTTCCTTGACGGTTTCACCCTTCATCTTTAATGCAGTCAGGAATGAGGCAACTTCACTCTCGCTCGTCTTCTCTTCCAGCAAAACACAGACCGCTTCTTTCATTTCTCTTTTTTCAAATGAAGAACCTTCAAATAATTTCTGCAGAAATTCTTTCATTGTTTGCTTCCTCCTTCAAATCGATAAAATTCTTAAGCAGTTTTTTACCTAATTTTGTTCCAATCGACTCAGGATGGAACTGCACACCGAATACTGGGTATTCGAAGTGCCTGAATGACATAATTTCATTATCGTCCATTGAAACCGCCGTAGTGGTCAATACCGGCGGAAGAGTTTCTTTTTTTACAACGAGTGAGTGATACCTCATGACCTCAACCGGCTGTGGAATATATTGAAAAAGCCCTGAATTGTTATGTTTAATCAGTGAGGTTTTACCATGCTTGATGGTTTCTGCCCTGATAACCTCGCCCCCGAAAGCTGCTGCAATCGCCTGATGTCCCAAACAAACCCCAAGGATCGGGATTCTTCGATAAAACGTCTGGATAAGCCGGATTAGAATTCCTGCGTTTTCCGGCCTTCCTGGTCCAGGAGACAAAACGATTGCGGATGGATTAAGTGCCTCAACTTCCTCAACCGTTAATTCATCATTTCTTTTGACGAGGACTTCCTCCTCAAGCTCACATAAATATTGATACAGGTTAAACGTGAAAGAATCATAATTGTCTATTAGTAGAATCATTTTGCCACCTCGATCAGCGCTTTCGCTTTATTGATTGTTTCTTCATACTCTGAATCCGCTTTTGAATCGTATACGATTCCTGCTCCTGCCTGTACATAGGCATTTTCGTCTTTTATCACCATTGTTCTGATTGCGAGGGCTAAATCGATATCCCCGTTCACAGAGATATAACCGACTGTGCCCGAATACACTCCCCGCTTGCAGCCCTCCAACTCATTGATGATTTTCATTGCAGCTATTTTAGGGGCTCCGCTTACTGTCCCGGCAGGAAGGCAAGCTGTAATGACATCTATACTGGTGTGGGATGGATCCAAAATACCTTCGACTTCTGAGACCAAATGCATCACATATTTGTATCGCTCGACAAGCATGTATTTTGTCAATGAAATGCTCCCGATCTCACAGACCCTTCCTAGGTCATTTCGTGCCAGGTCCACCAGCATCCGGTGCTCGGCGATTTCTTTCTCATCCTCGACCAACTCTTTTTCCAGCCCGGTATCTTCCTGTTCGTTCAGTCCACGCCTCCTCGTTCCAGCAATCGGATTGGAGACGACCTTCCTTCCGTTCACCTTGATGAAACTTTCAGGTGAAGTACCCAGCACCACGTAATCGTCAAAGTCAATATAAAACATATAAGGAGAAGGATTGGACTGCCTTAATTTCCGGTAATAACTGAATGGTTCTCCTGTGAACTCGGATTTAAAGCGCTGCGATAAAACAACCTGGAATATCTCCCCTGCCAGTACCTGCTCCTTTGCTTCATTAACCATCTCGATAAATTGGCCTTTGGTTACCTGTGACTGAAAAGAAAGCGTTCCGATATCCCCTTCATCCTGAATTGTCCCAGTCTTCTTGATCGTCTTTTCCATTTCATCCAGCATCTCATCTGGATCTTCTTCAGAAAATTGATCAAAGCCCTGCAGAACCAGCAAAATCACCTTATTTTCTAGATGATCAAATATAATGGTTTTCTTATAAAACATCAGGTGGATATCAGGCATCTCAAGAGAGTTCTCCGGAATCTCCCCGATATTTTCAAAGTGGCGGATATTGTCATACCCGATATAGCCAATGGCACCTCCTGCAAAAGGAAAGTCCTGCTTCAGTGCAGAAGTCTCTGAAAAAATAGCCTTCAGCCTGTCAAATGGATTCCCGGTGCTGTTCTCCAATTGCTTTGTGTGAAAATGATATTCAGTTATCTCGCTGCCTTCTGCTTTGAATTCTAAATATGGGTCGCTCCCGAGGAAAGAATATCTTCCAGACTTTTCATGCTTTAAGGAACTCTCCAACAAATATTTGCGCCGACCGTCCAGCTTCTTGAAAACACTGATGGGTGTCAGCTCATCCCCGTTCATTTCTCGTGAGTAAAATTGGATCTGCTTCATCTCTTTCATCCTTATATCCTCCAGTTACACATAGTTTAAGATTTTTTGGGGGTGTGCCAGGCACTCCCAGGAAATTATTTCAATAAAAAAGTCCTCCACGAAACAGGTTTACTGTTTCATGGAGGACGATTGGAATCGCGGTGCCACCTCGCATTGAAGTTCATTCAGAACTCCCGCTTTTTCAGGTACGGGAAGACAAATGCAATCCGATACCCTATCCTTTTAACGGCGGAACCCCGGGCTGCCCTACTTACTATTCAAACAGCCTCTCACAAGTCCATTCGGTATAAACCCTCGTGCCGGATTCTCATCAGTGCCGGCTTTCTGTAACGATTTTGTTTATACGTACTACTCTTGTTCAATGATTTATGGTTATGAAGTTTTTAGGCAAATAAAAAAGGGTCTCCCATCCTCAAAATAAGGACGGGAAACCCGTGGTGCCACCTTCGTTGACTGCATTGCAGCCCGCTTTACCATATCAGAGAACCTTTCTCTAATATGTGTCCCTTGTATCGATGGGACATTCGTCAAAGCCTACTCTCACTTCTTAAATGATTTCGGTTTGAAGGCTCAGAAGTCCATTCACATTCCCAATCACACTAGTTCGCACCACCCACTAGCTCTCTGCAGTGATTCCTGGAAGCTACTCCTCTTCTTCAACGCCGTTCCGTTCTTTAATTGGTTTTTATCTTAATATGAATCAGGAGTGAATGTCAATAGGTTTTTATCAGAATTTTTTATTTTTGCTGATTAATAAGAGCTTTTCTTTTTATAGTGGTTGTTAATATAAGTTGATTTTCGCGGGACGGCGCTTCCAAATAATAGCCTGGTGTTTCTGCAGGAGGCGACGCATTCAAGAGGTTTATAACTCCTCCGCTCCAATAGGACTTCTCAAGACACTTTTTACCGGGTTTTACTCCGTTCATGTCCTTGAGAAACTCCCTCAAGACACTTTTCACCGGATTTGACCCCGTTCATGTCCTTGAGAAACTCCCTCAAGACACTTTTCAGCGAAATTTACTCCGTTCATGACCTTGAGAACCTCCCTCAAGACACTTTTTACCGGATTTGACCCCGTTCATGTCCTTGAGAAACTCCCTCAAGACACTTTTCACCGGATTCGACCCCGTTCATGTCCTTGAGAACCTCCCTCAAGACACTTTTCACCGGATTTGACCCCGTTCATGTCCTTGAGAAACTCCCTCAAGACACTTTTCACCGAAATTTACCCCGTTCATGTCCTTGAGAAACTCCCTCAAGACACTTTTCACCGAAATTTACCCCGTTCATTTCTTTGAGAATTTGCCAAGACAATTTCGGGCAGTTTTTAATCACTTCATGTCCTTAAAATATCAAACTATAAATATTTCGTTTGTCCCGCCTCTTTTAAAGACTACCTGGAGGCCAGCATAGTGAAGGAACTATGGAAGACCACCCACAGAACGATTGGCCTTCTCAGAGCAGTTCTATAATTCAGGCAGAGTCCCCATCATTCCGCCCCAATTATCTCTTTATGTTAGAATGAATTTAAGAAGTCAGAATGTTTGAAGGATTGGAAGTGATGTTAAATGAAGTATACAATCCATCCTCTGGGAGACTCTGCTGTGTTAATAGATTTTCAGGAGGCAGATAGTAAGGATACCCTTAACACAATAACTGCCCTGACACAGGCATTGGCTGAAAATCAGCACGAAGCGGTCCTCGAGGCAGTCCCTGCATATAAGACAGTGACCGTTCACTATAATCCTCTTAAAATCCATTCCCACTTACCCTATGTCATAATCAAGGATTTCCTTCTGGATAAGATAGAGGGACTACAGCCGGATGAAGACTCTTTGACCAACGAGGTCATTACCATACCGGTTCTTTATGGAGACGAAGCGGGTCCGGATCTTTCTCTTGTTGCAGAACATAATAACCTTACTGAAGAGAAAGTGATCGAACTGCACAGCGAGCCGGTTTACTCTGTTGCATTCCTGGGATTTTCTCCAGGTTTTCCTTTCCTGAAAGGAATGGATTCTTCTATAGCAGTACCGAGAAGGAAGACTCCAAGGGTCAGGATAGATGCCGGCTCTGTCGGTATTGCCGGATACCAAACAGGCGTTTACCCCATCTCTTCCCCGGGAGGATGGCAAATCATTGGCAAAACGCCTCTGAAATTATTCGACCCGGATAATCGTAATCAGCCTGCCCTTTTGTCGCAAGGAGACAAAGTAAGGTTTTCCTCAATAACAAAAGCGGAATATGAACGATTGGAGGGAAGCTGAATGGGCTTTACAGTAGAAAAAAGCGGCCTTCTGACTACCATTCAGGATAGCGGAAGAATCGGCTATCGCAGCATCGGTATGCCTGTCAGCGGCCCTATGGATGATAAGGCTTTCCGGATCGCAAACCTGTTGGTGGGAAATAACGAAGGTCAGGAAGCTATAGAAGTGACTCTACAAGGGCCGGTCCTCCATTTCACCTCTGATACCACGATTGCTATTAGTGGTGCAGATTTGAATCCGACAATCAACCATGAACGCGTCCTGAATAATAAGCCTTTGCATATTCACAAAGGTGATGTTCTGAGATTCGGGATGGCTTCAAAAGGAATGCGTGCATACATAGCTTTTAAAGATGGGTTAAGGGTTGCTAAGAGTCTCGGAAGCATCAGCACCAACACTCTTGCAAGGATTGGCGGTTTTGAAGGGAGAGCGTTAAAAGCAGGCGACAAAATAGCCTTGAACACTGAAGGTCATACTGAGAAGAAGGTCCATTGGTCTTTGTCTCCCACCGCGTTTTCCTATCTTCAGAAAAATGAAGTGAGAATCATCAGAAGTAATCAATGGGACTGGTTTACAGGAGAGGCTAAGCGAAACTTTCTGTCAGAACGTTTTACAATCAAGCCGGAATCGGACAGAATGGGCTACAGACTGAGCGGACCAGCGCTTACTCTAAAACAGCCAAAGGAGCTATTAACAGAAGGGACTACCATGGGATCTATACAAGTCCCGTCCAGCGGACAGCCAATCGTCCTTATGGCAGACAGCCAGCCTACAGGCGGGTACCCGAAAATTGCAAGTGTCATTACGGCAGACCTGCCGATTATTGCACAACTGAAGCCCAATGAAGAGTTGTCCTTCAAGGAAGTTACATTGACAGAAGCTCATAAAGCATTAAGGGAAACGGAAGCGGAAATGAAGTTGGTGAAAGCCGCGATTACCATGAAAAATGGTTGAAGTCTGTCCTTCTGTTGGTTGCAGTCTGTTCATAGGTATCCATTCTGGGCACAGGACTTTTCTTACTTGAGAGGGATATACTGATAAGTTTTCATTCATGATACATGTCTGTTCTGTTTTTATGTTAGATATGTATTAAGTACCTTATTCTATATATGTCTTTTCGGTTTTTAAGCAGGATATGCCTTCTTCCGACAATTTATTCGTTTAGAATACTTATTTTATTGAAAAGCCCATATAAACATCCATTAGTCAGGAGGTTTTGTTCGTGAAGATCGATTTAAACTGCGACCTTGGCGAAAGCTACGGAAGCTACTCCAAAGGAAATGATGAAAAAATATTAGAAAAAATCACATCCGCCAATATTGCTTGCGGCTTCCATGCAGGAGATCCGCAAATCATGCTGAGGACTGTTCAGCTGGCTATCAAGAATGGAGTCAATATCGGCGCTCATCCGGGCTATCCTGATTTGCAGGGGTTTGGCAGGCGCCATATTGATATTTCACCAGAAGAAATATATTCTCAGGTTTTATATCAGATCGGTGCATTGAATGCCATTATCCGTTCGCAGGGAGGGCAGTTATCACATGTGAAACCGCATGGTGCCCTGTACAACCGGGCTGCAAAGGAATACGAAACAGCAGCAGCAATCGCAAAGGCCGTACATGACTTTGATTCAACATTGACGCTCTTCGGACTGGCTAACTCCGAACTCATAAACGCAGGGGAAGAATTGGGGCTTCAAACTGCCAGTGAGGTTTTTGCTGACAGAACGTATCAGAATGATGGCACTCTTACTCCAAGATCACAGGAAGGGGCAGTTATCCATAGTGAGGATGAGGCCCTTGAACAGGTCGTAAGAATGGTAAAAGACCATAAAGTGGTGAGCACAGATGGAACTGAGATTGATATCACACCCGATACAGTATGCCTCCATGGAGACAATGAACAAGCTCTGAGATTCGCTGAAAAGATCCTCAATGCCCTGAAATAGAGAAAAAGCTGGTCTCGAATCCGAGATCAGCTTTTTGCATTATTTTTCGTCTTTTTGGTCACCCGCCAAATTGATATTCAATTGTTCAGCGGCAGCCTGAAGAATTTTATTGTTTTTTACGTTTTCCATCAGAAACTCGGTGTATTCATCATCTTTCGATAGGCCTGCGGAGTGCTCTTTTTTAATGTGATTTTCAGCGTCCTGGAATGTTGGAAAATCCCCTTCGAAATTACCGTTATGTTCAACTCTCCAGTTTTCTCCCTCCACTGGATACACAAACAACTGGTCCTCCTGCCTGTTTTTATAAAGTGACCCATTAGGGGACTCTTTCAAATTATAGCGGTTTTTAGGTGCGTCAATCGGCATCGGTTCAGTATCATAGACATCTGTGACAAACAATTTGAATGCTTCTTTATTGAGATTGCATCCAGAAGCTTTGGCATGTCCGCCTCCTTCAAATTTTCCTGCTACTTCTGAAACGTCTACATGATCATGTATTGTTCGCAGGCTGATCCGTTTTCCGCCGACACTAATGATTGCAATGTAGTCCAGATACGGATTATCTTTTCCTAATTCATTTCCTAACTCTGAGTGATAAGATTCTGCATGGACTATCCCCACACAGTAGTCATCGATGAATGACTTTGTCAGTTCCCTTCTTTTCCGGCGAATGTACCGTTCAATCTTGCCCTCCTCCATTTCAAGGAGTTTCAGTTCGAATTCGTCAAAGAAAAACTCTTTATGATTCTGTAGACGGTTGAGCATTTTTTCTTCAAATTCTTCTATCGTCAGCAAGAAAAATAAATCATTCAACCTTTTGGCAGTTGTGTTGTTATTTACATCCCATTCCCAAGTATCATACTGCCTTACCAGCTCAACAAATTCATCAAGAATCGGAGTAGGCTCAATTTCTCTTTTATTCTTCAGCTCTTCGTATAAAAGGGAAGTTGCAGATGCGAGTCTTCCGTCCTCATACTCTACTGTCACGGATGCCCACTCATAGGCATTTAAATGTTCCGCACTGCGGTGGTGATCAATCAGCTCCACTTTTCCATCTTTTTTAAAAAAACTTTGGAGCGCTTCTTCATTTTCTTTATTTACCGATAGATCGGTGATGATCAGCTTTGTGTTTTTTTGTGGCTTCTTCAAGAACCTGGCCACTTGGAAGTTCAATCCGCCGATGGAATTGTAGCGGACTTCCGCCTCTTCTCCCCAGGCAATTTTGGCGATGATGCCGCATCCGACACCATCTAAATCATTATGAGATAATAAAAAACGTTGCATTTTTGGCCTCCTCGGCTTTCTCTATGTATTGATTCTATTTTTCGTCATTTCCTTGCTAATATACAGCAAAAAGCTCCGTCTGTTAAATGAAACGGAGTATATAAAGCGGAAGCGGCTGTAATACTTCGAACGATAATAGATAGTAATCCCTTCGACGCCAATCACCCGCCCCCTCGGAGCCTGCAACTCGAGCAGAGATAAATGGTTGACTAATCAAAGGTAAAGAAAAGAGCTTTTATGTGGACGCGAGAAGTTTTATTTCATCGACCTTGCAATTTTTATCATTTCCTTTTTCGCGATGCTTGAACTGGTCATTTCTACATAAGTACCATCCTGAATCCAAACCAATAACCTACCTGTTACCAGGGTTCGCTTTTCATTCAGCTTCCCATTACCTGACCAATCCTGAAAATAACCTTTTCTACCGTTAATATCAACCAGATGACCTTTAGAAAGATCGTCGTCTGTAATAGCATTTGCCTTTTTCTGATGGATAGCGACCATCAGCTTGGTATCATTTTTGTTCATATAATGAAGCATGATCCAAGGAGAAGTTTTTATCTCTAAAGTCCAACCATTAGGCACTTTTCCAGGTGTTAAAAGGGAAAAATCTACTTCTTCCTTTAGTTCAGAGATAGTTATACTGTTGTGATTATATTGAATTTCTTTCGCCTTTAGTATGGCCGGCCAACAATATAACAGGACAAGGATAACGAATAATCGGATGCGAAGTGTCAATTCCCTACCTCCATAAAGTTGAAATTCATGCGGTAGTCTTCCCTAAATATAAAATGAGTACTCAATGAGCACTCACTTTATCACAGGCTGACTGGTCGACACTTAACTTCCTGCATTATTGAATTTATTAAATTTGCGAAATGCTTCCTGAAAATAATCTAAACTCCCCTTTTATTCCCCCATACATACGTATGAAGCTGAGGGAGGACCCTTACATTATTCAGTCGCTCACTTTCAGTGACTGCATCAATCAATTCCTCATAATCGGTAATCAGCTGATTCAACAGGCCTTTTCCATCATCTGCAGAAAGGTCCGTATTCCCAACCTGAAGGAAGAATGGAACCTCCGGATATTTCTCATGCAGGTTAGTGGCATATTCGAGATCCTTATCATTAAAAACAACCACTTTTAAGCTGTAGCTTTTATGACCTTTTAAGCGGGTTAAAATGAGATCGAGTTTTTCAAAATCTGTTTTCATGCCAGAACTTGGCGGTTTAGGGGAAAGTGTCAGTTGATCAATATCCAGAAACCAGTCCTGCCACCTGCTTCCCTGTGTCTCTAGGGCAGACTCTATTCCATTTTCTTTGAATATAGCAAGTAGTTCTTCAATTGCTGCAATCAGGGCAGGATTTCCTCCTGATATTGTTACATGATTGAATCTGCTGCCGCCAATTTCAAAAAGTTCCTCCCAAATCTCCACTGCAGTCATCATACGAATGTCTTCTTTGGCAGAACCATCCCAAGTGAACGCAGAATCACACCAGGAACAGGAATAATCACATCCAGCGGTGCGGACGAACATCGTTTTCTGGCCGATGACCATCCCCTCCCCCTGAATGGTAGGTCCAAAGATTTCTAAAACGGGTATTTTTTTCATCGCTTTCCATCCTTTCTCGGACGGAATATGCAATAGCTGGTCGGAGTTTCCCGAAGGAATACCTGAAGACACTGAGCATGATTTCCCTGTTTATCCAGATGGCTTTGAATCAATTCATAAATCAGTTCAGCCATAACCTCAGTAGTCGGAAACCTTTCCGGATTTTCAGAGAACAGTGGGTCCTCATTCAGCATCGTATGATCGAACCGGTCGTGTACCAGTTTTTTGATAGTTGCAAAGTTAATCAGAAAACCTGAATCATCCAATGTGTCCCCACCAACGGTAATATTGGCAAAATAGGTGTGGCCATGGACTTTCTGGCATTTACCTGCCGCTGAGGAAGGGATATAATGGGCGGCCGCAAACTGAAAATCCTTATTCAATTCATAAGAAAAGGAATGCTCGGGCACCGGATAGATTTGTCCAATCATGCTTTTTCCCCTCCTGTTTTAGAAGATAAGTAATTAGAAAGACCTTTGCTTCTCAATTTGCAGGAAGGGCAGGTACCGCATCCATCACCGCGAATTCCGTTGTAACATGTCAGTGTTTTTTCACGGATATATTGCAGTTTCCCCATTTCATCTGCCCACTTCCAAGTAGCTTCTTTGTCCATCCACATGAGCGGAGTGTGGACTACATACCCTTCATCCAGGGCCAGGTTCAGTGTAACATTGAATGATTTGACAAACATGTCCCTGCAGTCAGGGTAGCCGCTGAAGTCTGTTTCACATACACCTGTGATAATATGCTTTGCACCTATATTTTTGGCAAGCACACCGGCGAAAGAAAAGAACAAAAGATTTCTGCCTGGCACAAATGTTGAAGGCAGTTCCCCTTCTGTTTCGGTGATCTCTTCATCTCTTGTCAGGGCACTTGGTGAAAGCTGGTTTAGAAGGCTCATATCAAGCACATGATGACGTACATTCAGTTCCTCGGCGATCTCCCTGGCACACTTCAATTCACCCACGTGTCTCTGTCCGTAGTCAAAAGTAACGGCTTCCACCTCATTGAACTCTTTTAGTGCCCATATCAAGCAAGTGGTGCTGTCCTGTCCGCCACTGAAAACTACAAGCGCTTTTTCGTTTTTCATATATTTTCTCCTCTCTCTTTTTAGGACTTGTCGTCATTTAAAAGAAGAAGGAAGTTCATGCAATTCTCTATAAGATGATTGTGGTTACTCCCAAAGCAAATAAAAAAACGACACCCAAGGATGCCGTTTCCTTAGTTTTTTATAGAGGGTTAAGCTAGAACCTCTCCTGCAGACCCGCAGTATTCTTCTATTCATTATTTTAATATAACACATAGAACACAACATGTCATCTATCCGTTTAACTAGTTACGTAAAACTGGCATTGAGCAGCAGCGGAAAGAACCTCCTGATTTGATGATTTCAGAAAAGTCTACTTCTATGACTTTATATCCATGCTCCCTTAATGACTTATTCACCTTTTTGTTTTGCGGAAGGCTGAGTACTTTATTGTCCCCAATGGACAGCACATTTGTACCCATGGTGAATTGTTCTTCTTCATCCACTTCAATCAGATTATAGTATGACCCAAGAAGCTGCAGTTCTTTTTGCTTGAAAGCAGGTGAAAATACCAATGCTTCATCAGGAGACAGGATATTGAACACACAATCTAAATGAAGATATTTTTTCTGAAACGGGACCGGAATGACCGAGTAGCCATCAGCCAGTTCATCCAATTGATTAATGGCCCCTGAATTTGTTCGATGGCTGACCCCGACAAAAACCTTGTCTTTGTCTACAATCACATCGCCGCCTTCGATACTGCTAAGATCAACCTTTTGATATTTATGGCCATTACTTTCGAGCCATTCTATTAATACCTCTTCTTCCCCTGCACGGATTTCGCTTCCCATTTCCGAAACATAGACTGTATCACCGATAGTGAACCCGATGTCCCTTGTGAAGACCTGTTCAGGAAGATGCTGATCTGGTGGCAGCTGAATGACTTCAGTTCCGTTATTTTTCATTGCTTTTACAAAATTCTCGTGCTGATTCAATGCAGTTTGTATATCTATATTTTTATCAAGGAAGTGCTTTTGAGTTTCATTAATGACTTCTTCAATTTTCATATAACGAGGCTGGCAAACTATGACTTTCTTCAACCTGTCATATTCGCTGTCACAATATTCCGTTTGGTGTTTTCGAATGGTAGTCGCCATTTATAACCCTCCATGTAGTATTGCCTTTTTACGAGAATATTCCCATTGTGGCAATGGCATTAAACCCTTTGATGGAGGGGGATCTTAACGGGACATTTTGCATCATGCATAAAGATTAATAAACTCAAGCAATTTATGTATGTTTATTCTTAAACAAGATAAATTAAAACTTATTTATGAATGAATATTTAAAGATATTTTATAGTTCTTTTTTAAAAAACCTACTTTTGGACTACTTAAGATGTTTCCGAAATGCATAGCTTGACTTCTCGTAATCCATTACTTCTTCATAAAAGCGATGAGCCTCTTTTCTCTGTAGACCTGAATCCAAGCCAATCGTTTCACACTCCTGCTCTTTTCCCCACTCCTCTACATATCGAAGAAGTTTTTTCCCATATCCTTTTGACCGCCCAGATGAAGTGGTTACAAGATCGTACACAAACAAGTGCCGCTTGGCGTAGAAGTTTGTTCTGATTATGACTCCGGCAAGTGATACAATCCGCCCTGAATCATAAAGACAAAACACCTTGTATCCTTCCGTCCTCATATCTTTCAGCAGAAGGTTGAACTCTTCTCTGGATAAGTCTGTTCTCAGCTCAAACAAAAGCTGGTAAGCCTGTTCCCATTCCTGCTCTGTTACTGCTTCCCTAATCTCCATGACCATTACTCCCTTATTGAAATCTGACTAACACCTAGTATTCTTTTTGCATTACTGATATTCCTGCTTCATCACTTTAAAGCACAAAGAGGGACTGTCCCTTTTGCTGCGTTAATTCACTAAAGGAGTTGTCTGATTTTACTTTCTGCCCATTCGGGGAGATATTGTCCTGCATATTGTTAGGGAGAGGTAAATATCAGGAGGTATGTTTTGTATTGCTTCAGAATTAACCCACAGAATGAAATGTTGATGACTATGCCGGTTACTCAGCCTGCCATGCAATCCCAGCCTGTGTTCAACTTTGAACCTTATGTTTATCAATTTTTACAGTCCGTCATTGGAAAGGGATTGATCGTTTCGACGGTGAGGGACACTCTTCGTGGAAAATTAATGGATGCTAAGCCAAATCATATAGTTTTAAATATAGGAGATAAAACATTTTTTACGGATTTGCCAGATTGTCAGTGTGATGCCTGATTAATTTCGTTTATATTTCTTGCCGACAAAACTTTTCTCAACGCCGAAACCGAACAATGAAATACAATAAGATACAACAGAATAGAGCGCTTCTCAGCGCTCTTTTCTATATTCCTTCCATCACCCTCTCAGCAGGCAGGGGTTCTCTCTTCAACACTCTATCAGAAGCCCTAATACGTTGAGTGGGAAAGGTATATTAATAGCTTTGGTACGTTCACTGCTTAAACGTTATAGTAATTCGTCTTCTCATCTCTTGTTTTATCAAGGATAAGAATTCGTTTGACAGGTTTTCTTTTTTAGCATGCCTCCAGACCGTCATAAGCTGTTTATTTGTTAGATACTTTAATGTTGTAGGTTTCATGGATTCCTCCTAACAAAAAGAGAGAACATTTAAAATTGACAAGTAATCTAATTGGCTTTTACCCTCTTTTTAGTGGAAAATAACACTTTGCTGCAAATTCAGCCACATCCGAACCTCTGCATCAAGTCCCGCATTCTACCCTGCTTACCTTTTAAAATTTAACAACAATGCCGCTTATGATTAACCCTTTTACTCATTTCCTCTCCATGACACCTAAAGACAGAGTAGTTTATACTCCATTTAGGAACACAATTAACAAAAAAACTGCATCACACCTTGGAATACTTCTTCAGTGTGATGCAACCCTCAATTATCTACCGTATAAAACCACCTTCTGAATGAATGACCTGGCCTGTAATCCATTGAGCTTCAGGTGACACCAGGAAAGCGATTGCTTTTGCAGCATCATCGGGCATCCCTAACCTGCCCATCGGGAAACGCTGTATCAATTCTTCCTTAAATTCCTCTCCAATCCATCCGGTCTGAGTAGGTCCCGGATTTACTGCATTAATTGTGATGCCTTTTTTGGCAGCAGGAATGGACGCTGATTTAACGAAGGCCTCCACACCGCTTTTAGTCACTGCATAAGCAAGTTCATCGGGCATTGGTCCAAGAGACTGCCCGCTGGTTAGGAATACAATCCTGCCTTCTGTGCCACTTTCGCACACTTCTAAAAACTTCACACTTAATAGGCATGCACTTCTCACATTTACAGTGTAGTGACGATCGAGTTCCGTTCCCGTTAAGCTGCTGATTGTTGTTTCCGTTGAATAAGCAGCATTATTGATCAGGATAGAGGGCTTACCCAGCTTCTCGGTCACGATGTTCATGACCTTCTCAGGAGCATCATCTTTCATGAAATCGACTTCTCGCCACTCGCACCTGACACCTTTTTCTCTAATTAACCCTCGGAGCTTTTCAAAACTCTCATTCTCGGAGCTCCATGGCATATTGCTGTCGTATCCACGAAATCCAGTGAAAAAGATATCACACCCCTGATCAGCTAACTTCAGACAGATTGACGCGCCCATTCCCTCTAACCGGCTGGCACCTGTCACTATAGCAATCCTGCTCATCCTCTCAACTCCTTTAACTGACGAAGCACTTCCTGATATTGCACTTCCAGCTGTTGGAGGTCATCAGATGGGGAAGGGAGACTCAGCCTGCCGATGATTTCAGTCATCCTGGTTTCAAGTTTCATAATTTCCTTTTCGTTATCCCCTAGGGAAGCAGGTCTTTTGCTCCATTCCTCAAACTCCTTTAAGCTGCCATCAAACATAGTTATGGTCCCATCTTGGAACCTCCAAATTTTATCCGCAACATTTCCGACGAATTTTCGATCGTGGGAGACCACGAGAACCGTTCCGGGGTAATCTTTTAAAAGACTTTCTAAAGCCTGCAGTGTCTCAAGATCGATATGGTTGGTCGGTTCATCCAGCACCAGTAAATTATAGTCACCTGTCAACAGTTTTGCGATTGAGGTTTTTACCCGTTCTCCTCCACTCAGCACATGAATAGGCTTATGAACATCTTCCTCAAAAAATCTTAGCTTTGCCAGAATAATCCTGATGACATGTTGAGGAAGAATGCTGCCTTCTGATACGTACTCCAATATAGTTGAGTTCTCAGGAAGGGTTTCAAGAGTCTGCTCAAAGTAACCAACCTTCACATTTTTAGCCCGGTCGATTTCTTCTGCACCTTCTGTTAACAGCTGCCGGATCAATGTTGTCTTTCCGCTGCCATTCCTGCCGATACAAGCGGTTTTGCTACCGGTTTTCAACTTAAGATTGGTGATCTGGTAAAGTCTATTACCATCGAAATTTTTTACTAAATCTTTAGCTGAAAGCAAAGTGCGTCTATGAATGGGGGTTTGGAGCACATATTCCATCTTGACCTCATCCCAATCAAAAGGCTTTTCAACTTTTTCAAGCCTGTCAATTCGTTCTTTGATCACAGTCGATACACGTTCCACTTTACCTCTTTTCCCCGCAGCTTTTCCTTTATAGAGCTGCCACTCAGAATTACCCATTCGGGATGGCGGCTTATCCATGCCTTGAGCCTGCCTTTTTTTCTGTTCATACCTCTCCATCAACCGTTTCTTCTCTTTCGTATAACTTTCGTATTTAGCTTCATGCTCTTTCTTTTGGCGTTCTTTGTCACGTAAGTAATCTTCATAATTCCCTTGGTATTCTGTGAGCTTGCCCTCTTCCATTTCCCAGATTTTTGTACAGACGGCGTTCATCAGCATCCGGTCATGGGAAACCACAACAAAGCTTCCGTTAATTGAAGCCAGTCTCTTCTGCAGCTCTTCTATCCTCTCCCAGTCCAGGTTGTTAGATGGTTCATCCAGGAACATCAATCGGTGACCCTCAGAAAATAAACCATTAAGCATTTTCATCGTCCGCTCTCCACCGCTTAGGCAGGAGGAACTTTCGTTATTACTCAATTGCGGCAAGTAACCACTGCTGCAATACCAATCTATATCCGGCATGATCTCTGTCATACCCTGGAGATACTTCAACAGCAGTGATTTTCCTTGTCCGTTTCGGCCAACCAAGCCAATTTTGTCTCCATGATAAATACTTAATTCCTTCTCATTAAACATCGTTTTTTCACCAAGTGTATACCGAACATTTTTCGCTTTCATCAATAACATAAAAAAACCTCCCCGAAATGCTCCGGAAAGGTTAGTATTTATTCTATGCTCTCAGTATATAAAAAGTTACACGTGCAGAAAAATCCAAGGAAATATCCTTGAAGACTGAATGTATACTTTTTTTGAGCAAAGAGTCCTTTTACAAAAAATGGACATACTTATCCTATCCGGAACGAGTTTGAATTTACAAATATGCTTTTGGCACTTCTCGTTTTGTGTGGGATAGGTAATTACTTCATTGCTCAAAAATTCAGTCCTTTCTTTTTCAGTTACTGATAGTATATTGGCAATCCTTAGAAATTGCAACTGATGAAAGTAATTTCTTATTAATAAAATTGCTCATTTTATAATTATTATTGATTACGGAACCATCAGTCTAACACAAGAAAGCGATAGCCTGCTATATTGTTTTATTATTTCTCCATCTTCTTTTTTTCCAGATTTTCATGACTTTATAGAAAATCAGCACCGCTGCAAACATACCGGCAAAAATCAATTCAGGCATATTTATACCTCTCCTTCTGCACTTACTATTTCTACACTATGCAGCAGAAAAGGAGGATAATTCATAATGGATGGAGTCTCAACGAGGTTTTCAAATAAAGAGTTTTACTTTAGTCCCTGTTCTAGCCTATAAAGTTTCCTGATAAGCCTGATCTGTCCCCGGTGATTGATTTCGTCCTCAAATACGTGAAACCATTTGAAGAAGTTATTTCCCTTATAGCCGTACCAAAAATCGGTTTCCTGATAAAGCCAGCTATCCTCCAGTTCAGCAAACTTCTCTTTCGTTACCTGCCTTAAAGCCTCAAGTTCACCCAGATAGTATTCGACGGGTTTCCCTTTTATGATAGAGGCGTCTTCGCCCAATCCGACAGCCGGCTCAAGTGTATCTGCATAATCATGAATCTCTTCCTCACTAACATTTTTAAAGGTCATTTTTTGATATACTTTTTCTATAGCTGTCAAATGTGCAAGAAGCATGGCAATCGAATTGAACTCACCATTGTGCCGATAATCAACTTCTTCCTGCGAAACATCTTTCAAATCAGCCAATGTGGTAAACCTGGCATAGTCCATCATTGAAATTAGTATTGAAAAATCTTTATTATATCCTTCTATTTCTTTAACCAAAAACATTTCTTGATCGATTTCCATCTTACGTGCCCCCTATATTCCTTTTGGTACTTGACTATAGTATCATAATAATTTGAAAATTTGTCCAATTAGGGAGAATACACTGTCATTGAAAATTACTTTTAGGAAAGTGACCGAGAAATACTTCCTCTTTTGACTGTTTGGCTGCAAACACCTCTTGTATCTGAATTTTCCAATGGTTTGTTTCTTTGGAGAGGTAAACAGGCCAGCATCCTCTCGTATATGGAATCTCGTTGGGCCAATTAATCCGTAAACGGGCCAACTTCTCCTCGAATATGAAATCTCGTTGGGCCAATTTACCTCTAAACGGGCCAGCATCCTCTCGTATATGGAATCTCGTTGGGCCATTTATTCCGTAAACGGGCCAACACCCTCTCGTATATGGAATCTCGTTGGCCCAATTAACCCGTAAATGGGCCACCATCCTCTCGAAATTGGAATCTCCTTGGGCCATTTATTCCGTAAACGGGCCAACACCCTCTCGAAAATGGATTCTCGTTGGCCCAATTATTCCGTAAATGGGCCACCATCCTCTCGAAATTGGAATCTCGTTGGCCCAATTAACCCGTAATTGGGCCAGCTTCCTTTCGAGAATGGAATCTCGTTGGGCCAATTACCCTCTAAATGGGCCAGCATCCTCTCGAAATTGGAATCTCGTTGGCCCAATTATTCCGTAAATGGGCCAGCTTCTCCTCGAATAGGGAATCTCCTTGCCCCAATTAACCCGTAAATGGGCCAGCTTCCTTTCGATATTAGTTCCTCATAAAATCTGGTAAAATATATACCTATCAATATTTAAGGGTGTGTTCATATGAGTTATCCAATCAGAGTCCGAGCTGGCGCTTTAATCATTGAAAATCAAAGAGTCCTTTTGGCAAAATTTGAAGATGAAAACGGAGTACATTATAACTTGCCGGGTGGAGGCGTGGAGAAAGATGAATCCACTTCGGAAACAGCAGTGAGAGAAGCAATGGAAGAGGCGGGTGTGGAGGTCGATGTTAGAAGGCTTGCTTTTGTCTATGAGTATGCCCCGCACCAAAATGATAACCTTTTTGGCAAAACACCAAATTTAAGCTTGTTTTTCGAGTGCAGGCTCATTAACGGTAGTAAACCTTCCTTACCGGCTGTACCGGATGCCAATCAGACCGGTGTTGAATGGGTTCATCTTTCAGAACTTGATTCCATCATTCTTTATCCAAACATTCAACGTCACATACAAGACTATGCATCCGGCCATTATGAGATGGACCTGATTGAAGAAAGGCATATAAACAAATAGTAGAACTCATCGGCAGCCATTCTATGTTAGTATGGAGGAAACATATTGAAGGATGTGGAGACATGCTGTTAATCAAAATGCCTAAAGAAGAAAAAGATGAAATTATCGGCAGGATTCAAACGTTTCATTATGAACAGCACGGCGAGGAAATCGGCAACATCGGGGCCGAGAATCTTTTTGAATTCATTCTAAAAGAACTCGGACCGTACTTCTATAATAAAGGGGTTATGGATTCCAAGGAAGTATTGATGGATAAGATGCTTCTGCTTGAAGATGACCTCTATGCTTTGAAGAGGCCCATTAAATAAGTCTCCTGGAATGCACTTACTACATAACCTTAAAAAGCCGCCTGCAGCTGGATTGACAGCCGCCGCACTATAAAAATAAAGCCCCTTCATTGAAGGGGCTTTATTTATTCAACTGTATGAATCCCTTCTGTTGCGAAGATTCTTTCATTGTTAAGAACATCTATCTCAAGAGCATTCACTTCTTTATTCTCAACGATGGTTTTCAACTGATCTTCAGTAATGCTTTTTGAAAGCGCAAAAGATTCGTTGATTTCTATTTGTTTGGAGCCTTCACCCTCTTTATGGCTGGTATACTCTCCATCAAAAACGAAGAGGTCGGATCCCAGCGCTCTCACAAGATCTGCATCACTGACATAGAGCCTGACCTGAAAGGAAGTTTCCGGCTCCATATTCACATCATCTAAAGTAATATGGAAATCCAGCTTCTCTCCATTTTCTGATAGAGAAACACTGGCCTCCTCAATCATTTTAATTTTTTTATTTCCGCAACCTGCCATGAGCATGACAATGGCAGCCAGCAGAAAGGCGGCTGAATACAACTTTCTCACATAGAGTCCCCCACTTCTCTTTCTTTCTCCATTTATAATACTATAATGCGAATTGGGAAGGAAATGGTGTTTGCGGATGTAATTCACTTTAATAAATCCCCAATTGCTTAAAAAATCTTCAAAACATATGGTAAACTAAACAAGTCTTATTCTTCTATGTAAGGACGTGATTTATTTGACAAAAGGCTGGCCATTGTGCTTCCTGTTTCTATACTTGTCTTGATTATGTCTCTTTGGTACTTATCCAATAACTTCGCTGAATTAGACAACATGACAAGACTTACAATTTCTATCGGCGGAATGGCGGTTTCAGGTGCCATAACCTATTTTCTATTTCCTGAGAATGAAAAAAAGATATAAATTATTAATCCCCTGCCACAAGTGACAGGGGATTTTTCAGTCCAGCTTCCTGACTTCAATTGGAAGAAGGACTCTTTCAATTTGTTCTCTATGAGATTCATATTGAGCCGGAAGTTTTAAAGTCTGACCCAATTCTTCAAGAGACTCGTCAATAGTAAATCCCGGCGGGTCTGTTGCAATTTCAAAAAGAATATCTCCATGTTCCCTGAAGTAAATCGCATTAAAATAATTTCTGTCCTGAACCGGGGTCACAGGATAGCGATTCTTCTCCAAATGCTCTTTCCATGCATGCTGATCATGATCGTCATCAGCCCTCCAGGCAATATGATGAACAGTTCCTGCACCCATTCTGCCACGAGGAACAGCCTCCGTTTTTAAATCGATGACATTCCCTATTTCCGCGGTTGAAATAAACCGGGTAATATCCCCTTCATTTCCTGTCCTTTCAAGTCCCATGACCTCCTCCAATAACTGGGCAGTCAGTTCGGGACTCGCTGACAAAAGGGTGGCACCTGCAAACCCCTGAATCGCAACATCCCCAGTGACGTTTCCGAACCCCCACTGATTGGCTTTTGCCACTCCCCGTTCAACCAGTTCCAGTTGAAGCCCGTGTGGATCGTTAAATTGCAAATAAGTTTCGCCAAAACGTTCACTCTTATTGAAAGGGATATGAAATGCATTCAATCTTTCCTCCCAAAATGAGAGGGAACCTTGGGGCACAGCATAAGCCGTCGTTCCTACCTGACCGCCCCCGATCCTTCCTTGGTGCGCTCCGTCCCATGGAAAAAAGGTAATGATGGTACCTGGTCTGCCTTGCTCATCACCAAAATATAAATGATAGGTACCCGGGTCATCAAAGTTGACTGTTTGCTTGACCAATCTTAAGCCTAAAACTCCTGCATAAAAGTCTATGTTTTCCTGCGGGTTTCCGACAATAGCGGTAATATGATGTATTCCTTTTGTTTTCTTGTTCATCACTTCACTCCTCAAAAAAGAATTGTCATAGAATTTTTAGTACATCCATTATAAGCTAAAAGGAGTTTTCCAAAAAACATTTCAGTTTCAAGACCTATTAGAAAAGGATGGCGTCCAAGGCATATTGACCGGCACCTGTCAATGCTAAACCAATTGCTGCTGCCATAAGTGCAAGGTTGTATTCATACCCGTTATTCGTTGACCAATAGCCGTTTGCATAGTGTACCTTCACGATGGCAACAACCATTGTTACCGCAATCATGATACCTGCAAGGGGTGTAAGAAATCCTAAAACAAACAAGATACCGCCGACCAATTCAGCCAAACCTGCTATAAGGGCCATCATCACACCCGGCTTCATGCCGAGGGAATCCATCCATCCTCCGGTTCCCTTCAAACCATAGCCTCCAAACCACCCAAACAACTTTTGAGCGCCATGCGCAAAAAACGATACACCGATGATCAATCTGATGATGAGTAAACCTAAATCCAACATAATAAAACCTCCAATTAATTTATTTCGAATTCGAGATATATCAACAAAAAAATTTTGCTTTATCTTTTAGAGAATAAAAATAACAGCAGTTACTAAATTAACTTCATGTATTTTATCTTGAATTCGAGATAATTTTATAAGATAATCACATATCTGTCAATATCTTTAAATTATATTTATGCTCTTATTATTGATTGGTTCCTAAAAAAGAGGAAATTACACGCAGTATAGGTCATTCAGTCATTTATTTAGGCTCTTTTCTAAAACTTTGTTGCTAGTTAACAGTAAGTTATAGAGATATGGCCAGAATTCACAGAAATGATCTTGGTCAGCAAGCAAGAAAGAAAAGATCTATTCACCCTTTACAGAGAGAAAAGCCCTTATACACCCGGGAGAAATCCGGCACTTTGGAATTTTCCGATAGCATCAATCTGCTTTTAATTAAAAGAAGAAGGAATTAAGGTCTTCTGTCGAACTATATATTAGAAGTGTACTCAATATGTCTCATAGGAGGGTCAAAAATGATCATTCAATATGAAAAGTATGATGGCCTGGGATTAGCTGCTCTTGTAAATGAAGGAGAAATTAAACCGGAAGAACTTATTACAGCAGCTATGGAAAGAATTGACTCACTTAATCCTTCATTAAACGCTGTTATTCACAAATTGTATGAAGATGCAATGGAAACAATTAGACACTTGGATACCTCCTTACCTTTTGCTGGAGTACCAATCCTTCTGAAAAACGCTCAGCAGGATATTAAAGGACATCCCCTGACAATTGGCTCTAAAGTGTTAGAAAATTATATTAGTGATGAGGATGCCGAATATGTAAAACGATTAAAGAAAACTGGCACTGTTATACTTGGGCAGACCAATGTACCCGAGTTTGCATTATTGGCTATCACCGAACCCGCTCACTATGGTCCTTCAAGGAATCCGTGGAATCCCAACCATACACCAGGTGGTTCAAGTGGCGGCTCAGCTGCAGCAGTGGCTTCAGGAATGGTGCCCATTGCTGGCGGAAATGACGGAGGAGGATCCATTCGAATCCCTGCCGCATTCACTGGATTGTTCGGATTGAAGCCAACAAGGGGCCGAACTCCTGTGGGCTCTAAAAAGGGGCGTTCATGGCAAGGTGCATCAGTTGAACATATAATAAGCAAAACGGTCAGAGACAGTGCTGCAATGCTTGATGAAACACATGGTTTTGAGAAAACAGCAGCCTTTCATTTCCCTGAATTCAAAGGATCGTATTTACATTTAGTCGAAAAAGCGTTAGAAAAAGGAATAAAGGTTGCCTTCTCCTGTGAATCGCCAATTGGGACATCCGTACACCCTGAATGTAAAGAGGCCGTTCTAAAGACGGTGAAATTGCTTGAGGGAATGGGATTCAAAATTGAAGAAAAGATGCCTGACATTGATGGTAAAAAACTTGCTGAAAGCTACATGACTATGTATTTTGGTGAAGTAGCTGCCACGTTGGATAAAATTGAAGAGGTTATAGGCCGGCGAGTGACCATGAAGGATGTAGAACCTGCCACATGGTTGTTGAACCAGCTTGGCAACAAGGCAACTGCGGGAGAGTTTGTACAAGCCTTACATAGGTGGGATCTCTCTGCCCTATCAATGGAAACCTTTCATGAGGAATATACTTTCTATATTACCCCTACCACTGCCTTTCCGCCCTCACGTATAGGAGAACTTGATCAGACTCCACTTCAAAAACTTTTACTGAAAGCTGTTGGTAAAATCAATGCCGGTGGACTCTTGAAAAAAAGCGGGTTTGTAGATCAGCTCGTATCCAACAGCCTTGAACGAACACCGTTCACTCAATTAGCCAACTTATCAGGTCAACCCGCAATGTCCCTGCCACTTCATCTGACAAAGGATAAACTGCCATGCGGTGTACAGGTAATGGCAGCACGCGGAAGAGAGGATTTGTTATTTAGGCTTGCCGGTGAATTGGAGCAAAGTCCTTTATGGACCAGGCACTAAGCAACTTCATCATTGCAACCTTTCATCTACCATGAAAAGCGGCTGATAGTCCAGCTGCTTTTTGTGGAAACCTCCCTCATATGTTCTCCAATTTCAAACTCCATTTTTTAAACACATCCTTGAAGAATATCCACTTTAACATTAAGCATTTCGCAACTTGGATAGGACTCTCCTAAACCCTTCTTATATCACTGACTACCACCAGGCACCCCAGGCTGCCAAAATACATAAAATACAGGTGACGTACCGAAAAAGGAGGCTCCTATGTACTTCTATTTTGACCCACCCTATTTGACTGACTCTAACCGGATAAAGAATGACCTCGCTAAAGACATCCAACGTGCAATTAATGGTGAATACAGTGCAATCTTATGTTATGAAGAATTAAGCAAGAAAGCTAAGACACTGGAAGAGAAAGAACAAATACTCGAAATTCAACAAGACGAAAAGCGGCATTTTAAAGAATTTATTAAAATCTTTAAAAGCTTAACTGGAACAAAGCCGGCTCCCAAAGTTACGGAAGATTGCCCGGCACAATATAAGAAAGGGTTACAGGCAGCTTTTAAAGATGAACAGGATACGGTTGATTTTTATTTAGAAATTGCAGATAAAGCTGACGATCTAACCATCAAGCGCGTTTTTCAACGAGCTGCAGCGGAGGAACAAAATCATGCTGTGTGGTTTTTGTATTTCCTTACTGCCTCAGTTTCTGGCAGTTCCCATCGGCAATCAGTTCCTTACGGGGCAAAGGGCGCCCTGGAGGCTGCCTCCCTCACCCTCCCCCAAATGCTGAATTATGCCATGCAGGATGAATATCTTGCTCAAACGAGATACACTCTTATTTATCAGAAGTTTGGAGAAGTCAGGACATTTTCAAAGATCAAGCAGGCAGAGCTTTGGCATAAAGCAGCATTGCAGCCTCTTTTTCTAAACTATAGTGTTCCCTTTCCTCCTGATACTTCAAGAATATATGCCACTGTCCCGCAGACGATAAAGGATGCTTATGCGAGAGGAGTCCAGGGAGAGATTGACAATATTGCTATGTATGAAAAGTTTTTAAACTACAACCTTCCTGCAGATGTCCGGATTGTTTTCACACAATTGAGGAATGCATCACAAAACCATTTAGCTGCCTTTGAACGAGGACTGTTGAGATGATCCTATTACACGACTCCTCTTTTAATCTTCTTTCAATCCCAGTGCCCACCGCAGGGAACTGATTAACAAAGCAGTCTGTTCTTCTTAGCTGGAACAAAAACCGAAGAAAAATACCTCTGGAGAAAAGGCAGGCATAGACCATCCAAACATTACTGCAAGAGTAAGCAAAAGAATGAGGATCCCTCGTACGATATCAGAGACCATCATTAAGGTTTTTCTCTCCATCCGGCCAGCAGCCCCAGACACCGGCCCTAGTAGAGCCATAGGCAGCGCAAGGCTTAAAATGATTAGTGACATTTGTAAAGGTGTTGCTTCCCACTTTAACCCAACCAGCGTGATGATGGCCACAATGCTTACGTTACACGCTCCTCTTCCTTTCGGGACGTTAGCAGCTCTCCTGATCATCCGTCCGGCAGCAAAAAGAGTTTGCTTTCGGGCTCTCTTCTTCTGTAATCTCTATTCTGCAGCAACCTGAAGCCTCATTGCTTTTTCTTCCAATTAACTTTTTAATGAAATTCATTGAACCCATCTCCTTTTCATTGAATTTTTAAAATTATATAAATCAATTTTTTTTGATTTATAATTGTATTATATTACCACAGGCGCACCTTTACAACCGATTAATCAAAAAAAGTTGTTTTAATGAATTGACTAAAGAAAATTTTGGCATTATGATGAATACATCAAGAAATTTTGATATTAAGAAGGTGAATAGCATGAGTACAGAGTTTAATCTAAAAGATGTTTCCAAGGACCGAATTTTTGAAAGGTATGAAGCAAAATTCAAAGCCATTGCTGATAAAAAAAGGCTTCACATCATGAATATCCTTACGGAAAAAGGTGAGATGTGCGTCTGTGACTTGGCACCATTGATGGACATGAGCCAATCAAAGCTCTCGTATCACTTAAAAATCCTATTAGACGCAAATATCATTACCAAGGAAACAAGAGGAACTTGGAGTTATTACAACTTAAATCCTGAAGAAATCAATCATCTATTATCTGAAGAGCTTTGTTGTCTGTTCCGATAGAACTGCTGCTAATACCAGCAGTTTTTTCAAGATTAATAAATCAATTTTATTTGATTAATAAAAGGAGGAATATTTATGTTAATGGAAACTTTGAAAAGCTTTTTGTCCATTGCTTTGGAATTAACCCTATTATTCATCGTCATTTCTTTTCTAATCAACTTTTTACAGGGATTAATCCCTTATGAAAAAATTGAAAGAAGGCTTACAGGTAATAATAAAGCCCTTGCTGCACTGGCTGCTGTTCTATTTGCCTTCATTACTCCTTTCTGCTCATGCTCCACTATCCCCATTGTTGTAAATATGCTGAAGAAAAAGATGCCTTTCGGAATTGTAATGATTTTTCTTTTCTCCTCTCCTGTATTGGATCCTACTATCTTAACGATTATGGGAGTCGTTCTAGGTTGGAAAGTGACAATTATTTATACACTCATCACCTCTGTGCTTTCAATTGTCATTGGATTTATGCTTGAGAGACTGGGATTGGAGAGGTCGGTTAAAAATGTGGTGATGACCGGTTATGAAGAATCCGAGAAAAAATTCAATATTCAATTGGCTCTTAACGAAACATGGAGCTTAATAAAAAGTGTTCTTCCCTATCTGCTAATTGGCGCAGCTATTGGAGCCGGTATTCATGGAATGGTACCCACAGAGACGGTATCTTATCTCTTCGGTGGTGATCAATGGTGGCTGATTCCAATAGCAGCGATAGTCGGAATTCCTCTTTATATCCGGCTTTCAAGCATGATTCCCATTTCTCAAGTACTCATTATGAAAGGGATGGCGCTTGGTCCCGTTATGGCCATGATGATTAGTTCTGCTGGAGCGAGCTTGCCAGAGGTGATTCTTCTGAAGTCAATTTTCAAAAAAGATCTGGTCATCATCTTCGTGCTCTCTGTCATAGGGATGTCTACCATTTCAGGATTCGCCTTTTACTTAATGTGAGTAGGACAGCAAAGCTGGTGAATAAAAGGAGGCTTAAAATGACGGTTAATCATGGAGGTACTTTAAGCAAGGAGTATTTTATTTCTTATTTATCCCTTATCATGAATTCCAGAGGCTGTTCAGCAGAGCAGGCAAAAGAGATTGCCTTCGATCTCTTTTTCAGAGGCAATCAAGAGGTATATGGAAAAAAGACCTATACAGAATTTTTAACTGCTTATTCTGTATTGAACCCTATTGATTGATGACTACTCAAAAAAGGAGCCAAGAGTTATCCTCTTGGCCCCTTTTTCTTATTCTCCCGTTTCAGCGAATCGCTTGATCCGGTCACCGATTTCATCGCGGACACGTGTAAAGAATGCCCACTTTTCTTCTTCTGTTCCTTCTGCTTTAGCCGGATCATCAAAGCCCCAATGAACTCTTTTGATATGTGGAGGCGTTACAGGGCAATTGTCTGCCGCATGGCCGCATAGTGTTACAAGCAATTCGGCATTGTTCAAAATTTCAGGATCGATGATATCAGAAGTTTGATCAGAAATGTCCACTCCTGCTTCTTTCATCGCTTTCACTGCATTTGGATTCAATCCATGCGCTTCAATCCCTGCGCTTTTCACATCCCACTCATCACCAAGGTATTTCTTCCCCCAGCCTTCCGCCATTTGGCTTCTGCAGGAATTCCCCGTACATAAGAAGTAGATTGTTTTTTTAGACATGTGTATATCTCCTTTTTTCTGTGTTTTTTAGATAATAAGTAACCATATATAAAGACCAACAAGTGTAATGAATAATGTCGGTATCGTTAAGATGATACCTGTTTTAAAGTAGGTCCCCCACGAAATTTTCACACCTTTGAGCGAAAGGACATGCAGCCATAATAAAGTTGCCAAAGATCCTATAGGTGTAATCTTTGGTCCCAGATCTGAACCGATCACATTGGCATATATTAAGGCTTCTCTAATAGTTCCTGTCGTATTCGTATCCGCTATCGCCAAAGCATCGATCATGACAGTCGGCATATTGTTCATCACGGAAGAAAGAATCGCTGCAATGAATCCCATGCTGATCGTCGCTGTAAACAGACCTTGATCTGCAGCTGCCTGAATGACATCTGCCAGAACATCGGTCAGCCCCGCATTTCGCAGGCCGTATACGACCACATACATTCCGATGGAGAAAAATACGATTGCCCAAGGAGCTCCCTTAATTACTGTCTTTGTATTTACTGCTGAACTTCTTCGGGCCATTATGAGGAAGAATATCGCCACTATCCCTGCAATGAAAGAGACGGGAAGCGTCATTCCCTCATTTATTTCGATGAATTCACTTGCAAAGTAACCGACTAGCAAAACACCCAGCACTACCCAAGACAATTTAAACATTTTGTAATCTTTAATGGCTTCTTTCGGTTCTTTTAACACTGACATGTCATAGTTTTTGGGTATGCTTTTACGAAAGAATAGGTAAAGGACGATGATACTCGCCAATAAAGAGAACAAGTTTGGAACGATCATTCTGGATGCATACTCTACAAACCCGATTCCAAAAAAGTCAGCTGAAACAATATTGACAAGATTGCTGACTACGAGCGGCAAAGAAGTTGTATCCGCAATAAATCCACTGGCGATAATGAACGGAAATACCATTTTTTCATTAAAGTTCAAATTCCTGACCATTGCCAGTACGATTGGAGTCAAAATAAGTGCGGCTCCATCGTTGGCGAAAAAGGCGGCAACGAGTGCTCCGAGAATGGTTACATAAATAAACATCTTCACGCCGTTACCTTTCGCGGCTCTAGCCATATGAAGTGCCGACCATTCAAAGAAGCCAATCTCGTCAAGTATGAGTGAAATAATGATGATTGCGATAAACGCAAGTGTCGCATTCCAGACAATTCCGGTTACATCTATAACATCATTAAAATCAACTACTCCTGCGATCAGGGCAAGCAGCGCTCCTCCACAAGCCGACCAGCCGATTGACAATCCTTTTGGCTGCGAAATGACCAACGTCAGGGTCAGCAAGAAAATTGCCGTTGCTAATAAAGTTGAAACCAAGTGTCATACCTCCAATTACTCACAAGAGATGCGCAATCCCTGCTGTTCTAATTCTTTAATCTTAAATTCTTGGTCTGGAAGGTGTGACAGTAACGCTTTCATAAAATGGTAATCTTCACTGTCCTTATTTAAAGAATAGATAATCCACTGCCCTCTCCTCGCCTCTTTTACAATTCCAGCATCCTTTAGTTTTCGTAAATGCTGGCTTATCGAAGGCTGGCTCATCTTGAAAATTTCTACAAACTCACAAACACAGCAGTCATTCGCTTCCAGTAATTTTACGATCGTTAATCTAGTTTTATCGCCTAGTAGCTTAAGTAGTGACGAAGCTTTTTCCATTCCAATTAGTGAATCAACCATCCCTGCACCTCCATCTCAAATTCCTACATAAATATATAATAATCCACTTATATATGCAACCAAAATAGGGAAATCAGAAAATATAAAATAGTATACCGTTCTAGCTCATTCATCATTCGTGTTGCCAAGATTATTGGCTATATTACTCTGCTACTTAGGTATTTGGAAGCCGAACCTGTGCTGGGGCCTTGACTAATTCCTGTTCTTAAGAATCCTCTCAAGACATGTTTCCATTGATCTTGCCTCATTGTATGTCCTTGAAAACTCTCCTCAAGACACTTTTCATGTAAATTTACCTTGGTCATGTCTTGAGACCTTCCTTCAAGGCAATTTTTCGCTGATTTTGATTTATTCTTGTCCTTGAGACCATCCCTCAAGGCACTTTCTCAGTGGTTTTGATTGGTTTTTGTCCTTGAGAGCTTCCCTCAAGACATTTTCTACACGATATTGATTCGTTTTTGTCCTTGAGAACTCCCCTCAAGGCACTTTCTCAGCGATTTTAATTCGTTTTTGTCCTTGAGAATTTCCCTCAAGGCACTTTCTCAGCGATTTTAATTCGTTTTTGTCCTTGAGAATTTCCCTCAAGGCACTTTACCCCTGACTTTCTCACGTTCATGGTCTTAAGAACGCGACTTACCACACTTTTCGATAAATTCACCTGATTCATATTCCTGGGGATATCACCTTAAAACTCAAATTCCACTTAAAAAAAACAAACCGCCTATTAACGGCGGTTTCAGCGAGATCTTATTCTTTTCTACTTTTCCCTTTTACAAATCTGTATGATAGATAAGCAATGTATAATGGTGCTGCAACATAAATTAAATATGGAAATTGTTCATAGGTCCCCCTGTATATGACAAATAGCAAACAGCCCAGGAATACAGTGACAATTGTTCCATACTTCGGAAGCGGTATATCTTTTAAGCTAGGAATACGGATTCTGCTCACCATTAAAAAGCAGAGTGCCGTGAATACAACCGTCGTTAATATACTCGGGATATAGTTGCCGAATAGAGTCAGCAATGCCAATATTCCCCCGGCTGCCGTTATGGGCACCCCAATGAAATAACTCAAGCCTGTTTTGTCAGAACTTACATTGAATCTTGCAAGCCTGAAAGCGCCAAACAGGGGAAATAAACCTGCGACGGCAAACCCAAGAAAATCAAATTGATAAAAATATGTATAGTAAACCAAGAAAGATGGGGCCACACCAAAAGTAACAATATCCGCCAGTGAATCCAGTTCCTTCCCTAACACACTGTCTGCTTTCAGCATTCTTGCCAGGCGGCCGTCCATACTGTCAAGCATCATCCCAATCAAAATCAATATAGCGGCATTCTTAAATTCGCCGCTGGCTGCAAAGCCGATGGATAGAAATCCGCAATATAAATTTCCCAAGGTAAACATGTTAGGAATACTTTTCTTAAATCGCATTATGTTATCTTCACTCTCCGTAAACTTCTTTCTCATTTCTTTCATTATAACATTAAAAAGGATACTCTCACCTTCTTTCTTAAGATTTGGCAAATCTCAGCAGGTATTTTATGATAATAATAAGTTCCGTGGCTTATAAAGGAGGAAGATATGGAAACGAAACAAGAATTAGAGGCAGCCCTTGAAGTAACTAACCTTTGGATTGAAGATCAGAAAAAGGCCTGGTTTTGGGAAAAGTGGACAAGACTTCCTTTTAAATTATTGGATAAAATCACTCCTGAATTTGTTCATAAAAAAGTCGGAGCGTTATTGGATGAAATGGGAAGCTATATTCAAAATGGCGGAAAATATTTAACTTCACAGAAAATGATGTTTAAGGCAATTGAAAAAAAGACCGGTAATTCCATCAATAGTATAGAGGATATTTCTATATTAAAACTTGAAGACATGGATGCACTCAGTAAGGACCTTGGCAATTCCAGAAGGAAAGCAGCTGCTGTCCAGGGAGCGACTACAGGGGTCGGCGGCCTCTTTACACTATCTATTGATATTCCCGCCTTGATGGGGATTTCCCTGAAAACCTTGCAGGAAATTGCTTTAATTCATGGGTATGACCCAAATGAAAAAAAAGAAAGGATCTTCATCATTAAATGTCTGCAGTTCGCTTCTGCCGACATCGTCGGGAAAAAAGCTATCCTTGATAACCTCGAAACCTATTACGATACTGAAGTATCCTCCAACGAGGTTATGGCTCAGATTCAAGGCTGGCGTGAAGTTGTGTACACATACCGGGACCAATTTGGCTGGAAAAAGCTGTTCCAAATGGTACCTGTAGCCGGCATTCTTTTTGGTGCTTTTACCAACAGGGCGATGATAAGTGACATTGCTGAAGCAGGCTCAATCCTTTACCGCAAAAGAAGAATTGTGGATAGGATGCATTCTTTAGAAGAAGCTTTATAAAAAATCCCCTTCCTTGGAGGCAGGGGATTTAATTTATTCATGAACCTCTCCATGGGACAGCGACGAACGCTCAACTTGAATGGTAGAGTGGTGTATATGAAACGTTTCTTCCAGTAAATGAATTGCTTTTTGTAAAATAACCTGATCGTCTTCTTCATCTCTTATTAATATATGACAGCTTAGTGAATTCATTCCTGAAGTAATCGTCCATATATGGAGATCATGAACATTTCGCACTCCAGGAATACTCTCTAATTCATTCCTTACCCTCTGTATATCAATACCCGCTGGTGTACCTTCCATTAAAATATGAACTGTATGAGTTATGATGCCCCATGCACTCTTCAAAATCAGTAGTGCAACCAAGACACTGATGACGGGATCAGCCCAGAACCAATCAAAGATAAGCATGACCGCCCCGGCAAGAATTGCGCCAACAGATCCTAATGCATCGCCAAGGACATGTAAATAGGCACTCCTCAGATTGACGTTGTCTTTGACATCGCCCTTCTTGATCAACACCCAAGCACTCAACAGGTTGGCCATCAGCCCAATTAGCGCAATCAGCATCATGGTACCACTGGAGACAATTGGAGGATCGAATAAGCGTTCATAAGCTTCATACACAATGAATCCGGCAATCAAAAATAAAGTGACCCCATTCAATAAAGCGGCGAGGATTTCAAACCGGTAATAACCAAAGGTTTTTTCTGCTGACGCCGCCCTCCCCGCAAACCACATGGCTGCCAGACTTAGAGCGAGTGAACCAGCATCACTTAACATATGCCCGGAATCAGATAAAAGGGCTAAGCTGTTGGTAATCAATCCTCCAAAGAATTCGAGCAGCATGATACCCGTCGTTATTATCAGGGCAATAAGAAGACCTTTTCTATTCCCTTCCCTTGAATGGGCATCACCATGATGATGGTGATGAGGTGCATGATGATCATGTTCGTGACCATGATGATGGTGCATAAGAAAACCTCCTACTCATGAAGTGAATGGTTGATAACCTGCTTCAATAGTTCAATTACATGACGATCATCATAACTGTAGTAGAATGATTGGCCCTCTCTCCTTGCCTTCACCAATCTTTGATTTTTCAAGAAGGATAATTGATGGGAAACCGCTGACTGAGATAAATTGAGCACCTCGGCAATATGTCCGACTGCACATTCCTCCTGCGTCAGTAAATATAAAATGCGCACACGAGTTGGATCTGAAAGTGCCTTAAATGTTTTTGCTACCTTTTCTACCGTGTCGTCAGCTAAAAACTCATGCCTGCCCTTCTCCATAAACTTATCAACCTCTTTCTTTACCTTGTTTTAGTATATGAGCAAATGTTCATATATCGATGCTTAAATAGTAACATTTTCATTTTGATACAGAAAGGGTTTTAGAAACCATAACATAATAATTCTCTATACTTAGGAATCAACGAGAAGGGATTAGAGCTGGTTGTGTGAGGTATTTTTAGGAATGGTGTACCTCGCTGGACGAGCGAGAGGCATCATTTATGATTTTTCGGGATTTCTTGTACCCCGCTGGACGAGCGAGGGAGGTGATTTTCGTTTGATGTACCCCGGGCCCTTGAACGCATGGCATCTTTTTGCGATCCGTAACGCAATGAGGTACCTCGCCACTCGATCGCACGGCAAAATTTTTTCAAAAAGAAAATATAAAAAGGCGCCTGTCCGAAAACAGGCGCCTGCGTATTGAGGCGGGAGACCATGCGCCACATCGCATGTTTAGCTTCGAAAGCTTGTCTCACGGCTTACACAATTCAGCTCATCGCTCAATTAATATAACACGGGTGCGTTTATTTTACAAGACCTTTAATAAGAAATATTCACAAGTTCAAAATGGGAAGGCTAATGGTAAACGTTGTCCCATCTTGATTACTGGCTACAGTCATGCTGCCGCCATGATTTTCGATGATTTTTTTGCTGACGGATAGCCCCAAACCGGTTCCCTCATCTTTCGTTGTGAAGAAAGGATCGAATACATGCGGAATCATAGACGGTTTGATCCCGGAACCATTATCTTTAAAATGGATCTCTATATTGGCGTCCTTTTTAATGATATCAATCTCAATATCAAGGGGCCCTGCTTTAGCCTGGTATGAGTTACTGAACAGGTTGATGAAAACCTGAAGGAACTCTTCTTTATTTCCATCAAAGGTGCAGCCTTTTGCCTCCTCCGAAATAGTGCAAGAGAAGGTAATATTGTACAATAAAGCCTCACTGTTAAGAAACTTGCAGATGTATTCTGTTATGAATGATTCTATCTCAAGTTTCTCCGTGGACGCTTCAAGGGGTTTGGCGATGCGGAGAAAATCGGTGATGATTTTGTTAGCCCTGTCTAACTCCGGGATCAATAAGCTTTTGATCAGAGAGCTTGTATCTTCATCCGCCTCAGAGTCCATTACCTGCAGAAATCCTCTTACAGTTGTCAAAGGGTTCCTGATCTCATGAGCAATGCCAGCAGCAATCCGGCCAGCCAGCCCCCTCTTCTCCGCTTCTTTTATCCCATTCAAAAATTGAAAAGTCCCCACTACCCTCAGTACCTCACCGTCGGAATCCCTGATGATGTGGGTGTTGTTTATTCCATAATTCTTATCTAAAACTTCACGGTTTACAATCGGTTTTTCTGTTTTTAATGTTTCAAGCAGATTGATTTTGGAGTCTGGAAGGCCGAGTAGTTCCCTGATATGTCTGCCGACAACTTGATCCCTATCTACTCCGAGATCGGCGGCAGTCTGGATGTTACAAAGCGTGACAATTCCTTCCCTATTAATAAAAACAATATGATGGTGCACCAAATCAAAAATAGGGGTTAGGAAATGTTCCACTTGTTCAAAAGGGATGTCTATTCCAGAAGCTCCCGTTGATTCTTTCTGGTCACCCCTCCTATCTATGAGAGTGAAGCCATCTTTGGTTTTGACCAGCTTTGTTCCCTGAAGAGGATTGCTGTATGTAAAATTAAAAGGAAACTCATTGATCATTCCCTTGTACAGCTCTACTTCCCTTTCCAACTTGTTTATCTTCGCCTTCAGTTCTTCAACATTATTCTCCATACCATCGTCCTTTGATTTTGACTCATGCCAATTTACTGATAATATCATTATATCTTTCTAGGAATACGTTAACAACATCTCTTGGGACAAATTTTAACACGTTAAAGTACTAAGAGGGACTGTCCCCTATAGTGCTTTAACGTGTTGAAGAGTAATTTATTATATCTAAAAATTTCATTAAGTATTATCTTTCTGTTTTGACCTCACAAAGAAAGGTTTCTTCTGCAAAACTCTGATCAGAATGTAACTGATCGCCAGTGTTAAAAGGAAGCCATTTATACCCCACTGAACGTTTTGAAAACTTTCTACCAGTGCCTGAAGGTTCCCTATGCTTCCCAAGTAAAACATGGTAAATGCAACTGGCAGTACCCCAATGAAGGTAAGCATGCCGTAGCGGAATGGCCTAATTCCACAAAATCCGCCTAGATAAGCAATGTACCCCATACCAAGGATCCTTCCTAAAGAAATTGTCCAGTCGCCATATTTCTTATTCCACCGATCGAATTTCCCCTGTTTTTTCCTTGATAACTTCTTACGGATACTAGTTTCATATTTAATACTGAGCCAATAAGGTATATAACTTACCAGTGCGTAAAACAAACTGACTGCTATTCCATAAAAAAATATCTCATACAAGTCCGGTTTAAGAATATAGCCGTATACCAATATGAACAGAGCTGCTGGAAACGGCAGGGACACCGCCTCGAAAAATACTCCAAGAAGCAACCCCCATATACCCATACTCATCAAGAAATTCATTATCGTTTCGATTTTGCACACATCCTCTTGCTTCTGTTACTTTAGTGTTCATTCCTATACCCTGCAACCCTATCAATCAAACAACGCAAAGCCGACTGTTCTCTCCTTCATTGACGAAAGATAACCAGTTCACTATACTGAGTAAAGCAAATCTACAAGAACAGGATGAATTCAATGGATTTTGAAATTAAGTACTTATCTTTTTACGTAGTAGAGGTAGAAGGTAAAGGCGAAAGTGTTGATAAAAGACATAAGCATTTCCAAACTCTGGATGAGCAAGGATACGAAAATAATCCTTTAAAGGACTTCCTTGATGGTGAACTGACCAAGATTGCCAAAAGAAAAGTGGACAGGCACAGTAAATCCGAGGGAGCACCGACTAAGATTGGCCGCTTCATTGTGGAACCGGGGCATGAATTGGATTCTAACCCCAATTACAATCTATTTCACCGGGCACGCCACCCTGAATCGATTGATGCCTTCAAAGAAGCATCCATGCAATTTGTTAATGCCTATGTAGACGCAAGTGCGGTAAGGGGCGGTGTTTTCATTGTAGCTTTGGCAAAACTTCGCAAGTATTTTGATGATCCTTTTTTATTTCTCATGAAGTGCGACTTTGAACCGAAAGTCGCCAGGATTACAGACGAGTCCACCTTGATTCATAATGTTGAGATGGCCATCACGACCAAAAACATGAAGTCCATTCAATACCCATTCATGCCCGAAGAAGGAATGATGGACGAAGCAGAGCTGAAAATTCACCAAGCTTCACATGCCCGTTACTTTGAAGACTTCCTCAAATTTGTAGAGTATGAGAAGTCCATGCCGGAAATCGTGCGCACCCAGGTCATGGGAATGGTTCAAGAACATATTGAAGAATCCTACGAACCCCAAAGTGAAGAAAGAGTCGAATTCGAATCAGCTATGGAAGCCTGGTCTGTCAGTCCTAAGCGTGAGCTGCAGGAGCGCTTTACCACGGAACAGGTCGTGGAAGCGACTTCCCAAATCATCGAGCAGTCCCCTGAAGTGGAGTTGAAGATGAAGCTTGATCATATAGACGTGAAAGCGATGCTGTCTGACTTTGGTGATACTATTCATTTGGCAAAAGTCAATGGCAGATACATGCTGCTGATTGAGGGGGATTCCGTCCAGTTTGAAAAGGGCGCGTCACCTATTGAATTTTTAAGGCCTGATGATTTACAGGATGTGATTGAGCGGATTCAGAGGAAAGGTGAGTAAAGTCTGTATTACGGAGTGAGCGGTGTTTTACGTTCGGTTTTTAAAAAAGCTTTTTTCGTAGACATAGTTGCTTTTGTATGAAAATGTTGTTGTTCAAATTAGGTGCGTAACTCTTAAGAGGCGGGCGGTGCTCCTTTAATTACTACCTGCCAATTAGTACTGAAAAAGTTGTTTTAATTACACAGAATCTACTATAAAACTAAAGGTCAGCTCCTCTATTGGAACTGACCTTTCTCATTATTTCAAGGCATTAACAGCATTGATTAATCCATGTCCAGCTTCCCCATCGTACCCGGGTTTGAACACATCTTCTGCTGACGTTTGAATAATATGTTTAACCTGTGCAGGCGTAATCTTGTCTTTTCCATGCTGTGCAATGATGACTCCAGCTAAAGCAGCCGTTTTTGGAGCAGCCATCGATGTTCCTCCCTTGTAGCCGTATTTTCCTCCGGGAATCGTGGCTAGACATAAATAGCTCACATCTCTGCCAGTTCGTGTGGCAGGATCGTAGTTAGGACCTAAATCCCCGCCTGGTGCCATGACATCAATTTTACCTACTCCATAGTTGGAATAGAATGTAAGGTTTTTTAGCTTCCCACCTGCCGATACACGAATCAACCCTTGGCTGCTTGGACTTCTATGTGTCGAACCTTTGTTATCGCCGGATAATTGACCAGGACTTTTTAAATCTACGCCATTATTTCCAGCGGACCCTACTACCGTCACTCCATTTTTAATTGCATATTGAATTGCTCTATTAAATACAAGGACATCGGCAACGATTTCTTTTGTCGCATAATCGGGATCTTGGAACCAGTCATAGCCGCCCAATGACATGTTCACTACATCCACATTGTCATCGGCTGCTGTCATCAATGCTGCTGCAATGTGAGCCGTTGATGCCCCGCCAGAAGGTCCGAATACTCGATATGCAGCAACTTTTAGGTCTGGACCAATCCCCATAGTTCTGCCTTTAGCAGCAATTGAACCGGCAACATGAGTTCCGTGGCTGTTTTCGTCCATCGCATCAGGGTAGCCAGGAACAAATGATTTGCCATAAGCATAATTTTCTTTTAAGTCAGGGTGGTTGTAATCAATCCCTGTATCAATCACAGCTACAACTATGTCATCACCGGATACAGGTTTTCCTGTTCCTCCAGGAAGTTTCCAAGATTCACCATTGTTAGTCACCTGTTTGATATCCCATTGCAAACTATCATAAAGATCTGCACTAGTGGAAGTAGTCTCCAGTGTAAAAGCTTCCTCTATGGCCGGGCCTTCTGGATAGAGCTTGTTTTCTATTCCCGCTTGGCTGACTAAAGAAGACTTTTTGATTTCCTGCAAGAAGGAAGGATTGCTTGAAGATACTTCAACCGCTCCCACTTTTGCCAACTCATAGGATACTTGTCCACCTGCATTTTTCACAAGTTCCTTGTACCCAGCCGGCAAGCTGTCCTGATTCTTGAAAACGACTATGTACTTTTCTCCTGCCTGCTGAGGCGACCCTGAAATGGATCCTGCAAATGCACTGGAAGCACACAAGGCAAAGCTTAACGCTCCGATAACCAAAGACTTTTTCAGCATATGTTTCCCTCCAATTTTGGTTCTTACAATATTCATTCTATTCAAACTACTAGTGATTGCAAGCCTATTCATCAGACATGAAAAGCCGGCACAAATAGAATTTTCAATACTTTTGCATCACTCTATCTATTATCCAAATCCATAATAGTGTAATTAAGACCATTTTTTCATAGATTATTAGACTTATTGATGTTACATAGAGTGTCGAACCTTGTCTACTCAATGAGTATGTTGAACTAGGAATAATAAATCAAAACTTGTTTAAACAGCGATTGTTCTCCACTCCAGACAATCACTATTTCCTTAGAAAGATGCAATTACTTTAGGTACTGACGGGATGAATAAAAGCGTTCCTCACAAAAAAGAGACACCTATAAACTCGTGTAGGCGTCCCCTGTCTATATCCTAATTATTTTAAATGTGAAGTATCATTCATAAAATGTATGACCCTGCTGTTCTCCCTCACTTCCAATAAGTGAATTCCGGTATCACCTGTCAAAAACCAACTGGAATGGTCCACTGGAAGTTTTAAGAAGGCACGGAGCAGGTTGGTGATCACCCCGCCATGGGCTGCAATGGCAATCCTCTCAAACTTGCTCTCTGCTACTATTTTTGAGAAGGCCATTTCAATCCTCAAGCGGAACTCCAGTGCCGACTCGCCTTGTTCAATCCTTTCATGAGGGTGTACAGGCATCTTAATCGATTCGGCCTCTTTAAATGGAACCCCTGCCTGAATCCCATTGTTATGTTCCATTAGATCTTCACCGAATTGAATGGGGCAGTTCACTGCTCTGGCAAGAGCTTCTCCTGTCTCCCTCGCTCTTTTTAAAGGACTGCACCAGATAAATTCAGGGGGAAAATCATTCTTTACCCGTTCTGTTATGTTCTTCACCTGTTTTCTGCCGCGTTCGGTCAATGAGAAGTCTGCTCTTCCCTCATGTACTTCCAAAATATCCGCTTCTGACTCGCCATGCCTGATTAACAATATCTCCATTTCATCCCCCCATGACTCCAATACGTGTTAGCAAAATCTATCTTACTATATCAACAAGAATACTTAAAACATTTCGACAACTCCTCCATTTAATAGGAAAAGAGCCTATAATAGAAAGAAGATAGAGTATATTTGGAAGGGGAAGTCATGGATGCTTAACGACCAGCAGCTGAAAGACATAGAAGGACTGCAGAAAGTGTGCGAATTGCACGGAGATTATCAATTAAAACTGAATGAGGACATGCTTCGGTCACGAACTCATGGTAAGGATGATTTTTTTCATTATGAAGACGGAAAGTTAATCGGGTTCTTAGGCTTATATGGATTTGGAAGCAGCTATGAACTTTGCGGAATGGTTCACCCTGACTTCCATCAAAAGGGGATTTTCCAAAAACTTTTTCAACAATCAGTGTCTTCCCTAAAGGAACGCCGTATAAAAAAACTTCTCATAAATGTGCCAGGTACTTCAGCATCTGGAAAGCTATTCATCGGAAAACTATCAGCACAGTATTCTTTTTCAGAATATCAGATGAAATGGGAACCAAAACAGTTGAATGCGCCTAACCAGGATATTCACTTGATACCAGTCACCCAGGAAGACACTCCGTTCATTCTTGAGCTGGACCTTCTTTGCTTTGATGTTGAAAAAGATGACTCCTTAGAGTTTATGGATACAGTGCAAAAAGATGAGGCGAGCTCGAGTTTTATAATCCAATATAAAGGAGAGAAAGTCGGTAAGATTCATATCCAGCGTGAAGAAAATAAAAGCTATATCTTTGGCTTTGCGGTTCATCCTTCCCACCAAGGTAAGGGGGTCGGCAGAGAAGTGCTGGCTAAAACAGTCTTGACAGAAAGTAAAACAGGCAGAAGCATCTTCCTGGAAGTGGCCGCTAAAAATGCCCATGCTTTAAAATTATATGAAGACACGGGTTTTGTTTCTTATCAGGTACAGGATTACTATACGTACGAAGGCTTATAAACATTAAAGGCAGGCGTCCAAAGAGTTACTTTAGTCACCTGCCTTTTAGTTAACCGGTCTTATTCTTGTAAAATATGTGCTGTGTCTTCACTTCATTTCCCAGCTCGATGATTCCAAATGAATAAAAGGGGTGTTTCCTTTTATCCGTAGCAGAGCCTGGATTGAATAATAATGTCCCTGAACTGAATCTTGTATAGGGAATATGAGAGTGTCCAAAAATGATGATATCCATATTCTCTTCAAAAGCTTCAAGTGCACGTTTTTCAGTCGTTTTTCCAGTCCCATCACCGTGGACTACCCCTATGGAATACCCTTGGACATTTAGAACCTGCCTCTTTGGGAAAGCATCTAAGATTGCTTGTTCATCCGTGTTTCCGGAAACTCCTTCCACCCGCCCATATTCCTTTAATTCTTCGTAAACTTCAAGTGTATTCCAATCCCCGGCATGTATAATCAGCTCTGCACTTTTTAATTCTTTTATCAATACAGGAGGAAGTTCTTTTCCCCTGTTTGGCATATGTGTATCACTTAAAACGACGATTTTCAAGATCATTCCTCCTTCTTCCCTTTTACCCCAGTTTCGCCCGTTCCACTTCAATGTTCTCCAGTGGTATTTGTGTGAATAACGGTTTTTGTCCAGCTATCCTTATTTCGACTGGCAGGACAACGGGGTTCCATGAGGCAGCAGCATTCAACTGAAATTGTTCCTGAATCTTCTCTGCGGTAAAGGGGATGAACGGCGCAAGCACAAGAGAAAGGTTGATGCCGATATAAAGGCAACTTTCAAGGATCAGCCTTGCCTGCTGCCGGTCTTCCTTGATTACTTTCCAAGGCTGCTTTTCATCAAAATATTTATTTCCCCATCGTACAATTTCGAAGGCTCTCTTGGCCGCTTTTCGGCATTCCCCTTTCTCAAGCAATTCCCCTGTTTCTCTGAAAACTGAATCTAGTTCTCTCACCACGCCGGGATCTATGGTCTTCAAAACAGCACCATCTCCAAACTCTTTCTCATAAAACTTTACTGTCCTCTGAATGAAGTTTCCCAGACCCCCTATCAGCTCACTGTTATGTTTGTAAATAAACTCTCTCCAGGAAAAATCAGCATCTCTCTTGTCAGGGTAATTCACACTGAAATAGTACCTCAGCGTGTCCGGATGATAATCTTTCAACACATCGGGAAGCCACACAGCCCAGTCTTTACTGGTTGATATCTTTTTCTTTTCCAACGTAACGTACTCACTGGAAACAATCCAATCAGGAAGGCTGTCATTCTTTATCCCTTTTAGGATGGCAGGCCAAATGATTGTATGAAACGGGATATTATCCTTGCCATGAACATAGTAAGAGACTGCCCCCTCATTCCAGAATTGACTCCAGTCTTTTCCGTGCTTTTCACCCCATTCAATGGAACCAGTCAGATAACCGCTTACCGCTTCAATCCAAACATATATTTTCTTATCATTATATCCTTCAACCGGAACATCAACCCCCGAGCCGATATCACGTGTAGCAGCTCTGTCCTGAAGGCCTTCGCTGATATACCGTCTTGCCAGCGCTTCAGCATTTTCCCTCCATTTTCCCTTGCTATTATTCAGGTAGTCTTCCAGCTCGTTCTCCAGTGCAGTCAATGCCAAGTAGTAATGGGCCGTCTCCTTTAAACAAGGAGGAGTTCCACAAAGTTTGCAGGTCCTGTCTATTAAATCGACAGGATCCAAAATACTGCCGCAGCAATCACATTGGTCACCTCTTGCCTTTTCACTGCAGTTTGGACAGACGCCTTCCACAAAACGGTCTGGTAAAAAGCGGTCACATTGAAGACAAAATGTTTCCTCCGTTGTTTTCTCATATAAAAACCCATTTTCCATTAAGGTCAAAAATATGTTCTGAACACCCCGGTGATGCAGGGAAGAGTCTGTTCGGCCATAGTGGTCAAAGCTGAAGCCAAGCTTCTGGAAACAATCCAGAAACTCATGATGATATTTGTCCGCAATATCATTGACTTTGACCCCTTCTTGATTTGCCCGTATTTCAATCGGGGTGCCGTTGCAGTCACTTCCGGAAACATACAGCACATCCTCCCCCTTAAGCCTGTAATATCTCGCTAAAATGTCACCTGGCAGTAACGCTGCCAAATGTCCGATATGCAAAGATCCATTTGCGTAGGGCCATGCCCCTCCAATAAAAATGCTCATGTGATTCTCCTCCTAAAATGGTATGCGGAAAATAAAAACCCCTCGTCCATAGATGTATAGACATCTAAGGACGAGGGGTTCAACTCGCGGTACCACCTTAGTTCACTGAGGGCTCACGCCAACAGCCTCATCAAGTACGGAATGCTAAAAAACGACATTCTTATACTGTGACATTGATAACGGATGTCAAGTCCCGTTTCACCCTACGCCAATTGGTTCGGATAAAATGCTCAGAGATCATCTTCAATCAACTTTCCCCTTGCTTCTTTTCAGCTCCCGAAGCTCTCTGGTAAGGTTCATCATTAATTTACTCTTCTCTTCAACGCCAATAATTATTGATTACTATCTTATGCAACTCACTGTAAATTTTCAAGTATTTTTTAATATTTTTAGAATGCTGCACTCCACTGAACCAGGGCACGGTATTTTTTTGAGAAAATGATGTACCACGCTGGGTGATGGATGGAAGCACAGCGGACAAGACGCCTAAGAGTATTGGTGAGTATTTTTACTTCGTTCTTTTGCAACATCAGATTTTATTCGCTGCACATCATAAGTACGTTTCCATCCGGATCCTTGAAGTTAAAAAAGGAAAGGTTAGGAAAACTGGTTATTTTGTCTATCCGTTCAACTCCAAGCTGTCCAAACCGGTCCCATACTTCTGATATACTTTGGCATGCTATATTACAGAGGGGATATTTAGAAGGTTTGAACTCTCCCTGAGCTGCAATATTGGCATCGAGTGTGAGATAGGAACTGTCCATGGCAAATGTATAAACAGGGAGACTGTCAATCTGTTCCCACTGTTCAAAGTCAAGATTAAAGCCGAATACCTCACTATACCATTTAACCGATTTTTTCAAATCCACAACAGGGATGAAAACAGTAGGAATTTTATTCAAAATCACTATTGAATATCCTCCTCACTTTTTATTTTGAGATATAACAATCTACCACTAATAATAAGATAATTGCGAAAATTACACAACACCTTATGGGTGATTTTACCAAACACCTAATAAACAGCAACGTATCTGTGTCTAAGAGAATTCAATCTTCTTTCAGCTCCAATAACATTCTTGAAAAAAGTGTACACGTACTTTTAGCGATTTCTTATCAAGGCTTTAACAGGCTTAAAATTTTGTTAAGGATCCTTCTAAAGACAAAAACAGGTTCCTTCCGATTTGTCAGAAGGAGCCTATCTTTACCCTATATTGATCATCATGGAATCACAAACCGGCTTGTACCCGATCTCCATGTAAATTTTGTTGGACGTTGGGTTATCAAGGTCCGTGTAAAGCGTACAGAATTGGTTTGTTTCAAGTAGCACGGAGCTGAGCTTCGCCACAACAGACCTGGCATATCCCCTTCTCCGGTACTCTCTCGGGGTATACACAAAATTGACTGTAACTCCGTTGTCCGTTTTCCTTGCACTTCTTGCCATCGAAACTGGTACTCCGTCCACTTTCCAAAGATAAACCGAATTTTCTTCAATCATTTCCTTTGCCCGTTTTCTGGCATCCTCTTTAGGAATTGGATTTTCCGGGGTATCTTCGATGAATCCCAATATCCAATCTGCTATTAAACCAACCTGGTCCAGACCAGCTAGTTCCATGTCTCCCTCACTGATTTCTAAGTCATTTACCTTGTCCAGCTGGTAAATTCTTTGCCTCATGTTCACTTCGTAAGGGGTGCTTGTCTTCCTTGCCCATAATTCTGCAAGCGTAACTGTCGCTTCCTTATTACCGATAAATCCAGGAAATGTAATCCCTTTCTCTTCAGCATAGTTCCATAGTGTTTCACCTATTTCCTCCGTCTTCCCCTCTTCAAGAACAGTGACAATTAAATAGTGGGGAGGAGTTCTGACAAACACCGCCTGAACCGTTTCTGTTTCTTGTATGACAGCTAAAAATGGATTTTCATAACGGCCTCCGTTGATCTGGTCAAGCAAGCCTATTGGAAGGTTGTTCTCCGCTTCCTTTTTCAACAGCAGAGGGCGTACCTCTTCATCAAATTTTTTGGCATCTGTATATACGACTAAGTTCATTATCTTCACCTCTCAAAGAGAGATTCGACACTTTTTGCTTTTTCCCTTCTTGTTATTGGAAGAAAGCATGTTAAAAAGCCGGATTATCTCCAGCTTTATGTCTTATTTATTGGCTATGTTAATGAGTAATGTTGTTTTTCAGGATTTTTATTTAATAAATGCTAAATGCTTGATCTCCTCTCCAGGCGTGCGACTCCGCGGGGCGGGCGTTGAGCCTCCTCGGCTTTGCCTGCGGGGTATCATCTGTCCCGCTAGTCCCGCAGGAGGTCGAACGCCTTCCGATTCGATCTTAAAGAGTTTTAATCTGAAGCTAGAAATATTAGTTTTTTATTTTAAGCGGATTTTAATTGCTTATCATATATATTAAATTTGGATAGAGCAAGTGACTAGTATCAATACCTCTCCTTATGTATCTTAATAACAGCACCATCAACAAACAAAGCCTGTTATTAAATATGGCCACTGACTTGTTGGCCGCTTATTGATATTAGTCCGTCTTTCCAGGACCTCTTTTTAATTTTGTTCGTTCCTCTTAAGAAAAGGCGAAATTGTTTGGTACCTTATAACCTCTCTAAATACACTTTTATACTGAATTTTTTTCCAGTTTTGCCTCCAAAACCTCTCTAGAGACACTATTACACTGAATTCATCTTCTGTTTTGCTGATAGAACTTCTCTAAAGGCACTTTCACTTTAAATTGTCTCTCTTTTTTGCCTCTAGAATCTCTCTAAAGGCACTTTCTCTCTGAATTTTCTCTCTTTCTTGCCTTTAAAACCTCTCTAAAGGCACTTTCACAACTTATTTACTCTCTTTCTTGCCTTTAAAACCTGTCAAGAGGCGTTTTCGCACTAGATTACTTTTTCAGATTCTATAGATTTGAAACAGTGCTTACAGAAACTTTTACTCATGAAGCCACACCATTAATACTTCTTCCTTTCCAGTAGAGCCCATCATATTGAGCAACGTGGACAATAGATAATCTACAAGTCAAAAACCGGGTATACACCCGGTTTTAAGTAGTTGGTTTCGTCTTCTCTGCCTTTTTATTTTTTCCGCTTGCTGTCAACTCTTTAGAGAACTCTTCGGAAGTCAGGGATTTGGCTGATTGCAAACCTGATTTAGTCTTTCTGTTACGCTTTGTCATGTCCATCTCTCCTTTCTCAATTAGTTTTCACCCCTGTTTCTGCTTTATCCTTTCACTCGCACAGGAAAATTTTTGTAGCCGAATGGATCATTTTCCGTTATAATACTACACATTTACAGGAGGTGTAACTCAATGATCATTCGTGAATTGACTGCTGAAGATGCCAAAGAATATTGGTCTCTTCGATTGGAGGCCTTGAAAAATAATGGTGAAGCATTTGCGACTACATATGAAGAATCCCTTGCCAGGGAGAATCCGATTGAACAGGTGCAAAACAACCTGGCTTCTTCCCAGAGTGTCACATTTGGAGCATTTATGGACGGATCTCTAGCTGGTAACGTCACCGTGATGTTCAACCGGCATGCAAAAATGAAGCATAAAGCTGCCATCTTGGCCATGTATGTAACGCCTTCCTTTAGAAAGCATGGGATTGGTCGTAAGTTGCTGCTTGAAGCAGAAAAGGCTGCAAGGAAAGCTGATGTAGAAATATTGCAATTAACCGTTGTGACTGCTAACACTTCTGCAGTAAAACTTTATGAATCTGCTGGATTTGTTTCCTTTGGGATTGAAAAGCATGCTATGAAATATGAAGAAGAATATGTCGATGAAATGTGGATGAGCAAAGAACTGAAGTAATGCTGACAGACGAAGCTTAAAAAAGAAGTGAGATCAGCTCTCACTTCTTTTTTAAACCTTACATCACTCTCTTTAGAGGGGGAATCTCTTGTCACATTATTGAGAATGATTTTCAATATCATTTTAATCTACTTTTACCTTACTGTCAACAAGGACTCAGCTCCCTACTTTTATCGTTTTTACAAGCTCTCCAATCTGCAAGCCGCTGAATGGCTGCCTCCTCTTCAGCGCCCGCCCCCGAGAGAGACACGGACCTTGAGCTAAAATCAACTTACTTATTAAAGATTTTACATAAATAGACAAATGTATATTTTGTTATATATCACGAGTATTGGGACATATGTCTTTAATCTATTTTAATGCGTAAAAAACCGGATTGGGTTTCCCAGTCCGGTTTTCAATTCACGTGTTACTGCTAATCTTCCTCCATGGTCTCGCTCCTCTAATGAAGGTATAGACCAATATAGAAAATGCAAGCCATACTCCCCCTGCAGAGAATCCTCCTAAAATATCACTCGGGAAGTGGACACCCAAATAGACTCTGCTTAAGCCGATTAAAAACACCAGAATCATGACGGCCGCTGCTCCTAAGACCCTTGACCACGTATGATCATAGAGCCTGAAAAGGGCAAATGCCATAGCTCCATAGAAGATGAACGATCCCATTGAATGTCCGCTAGGGAAACTATATCCATCCTGCTCAATCAATGCTTCAATGTCCGGTCTCTGTCTTTTGAAATACAGTTTGAGCAACCAGTTGAAACCTCCACCTAGAGCTACTGTCAACAACACATATAGTCCTAAAGAATATTTTTTGAAAACAAAAAATAAAATTGCAGCCAGCACAGTGAGTAAGGCTATCCATTTCAATCCTCCCAAAAAAGTGATGCCTTTCATGAATTGGGTCACTCCAGGGGTCGTGATGGTATTCACCGCTGAATAAACAGCTGAATCAAAAGCTTCTATCTCTTGTTCCTGCCATTCATCAACAATTTTAATGAAGCCAGCTGTCAATAAGGTCATTACCATAAGTCCCATGACAAAATATAACGTTTGCTTCCAATCGATTTCCCTGCTTCTCATAGCCTCTCCCTTCTCCCTCGTGCTGAAGGTTATTGAGCTTCTACTTTCTTGACCGTTCTTTTCTTTTTCGATATCTTGGCAGCCGGTGCATTTGAAGTGGATTTCTTCTCTGTGTGCGGTTTCGTCTTATCAATGGAAGCCTGAAGCGCAGACATTAAATCCGTCACATTGGCGGCCGGGGCCTTTTCTTTCGGTGTAACAAACTTTTCCCCAGTTTGTTTGGATTGAATCAGTTCCATTAATTTTTTTCTGTAATCATCTTCATATTTCTCCGGTTCAAATTCTGTCGACAACTGATCGATTAACATCACAGCTGTGTCCAGTTCTTTTTTACTGACTTCATCCTCCGCTGGCACATTCGGCACATCTCCTGTATGCCGCACTTCATCCGGAAAATGAATGGTCTCCATAACCATCGTATTTTGATATACCCTTACAACTGCAAGCTGCTCCTTTGATCTCATGGCAATTTTGGCAATACCGACTTTGTTTGATTCTGTTAACGCTTTTCTCAAGAGACTGTAAGCCTTTTTCCCGCCTTCGTTCGGTGAGATAAAATAACTTCGGTTAAAGTAGATTGGATCAATCTCTTCGATTTTAATAAAATCGACTATTTCAACTGCTTTTTCCTCGCTCGTGTCCCTTATTTCTTTTATTTCCTCATCTTCTATGACGACAAACTTCCCTTTGGCAATTTCATAACCTTTTACAATATCCTCATATTCAAGGTCTTTTTCGCAAACAGGGCATATTTTTTCATATTTAATTGGAGTATGGCACTCCCGGTGGAGAGACCTTAATTTGATATCTTTATCTTCAGTTGCAGCATGAAGCTTGATCGGTATATTCACAAGCCCGAAGCTGATGCTCCCTTTCCATATCGTGTGCATAGAAATCCTCCATTTTCTTTTGTCTTATTCTTAATTTGCTTGATTTTACTATGTGCTTATCCTATTAAAGTTCTGGAAATACTTCTTACGGGTCTGGGCAAGATAAAACCTATCCTGTGTGTAGAAGTGGTGATGAATTATGAAACCAATGCTGCCGACTTTATTTGAAGAAACACCTGTAAAAGGTAATTGGAAGTATGAAGTGAAATATGATGGCTTCAGAGGTCTCTTGTTGATATATTCTCAAGAGGAGATTCATTTGATAAGCAGGAATGGAAACGATCTGCTGCCACAATTCCCTGAGATCCACAGAGCTGTTTTAAAAATTCTTCAGGAAGAAATATGGACACTTCCCGTTTTCTTGGATGGAGAGATCGTCCTCCTTGAAAATGATTACAAGAGCAATTTTGCTGGTCTTCAAGTCAGAGGCAGGATGAAAACCACGAAGAACATACAAGAAGCATCAGTCCTGAATCCCTGTACCTATCTCGCCTTTGATTCGCTTCACTCAGCAGGTAAAAGAATAACAAGTACTAGTTATAGCAATCGTAAAAAGGAAATGATCTCCCTCTTTAAAAAGGCGGGGCTCCCTTTGGAAGTAAAATATGGCTCTTCTGCTGGAATACAGATGATTCCCTCTTATAGCGACAGCAAGCGAGTTTGGGATACTGTAAGGGCGTTTGATGGAGAAGGATTGATTGCCAAATCTGAAGAAAGTCTTTGGGAAGAAGGAAGGCGGACAACTACATGGCGTAAAATGAAAAATTGGAAGAAAGCCGAGTGTTTTATCCTCTCTCACGACCGAAATAATGGATACTATGAAGTCGGTGTATATAAGGACAAACAGGTTATAGGCATAGGTGCCTTTTACTTTGGAATCAGTCCGGAAGAAAAAAATGCATTAAATTCAATAATCAAAGAAAATGCGCATACTGAAAGAGATGGTCGATTCTTACTTCATCCAGCCATATGTGTGGAACTAAAATACTTGGAATGGTATGAAGAACAAATGAGGGAACCCCACTTTCACCAATTTCTTTTTAATCTCAAACCAGAGGAATGCACTTGGGTACAATTCATGCTTGACGAAGTGTCCATACCTGAAAGCGTTGAAGTCACACATCCAGACAAGCCGCTGTGGGAATCTCCCTCCCTGGATAAACTTCAGTATATACGTTATTTAAGAAAGGCATCTTCCCGTTTGTTGTTCTTTCTTGGACAGCGGCCTTTAACGGTTATCAGGCTCCCCCACGGGATATTTGGGGAATCTTTTTATCAAAAAAACTGCCCCGACTACGCTCCAGACTTTGTAAAGACCATCAGAATAGAAAAAATTGATTACATCGTATGTGATGACCTGGAAACCCTGATGTGGCTTGGAAATCAACTTGCCATAGAATTTCACATTCCTTTTCAAAAAATAGGGTCACCTTATGTGAATGAAATCGTCTTTGACCTTGACCCGCCTTCCAGGGATTATTTCCACCTGGCTGTCAAAGCTGCAACTGAAATGAAAAATGTATTTGACCAGCTTAACTTGATCAGCTTTATTAAAACGTCAGGAAATAAGGGGCTGCAAATCTATATACCGCTCGGAGAAGGCTATAAGTGGGAAGACACCCACCTGTTCACAGAATTCATGGCCAATTACTTAGTCAATCAATTCCCGGAAGAATTTACAACGGAAAGATTGAAAAAAAACAGAAATAATCGTTTATACGTGGACTATATTCAGCATGCTGAAGGCAAGACAATCATCTCCCCGTACTCAGTAAGGGCGAATGAAGATGCCCTCGTAGCAGCCCCCCTGTTTTGGGATGAGGTTACACAAGACCTGAGACCGGAGACCTTCACCATGGAGAAGGTGTTAGAAAGACTAAAGAAAAAGGGCTGCCCCTTTGCCGGTTATGAAGAAGCAAAGGCGAAACAGAACTTCGAGGAAATTCTCTCTTTTCTCAAATCGAATACGGGCAAGCTTCAATAAAAAAGACAGAAGGCTTTAGGATTGCCCTCTGTCTTTTCTTTGTATTTGTATTAAACCCTTGTTTTCCTGTGAAATTTTTGGACTATTCTTTCTGCGAATAGTCCACGGTCTGTCCGACCAAGCCAATATTTGGGCATTTCGTTGAGATACAAGCCAAAAAGCTTTCCCAGTAATTCAAAAAGCGGTCCATTCAGTGGAAGAAGGACCGCTTTTACGGGACAATTGATATGTTGATTCATTTCCCTATAGAATTGTCCGATTAGGCTTTAAGAAATACGTTCTTTTCTACCACTTCTTTAGCATGTTCCTGAAGCTCTGCATAGGTTTTTTCTTCATCAAAATCTAATTGGTTTAAAGTGTGAAAGTTTTCAGGCTCTTTTACATCAAGTTTAAGTTGGTAGCGGCTGATGTAGGTTGCATTCCCGATTAGATCCATTGAGAAGTTTTCTCCATCTTTATGAACAATGACTCGGACTTTTCCGCCGTTATTAAAGACATCAATCTCTGTTTCATATTCATTCAACCCTGAAAGGCACGTCACAAGGCTTGATGCGGACATTGCTGTACCGCATGCACTTGTAAAGCCGACTCCCCTTTCGAACGTTCGAACGTAGATGCCATCTGTACCAAGTGATTGTACAAAGCTGACATTGACTCCGTCAGGGAATAAATTATTAGGCCCATTGACCGTTTCTGATATCGATTTTTGTTCATTGGAAAGGATATGTTTATTTTCCACGATGCTGATTAGATGCGGGTTCGGCACTGCGACTGCTGTAAATGTCAGGTTATCGGAGATTTCAGGTACCTTCTCTTCAATCAGCGTTTGTCTGTCGATATTCATTGGCAGTTGCTGCAAATCGAAAAGCACAGGTGAAATCTCTACTTTGAATGTCGGAATTTCAGCGAATATGGACGCCTCACTCGAGACTTTAAGATCTGCTTTCATCGTTTCAATGATAATCTCTTCTTTATTCTTTAATTCTGTAACGTAACGCCCCACACATCTCAAGCCGTTCCCACACATGGAAGCTTCCGATCCATCTGCATTAAAGACCCTCATTTTCCCGTCACATCGATCACTTTCTAAAACAAAAAGGATACCGTCCGCGCCTATTCCCTTCTTTCGGTCACATAGGGCAATGGCCAAGTTTTGACGATCCTTTTCAGTGAAATTATACGTGTCTGTTATTTCATCGATCAAAAGAAAGTCATTCCCTGATCCATGACATTTTATTAAATTTATTTTCACTATAAAACCCTCCATGGAGTATCTTGTTGAACAACGGTAAGCAATGAGCCAAAGCCCGGCCTATCCGTCTATTCATCTATATTTGTATATTTAGATTGCCATATCAAAGCCTATTTCGCAATAGGTCTGCTCTTGAGACTTTTAAAATCCCTCCTAAGAGTAATCAATTCCGTTATTCAATGAATCACGTTATCATGGATATTGATCATACCTTACCGAAGGAGAAATTTACATGGCTGATGATTATAAATTTTTGTTCACCGTGAAAAAAGTGGCTGTAATAGATGATGCCTCCAATACTAAAGAAGTGCTGGTACACACAAAAATAAAAAAAGGCAGAGATTTGATCTGCCTTGAAAATGTATTTCCTGTCAGGGTCACCGATATCGGCATTTTCCCAGTACCAAAAGCGATTGCCGAAAAAGTTGAAGACCCAACCCTCAGGAGGCTGCTGCCTTTTGAATTGAAGAGGTATATAAAGCCTCAGAAACGTTTTTTGGAACCGGGGGAGTACAGTTAATCACTGAGCAACTTTACACCTTCCCCTTCTTTTAAATACTCTGCCCTTAACAGGCTTTCCGCCCATTGGCAGGACTGAGCATAAAATCGGTTGATTTTGCTCTGGGATATATGGATTTCAAGCCCTTTCAGGTTTGCGTTTTCCCAGTCGGCTTTTTCCAAAGCGATGACCAGATCCAGCACTTTTTTCAAGTTATTTTCTTTGCCTTCCAAGGCATCGCAGATGTCATCTTGAAGAGGCATATCCTTCAATACTTTTTCTATTGGCTGACCAATGATTGATTCCATCAATGAGAACATGCCAGTCAAAAAGTAACTGGACGGTACAGCATCTTCAAAAATTTGCGATGAAATTAACTCACACATCTTGGCACGCGTAAGGCAAAGTTTAATGACTTCTTCAGACATTTGCTTTACGGCCCCGGTCATATCCCTGATAGCAAGTACATAGATCCATCTTTGTATTTCTATCAAGCCCAACAGGATAATCGCCTGCCTGATTGAGCTGATTTTCTGTTTTGGCCGGTAAGCCGGTGAGTTAATCAGTTTTAACAGTTTGTAAGATAAAGAGATGTCCTGTTCAATCAGCTGAGATATTTTTTCTATGCTCGGTTCACTCATTTCCAGGCTTTGAATGACTTCATAGTAGGAATGGAAATACACCGGAACATCGTACGTGCTTAAAATGACAGGCTTGCTGAAGAAAAAGCCCTGAAACAGGGAGTAGCCCCTTCTTTTGGCTTCCTCAAATTCTCTCCTAGTTTCCACCTTCTCAGCCAAAAGCTTTATATCCAGGAGCCGTGCAATCAATTCGATTTCTTCTCTTTTTTTCTCCGAAGTGCCCAGCATGTCTACTTTTATATAATCCGCCTGCTTCATCAGTTCACTGCAATAGGGATTTTGTTTATCGAACACAAAGTCATCCAGCGCTATCTTATAACCAAGCTGCCTTAGTTCCCTGCAAATTGAAATGATTTCCGGTGAAGGCTGGACTGTCTCCAAGATTTCCACGACGATTTCGCGGGGACGAAAGTATGTGGGTACTTTCAGCTTAAGCAGGGTTTCTGTAAAATTGATAAAACAAGGTTTGCCCCCTGAAAGCTGATCGATTCCTATATTCAAAAAGCTGTTAATGATGACGTCTGCTGTCGCCCTGTCACCATTGATATTAGGAAAGATATTTTCCTGATTATTACGATATAATAATTCATAGGCAATCGCTTCTTCACTATCATTGAATATAGGCTGCCTTGCCACAAATACTTCCATTTCTGCTCACTCCTACGTGAAAATGAGAATCTATATTTAATTCTATATAAATAGAAAAAAGGTAAATTTTGCAGATACACTCTACTAGAATACCAAGAAAACAACAGTAAGTCTATCTATATTCCTAAAAGCACTTCACCACTTTAAAGCCCTAAGAGGGACAGTCCCTCTTAGGGCTTTAAAGCGGTGATGCGTTACTTGAAAACAGCATCAGGAGTCCCATCCTGATGCTGTTTCATCAATGAACTGAATGAACAAAAAAGTTTATCAAAAACAGTCCTGCAATTATATATAAAGGAAGCGAAACGTCTTTTGCTTTTCCATTGGCCACCTTCAAAATTGGATACAAGATGAACCCAATGGCAATTCCATCTGCGATACTATACGTAAACGGAATCATCGCAATGATAAGAATCGCTGGGAAGGCCTCTGTTAAATCCCTTAGGTCCATATGACGGATGTTCTGGATCATCAATCCCCCAATAATGATAAGTATCGGAGCAATCGCATGGTCCGGTATCCACTTCAGGTAAGGGATAAACAGGGTAGAAGCAAGAAAAAGCACACCCGTCGTCAAGGTGGTCAACCCTGTCCTTCCACCTGCCGCGATGGCAGCAGCGCTCTCTACAGTTGAAACTGTCGGACTCGTCCCGAAAACTCCGCAGGTGGCTGCCGAAAACGCGTTTGCCTGAAAAGCTTTTGGATACTTTTCCGGATTTCCGGCCATATTTACATGACCGTTAACAAGCCCGATATTCTCAAATACCAGGACCATCGTGATCGAAAAAGCCGCAATCAAAAACGGCAGATCAATTAATCTGGAAAAGGACATCTCTCCAAAAACTGCACCGTAGTCCCCTAAACCAAAGCCAGATTGTTGCCCCGCTTCAGGTTGGATACCAAACAGGAAACCGAGAAGCGTACCAAAGACAATACTCCACAAAAATCCTCCTTTAACGTTCCTGATAAACAGAAAAATCGTTACGAGGAATGTCAGTATGGTGGCAATAACCCCTATGTCACTGATATCTCCCAGGCTGATCAAGGAAGTAGATCCTCTTTGTACGATACCGCCCTTTTCCAAACCGATCAGCAAAAGGAACATTCCTAATCCTACCGATATCGCCTCTTTAAGAGCTTTAGGAATCGCTCTTGTCAAAATGCCTGATAACTTCGTGAATGCAACAATCATGAATAACAGTCCCGAAACGAACACAGCTGCTAGTGCTTCCTGCCATGAAAGACCCATCGATTCCACTAATGTAAAAGTGAACATCACATTGATCCCCATTCCAGGAACGAGCAATATAGGAGCATTTGCCCAAAAAGCCATGACAAGGCACCCGAAAAAGGATGCAAGAATCGTAGCCATTACCGCCCCTTCAAACGGCATACCTGCCTCTGAAAGAATCATCGCGTTAATCGCAATAATATAGACAATCGTAAAATAGCCGATTGCTCCTGCAGTTACTTCTTTCCTGACTGTTGTTCCGTGCTGCTTTAAACGAAAAATACCTCCTGTTGTTTTCATAATATCATGTCCTTACGACACAGCCCTCTCCCTACCCGCTTACCCTTTCATAAAGGGAAGCCACAAGAAATAATTTTAGCAGATGTACGTACCTTTGCCAATATGTTTTAAAAGGTCAGCTTATCCTTTAGCGCTTTACCCCACTAAGAGGGACTATCCCTCTTAGCGGGGTAAAGCGTTAAAGCACTAAAAAAGAGCGGGTTGCATCCCGCTCTCACCATTGCATTATTGATCGATTTGACGGATAAGGTTGGCCATCTCAATGGCACTTGCAGCCGCTTCCCAGCCTTTATTGCCGGCTTTTGTTCCAGCACGCTCAATGGCCTGCTCGATTGTGTCTGTTGTCAGGACACCAAAGATGACCGGCACTTCTTCTTGCAACCCAACATTGGCAACACCTTTTGCGACTTCACCGCTCACATATTCAAAGTGCGCCGTCGCTCCCCTGATGACTGTTCCAAGTGTAATGACGGCATCATATTTTTTCGATGCAGCCAATTTTTTGGCGATGACAGGGATTTCAAAAGCTCCAGGCACCCATGTAACCGTGATATCTGCTTCGTCAACACCATGGCGTTTCAGTGCATCTTCAGCACCGCCAAGAAGCTTACTTGTGATGAATTCGTTGAAACGCGCAACCACGATTGCAACTTTTAACCCTGACCCTACTAAATTACCTTCATAAATTGTTTTCATGTTGACTCCTCCTTAGAATTGAAGTAAGTGTCCTAACTTACTGTGTTTGGTTTTTAAGTAATTTTCATTTGCTTCTTTGGATGGCATTTGGATGGCGACTCTTTCTTCAACTTCCAGGCCATATCCCTTTACACCTGTAATTTTTCGAGGATTATTCGTCAGTAGCCTCATTTTTGATACGCCGAGATCTTTCAAGATTTGTGCACCGATTCCGTAGTCACGCAAGTCGGCTGCAAAGCCCAATTTATGATTGGCTTCGACTGTATCTAATCCTTCTTCTTGAAGTTTATAGGCCTTCATCTTATTGACCAGGCCGATTCCACGACCTTCCTGCCTCATGTAAAGCAGAATACCTTTGCCTTCTTTTTCAATCTGCGAAAGCGCTGCATGCAGCTGGGGACCACAGTCACAGCGGTTGGAACCGAAAACATCCCCTGTCAGACATTCCGAATGAACCCGGACCAGAACAGACTCTCCAGGAGAAATGTCTCCTTTGACAAGGGCAACATGCTCCTGTCCCGTCAGCTTTTCTGTATAGGCTACCGCTTTAAAATGACCAAATTCGGTTGGAAGCTCTATCTCTACTTCCTTTTCTACCAGTTTTTCTTCTTTCCTTCTATAAGCGATCAAGTCCTGTATCGTAATCATTTTCAGGTTGAACTTTTCGGCGATTTCCTTTAGCTGAGGTACCCTCGCCATGGTGCCGTCAGGGTTCATGATTTCACAGATGACCCCAGCCTGAGTTGAGCCTGATAGTGCGGCAAGATCAACAGCCGCTTCTGTATGTCCCGCCCGTTTCAAGACTCCGCCTTTTTTTGCAATCAGAGGGAACACATGCCCGGGACGTTTCAGGTCACTCGGTTTCGCCTCCTCCTTGATCATTTCCAAAATGGTCGTTGAACGTTCAAATGCACTGATGCCTGTCGTCGTATTCACATGGTCCACGCTGATTGTAAAGGCTGTACCATAGGGATCTGTATTTTGGTCTGTCATTGGGTTCAATTGAAGCTGTGATGCTTTTTCCAACGTAATCGGCGTACAGATTAAACCTTTTCCCTCAGTTGCCATGAAGTTGATGACTTCAGGTGTTGCTTTTTCTGCCAGGGCCACAAAGTCTCCTTCATTTTCCCGGTCCTCATCATCGATGACGATAATTACTTTACCTGCTTTTAAATCCTCTAATGCTTCTTCAATTGTATTGAACATTAAGTGTACCTCCATCTGAACAGAATCATTAGCTCATAAAACCATACTGCGTGAGAAAATCTTTGCCGATATCCCTTTTTTCCGGTTGTTCGGTACTATTGCCATTCATAAATTGGTAAATATACTTAGCCATCATATCGCATTCCAGGTTAACGATATCTCCCACTTTTTTATTGCCAAGAATCGTATCATGCCTGGTTTGCGGAATCAGTGAAACCGTAATGGTATTATTACCAACCTCAAAAACTGTCAGGGAAGTACCATCCAAACAAACCGAACCTCTGTTAATAAAATATCGCGATAATTCCACAGGGATTTCAATCGTAATATATAGGGCATTTTCAACAAACTGTGTCGAAACAATCGTACCCGTCCCGTCCACATGGCCGGTGACAAAATGCCCGCCAAATCTTCCGTTTGCTGCCATTGCCCTTTCAAGATTCACTTTCGCTCCTGCTCCAAGAAGCTTTAGAGATGTATTTTCAAAAGTCTCGGGCATAACATCCACCGTGAAAGAACGGCCGCTGAATGACGTTACAGTCAGGCACGTGCCGTTGACAGAGATGCTGTCCCCGAGCTTCACATCTTCCAGAACCTTTTTGGCGGATATGGAGAGCACCATCGATGCAGAAGATTTTTTTAGGTTTTCTATCGTCCCGATTTCTTCTATGATTCCCGTAAACACGGTGTCACCCCTTTCTTAACGGCTTTGCAATAATTTTTATGTCATTTCCGACTTTTTCTATTGAGGAGAATTCCAACTCATCACCTTCTGCTATTGTAGGAAATCCTTGTCCTCCAAAGCTGGTAAAAGCTTTTGATCCTCCAATCAGTTTTGGAGCCATATACATAATTACCTCTTGATATGCTTTTTCTTTTAGAAAAGAAAAGTGTACAGCTGAACCGCCTTCTACAAAAAGGGACGTGATACCTATCTCTCCAAGCCTGCGTAAAACCGAGCGGACCGGAAGATCAGGAGACTTCAACTGTTCGACCCTTACTCCTTTATCCCTTAACGACCCCATCTTTTCCTCAGAAGCTTTACTTCCGCAAAAAAAGATCGTCTTCGCTTGCTCTACGTTTAGGATGGCGCTTTCCAGTGGGACTCTTAAATGACTATCTAGTACAACTCGAATGGGATTTTTTCCACCGCGGGGCAATCGGGTGGTTAGAAGAGGATTATCTCTAATGACTGTATTTACTCCAACTAAAATGGCATCGTGGCGATGACGGTATTGATGAACATCCAGCCTGGATTCTTCGGATGTAATCCACTTGCTGTCTCCCGAATATGCCGCCGTTTTTCCATCAAGGGTAACAGCTGACTTGAGTGTCACATAGGGCGTTTTGGTCTGAATGTAATGAAAGAAGTGGGCATTCAATGCCAAAGCCTCTTTTTCACAAATACCGGTCTCGACTTCTATCCCGGCCTCTTTCAATATCGCAATACCTTTTCCTGCCACTAATGGATTGGGGTCCACACTTGCTATGAAAACACGCTTCAGTTTTTTCTCTACTAAAAGATTTGCACATGGCGGTGTCTTGCCTGTATGTGCACAAGGCTCCAATGTAACATAGATGTCTGCGCCTTCCGCCTTTTCCCCAGCCTGCCTAATGGCATGGACTTCCGCATGGGGTTCCCCCGCTTTCAAATGGGCACCCATGCCGACAATCTCTCCGTCTTTAACGACCACGGCACCGACTGCTGGATTGGGGGAGGTCTGACCCTTTCCCGCTTCTGCGAGTGACAAAGCTAATTCCATATATTTTTGTTCCTGCAAAGGCTGAATCCCCCTTCCTGCCACAATATATCCCCAAATATATTGCATAATTAAAAAATCCCTGAGTGGTTGGAGCACTCAGGGAGAATAAGCCATAGCTAAATAAGCGTAAAAAATAGCAGATTTTACACACTCTTCCTTCTCCCATCCAGACTGTCACTGTCGGCTTTGGAGTTTCACCAAATCCACCGCCATTTGATAAAATGACGGGTCACGGACTAAGAACGTTTCAGTTCATCACCGCCGGTAGGGAATTTCACCCTGCCCCGAAGGAATACCATATTCGATTGTGTTTACTATACCATAATAATGATAGAGATGCATTATAGAATGCCTGAAAGTTCTTACATTGATTTTAACTTTCAAGGTCCGTAAGTTTTCCCTCCTTTTCAGCGAGCCTTTTATGAATACATTCTATTTGACTCGGGGGATGGATGACGTTTCAGTGGGTACGGAACCTCGGGGGCCTGAACTTGCCGTCACGCTAATCCCGCAGGTGGTCGGACACCTTCCGTTCCAATCAACCTTTCATAAACAGTCTCAAAAAAGTTAATGTAAAAGCAGCATGTTTTTAGAAAACAGCCTTGTATTGTTATAAAAAAGATCAGAAAGTGAAAAAGGAACCCACACCTATCTTGCGTGGCTTCCCATAATAATCAGCCTGCCATTTTTCTGCACTCAGCGGCACAATTAAAACAGATTTCAGCACATGTTAGACAGTGTCTGTAATCGAACGTTTTACACTCGGCTCCACAAGCTTCACAAATATCCGCACACAAGGAACAAATCTGTTTCGCAAATTTGCTGCTGCGCTGCATGACTGCTGTGGCATACGAACAGATTTCAGCACACTCCCTGACCAACTCAATGCATCCTGCCATCTTTTCATTTTCTTTCAAACAGGCATGGTAGCATACATTGCAAGCTTCCATACACTCAAGGCAAGCTCTAATACAGTTTTTATAACTGGCATCCATACGATTCCCTCCATTTCAGGTCTTTACTTAGCTTCCCAAAATCGAGGAAAAACTATCAGTCAAATTACATAATACTCTTCCATTAATAACACTATATAAAGTAGAGACCAGTGTTTCAGACCGCTTTCTACCTCTTCGAATACGACCACGATGCTTGAAGGGTCAAACAATTGTTGCATCTGCAGAGGCAGCCTTCCTCTAGTTATGAAGCAAACCTTCTGTTCATCAATGCAGAGCTCCCACCCCTCCCCCTTTTTCATAAAAACAGCATGCTTCCTCGAATCATTCCGTAAAGCATTACTGTCATTAAAAAAGTGTCTGGTCATCCCTTGCACAGACATCTCTAACAATCTTCTATCTACACGTAAAACAAGTTGATTGTCCACACTTTCCAGAGCCAAAGAGCTTCCCTTAAAATAAACACGTGATTTCAACGTCCCGTCATAGGTAAAAAAGCAATAAGATTGTTCATCTTTATTCATCACTAGATATTCATTGGTGGGCATTCTGTTTTCCTTTAATGCCTCCCGGGAACGGTATACTTCAGTGTTATATATCACATACATTATGACGAATGCCACTCCAACAATAATAAAAAGCAAATAAAAAAGAATGTGCAGGCCTGGAATCAACAGGCTTACTAACACACCCAGCAGCAGTGAAGCCAATGCTCTTTTAAAATAGTATCGGCTCCATTTATGATAAAAAAGGGTAATATTCATAAAGCACAGTCACTCCTTAATAGAGTTCTATTAAATGTATGAACCTAGTAGAGAAGATAGAACTGCTAGTATTAGAAGAACTTATTATATAATTCGAAAAAGAGCATGTGGAACGTGTCAGGAACTGGTATAAGAAACCCAGCAGACAACCACGGTTACCATATGTAAGTTAGCTGTTTTTTCTTCAAGATAGTTTTTATGAAAAATATCATTAAAGAGGTGAAAGCCATGGTACATAAAATGGGACTGTATGAAGAATATTTTCAATCCATCCTTAAGAGGGATAAGAAAGTAGAAGTTCGTTTGAACGATGAAAAGAGAAGAAAAATTAACGCGGGCGATAAAATTGAATTTATTAAGATACCCGAACAAAGTGAAAAATTAATAGTCCAAGTAACAGGAATAAAAAAGTATGATTCTTTTAAGGAAATGTATGAGGATATTCCTTTAAAAGAATTCGGCTGCGAAGGAAGGACGATGGAAGAAGTGATAGGTGGAACTTATGAGATTTACACTCCTGAACAAGAAAAGGAATGGGGAGTTTTAGCAATTAGAATCTCGCATTAAAAAGACAATGGCAAACGCCATTGTCTTTTCTATAGTTGGTATGTGCAAGGACACCTTACTAATTTTACTATTGAGTATCTAATTTTCCTTACACCGGCACTTCTTGTAATTGTGCCTCTCTCCAGGCAAGCAGGTCCTTAAAGTTTGTTTGAGCATCCTGATAACCCTGATCGTATAACTCTTCAAGCTTCTTAGGATTGCGTTCCATCCTTCCTACTTTTAAGGGCATTTGCGGACGAATAATGTAAACATTTCCTTTTGCCTCTTCCCTCTCAAGGTATTCAACGGTTTCATTATATACCTTGTAGCGGTTCATCATAGCTTTTTGCAATCCAGGATATTGAGGATATTTGCGCTTCACAAGGTATTTAAACTTGGTGTATTTATGAGCTTACACATTACTCAACGGAATTAGCATGGCTCCGCACTCTTTTTCATAGTATTCAATCGGCCCTGCTTCTCCCAAGATGGTATACGCGTATTTTTTCCGTTTCATATCAGACAGCGCCTTATGAAGAAGAGTTCCCCCCACCCCGCTCTTCCTTTCTGATTTAACCACTCCCATTGGACCATAGATTCCTTTTTGATCGCGGTAAACATCATAAGAAGAAAAGCCGATGAGACGCTCTTCCTTCCATGCCAAGAAAATGGGAATTTCGTCTTGTCGAAATCCATTTCTTAGCGTCTCTGCCCACCCCTCTCCAAAATTTCCGATAACAAAACTCAAGACCGTGTCTCTGTCACCAGTCCCTGCTCTTTTGATTAATACGTTATTGTTAGTAAATTCTCTTTCACTATAAGTATTCATAGGCACAATCAGGTCACGTGCTGTGGTAACGGATTCTTTTATTTTGTCATGCGGTAGACCCCTCAAGAATTCTTGCTCATCCGGCGTCCACATTTGATAAAAAGCCTTGATTACGTGTCCTTCATTCAAGTAAATTTGATTATAATTTGTCATGATTTCCAATGCCCTGTTCCACAAACTGTCCACTCTTTGAGTGACAGTTGAAGAAAAATCCTTATGATAAACGCTGACCTTTTCACTGGATCTGTTTAATACGAGAAAATCATGAATATCGTCTTCCACCAGCAGGTACATTTCAAGCAATGTGCCCTTTTTCACCAGTGCAGCCCCTATAAAAAGGTCAACTGGTTCGACCGGCCCTTCACTAATTTCCTCAGCATTACGAATCAACTCTTTAACTTTGTCTGTCAGGTGATACGTTTCCAAATTCATTCCCCCTATTACCAAAAGGCCGACTCTTTAGAAGAATCGGCCATGATTATTTTTATATTCTACATAACTTTTATTTTTCCTATGATAACTCACTAATTTTGAATATTTTTGAAGAAGCTGCGAGCAAAAGGAAGATGACTATGACTGTTGTCAGCAGCGTCATCGACAAATCAGAAGACCAAGTTCCTTCCATCAGGATCTGAGAAACATATGAGGATAGACGGGAAGTAGACCACACTAGCTGATTTGTAAAAATCCCTGAAAGGAAGGAGAGAAAAATCGATACAGCGATAGCTGAAAAAGCAGCTAGTCCGGGAGAAAAGGTAATACTGCTGAAAAAAATCGTTAACGTCACAATAAAAGAAAGCCAGAACCCATATGTGAACATGGCTTGAAGGAAATAGTCTGAAGAAATGTTGTCGAATAAAAGGTTGATATAATACCAGCTTGAAAGCATGCCAAGTGTGTAGGAAACCCATACAGTGATTAAGGCCGACAGCCATTTCGCTAAAATATAACTTTGGTGGGAAACTGGTTTAACCAAAACAAGTGATGCGCTTCCGTTTTTCCTTTCCCCAGCCACAGTTCCCATGAAGGCTAAAACGATTACCAGCACCCCCATCATGCTGTACTGACCAAGCGTTGAGAGCAGCACTTGTTCAGATGTTGGGGGCGGTATTTCAATCACAGCGCCTTCCGGTAAGTTTCCTACAGCATCAAGGATATCCAGCATATAGTAGGCTGTCAAAGGCTCTGTAATCCCAAAAAGGATAAAGACCATCGGCATCCAGATCCATTTGAAGTTACGTCTGGATTCAAGCATTTCTTTTTTCAAAAGAACTACAAATTGACTCATCATCTCACCACCTTCATGAATATATCTTCGAGGCTGCTCTCACTCGTTTCGAAACGGATTACAGGAATAGTATGCTCTGCTGCAGCACTTAACACTTCATCTCTTGCCTTCCTGATATCTGTCACTACAAGGCGTGCGTGATCTCCATTCAGTTTATAACCTTGTATGGATGGTAGATCAATGAAATGTTTACAATACTTTTCAGCTTTTTCTTCAAACTGCACAGTCAGCATGGCTTCTTTGTATCTCTTTTTAATATCTTTTAATGTCCCGCTTTCCACCAGCTTCCCGTTATGAAGGAACAGAATATCATCACAAACTTCCTCGGCATCATTCAAAATATGAGTAGAAAACAATATAGTCGTCTCTGACTTCAGTTTGCTCATTAACTCCAGGACTTCCCGCCTGCCGAAAGGGTCAAGAGCCGAGACCGGTTCATCCAGCATGATCAACCTTGGACGGTGAATAAGTGCTTGTGCAATTCCAAGCCTTTGTTTCATGCCTCCGGAAAACTCACCGACCTTTCTCTTTTTAGCATCTTTCAGACCGACAAGTTCGAGAAGCTCATCAGTGCGGGCACTTGCCTCTTGTTTTTTCACCCCGGCAACTTCACCCGAGAATATCATGTATTCCTGGGCCGTCATCCATTCAAAGAAATTGGGGTACTGAGGCAGATATCCTATCAGGCTGCGCAAATCCTCATTATTAGGAAGAAGGTCGGAAGATACACTTCCTGCGGAAGGCCTCACCAAACCAGCAAGCATTTTAATAGTGGTGGTTTTGCCGGCTCCGTTAGGTCCGAGCAGCGCTGTACACTTTCCTTCTTCAAGGTGAAAGCTTACATTCTCCACTGCCACCTTCTCTCTATATTTTTTCTGCAACTCTTTAACTGTAATTATGTTCATCCATTGTGTCTCCTTCCGATTACGAAGTAAATAATCGGTCCGATTATGTTAATGAACAGAATGATCAGCACCCAAAGCCATTTCGGTCCATTCGTATCTCTTATTCTTATAACATCCACCAGCGCGGTGATCAGCAAAATCAATTGAATAATAATCACAGGAGCAATCAATCCCCAGTTTATTGTCTCAAAAGCCTGTTGTAATTCAGCCATTTTACTTCCTCCCTTTGTTAGCTTTTTGTCTAGTCAATGATAATACGATACAGTTTGGGTTTTGTTCACTTTTACAAAAATGTTTTTCAAGAGGAAAATCCGTTGAAAAAGGGTCGGTTATTTACCTGCTCCACAGTCTTCTCTTCTTTTATTCAAGCAAAGCAAAAGTGAATTTTCCTAAAGATAAAAAAACCGGCTGCATATGATTGGCAGCCAGTTTCTTTATTACTTTACATCACTAAAAGGGACTGTCCACGGGTGTTGATTAACCATAATATGTAAAACAAACGGTATCATTAGACAAAAAAAGCCACTCTCTTTTAGAATGATTGTTACCGCTAACAACACTAAAAAGGAGAGTGGCTTCATTGACTAACTTTAACAAATTATCAGAGGTACTTCAAACGTTCATTACTGACGAAGAGGTGGAAAACCTGTGTGAAGAGTGGGGTTATCATGACACCGCGAGAAAATTTTCCGCCAAAGATTTGGTACGCTTCTTTGTCATTTCCTCTGCGAAAGATTGGAAAAGCTTTCGAGATGCCGAAACCAAGATGCCTCAGGAAGACAGTTTGCCTTCCGTTGACCACTCGACCCTCGCTAAAAAAGCTCAAAACGTCCCTTATCAGATCCTTCAAAAATTGTTCTCTCGTTTAGTCAATCGCTTAGGACGTGGAATGCGCCGAGCGCTGTTCAAGCCCTATAAACTATTCGCGGTTGATTCCACAACCATTACGTTTCAACATCCAGATATGAGCTGGGCGGGTTACACCCGTACCCGCCACGCTATTCGGCTCCATACAAAGTTCGATGTAGAGGAAGGACAGCCTACCCAAGTCATCCATACAACCGGACGGCACCACGATGTCATGGTGGCCCCCAAGTTGTATGAAGACACGGAGCCTCTTTCCATCATCACCGCAGATAGAGGCTATGCACGAACGAAAGACTTTGAGGATTTACACGAAGACCACCAATTTTTTGTGATTAGAGTCGCCAGCTCCTTCTCTCTCTCGGAAGAGATGGAACACAGTGTACCTCTTGATGAAGAGGGCAATGTGAAGGAAGACCTGACAGCCTTTATCGGAAAACGGACCCGCAAAACAAAGTATCGATTCAGATTGGTTACGTTCACTGATAACGAAGGAAATAAAATAAAAGTAGCCACGAACTTAATAATGATGTCTCCTGATGACATTGCTTATATCTATAAACTCCGCTGGCAAATTGAGTTATTTTTCCGATGGGTAAAAGGTAATCTGGATCTGTCCAATCTCTTTGGGAATTCACCGAATTCTGTTTATAGCCAGGTTTATGGCACTCTTATCGGTTACTTTCTTTTACGGTGGATTTACAATGAAACGAAGGAAGAGTGGGCTATCTTACACTCTTTCACCTTCATAGAATTTACCCGTCGTTACGTGGCATACACCTTACCTGTGGAGGTAAGGTGTGCCGTTAAATCACTTTTTCAACGAAGGGGAAGTCTGTGTAAATCAGCTGGAAAAATATAGCTAATCAACACCCGTGAGGGACTGTCCCTCTTCGCACTGTGAAGCGTTAATGTGTTAAACCAGGAACTTATTTAATGATACGGAAAACGGTCGGTATCCGGTAGTAATCTCCTTCATAAGCCTTGATGGCTCCCAGTATGGTAAAGATGAAGGCGAGCAGGCCGACTATCGGGGCCAAGATGAACCCAATCAGGACAAACATTAGTACTGAGCTGACAAGCCCATAGACAAAATAGGATATGAGAAAGTTCATGTACTCTTTTCCATGATGGTCGATATAATCCGAATCATCTTTCTTGATAAGCCAGATCACCAACGGACCGATAAAGGCAGTAAAAAAGCTGATAATGTAAATAAATGCAGCTAGTAATCTTTCATCTCTTGTAGATTCCACAAAAATTTCCTCCTTAGCTATTCAATCTCTTCTCTATTTAACTATACGAATGTTCTGCTGAAAAGTTTCAGGGATTTGCAAAAAGATTCATTCGCCCTTTTATGCTTTAAAGCACTAAGAGGGACTGTCCCTCTTAGCGCTTTAAAGGGGGAAAGTTTAGGTCTTCTTCCGGCATTTTTGAATATATGTTAATAGAACCCTTGTCCAGGAAGGATGAATGAATATGATGTCTAAATTAGAAGCCCTTATTCTCGGGATGATTCAAGGGCTGACTGAATTTTTACCAATTTCCAGTACAGGCCACCTTTACATAGGGCGCAAAGCGTTCGGCCTTGAGGAAGCCGGTCTTTTTCTTGATACGATGCTGCATTTGGGCACACTGCTTGCCGTCCTGGTTGTCTATCAGAAAGAACTGCTTCATATGATCAGGCACCCCTTCAGCAAGCTCAGCTTCATTCTCGTGATCGGCACAATCCCTGCTGTCATTATCGGCTTTTCCTTTGAAGATTATTTTGACCGGATCTCCACGACAGGCAGCACAATCGGCTGGGAATTTCTCATCACCGGCCTGATTATGTATATTGCTGATGGAGTCAAAGACGGTTATAAAAAACTCGAAGACCTCACATATACAGATGCCTTTGTCATCGGCAGTTTTCAAGCAGCGGCCATTTTTCCTGCTCTGTCCAGATCGGGGCTTACCATTGCAGCAGGACTTTTCAGGAAACTTGACCGCCAGACAGCAGCCTACTTTTCATTCCTTTTATCCACACCTGCCATTCTGGGTGGATTGATTATGAAAGGAAAAGATCTTTTCACAGGCACGGTTGAAGCTGTATCACTGCCTGCCTTGATGGTGGGGACAGCCGCTTCTGCTGTATTTGGTTATATCGCCATCGTAGCAATGATTAACTTTTTAAAGAACCGTTCACTAAAAATCTTTTCCTATTATGTTTGGGGTCTTGGCGCACTCATTTTGATCCTTCAATGGTCAGGAATATTTTAAGGAGGGATTGGCATGGGGAAAGAATGGATACTTGATTTGCTTCAGGTTCTTTCCGACTGGGGATACTTAGGCATCGCTTTCGGCCTGATGATAGAAGTGATTCCCAGTGAGCTTGTCTTGAGTTATGGAGGATTCCTTGTTTCGGAGAACAAACTGCATTTTCTCGGCGCCCTTCTTGCTGGTGTCATCGGCGGTACCTTGGCTCAGTTATTTCTATATTGGCTCGGGTTGTATGGCGGAAGACCTTTCTTTGAGCGATGGGGAAAATTCCTTCTTATCAGCGAAAAGCACCTCCAGGCTTCAGAAGACTGGTTCGGCAGATATGGATCTTTTGTCATCTTTTCCGCTCGTTTCATCCCAGTCGTCCGACATGCGATTTCAATTCCAGCCGGTATAGCAAAAATGAAGTTTTCTTTATTCTTCCTTTACACGTTTGCTGCCATGATTCCTTGGACGATTCTGTTTCTGCTTATAGGGATGGAACTCGGAGACCATTGGGAGCAGATTGAAGTGATAGGAAGCCTCTATATAAAACCCATTGCATTTATCGCCTGCTCCGTTATTGCTCTTTACTTTGCCGTACAGTTATGGAGAAAAAAACATAAAAAGAAATAAACCCATTCCTGGCTTCAACTTACTACAATATTTGAGTAAACTATTATCAGTTGGCGATTGTTTTTTTGCCAAATTTATTAAAGGAAATGAAGCTATGCAGAATCTTATTCTTAAAAATGCTACTTTGTATACCATTACATCTGGAATCATTTCGAATGGACATGTTTGGATTGAAGGGGGAAAAATCAAAAAGGTTTCGTCTACATGGTTTGACGACCTCTCAGGAGCAAAAGTAATCGATTGTATGGGGAAACCGCTTCTCCCAGGATTTATAGACGTCCATACCCACCTTGGACTCTATGATGAAGGAACCGGCTGGGCAGGGAATGACGCTAACGAAACCATCGAACCGATGACCCCTCACATCCGGGCATTTGATGGCGTGTACCCGCTTGATCCCGGTTTTCAAGATGCCCTTAAGTATGGTGTTACGACCGTGAATGTCATGCCGGGCAGCGCCAATGTCATTGGAGGGACAACGGCGGTCATCAAAACTTTCGGGAAAAATATCAGTTCCATGCTCGTCCGGGAAACGTCGGGGCTGAAGCTGGCTCTTGGTGAGAATCCAAAAAGAATACACAGTCACGGAAAAAACGACTCCATCACGCGCATGGGAATCATGGGCATGCTCCGGGAAGCTTTCTTTAACGCGAAGTATTGCGATCAACCTGAAGAACTGCGGGTCGCCCCCATTGTCATGGCCCTAAAAAGGGAAATTCCTGTAAGAGTCCATGCCCATCGTGCTGACGACATCTTATCTGCTGTCCGTTTTGCACAAGAGTTTGAGTTGGATTTACGGATTGAACATTGTACGGAAGGGCACCTTATTGCCAAGGAGCTTCGAGATTTAGCATTGAAGGTCTGTGTGGGACCCACTTTTACCCGCCGCTCTAAAGTTGAATTGAAAAATAAGAGCTGGCTGACCTATCAGGAACTGTCGAATAATGGCGTTGAAGTGTCCATCACGACCGACCACCCTTATACACCAGTTCAATACCTGAATATGTGTGCAGCCATAGCTGTGAGAGAAGGGTGGAATTCCGAACAAGCCCTTAAGGGAATTACAATAAATCCCGCCAGAAACTTAGGTGTGGATGATCGGCTGGGCAGCATCGAGCAGGGTAAAGACGCAGATCTCGTGCTCTGGAGCGACCATCCATTTGAATTTATGGCGAAACCATTGCTTACACTGGTCAATGGCGAAATTGCTTTCAAAAATTTGTAGAAAATTGGTGAATTTTTTCATAAAAAATTAACGATTTGCCTATTTCAATTTAGGTTTTTTTTTAGTATGATACGAACAGATGATATATTCCATTATATTGTTCACTAGCCGGGCAATTGGATATATGGCTTATGTAATGGAGGGAAGGCAAATGGTGCGCCACCAGTTTCTTGACTGGTCTTAGTGGGTTCGATTCCCACCCCGAAATTTTTTATGTGGTTTATGAAAAATTTCGAGGGTGGGGTCTTACGCTAAAAGACTGCCCTCATGGAGGGATATCAATGATCAAGAAACGCGAATTTCAGGACTGTCATGTTCTGTTCGATTTGATGGTGCATCCAGAAGTCTTCCCTTTTGTGCGTCATAAAGCTCATTCCTACGAGGAATTTCTGTTTTTGACTAAAAGTACAATTGAAGCCGAAGAGCGCGGAGAATTAATTTCACGAACAATCGTCGATGAATGGGGCAATCCGATCGGGACGATCAACCTATTCGACATTGAAAACGGTGCAGGATTCCTTGGAACCTGGATTGGCAAACCTTATCATGGCAAAGGCTATAACAAACCTGCCAAGGATGCTTTTTTCCATGAGCTTTTTTATGAACTGGGAATGGAAACCGTATTTATGAGAATCAGGAAAGTTAACATCCGTTCGCAAAAAGCTGCGGAAAAACTGCCTTATGTCATCAAAGCAAATGAATTAAGACCGTCCATTTACCAGCAGCTTAATGCCGATGGAGATATATACGATCTGTATGAGATTCCAAAAGATTTATACACTATGCACCTCTACAGCACTCCTCAAGAAGAAGAGCAAGCAATGGAGGCATAAAAAAAGCTCTGGATTTCCACTGGGAACCAGAGTTTTTTGTATTGTTGACATCTCTTATATACAGACGAGTGAAATAAACTACGAGGAATTTAGAGCATCATCTTTTGTCTACTAATCTTTATGGATGAATTGTTCTCTTTTTCTTTTGCATTATCTTCCGAACTACACCGTTTTGATGTAAGAATCAAGCCCCGTTTCAATCATCTTTTTCCGGACTGCACCGTCTTGATGTATGAATTAAGCGCTCATTCCTACATCATTTTGCAAACTCCCCGGTTTTGATGTATGAATTATGCTCCCATTCCTACATCATTTTGCAAACTCCCATTTTTGATGTATGAATTATGCTCCCATTCCTACATCATTTTGCAGACTCCCTTTTTGATGCATAAAATAAGCCTCTTTTCCATCATCATTTCTCCGTCGCCACCCCTTTGAAGTATGAATTAAGCGCTCATTCCTACATCATGTTGCAGACTCCCCTTTTTGATGTGTGAATTAAGTTCCCATTCCTACATCATTTTGCAAACTCCCCTTTTTGATGTATGAAATAAGCCTCTTTTCCATCATCATTTCTCATTCGCCACCCCTTTGATGTATGAATTAAGCGCTCATTCCTACATCATTTTGCAAACTACCCGGTTTTGGTGTATGAATTATGCTCCCATTGCTACATCATTTTGCAGACTCCCCTTTTTGATGTATGAAATAAGCCTCTTTCCATCATCATTTCTCCTTCGCCACCCCTTTGATGTATGAATTACCCATCTATTCCATCGTATTTTTCGGGACTACACCATTTTGATGTATGAATTAAGCCTCATCCCTTATATTCACCCTGATGTACATATAGTTATAGTAACCTTTTACAATAACAAAAAAGCCTGCCGCAATTATCCTATGCAGCAGGCATTTCAAGTTAATCATTTTGACAATCGTGAGAGCTCATTGTACATATCTTCAATCGTGTAGGAGGATTTATTTTTCTCCATTTCTGTGATCATTTCACCGCTGTTTTGCTGAAGCTCATCAAGCTTTTGCTTAAACGTGTCGGGGTTCAGTTCTTCCTCTTCCAATTTCAATGCTATCCCCTGTTTGACAAAAGAGTCAGCGTTGATGATCTGGTCTCCCCTGCTTGCTTCACGGGAGAGCGGGATAAGAAGCATCGGTATCTTGAGAGCTAAGAATTCAAAGATAGAATTTGAACCTGCTCGAGAAATGACATAATCCGTCATCGCCAGGAAGTGCGGAAGTTCGGTCGAAACATATTCGTACTGCCGGTAGCCTTTTTGTTCTAAAGAAGGATCTAGATTTCCTTTTCCGCAAAGATGGATAATTTGATACTTCTCCATCAGCAATGATAAATTCTTTCGGACCGCCTCATTGATTTTTCGAGAGCCGAGACTTCCACCCATGATCATCAGTACAGGTTTGCTGTCATAGAAACCCGTCAGCCTCCTGCCTTCTGCACGCTCTCCTGCAAACAGCTCTTCACGTATAATTGCACCTGCACAAATCGCTTTATCTGCCGGCATACTGTTCAGTGTTTCAGGGAACGTTGTAAAAATTTTTGTCGCGAACGGAACCGCAAGTTTATTGGCCAATCCAGGAGTAAAGTCTGATTCATGAATCGCCGTTGGAATGCCGGAAACCTTAGCCGCCATCACCACTGGGACCGATACGAATCCACCTTTGGAAAAAATGACATCCGGCTTTGTTTTTCTGATGATCGTTAATGCTTCCATAAGACCTTTCATCACTCTGAATGGATCTGAAAAGTTTTTCCAGGAGAAGTATCTGCGCAGTTTCCCGCTTGAGATTCCGTGATAAGGAATTTCCGGGAATTGCTCTGTTATGATTTCATTTTCAATTCCATCCTTCGATCCTATGTATGAAACCTTCCATCCCTGTTTCTTAAAAAAAGGGATAAGGGCAGCATTTACGGTGACATGCCCGGCAGATCCGCCGCCGGTAAAAAGTATATGTTTGCTCATATCCAAGCTCCTATCCATTAAGTATCCTTTACCATTATACACGGTAAGTTCCTAAACATTATCAAAAATATATATTAACACGGATATGTCCTGCCTTCGAGCAGGAATACCCTCTAATAATCTTTCTATACCCTTATCCAGAAGCAATTATGATATAATTCACTAGTTCATTTGTTTTCCGATGAAAATTTGCTTCTGCGAGGCTTAGACATATGAGACAAACTACAACCTTAAAAGATAAATTCAGCCAGTTCCTTATCGTACTGCTGCCTATACTTGTCACCCAACTGGGAATGTTCAGTATGAGTTTTTTCGATACAATGATGTCCGGTAAGTTTTCTTCGATTGACCTGGCCGGCGTTGCGATTGGCTCCTCACTTTGGGTCCCTGTGTTTACTGGCCTGAGCGGAATATTACTGGCGATCACCCCCATTGTTGCTCAATTGGTCGGGGGAGGACGGAAGACGGATGTTTCCTTTTCTGTTATACAAGGAATATACGCAGCCACATTCCTGGCGATTGCCGTTATTGTTGCCGGCATCTTTATTCTGGACCCGATTTTGAACAATATGAATCTGGAGGACAATGTACGTGTAGTTGCCAGGCAGTACCTGATTGCTTTAGCGTTCGGAATCATCCCGGTATTTATATACAATGTTCTTCGTTCATTTATCGATGCTCTGGGGATGACCCGCATCACCATGTACGTTACATTGACATCTCTTCCTATTAATGTTTTTTTCAATTATGTTCTTATCTTTGGTAAATTCGGCTTTCCTACACTTGGAGGAGTCGGGGCGGGTGTTGCTTCCACGATTACCTATTGGGTCATCACCATTATCGCCGCGCTTGTCATTCATAAACATTATCCATTAAGGAAATATAATATTTTCGGCAAATGGTTTGAGATCTCTTTTTCTAAATGGAAAGAGCTTCTCATTATCGGTGTCCCGATCGGCCTTTCGATATTCTTTGAGGTAAGCATTTTTTCTGCCGTCACTTTATTTATGAGTGAATACAGCACAAACATAATCGCCGCTCATACTGCCGCGATCAATTTTGCTTCATTCTTATACATGATCCCTTTAAGTATTTCCATGGGGTTGACAATCGTAGTGGGCTTTGAAGTAGGGGCAAAGAGACTCGAAGATGCCAAGGCTTATAGTTTGATGGGAATCTCAACCGCTATTATTCTTGCTGTTATCTACGGTGTGATTCTGCTGCTCTTCAGAGAGCCTATCTCCACACTCTATACGGATAACCCGGAAGTAAGTGCACTAATCGTCCACTTCCTGCTCTATGCAGTATTTTTCCAGCTTTCTGACGCTATCCAGGCACCTGTGCAGGGAGCTCTGCGCGGGTATAAAGACGTTAATATCACTTTTATCATGGCATTGATTTCTTATTGGATCATCGGCCTGCCGCTCGGATACCTCCTGGCAAAGTTCACCGAGTTTGGCCCATATGGGTATTGGGTCGGGTTAATTTCCGGTTTAACCGCCGGTGCCATAACACTATCTTTGCGCCTGAAAATTGTTCAGAGAAAGACAAAGTTGAAAATTCGTACTATGCATAATTGATAAAGGCTGTATTCGTATAGATTGTTGCTTTCGGAAAAACCAAAGGGGGATTCCCCCCCCCCCCCCCCGGGTACCAGGGCTTGTTCATTGAGCGCGAGACATTATTTACCGCTCTCCACCTTTTGATGCACCCCGCTTTCCATGCGAGGGACATCATTTTGACGCACTCACCCTTTTGATGCTCCTCGCTTACCGTGCGAGGGACATCATTTTGCCGCTCTCACCCTTTTGATGCACCCCGCTTTCCATGCGAGGGACATCATTTTGCCGCTCTCACCCTTTTGATGCACCCCACTTTTCATGCGAGGGACATCATTTTGACGCTCTCACGCTTTTGATGCACCCCGCTTTCCATGCGAGGGACATCATTTTGACGCTCTCACGCTTTTGATGCACCCCGCTTTCCGTGCGAGGGACATCATTTTCCCGCACTCACCCTTTTGATGCACCTCGCTTTCCGTGCGAGGGACATCATTTTCCCGCACTCACCCTTTTGATGCACCTCGCTTTATAAAACGCTCCTTTTTCACCCAATATGTTGGCTACAATGAATCACCGTGCCATTATCTCTGGAAGAAAACCTTGTAACTTTCAAAAACCATGAGCGCAAAAAAAGACAGATCACACCGGATCTGCCTTTTTCAATCTTCAATTAAGATTTTATCATATGTGTAGAATGGGTTGTCTTTTCCCATGAATTGAATTTTCCCTGTCATGTGGAATCCATTTTTTTCGAAAAGTGCTTGAGCTTTTTTATTAAGGGAATATGTATCCGTTCGGATGTAATGAACATTTTGATTTTTCGCCACTTCTTCTGTTTTGTTAATCAAAAGCGAAGCAATCCCTTTGCCGCGGACATCAGGATCTACGACCAGACGATGAAACAAATAGGCGGGGCCGTCTTTTCTCCATTGGGAGGTACTGTATTCTTCAGGTTCATTTTGATCGATGGTAATACTTCCAACGACTTTTTCATCTTCATTAACGGCGATATACAGTGACTCACTCTCGGCATCTTTTGAAAAATCCCCTGCAAGTGGATATTCATCTGTCCATTGATCAATATTTTCGCTTTTCATGATTTCAACGGTTTTTTTGACCATCTTCATGATCTCTTTTATGTCTTCTTTGTTCCCTTTGCGCACGTGATATGCCATTAGTGTCCACTCCTTCAAAGGTCTGTCAAATTAATGACAGTCCTAACACTATCTGCTATTGAACTTACCACTATCATTTTCTCATTTCAACTTGAAAGCTTTTTCCTTAAGGCAAAGATTAGATTAACCTGTTACTGCCGGTTTCATTCAAATACAAAGCTCAACTAAAAGAGGAAAGACCTGATAATACTAAGTTGTTCAGTATTGGAGTAGAAAAATAGAAAAAACAATCCAAAATACTATAAATTCATATTAAAAATCACATAATAAACCCATTTCACCAAGGGAAAAGAATGGATACTTAAAATAAGGGGAATTTTTTCCGCTAAACTGCAGAATTTAGCTGGAGAAAGGTAAATAAGGGGAGGGTTTACCGTTATGCCTTCTCAATAATCCAATTTTCATTTTTTTTTAGTTAATAGCGGATGATTGTTCCCCTATTTGACCTATTTTCCTCGACATTTCTTTTAGAAGGGAAATTTCTTCCCTTATTATATGATTTCATGATGCCTTTACTTGCTTCTATGGTCGAGGGGGCCTGAGGATATCTGAAATAAAGTAGATAAAATCCGTTCAAGAGAATTCGCCACGTACATCAAAAGACTGATTTCAGTATTGCTAAAACGTGATACGATTGTAGATTTGAAAACACAGTTGAAAGTAAAAGATATGCTGTAATCTCAATAAAAAATAGCATACGAATAATGGTGCTTTTTCGTATGCTAAAGACTATGAATTTTTATGGTTTGTACCTCTAAAATGAACTAGATTTCCTTCACTCTTTATTTGTTATTTAGATATGAACATTTGAGTCCAATAGTTTCCATTTGTATCATGCCCGACACCAATATGAGTGAAGTTGCTGCTTAGAATGTTTTTTCGGTGTCCTTCACTGTTCATCCAAGCCTTTACCACTTCTTCGGGAGTTCGCTGTCCCATCGCTATGTTTTCTCCTGCAGCACGGTAATCAATACCGAATTGATTCATCATATCAAATGGAGAACCGTACGTAGGACTTGTATGCGAGAAGTAATTTTTCTCCTGCATATCATTTGATTTTTCTCGTGCTACTTTACTTAACTCTGTGTCAACCTTCAGTGCAGGCAGGCCTTTTTTTGTTCTTTCGGCATTTGTCAGCTCTACAACCTGTTTTTCAAATTGGCTGAGTGTCCCGCTGACAGTTTCGGTTGTTTCCTTTTCACTCGCTGCAGGCTGCTGTGGTGCTGCCGGTGCAGAAGCTGTACTATCTGGAACAGGCGCTTGTGCTGCGGGTGCCTCTTCCCTTTCAGGATGATTTTGTGCAGGTTGTTTCTGACTCGACTGTGTTTCTGAATTGTTCTGATAGTTCCACTTAACATTATATTTAGTCATTAAATTCTGGACCCACGCATTGAGTTCTCCGTGGTCACCGGAAAATTGATAGGTGTATACTTTAGTTTGAGTTTGGATTTGATTACCGCTTGCCTCGGCACTATTAAAGAATGGAGCAGCCATTAAAGTAAAAGCGGTTGCTGTTGAGACGATCATTTTCTTTTTAGTATTCATGATGTTCCTCCTCAGAAATGTGGTTGCTGTGTTGCACAATCATCATATCATCGGATTTCTGTCATATTTGAGGTTTAATTTGGAAGCGCCTGGTGTTTTGTATTTTCAAAATATTGAAGGGCGGCAAAAAACCTATTAATCTGGCAATCGTTATCTTCCTTAGAGCTTCATCCTAAATTTCCCTAAAAAGGGACATTTACTAAGATCCAACCTCTATTTGGCAAAATATCAGTATTGACATAAGATTTGGAAGCTGGGTTCTTTATCATTTGTGACACTTTCTTTGCAATTATAAAAATAAGACAGCTGATCTATGTATTTCTCAATTTCTCCAATTGATCTGTGTACAATTTTATTAAGTCATACTTTCTTTCCACTTCAAGAGCTGATTCGATAATACGTTTAACTCCAAAGTAATATTTAACTTCTTTGCTTTTACGGATTCGTGGATGACTATTCTCATCCTGCAGCTCCCGTATGATTGATTCTTTGAGGATCGTTCCGGGGTCTCCTTGCAGGTTCAATGTCCGTTGATTCCATATAGACCTGTAAGCTTCCAGAAGTTCAAGCTCATTCTGTTTCATTTGTATTCACCCTTTCTGTTTACATATTTATTGAAAATTTTTCAAATACTATGATCAAGATTTCTATTTTTCAGCTAAAGACTATGAAAGGTGGTAGAAATATGGGTACACCATACCGATGTCCCAACTGCAAAACAAACCGTTCCAGATTCAATATTATACAGCAGGTCTCACAAAGTGTGAAACTTGATCCTCAATCCGGAGAGGTTGTACAACAGTATGATCAGTCTACAATTGATCCATTCCATATCCAATACAAGGGACCGGAATATAAGGTCCAATGTGGTGCATGCGGGCTGGTCGAAGATGAAAGAACGTTTAAGAAATTTGGAGAAAGCTGATTCTGTATCCTTCCCAATCCCCCATTGAACTCAAGACAAAACGGCCTCCTGCCTTCAACAGGATGGCCGTTCATTAATTCCTCAACTTTTTATTCACTGACTGGTTCTGCCTTTTTGTACTCTGTCTTTCGTTCCTCTTTGTTGGTTTTTCTTAAAGGGATTTCCCTAAGGAAGAATGTAAGCAGAAATCCTGCTGACATGATCACCGCTCCAATCAGAAAGACATTCGTCAATGAATAGCTTAACGAGTCTCTGACAATCTCGATCATCTTTCCAAAAGCTTCCTGCATTTCAGGCGGAAGGGATGCTTGAATTTCCTGCAGCTTCTCCCCATTCATCAAGCTTTGGGGACTTTGAAGCGATTGTAGTTGCGCGGCGCTTTCCGGCGGAAGAGATTCAATATTCGTGTTTTCCTTCAAAGAAGAAAGTTCTTGATTCATCTTTGAAGCCATTGAGTTGTTCATGACAGTACCCATGACTGCAACCCCCACCGTTCCTCCAATTTGCCTGAACAACTGTGAGGCAGCTGTTGCAACCCCTAAATATTGATGCTGAACAGCATTTTGAACAGTCAAAGTGAACACAGGGAAGCTAAGGCCAAGTCCCGAACCGACGATAATCATATTGATAACGGCTGTCATATTGGTTGTATCGGTATCCATGATGGAGAGTAAAGCAAGCCCGCTGCCCATGATAAATAACCCCAGCAAGGCAATCAACTTATACCTTCCAGTTTTCGTAATCAACTGGCCGCCAATTGCAGAGGCAGCTACCATACTCAGGGTCATTGGCATCATCACAAATCCGGATTTCGTCGCCGAAGTCCCAATGACTCCCTGAATAAAGAAAGGCATATACATAATGGCCCCGAACATCCCGGCTCCAAGAATGAAGCCTATCACATTGGAAAGGGTAAAAATATCATTCTTAAATAGATGCAGTGGCAGTACAGGATTTGCTGCCCGTTTTTCCGTAATTATGAAGAAAGTTAAGGCTGCCGCTGTTATGATAAACAGCCCGATGACTTGGTAAGAAGCCCAATCAAATTCGTTTCCTCCCCATGTAAAAGCCAATAGTAAGGGAACAATAGTAAGAGAAAGCATTAAAGAACCTAGATAATCGACTTTCTTTCTCTCCTTCACCGTTTGAGAAGGGAACAATTTCCATATCATTAAAAATGCGACTAAGCCAAATGGCAGGAAGACCCAGAAAACCCAATGCCATTCAGCATTGTCAACAATCCATCCTCCAAGTGTCGGACCGAACACACTGGCGAGACCGAAGATTCCACTCATCAGTCCCTGCCATCTCCCTCTCTCCCTCGGTGCAAACAGGTCACCGACTGCTGTAAAAGAGGTTGACATGATCATTCCCGCGCCAAAGCCTTGTATTCCCCGATAGGCAATCAGCTCGATTATCGATCCTGACAGCCCATTCAAAAAAGAGCCCAGGGTAAAAACGCCGATTCCAACTAAGATAAATGGTTTCCGCCCGTACATATCTGAAAGCTTGCCGACAAGGATGGCTGTGACGGAAGAAGTCAACATGAAGATCGTAAATACCCAGCTGTAATACTCAATGCCGCCCAGGTCAGAGATAATCGTAGGCAGGGCAGTACCGACAATGGTCTGATTCAACGCTGCGAAAAGCATTGCTGACATAATCGCCATCATTATAAGGATTTTTTTCCTTGGTTCTAAATGTTCCATGATATTTCCCCTTATCATTTATTATATTAATATTTAACCTGGTTAAGTATTAGGCGTAATGAAAGGGCAACTTTCCTTATAAGAAAGTTATCCCTTAGCATTTTGGTACTGCATTTATTTCGCTTCATATAACTTGCTAAATAAATAAATCATTTGTTCTAATTCATTCTTAGAGAAAGTAGCGAACTTCTCTTGAAAGTATTCTGATTTCATCTGCATACACTTATCCAGAATTTCTGAGCCTTTTTCGGTCAGTGTCAGTTCCACTACACGACGGTCGATGGATGACCTTTGCCTGGTCACATACCCCTTCTCCGTCAGGCTGTCCGTCACACTCGTTACATGGCTTGCAGAAACCTCCATCTTTTTTGATAGATCAGAAGCTTTCATTTCTCCATGCTCCGAAAGGAACTTTAATACAAGCAGTTCCCCGCTGGAAAGGTACTGCCCATACAATCTTGTAATATCGTGTTTCATCATACGAAATACATTGCGGAATAATTCTTCTAATTGAAACATTTCACTTTTCAATAAAATCTTACACCTTTCAGAAAGGAGAATGGTTAAGTAAGTTAACTATTAAATTTTATGATAATTTTCTTATAAGGTCAATCCTTTTTCGATTGCCTTTCTGATCTCTCTAACTCTTCCAATTCTGTTTTCAGTTTGTGCTCATCAAGATCCTCCCCTATGATGACAAGGTTTTTTGGGAGGTTCATATCTTCCGGCAAAAGAATCGGCATTCCATAAGAGTACTGAAACATAAATGGATGTCTTCTTCCACTGAATGGGAGGTACCCTTTCATACGATAGATAGTATCAGGCAGCTTTCTCATCCATTCCTCGAATTCTGTCTGTGAAACAGAGCCTGTAAAACGATGAACATAAGCCCGTAAATTAAGCTGATGGCCGATCGCACTTTTTTCCCGGTCACCAGATACCTGCTTCCCTTCGAGATTAAGCAAATCGGAAGAAGATACCCTGCTGTAATTGGTCATGATCAGCTTGGCATCGGAATTAATTTGCTGGATTTCAAACAGGGCAGTACCTTTTTCCATTTCAGATAGTAAATCCTCTTTATTAAAAATAAGTAGATGGGCATGCCTGATTTGTTCCCTCATCAATTGCAGGACTTGAGGGCTGTATGCCCCTCTGGACACCCATTGTTTCCCATCCACGACAGTAATGATTCCCTTGAAGTGAAAACGGTCGGCGAATAATGGGGACATGACGGCATCCACCACTTCGACGGGATGGGCTGCCCCTGTGGTTTCAATGACCAATACATCAAAGTCATCTTGATATAGCAATTCCTGAAGCTGAGATTCCAGCTTATCCTGAATCGAGCAGCAGATACAGCCATCAAGGAGTTCCTTCAAAGGGGTCCCCTCTTCCACTTCTTGTGAATCTATGGAAACACTGCCGAGTTCGTTCATCAATACAGCAGGCTTAAGATCATTCTCCTTTAACGCAGAGATCAAATTTCTCAATAATGTGGTTTTACCGCTTCCAAGAAATCCGGAAAGCAGATAGACATCTTTTTTCATAATAATTAATCTTCCTTTCAACTACCTTCTTAGCCCATTCTAGTTCAACTAGACCTGTATTACAATCTTGATCTCCTTTTGGTATATTGAAAAATTAAGGGGGAGTTTTAGTGCTGAGATTAACAGGGGAACGAGTAATCCCGTAGAAGATGAATCCACTGAACGTTATGCTACTTGAACATTTGGCGAGTTTTTCAGTTTGGAATATCGCCTGAGGGACAGGTTAAGCTACAAAAAACAGTCCTGGAAGATATGGTAGAGGTCGACAATGATAAAGAAACTATGAACTATGCCCGTCCAAATCACATTCATCGTCTGATTTACTATCAAAGTTGAATGCTGAAGATGCGAAGGTGCCACAGAGGCTCTGCCAGTTCGACGTGATCCTAAGGTTTGAGACACTGGACCATCTCTCACAGGAAAATGCGTTTATGCAGAACATTCATCAAATGCTCAAACAAGGTGGGACACTGATTATTTCCACACCGATTGGAGCCGGAGGGGGACAGCCCGCAAAGGAGCCCTATTCTATTCATCAGCTGAGAGTAAGTGAATTTACTGCTCTCTTTGATCAATACGATGAAAAAGAGTTTTATTATCAAAGCTTTGTTAGAGAATGATGTTGTTTTATGATCTTTCTTTTATTTTGAACAGGTGCTTTGAACCTAATCAGCACTTAGTTATAAAAGCAAGTTTCAGGGATTGGAGCGGAAGGTGAATGACCTCCTGCGGGATTAGCGGGCGTCTAGTTCCATCGCCCAACCCCTCGGGGTCAAATAACCCTAAGAGAATTAAAGGATAGATCACCTTTTATTCTCTTAGGAACATTTGCCTGTCGGGGCTGAACGGGGCGATTCCACTTTTTATGACAGGTGAGACCCCTAATCCAGTTGCAGCGCCGCGGAGTCGCGCACCTGGAGCGGAAATCAGACTTCATGATCCGCATTTGAAGCCTGAATAACACACCATTAACTAACAAAGCCATTATCAAAGTAGTGTATTAGTCGAAGCAGCGAGAGAAGGAAAGCATTATCCATTTGGGATAGCAGTCTGCAAAAAGAAAATATAAGATTAACAGAAAAAAGTACGATGTACATGCATACAATGAAGTAAACACCTCTGAAAGGAATTGTGTGTATGTACTATGAACATATTGTTCCTGTAAACCTTAAGGCATTCCTGGACTCCCCTTCCCATACCAATCTTAAGAACCTGTTCCTCACCAATACAGGGGAAACAGACTACCTTGATTTCAAAGCCAGGTGGTCCAATTGGACAAAGATGGCTAAACATATACTGGCCATCGCCAATACAGGCGGAGGCGCCATCATCATCGGAGTGGACCAGTTGGATGATGGGTCCCTTTATCTCAAGGGGCTGACCGAGGATGAATACATGGATAAAGCGGATATTGATAACAAGTTGCAGCATATGCTGCCTAAATATTTGAAGTTCCGTACCGAAGATTTCCTCTTTTCAGAAGAGATCGACCCTGCATTGCATACAAAACTGTTTCAAGTTCTCATGATAGAGTACGACCCTGAATATATACCCTATACTTCAATTGCTGCGGGAGGGGACCTGCGTTATAACGCCATTTATTTGCGTCAGGGAACTAAATCAGTTGAAGCCACCCACGATAAGCTCCTGGAAATCATTTTAAGGAAGATACATTCCGGAAGCATGGACAGCAAAGAAATTTCATTGAAGGATCACCTTGAACAGTTGCAAACATTGTTCATTCTCAAGAAACAATCCTTGGACTTCAGTTTCCACCATTACCTCGATATGCTGATCTTAAAGAAACAAGAAAAAATAGAAATGATGATGGGCATTCACATTAAAAAAGAAGTGTAAGCAACCTTTATACCATTAAAACGGAGAAAGAGAATGTACCGGCGGTTTCCATGAAAAATCGGATTCGAATATTCTGTACCACGCTTACCACTCCATCTTCAAGTCCAGGAAGGAAAGGTACAGCACACTTCCAGTCCGATGGCGTTTCACAAAAATTCTCTGAAGAGAGAAATTAATTTTTCACTTCTAAAAACTTTGATACTGCTTCAGCATTGGCTTCTGCATCCAACTCCAAGACGACACCATCATCTTTAGTCAAGACATTTCGATAGGTGTCTTGCACAGGAATCCTCAAGGAATCAAAGGATTTTACAGGATGAAGCATGGTTGCCATGCCCAACTTAAGGAGATCATTCAACTCCAAATCCGTTTCAACAGATTTCTTAGCTTCCTGCATCAGAGATGACACAGTCTTGATGCCTTCCCCATTGGTCAGCTTTTCCATAACCGCTTTCTGAACTTGTACAATTATTTCCTGCTGTCTATTGATTCTGCCAAAATCACTTTCATCATCCTCGCGGAATCTTGCATAGTTTAACAGCTGCTGCCCGTTTAGAACCTGTTTTCCGGGTTCCATGTCCCATTTCCAATAATTAATCATAGCAGCCGGAACATCAACCTCAATTCCTTGAGGCAGCACTTTATCAACTAAAGTGACGAAACCCTGAAAATTCATTTTGATCACATGGTCCGTCTTCACGTTGAAGTTCTCCTCGATAGTTTCTATTAGCAGACCTTCTCCTCCCCATGAATAGGCATGATTGATTTTACTCTTCCCATGACCGGGAATAAATACGTAGGAATCTCTCATTATCGACATAAGTTTGGCCGTTTGCGTTTCTGGCTGATATTGTGCAATCATGATGGTATCTGCCCTTGATGGCTCTGATTCCCTCTGGTCAGATCCTATTATCAGTACATTCAGCGGTTTAGCCTTATTTCCGATGAAGTTAAAGCCTTGCTTTTCACTTCCTTCCGTTCTGTTGTTACCTAAAAGTTTTTCATTAACATTTTCCGATTTAATTTCGAGATCGCTTTCTGCTGTATCATCTTTCTTTATCCAATCTCCCGAACAACTGTGAATGATTAAAAAGCAAACGGCTACTTGAATGAACCTTCTGATCGTCTTCAATGAAAACACCTCTCTATACATTGGCTGTTAACATTTTCGGCCAGAAAAAAATACTCTATACTTCAAACTTGATTAAACAAGTGCGTTAAATGCAGACTGACATCTCCACAAAACACAAAAAGCCGGTTTACAAAGATTTGTAAACCGGCTTTCAAGTTGCTTATTGCAGTTGATCGGTAAGTATTTCAATAGCTTTATTGACTTGTGTATCATTCTTTTCAATAAGTGTCCTCATGTTTTCCATGAGCTTTAGAATACTTTCACTGTTAAGAGATCCTGTCACTTCAAGTCCTTCTGCCTCCTGGAAGGCTCTCACAGCATCTGTTGTTGATTCATCATAGAAGCCATCCGCTTTACCTGGATCATATCCTGCTGCTTTTAACATCTCTTCAGCTGCTTTCACTTGATCTGACAAGTCAGATTCCTTTAATTCCTTATCAGGGTTGATATAAGGCAGTTCTGCATAAGCAGGAAGGGCTACATCATAATCCGGTTTGATGCCTTTCTCATGAATCCAGGTACCGTCAGGGGTAAGCCACTTGGCCGTCGTGAACTTCATATTAGATCCATCGGTGAAGCTTTCAGAAGTCTGCACGGTCCCTTTGCCGAAAGAGTTCACACCAACCAAAGGAATGTCAGCAGATTCACTGACTGCTGCAGCAAGAATTTCCGAAGCACTTGCACTTCCTTTATCAATCAATACTGTTACAGGAACATCAACCTTTTGGCCGCCTTCTGCAACGATTTTTTCTTTATTTCCTTCATTGTCTTCCACCTGAAGAAGGACATCTCCCTCAGGTACGAAAAGCGAGGAAATCTTAATGGCCTGGTCTAACAGCCCACCCGGGTTTTGGCGAACGTCTATGATGAGGGCTTTCATCCCCTCGGCTTTCAGTTCTTTAAGGGCCTTGGTCAATTCTGTATAGGTATCATCGGAAAAGCTGGTAATTTGAATTTTGCCGATCCCATTATCAAGCATTTCAGAATAAACCGTTTCAAGCGGAATTTCATCTCTTGTGATAGTAACTTCTGTCGTTTCATCAGCACCAGGACGCTGAATCGTCAGAGTAACCTTTGTACCTTTTTCTCCTCTGATTTTAAGCACTGCATCCGTAACACTCCATCCCTGGATACTCTCCCCATCCACTTCAAGAATTTTATCATTGGGACGCAATCCCGCTTTCTCAGCTGGAGACCCTTTAATCGGAGAAACAACCGTGATGTGTCCATCTTTTTCCTGGATTTCCGCTCCTATCCCTTCAAAGGATGAAGTGATGCTTTCCTGGAACCGTTTTGCCTCTTCTTGATTCATATAATCTGAATAAGGATCTTCCAGGGACTCAAGCATCCCATTGATTGCTCCATTGACCAGGTCTTCCTGATCAAGATCCTTATAGTACTCTCTATTCAATGCATCGTAAGCTTCATAAAGCTTCTGAAACTCATTTCTCTCCGGAACACCGACATTGACGGCTTTTTCGTCTCCAAAAGCCAATGCAAAAGTTGTAATTCCGGCAGTTGCAAAGACCAAAAAGAATATTAACATGACAAATTGAAATTTTCGGATTTGAATAAAACCGGAAGTATTGGTTTCTTTTGAATCATTGTTATTTTGTTGCTGCTCGTTGTCCATCAACCATCACCACTTTCACTGCAAGTCTTGCTAGCATATTTTTCTTAGAATAGCATGTTTTATCCCTTATGAACACTTTTTTACATGATTTGTTTCATTGTGACCCATTCTCCCAAAGGAACTTCCAATAATAAGCAGGATTAGTCACACCTACTCATTTTATCAGTTTTTATGGTTTACCTAAAGGAATATCCCTTTCGGTTTTTATTATGAGTTAAAACAGCTGTAAAAAATCCAACGGTACTGACTGCTAGCAGGGAATGAAAGAATGAATAAGCACCTATAAGAGCAAATCCTCCAAGCAATACCAATGTATCGATGACAAAAATAATAATGCCGACATTCCATCCAGTGCTTTTTCCGATGATTTGCGCCAGCAGATCTGTCCCCCCGGTTGCAGCTTCTGCTAAAAGCATCAGCCCGATCCCGATACCTACAAATGCTCCACCGGTCAATGCTGCGGCAATCGGAATCATATGAATATTTTGAGACAGCGGTTCCAGGACATCGATCAACAGTGATGAAAGCCAAAGCCCATGTATACTTTTAAAAAATAAACTGCGATCAAAAAAGAAAGCCAGTAAATAAAGCGGTATACTCAAAATGACTATAGTAAGCCCCGGTTTGAAATCAAGCCAATAATGGCTGATCAGCCCTATGCCGATCATCCCTCCATCAAGAAAATGCTGGGGAACGAAAAAGGCATTGATTCCAACCGCCACCAAAAGGCTGCCCAGGATAATCTGCAAGTAAACCTTAAACATTCTTTTTCCCCCTACTGTTTAAATACCTTTGAAATGATCATTAAAGCATGTCCCTCTATTAACATATATGTAAAAAGGATTCGTTTTATTTGTATTCCTATCGGAACCCGCAAAAAAAGACCTGAAAGGAGGTCCCTTCAGATCTTTGACATTTATATTTTTTTCACATTTTCAAAATATTCTTCGAGGGTCCAGTCATTTTCATTAATGACCTTTGCTGCTTCTTTACCAACATAGCGGTAGTGCCAAGGTTCATATTGGTATCCTGTAATCTCCTCTTTTCCCCGAGGATACCTTAAAATGAATCCATACTTATATGCATTTTCCTTCAGCCACTTGCCTTCAGGTGTATTTTCGAAGGCAATGTTGACTTGGAAGCCATTGCTTTCGCTTGATATATCCATAGCAAGCCCGGACTGGTGCTCACTATTCCCGGGAGGTGCTACAGCTTTAACCGCTTTCTCTTCTCCGAACTGCTTAATCTCTCTTTGCAGCAGTGCTTCCTGGTAGGCATAGGAACGATATCCTGAAATAGCCGTCAAGTATTGTCCCGCTTCTTTTGCAGCGGCAAACATTTCTTCCAGTGCTTGTGCTGCTTCTTGGCGAATATATGCTTTTTCAATATCCTGGTTTCCAAACACAAATGGTACATCCGGCCTTACCAGGTCATCGGGTTTATAATCCCCAGTCAAACCAAATTCTTTATTGACCAGAGCCAGGGTGTTCTCAGGATTGGTTATTACTTTTTTACCATCCACTGTTTCTACATTATTAAAGAACTGTGATTCCAATTGTAAGGCAGGAGGAACTTCTTCTTCGTCATTTTGCTCAGGAGGTTCCTGTGACTCTGAACTGCCATTCTGGTTATCATCATGAGGTTCATCTCCATTGTCCGGAACAGAGGCAGGTTCCTGATCTTGCTGCTCCTCATTATCAACGCCCTCTTGCCCTTGTGGAGCTGCTTCATTTGAGGAAAATAAATTTTTTGTCCATTCTTCTGCCTGCTGACATCCTGATAACAGGACAACAGCTGCCGGTACCAAGAGTAACTTTTTCATTTTTCTTTCACCTTCTCTATCTTTGTCTAAACCATCATAACACTTCTTAACCAATCTGTAATGCGCGTAAACCATTGCTTTTTCCTCATTTATTAGTAAAGGTTTTAAAACCTGTCATCGTGCGCAGGTACAGACCATCCTTCTTTCCTGCATTTATCTCTTGAGTACTTTTACTAAAACCGCTTGAAGATGCGAAGGTGATTTCCGCTTCAACTAGGAAAATGCAAGATACACTTTTTTATTAGCTTTATTAAATATTGAAGTTGTTAAATTGTGAAGTGTGATTTCCGCTCCAGGTGTGCGACTCCGCGGGGCGGGCGGTAAGCCTCCTCGGCTGCGCCTGTATAAAAAGTGGAAGCGCCCCGTTCAGCCCCGACAGGCAAATGTTCCTAAGAGAATAAAAGGTGATCTATCCTTTAATTCTCTTAGGAACATTTGACCCCGAGGGGTTGGGCGATGGAACTAGACGCCCGCTAATCCCGCAGGAGGTCGCACACCTTCCACTCCAATCACTGTATCCTTGCTTTTATATTTAAGAGCTGATCTTTATTTAACGCTGTTTTCGTATATATTTTTGCTCTCGGAAAAATCATAAGAGCCGGATTTTCCCCTTGGAGACAAGGGCTTTTTCTCTGAACAGTGTGAATTAGCTTTTTTCTTCCTTGTTTATCTGGCTATTTCTAGTTAATTAAGAAACATTTTAAAAAGATTATATTAAATAGCAACAAAGTTTACGAAAAGAGCCTTAATTAATGCACCTGTTCAATATATAAGAATCACGATTGATGAACAAATGAGAAATGATCATCTAATTCAAAAATAAAAGCCCGCCGGAAACCGGCAAGGCTTGGATCGATTTATTTGATTGCTGCTTCGAGTGCAACTTCAATCATGTCATTGAAAGTAGTCTGTCTTTCTTCAGATGTAGTTTCTTCACCTGTTAAGATATGATCAGATACAGTCAGGACAGATAATGCTTTACGTCCATATTTTGCTGCAAGAGTGTAAAGAGCGGAAGTTTCCATTTCAAGGGCAAGGATTCCGTATTGAGCCCATTTTTCATGCTCTGCATTATCATTATAGAACATATCAGCCGTGAATACATTTCCGACTTTCAGGTTAAGCCCTTTTTCTTCTCCTGCATCATACGCTCTTTTCAATAGGCTGAAGTCAGCAGTAGGAGCATAATCAATTCCATTGAACGTCAATCGGTTCATCTGGGAATCTGTGGAGGAACTCATGGCCAGGATGACGTCTCTTACCTTTACGTCCTTTTGAATGGCGCCGCAAGTTCCAACACGGATTAAATTTTGCACATTATAGCTCTGCATAAGTTCATTGATGTAAATGGAAATGGAAGGCACGCCCATTCCAGTACCTTGTACAGATATGCGTTTCCCTTTATATGTCCCTGTGTAACCAAACATATTTCTTACTTCGTTATAGCAAACCGGATCTTCCAAGAATGTTTCTGCGATGTATTTCGCACGAAGCGGATCTCCCGGAAGCAATACCGTTTCTGCAATCTCATTTTCTTTAGCACCAATATGTATACTCATTGAAATTCCTCCTGTTAATGGTTTTTTTCTCATTATACACAGTCCATACCTTAGCATTCTTCCTTTTACCAAGGCTATGCATGAACATTGTAAGCTTTTTTACCAATTCATGCAACGAGTTCATACCAAGGATAACAAAGATGGAAGTGGCTAAACTAGTCTTAGGGAGGGATTACTATGGCTAATGAAAAAATGAGCAAGAAACTTCGCCAGGCAGTTGAATATGCCAACAATACGAATCCATCTTCACGTTCAAGGAATCAGCCTAACTCTTCTAAAACAGAACGATTCAACAGCGGGAGGTAAACTTCTTTGGGAAAAAAACACCGTGCACGCATTAATGCACCTAAAAAAAATAATCACATACCGCCAGAAGGCATTATCGCTGAGCATGAAGCTCATGATAAAGAGCATTCCGGCCGCAAGCGGAAAAACGGGCCAGGACACCATCAATAAGTGCTTTATTGGCATGAGCCGGCTTTTGCCGGCTCTTTAAACACTTGAAAAGGAAGCAGGATTGTTATTCTCCAGTCCCTTTCATGTACATATTAAGTTACCGGTTGCTTCAGACACCATTAATTTTAGGATAGTCAACCCTCTATTGGCATTATATTTTTTCCTGAACTCCTAGCGTAATACTTACTAAAAAATCTCCAGCATGGGGGCTGGAGAAATAAAGAATCACCTTATAATTACTCTATTTACCTCTTTCCAGCCGCCAGGCTCCAACCTGAAATAATAATGGCCCCTTCTTCCCTCATCAACGAAAATAATATCCCCAGTGGTAATGTATCGTCCGTTATAATCCTTGGGCATTCTGTCCGGTACATTGAACAAGCGAAACGTCTGTTCCAAAGCATCCAGCCTATCTTGAGCTGGAACCGCCATACGGTACACTTTTTTATAGCCTTTCCTCTGGCCGAAAGCAGGCGTTTGAAAGATGGTGATGTCATAGGTTTTCGTGTAGGATTTTGGACGAATAATCTTTTCTAGCAATGCCATAAGAACCCCTCCGTTTATTTGGTTCTTATAGAATTAGCTCTTATCCCTGTCGAATCCTTCATCAGAAAAAGACTGCTTTTGTCGAACCCGCAAAATTATGAATACCGGTCCAGCACCTTTCCGATTTTTTCGTCAAGAGAAGGCAGTTCTGCTGCAGAAATCGTCATTTTTACCAGCGACTCGTCCATTTCCAAGGCTTCTGCAAGGAAACCGCCAAACCCTCTTGCCCTGCGGTCTACTTCGAAAAGAATGTCAACCGAGTTAACCGACTGGTTCAGGAATACGACTTCAAGTTCATCGAGCTTGTGTCGATAGGCTCCTGCAGCCGGAATGAATTCAAATTCCTGAACAAACGGATGCCTGCCTCTCAAATGGCGAGGGGCTTGCTCACACTCTGCCTGCCTTAATTTAAACCCGAGTCTTTCCAAAGATGAAAAGACGGCACTCATCATTTCATTCGGCGCAATTTCGATATAATCTTTATCTTTTGGATCTATTGCATTTTTGATATCCAGCCCGGTTGCCACCCATACCCTCGTATTGCCAACTGTCACAGGAGTCTCAAATGGAAGTTCAAAACTTACCTGAAACTGTTTGACTTCATTTTCCTTGATTACAAATGGTTCTGATATTTGCACCTTTTCAATACAGGCGCTGTCAGTGTATTTTTTATCATCCGACTCACGGATATATGTTGTGTACAACATAAGATAAATAGAATCCACTTCCTGCTCGACATTTCCACCCTTCACTTCCACAACACCTGACACTCTCTCCCCAGCTGTGTAACGGGTTCTTTCCAGTTTAGTATCAACAGATGCTGCACCAATTCCTACAGAAGCAAATACCTTATTAAAAAATGACATAATGATTCCTTCCTTTACGTTTGAATTTTTTGGATAGCCCTCTCCAGTGACCGAATCAACTCGGAGCAGCCGTCAAAAGGTTTTTCTATTTGTAACAGTCGTCTAAGGATACCCTTTGTTAACGGGCATAATTCCAGCTCCTCTTCCCAGCTTCTTTCCTTCTTTTCGTCACTTTTATAGGAGGAATAAAGCAGGAATAGCAGGAAATGACCAACTGCATAAAAATCTGCCCTGACACTTTTCTCGCGCATATGATCCTTATGTTTAGAGGTGTCCGAGTGATTGCTCTCCATTTCTGCAGCCAAGCCAAAGTCGATGATCTTCAAAGAACCTCCACTGAGTATCACATTGGGAATCCGCAAATCTCTGTGAACGATTCCCTTGTCATGCAGCAAACTGATAATCTGAACGATTTCTCTGACTATAATTAAAGCTTCTTTTTCATTAAAGGATTTTCCTTCTTCAAAGATTAGTTGATCAACTGTTTTTCCTTCAAAGAATTCCATGATCAGATAGGGCACTTTATCTTTCCTGCCAGATGAAATCAGTTTAGGAAAATGACCGCTTTCAAGACTAGCCAGAATGTCAGCTTCCTTTTTCAGTAGTTTTCCGGCAGGGTCAATCAGCCTCTTATAAGGTCTCAGTCTTTTCAACACAGCCAATCGGCCATCCGTATTGTTTTCCACCAGATAAGCTGTACCATAGCTTCCTTGTCCTAAGAGAGACTTTACAACATAATCTTCAACTTCAGAACCGGGCTTCCACTCTTTTTCAAAGAGGTTAACAGTTTCTCTCCAAACGCCCATTGTGTTCAGCTGCTGAAAAAACTTGAGAAGCTGCTTTTATACTTCTTTTTATAATGATGATGTCCATAATGTTTATGTTTATGAGATTTATAATGCTTCCAAGAATCACTCGAAGAATAATATTTTTTATGCATCTTGCTCTTAATTAAATGCTTAATCAATTTCTTCAACAACGTAATTCCTCCCTTTACTTCAAGATTAATTAAGGCTCAATTCCGCTCCCGGTGTACGGCTCCAAGGGGCGGGCGGTGAAACAAAATTCCGTTAGTTTAAAAACTGCAAACTTTGCGAAATAACTTATCATTATTAAGCTGGGCTAAAGTTAGGTAAAACGCAGCCTATGGTTTTTATACGTTTGATTTTCAAAAAAGTTTCATTCTGGAGTGATGATTTATGGTTGTATCCTTCATCCAAAATCTTCTGGCACCTAAAGAGAAGTTTATTCCTTTATTGCCTAAGACAGAAATACAGAAAATTAAAAATCTGATTATGAATACAAGTCACACTGCTCTTGTCATTCTGTCGGATGAAAGGTTAATTATTGAGGAAATTAAATCGGAAACAGAGAGGAAAAACAAAAATAACGTGACGAGGACGAAAGCCTACTTAGATTATTACAAAACAACTCAGGAAATTGAGTGGGCATTCCTAGCACATATGGTATCAAGAAATGCAGGGTATCATATGACAGATCTCAAAGGAGAAATCCTCCCCTCCTTTCTCGATGAAGATACAGCAAAGAATTTCTTCCTGTTCCTCGAAAAAGCCAATGCGTTCATTTTTCATGATGCCTTCCCCCAACTTCTACTCTATAAAAAAAGCATTGAAAAAAAGAAACCATTGTTTCACTTGCTTCCTGCCTTTGGCGTTTCAAAAGCAATGTCCGTATTCTGGGAACGTTTTTGGAACGATGGAGACAAGAGAGTATTGGCACTCGGCTTAATCATAAATGAACAAAGTATGCTTCAAACCAGACTGGTTGCTCAAATACAAGAGGATTACGTTTATGAAAAGTTCCTCTTTTACCTTCAAGACAGACTGGAATGGACAACGGTTTTCTTCCCTTATAAAAAGAGTAAACAAACCGGGGGACCATACTTACTGGCGGGCACTACTATTTCTTATTTTGAAAATACCGAAGAACGCATAAACATTGGAAAGAAACTCTACAGTATCCTTTTTCTGAAACAACCCATTTATCGTTCTGCCTTCCATTATGCCATGAACACCCCACACACCGGTTCCCGAAGTGACTACTGGCCCAAAAGCTATTCACACGAAAAAACGGCAAAAAAAATTTTCAGCCCGCAACTAGAGAGTGTATGGCACTCTATTGACCATTCATTTTCATATGAAGATTGGGTAAAATCTGATACCATCCATTACATTGATGTTTTAGAGACACTACCCGTGACAGTCCATTTTGATGTAACGCCCCGGGCAAGTTTGATCGTTAAGCTGTCATCTGATTATAAATCTTTATCAACCTAAAGCAGGCTCCCCCTTCAGGAAGCCTGCTTTTTGTTTATGTAGCAGAGACAAAATCTGTCTCATGTAAATTAATAATCATCATCGTTTGCTTCCTCATCAATGATGCATTTCTCAATGAGATATTCAAAAGTAATATCGGCGATTTCTTCTAATTCATCTTCTGAGGGTACATACCCTCTGCGAACAAGTTCCTGAAAGAAAAATTCCGCAATTTCTTCCGTATCAATAAACACTTCAATTTCACGCATAGTATCGCCCCCTTGTACTTCAATCTATGAAAATCATAAGAAAGTTATGCAGACAGAAAAAAGTTTTCATATCCTGACTTGGACAAGCATAAAGTGAGGATACAAAGCAGAAATGATTCTAACACTTAATGCCGGAGGAGAGATGACGATGGATACAGTTAAAACACTGAAAAGTTTTTTGGCAGAGGATATCATGAATGATGATGGAATGATCATTAAGGGAATGGAGCGGGTGCTGAGCTGGCTCTTGAAAGCATTTTTCATATTGAGCTTTCCAGTGTTCCTTATTATTTTGTTCTGAGTTCAATCTTTTCCGATAGCATCGGAATTCGAACTCAGATGGTTTCTCAGCTGCTCGACGATCGTGTTCATTTTACGTTTGTACTTCTTGTCTTTGAACAGATAATATAAGACTTTATAGTCATTATAAATATCAAGCAGACGATCTATAAAGCTGTCATCCTGATATCGCGGAGAAGGTAACAATGCCTGTTCTTGTTTAGTGGGAATGACAATTCCATATTTCTTCATATACGTCTCCGCCTGGTCATGATCCGCTATCAAAGTCAGTTCCTCTTCATCGGCTTCCAGCCATTCTCCGTCTGTAATTCTTGTCAATTCGTAAATGACATCTTCCCAGGCATCCTCTTTGTATCTCCAGATTTCGGTACGGAATCCTACGACTTTGAAAAAATCACTCTCATACCCTTTGACTTTGACAAGATCACCAAATAAAAACTTATATTCTATATCAATCTGCTCCTGCTCAAGCAGGTACCCGTCATATTCATCCAGCAGCCTCAAACAATCTTCCTTGAAAAGTCCTTCACTTTCATTGACTTCGTAAACATATTCTCCCTCTAAAAACTTTATATTTGTCACTTTTCCTACAGTTCCATAAATCGTAACAACCACCGTGTCTCCTGTCTTGAACTTTGGTTGTTTCCGCTTGCCCATCTTCTCCCCTCCCCCTTAAAGTTATTTGTTATTATCATATGCACTCCTTTAAATAACGCTAATAAAAGAAGCCTATTAGAGAGGGATTTTTGTAATCAATTCTGTGTTATATTATTCATTTGAATAACAGTCTTACATCGACTTACAATAGCAGCCCATTCTTTCAGGGCTACCATCCTGGCGAAAGCGAATTAAGCCGGGAAGGAATTTACTCACGTTTAGAATATATAGTAAAATGATTTCACTACACTGGTTATACGATGGAAAAATTGGAGGAAAGCAGGAGTACACCTTTAGTTTGAGAAGCACCATGTAAGGTTAGAGGCATTAATTACTTATCAAGTTTTATCCATTATAAGAATAATTCAAAAAGGGGAACGATGATGACGAAAAAAACTGCATACGAGTTATCACATGATCAAGCTGAAGAATTACTTCATGTTTTGAAAGGTCGTTTTAAGGAAAATATGCATCGCCATAAAAATATGAAGTGGGACAAGGTCGAAGCCAGACTGAAAGCAGATCCAAAAAAACTTTGGTCGCTCAATGAAATGGAAAGAACCGGAGGAGAGCCAGACGTGGTTGGATACGACACACAGAAGGAAACATACATGTTCTGTGATTGTTCAGCGGAAAACCCTAAAGGGCGAAGAAGCGTATGTTATGACCGAGCAGCTCTGGAGTCGAGAAAAAAACACAAACCAGAAACCAGTGCTATTGATATGGCAGCTTCTATGGGCATTGACCTTTTAACAGTAGATCAGTATAAAGCTTTACAAAAGCTAGAAATTTTTGATACAAAGACGTCGAGCTGGGTTAAGACACCCCAGGATATTAGAGACCTGGGCGGGGCACTTTTTTGCGATTACCGCTACGGTCATGTCTTTGTTTATCACAACGGAGCAGAATCATACTATGCCGCTAGAGGATTTCGCGGCTCACTTTCTGTCTAGGTATATATAATGACACAACAAAGGCTTATCCCGAAAGCAGGTGCCGTTTTTTATATACTATAAAATACACGGCTACTACTCCTTTATCAATAGACCAAAAAGCACGCCTGATTTCCAGGCGTGCTTTTATATCATCCCTCTTCGATCAAATACCTTTCCCAGGCATCATCAAACAGGCTCATACTTTCAATATAATGGCCGTTCAATTCCAGATAGGAACTGACTTCATCGTATTCTTCTGCCTGTTTCGGGAAAGCGAGGTCGTCATATACACTATTTGCGAAAGCCGTGAGCTGATCACGAGCGGTAGGTTGACGATATTTCATTAGAAAGTGATAAAAAGATTTTCTCATCTTGATCTCCTGCCCTGTGAAAACTAATAGATTGATCTCCTGCTAAAGCCATTGGCAATTCTTTGTATTAGGATACATAAATAAAAGGAGTTCGTAAAGAGCCGATCAGTCAAAACGGAAATAATTTCTCTTGAGTTTCCGCTCTATTTTCATTAAGTCCTGATAGGAAACCCTGTCTTCAAGCCCCTTGGTATCAATAAGAAGCAGCTGGTCTTCAATATCAATCGTAACCGATTCCTCTGTAAATACAATGCCACAGCTGCTGCAAAACACTTGGGGTGTACCGGTTATTTCAATGGCTCTTGACCCGTCCGGCAGTTCCCAAAACACAGGACCGCTGCTTCCATATGCTTGTTGTTCCCCGCACCATGAACATTCAAACCTTTCACTCATCTGCAGACTCTGCCTTTTCCATTTTTTTCAGTTGTGCCTGATACTTTTTCTCTTTCAAGGCATCTCTCTTCTCACGTAAATCCTTAAGTGATTTGTGTTCAGGATTCGTTACGTATTTCTCTCTCCGATTCAGACGGTGCAGCCCTTTAGGAACAAGGGAAGATTTAGACTCATTAAGGAGGCCGTTGATGCCGATAGCTGATTTAAAGCTTTCCAATGGGTAGATTGAATTGAAGTAATCATCCGCTCTCCCCGGGATATAGTTTTCCGGCTCCGGATAGGTGGTGATGACCCCTTCGAAATTCCTCAGTACGACTTTGTCCGCACTTTGAGAGATGAGATAGTTTGGCTGAAGGGCGATTTTGCCTCCGCCGCCAGGGGCATCACATACAAAAGTCGGGACCGCGTAACCTGAAGTATGCCCTCTCAAACCTTCAATAATCTCAAGGCCTTTTGAAACAGGCGCTCTGAAGTGTCCGATTCCTTCAGATAAATCACATTGATAGATATAGTATGGACGGACCCGTATTTTCACCAGGTCGTGCATCAATTTCTTCATGATCGGTACACTATCATTGATCCCGGCCAGGATTACCGCCTGGTTGCCTACCGGGACGCCTGCATCCACCAGCATCTCACATGCTTTTTTTGATTCTTCCGTAATTTCTATCGACGTATTGAAATGTGTGTTAAGCCAAACCGGGTGATACTTCTTCAATATATTGCATAGATTTTCTGTGATTCTCTGCGGAAATACGACAGGTGCTCTCGTGCCGATCCGGATGATTTCCACATGAGGTATATCCCTTAGATTCTTAAGAATATATTCAAGGATCTTGTCATTGATTAGAAGGCCGTCTCCTCCGGAAAGAAGGACATCTCTGACTTGAGGAGTATCCCTTATATACTCGATGGCTGCGTCGAGCTGTTTCTTTGGGACTCCCATGCCGATTTGTCCGGAAAACCGTCTGCGTGTACAATAGCGGCAGTACATTGAACATTGGTTAGTGACAAGAAAGAGGACTCGGTCAGGATATCTGTGAGTCAGTCCTGGTACCGGAGAATCTTCATCTTCATGCAGCGGATCTTCCATGTCATACTTCGTTTTATGAATTTCTTTTCCTATCGGCACAGACTGCATCCTGATTGGGCAGCGGGCGTCATCTTCATTCATGAGCCAGGCGTAGTAAGGAGTGATATTCAGCGGGATTGTTTTCGTGGATATTCTGACTCCTTCCTCCTCTTCAGGAGTCAAGTTAATCACTTTTTTTAGATCATCCAATGTCCTGATCGTATTCGTCAATTGCCAAATCCAATCATTCCACTGCTCTTCTGTAACATCTTTCCAAACTTCTATGTCCTTCCAATGTCTCTTAGGTTTATATAAATCATTTAACATATAAGGCACCAACCCTTCTCCATCATTTCGCTGGACTGACAGCACTTTTACAGAGCCAATGAATCTGTTTTTACTTCTAGGCTATGATGGGCGAGGAAAAATGGTTTCAAGTTTTCCCTTAAGATACAGCAAGCTTTTTATTCTCTGCTCAAGTCCTTCCACCAGATATTCATATCCTCCATCTTATCGTAAATAAAACAGTTGTTCACAAGCCTCCCGCCATACCTGTATCCAAGCTGTTTGAAGGCTGCATTCATGCCGAAAGACAGTGACCTGGCAATGGTATACACACAAAATATCTGCTGTCCTGCCAGTTCTGCTTCCAAACCGTTCAGGAGCTGCTTCATCAGGCCGCCGCCTCTATAAGAAGGAAGAGTCGCACAATCCGTCAATTCTGCATTTCCGTTAAAAACATCTATTTCTGCTGAAGCTGCACTGATAATTTCATCGTTCTTCTCGATAAATAGAAAGACTGTTCCACTTTCCATTGCTTTGCGGACATAGTCTGGTTTCTGTAATGGCACTGGATAAACCGGAAACACCTTTTCGTACAGAGCAGCCAGTCTTTCTGCATCTTTCACTCCCGCTTTTTGAAGTTGAAACCTGTGAAGAGGGTTTCTTGTCTCCTCTTCTAGTCCATGTACATCAGTAAAAATTTCTTCAGACTTCTGCCAATGGGCGGACATTCTACGTTCTTCTGTCATAAACTTTGCGAGGAAGTATACATCATTGCCGTTGAAGAAACCTCTGATGACTGCTTCCAAGACATACCCCTTCTCTATAAACGAAAGGAGGTGCTCACTTCTCGCCTTCAAAATAATCTTCTCTGCATTTATTTCCTTACTGGAGTCTTCAATCATTTTTTTAACTTCTTCAAGATTCCCTGCATAGTCATCAATTCTGACTCTCTTATTAAACCGGTCACAATAAGCTGTAATATTGGCTTTGGTTCCTGTGACTTTATTAGAGTATTGCATGATTTTCCCTGCTTTCTATTTATTCCTTTTGAAATACACATTAAATAGCAACAACATTTAAGAAAAGAGCCTTAAATGCCATTAACTATCTGACACTTCACACCACTCTAGGATGGCCATTGCTATGACTTCGGCTGTCTGAAGAATCTTAGGTACTTCAATGTATTCGTTGGCGTCATGGGCTGCCTCCGTTGTCCCCGGACCGAATACGATGACAGGGATGTTCCCCCCTTTAGAAAGAATGCCGCCATCAGTCCCCCATGGTGAGGCTTCAATGACTGGAGGGGAATGGAAAACTTTTGTATATGCTTCACTTACCACTTCCATAAATGGATGATCAGTTTCAAGGCTGCCCGGCTGCCACCTTCCGCCGAACCATTCCAACCTGACAGGGTTCTGTTCAAACCAGCTGTCCTTCTCTGCAAGACCCTGAAGACAAGATTCCATTTCTTTCTCTACTTCCTCCATGGACTCTTCTGGGGCTACACCAATCCTGCCCTCAATCACAGCCAGATCCGGTACGGAAGACGGCCATTTACCGCTTTGAAATTTCCCTATATTAATAGGGAATGGGATTGGAATATTTCTATATAGTGGATCTAATATATTCTCATTTCTCCGTTTTTCAAGATCTTGCAGCTCATCCACTACGGCCATGGCTTTCTCAATGGCGTTTACTCCTTCATAGCGGGTTCCTCCGTGAGCCTGTTTGCCTTTCACCGAAATCCTAAACCACATCGATCCCTGCTGCTTTGGAAACAGCTTCATATTGGTAGGCTCCGGAATGATCGCTGCATCGGCTGTGTATCCCCTTAATAATGCAGCCAATGTGCCGGTCCCGCCACTCTCCTCTTCTATTACACTTTGAAAAATGATATCTCCTTTCAACTTGATCCCAGTCTCCTTCAAGGCTTCAATTGCCAGAAGCAGAGAGACCGTTCCGCCTTTCATATCCGTGGACCCTCTCCCGAAAACCTTCCCATTCAAGTATTCACCGCTGTAAGGTTCAATGTTCCAAGCCGTTTCATCACCTTCTGGGACTACATCGATATGGCCATTGAGAATGATGGACCTGCCTTCTCCAGTCCCCTTCAGAATACCTATTACGTTGGGATTACCAAGGAAGTCTTCTCTATCACACCGATAGAATGGGTGATGGATAAGATTTTTTTTATCAATTTCCCAGATATCAAGCTGCAACCCGATTTCACGACATTTCTCTATGATGACAGCCTGTGCCTTCGACTCATTTCCCCTTACACTTTTTTCTTGGACCAGTTTTTGTAAAAGACGGACAGCTTGCGTTTCCTGACTGTGTATCCATTGCTTGACCGCGTTATTGTCCATTTCTTTCACTTCCTTTACTTTATGGTTCTTTTCTAAAACTTTGTTGCTATTTAATATGAAGTTCAAGAGATATAGCCAAAATTCACAGAACTCACCCTGGTAGGCAGGAATGAAAAGAGCTAATCGCCTTGTTCATTTAGACAAGCCTTGTACCCAAGGGAAAAATCCGGTCCTTTGGATTTTTCCGATAGCAACCATCTATACTAAAACCGCCATTCTAAATGAAACGAAGATTGTGAGCAGTGTCAAAATCGGCTGCCGTCTTCTTCTTGAGGTCTTCCAATGAATATGGAGAAAATATTTCAGTCAGCGTTAACCCCGATCGGTTAACTTCAAATACTCCCATTTCAGTGATAATGACATTTACACAAGTTGCCGCTGTCAATGGAAGCGAACATTGTTTCACTATCTTGCTCCTGCCATATTTATCACATTGCGCCATCACGACAATGACCTTCTTAGTCTTCATCGCCAGCTCAGTCGCTCCTCCCATGCCCGGAACCTTCTTGCCGGGGATGATCCAATTGGCAAGGTCACCATTTTCACTGACTTGGAGTGCTCCCAGAATCGTGAGGTCAAGCAGCCCCCGCCTGATGATGCTGAAAGCTGTCAAGCTGTCACAGTAGCTGCCTCCAGTCTCAAGGGTAACCGGAAAGCCTCCTGCATTGCAGAGATTGGCATCTTCTTCTCCTTCTGCCGGCGATTTTCCCATACCGAGGATCCCATTCTCTGCATGAAAGATGATATTTGGAGTACCCTTTAGGTGATTGGGAACTAATGATGGAATCCCGATACCTAAGTTCACAACCATTCCATCTGAAATTTCTTTTGCTGCTCTAGCTGCCATTTTATTTTTCTCTTCTACTCCCAAGCCCACTTCCAGTCCACCCCCTTAGACCTCACGATTTTGTCCACAAAAACGCCAGGAGTAACAATTTCTTCAGGATCCAGTTCACCCGGTTCTACAATTTCATCGGCTTCGACAATAGTGATGTCGGCCGCCATTGCTACTAATGGGTTGGTGTTACGGGCACTTTTATCATATACAAGGTTGCCAAGCTTATCGGCTTTACGAGCATAGACAATACCCACTTCTGCCGTCAGCGCCGTTTCAACCATATATCTCTTTCCTGATAGTTCTATTGTTGGTTTATTTTTGTTCAAGTAAGGGTCATCCACGCCGATATCTGTGATAATCCCTTTCAGCCCGCTGCCGCCTGCTCTTATTCTCTCTGCCAAAATCCCTTGAGGGGAAAATTCGACATTGAGTTTCCCTTCACTCATCAACCGGCCTGCGACAGGATTGCTGCCAATATGGGAAGCTATCACTTTTACCGCTCTTCCCTCAGTAATGAGCTGTCCGATTCCGATGGAGGGAAAGCCTGTATCGTTTCCTATTAGTGTAAGATCGGTGATTTCCCACTGAAGAAGGTGGCTGATAAGAGTCGGAGGTGAGCCTACCCCGCCGAAACCGCCAAACATCAACGTCATTCCGTTACGAAAAAAGGTCTTTATATCCTCATAGCTGCTGACTTTTTGTCCCCCCATTTTGCTCCCCTTCTTTCATTTTATATCTCTGAAAGAGCTGTTAAAGTTTTCTTCAACCTTACGATAAGTTCATCAAGCTCAGCCAATGTAATAGTAAGTGGCGGGGCGATCAATATAGCAGAACCGCTCCTTCCATCCAGGCCTGCGGCAGCCGGATAGAGCAGCAGCCCTTCCTTTTTAGCTTCTTCCACGATCAATGAGGTAAAAGCGGAGTCAACTGTTCTTCCGCTAACTGATCCGGAGAATTCAATGCCGAGCAGCAGGCCTCTTCCACGCACGTCCCCGATAAATCCATAATCCTTCTTCAACTCGTTAAGCTGTTTTCGCAGGTATGCCCCTTTGTCAGCCACCCCCTCAATCAATTTCTCAGATTTTATTAGTTTTAAAACAGCCAGTGCCGCTGCACTCGAGAGTGGATTTCCGCTGAAAGTGTGTCCGCTCATGATCACCTGTGAACCTTGAAGAATTGGCTCTACCACTTCTTTTGTCATAAGGGCAGCCGCAATTGGGGCATATCCTGCACTCAACCCTTTTCCAAGTGCGACAATATCTGCCTTGATCCCCCATTGTTCTATTGCTAAAAAAGTTCCCGTTCGACCGCATCCGGTCATCACCTCATCCGCAATCAGCAGGACATCATATTTGTCACAAATTTCTCTGACAATCCTGAAGTATTCTTTAGGAGCATCAATCGCTCCTCCCGCTGCCCCAATGACAGGCTCTGTGATGAACGCAGCGACATTTCCTTCGCCTATCCTCCTTATCACCGTTTCAAGCTGCCTGGCGCATTGAACATTGCATTGAGGATACGTCTTGCCGAATGGACATCTGTAACAATATGGAGGTTCGACAGCGGGCCAATCACCTACAAACGAATCAAACCGTTCCCTTCTTACCGGATGACCCGAGGCTGACAGTGCCCCGAAAGTAATTCCATGGTAGCTCAACCACCTGGATATAACCCTCCGCTTAGCCGGCTTTCCTTTTTCCTGCCAATACTGGATGGCAATCTTCACGGCCGTTTCCACAGCTTCTGAACCACTGTTGACCAAGAAACACCATTGAAGTCCTGTTTCCTGCGAAAGAAGGGCAGCAAGTTGTTCACTTGGCTCGTTCGTAAATTGTGAACGATAGACAAACGAAACCTGCTGCCCCTGTCTGTAAATAGCCTGCAATATTTCTTCAATACCATGGCCGATATTGGCCGTCACTGCGCCTGAACAGGCATCCAAATATTCAAACCCTGCCTTGTCATACAAAAAGACACCTTTTCCATAATCAATCTCAGGATAATTCCCGGAAAGCACCGGCTTGATTAAGTGAGAATGAGGCATGAAACCCCCTCCTGATCTAAGTGGAGTTCTACTCTTACTAATACTTATGTTTAATACGGCGAATCTTTCATACGGATAAAAAGTTCACGAAAAAAAGACCGATATATTATCGGCCTTTCATGGTTTCTATCCGTTTTTAATGATTATATTAATGTTTAGGGGCGTAGCACACTGCACCGATGATGATCAATAAAATAAACAACACAACAATCAACGCAAATCCGCCGTGATATCCAACACCTGCTACCGGTGCAGGGTACCCATAACAACAATCGTCATAACCGTAGTGCATTCAAATCACTCCTCATTTTTTTCTGGTTCACCATTACTGTATGTAATAAGCGCCTAATATGTTTATGTGTTTGCCTAAAATAGGCGGGAGTGTATTTGTCGCTCGGGTTGGGATTGGATGGGATTATAGTGTTCACACCACTTTATTCCTATATTGGTGAGTTACTTTACTTCTTTAATGAGAGGAATTTGGGTATGGATGGATTTTAGTAAAGGGGACTTTTGGATGTTCCTATTTATCGTCTTATAGAAAGGCTCTATAGGTCTTTAATTTTGGCTTTTCCTTTTTATCGGCCTTTAGAGAGACTCTATAGGTCTTTATTTTTGGCTTTTCCTTTTTATCGGCCTTTAGAGGGACTTTATAGGTCTTTATTTTTGACTTTTTCATTTTATCGTCCTTTAGAGAGGCTCTATAGGTCTTTAATCTTGGCTTTCTCATTTTATCGTCCTTTAGAGAGACTCTATAGGTCTTTATTTTTGGCTTTTCCTTTTTATCGGCCTTTAGAGGGACTTTATAGGTCTTTATTTTTGACTTTTTCATTTTATCGTCCTTTAGAGAGGCTCTATAGGTCTTTATTTTTGGCTTTTCCTTTTTATCGGCCTTTAGAGGGGCTCTATAGGTCTTTATTTTTGGCTTTTCCTTTTTATCGTCCTATAGAGAGGCTCTATAGGTCTTTATTTTTGACTTTCTCATTTTATCGTCCTTTAGAGAGACTCTATAGGTCTTTATTGGACTTCTGTCAAGAAAATGGACAATCCAAAAAGATATTTTTACCCCGTTAAGGCTACCGCACTTCGTTTGGTGGGCCTGAATAATGAGTGAGTCAAAATTGACTCACTCATTACTCAGGCAAATGGTACATCTAGGAGATTTTTTCTAATGAATCTTGTTGGTATTTTCTTTCAAAGTTGTTAGGGGAACTATAGCCTAACGTAGAATGCTTTCGCTTCTCATTATAACGGGCTGAGATAAAGAAATTAATGGCCTTAGCAGCCTGTCCCCTTGTGTTAAAACGGAATCGGTAGATAAGCTCCTTCTTGATGGTGGCGTGGAAGGATTCAATGCAAGCATTGTCGTATGGATTTCCTTTTCGGCTCATGCTTATTTGAATGTCTCTTTCCTTTAAACAATCGATGTAATCATTTGAACAATACTGAGATCCACGGTCGGAGTGGTGAATGAGCCCCTCGCCAGGATTCCTTGAATCTAAGGCCATTTTTAAAGCTTCCAGGGTTAGTTCCTTTTTCATTGTCTTTCCTAGGCTCCAGCCCACAAGTTTTCTTGAGAATAAGTCCATGATTGATGCCAGATAAAGCCAGCCTTCAAGTGTCCAGACATACGTAATATCAGCGACCCACACTTTGTTTGGTGTTTCAACAGTAAATTCTCGATTTACCACGTTAGGGTATAGAGGCAGAGAGTGATTAGAATCTGTTGTTACCACAAACTTCGTTTCTGGAATGGCTCTCAATCCAAGTTCTTGCATGTAACGCGCAACTGTCTTCAACGAAACCGTATAGTTCCATTCGATTAAATCATCGTGTACTCTGGGGCTACCATAAGTGCCCAAGCTTTCATGATAGGACTTACTAATTTTCTGAAGAATTTCTTTCTTGCGTTTCTCTCTGTCAGTCTCGCCCATAGCCTGTCTTTCCAGCCATTTGTAGAAGCCACTGGAGGATACATTCAATACATCACACATCTTCACTACCGTATGTTCATCTCTGTGGGCTTCAATGAATTCGAACTTTACTCGGTTTTTTTGGTGAAGATGTGCATGGCCTTTTTTAGGATTTCATTCTCCTCTTGTAAGGCTTTCATCTCTTTTTCATGTTGCTTTTTTAGCCTCTCATATTCAGAAGGCGTAACATAGTCATGGTTACTGTTCTGAGCTTGAATGTCTTTTTTGTATTTTCGTACCCATTTAGTCATTGTGGTGTAGGGGATCTCCAGCTCATAAGCTACCTCTGAGGCTTTTCTCCCTTCCTCTACGACCATTTTACATACATACTCTTTATATTCGGATGAGTAATGTTTTCCCATGTGAACACGTCCTTATAAATGATAGTTATATTCTAACTTAATACCATTTTCTTGTGTCCACTTTTTAGACTAACTTAATTATTTTTGGCTTTTCCTTTTTATCGGCCTTTAGCCAGGCTTTATAGGTCTTTAATTTTGGCTCTTTCTTTTTATCCTCCTTTAGAAAGGTGTTAAGGGTGTTTAGTTTTCCCACTTCCGTTTATGATCCTTTACTATTGCCCTAAAGGACGTAATATGTAATAAAATTTTTCATGTACTCCAGAAGTTTCAAGTTCACCAACATGTGCAGTTGCTTCAAACCGTTAGCTCCTACTCTTCCCGAAAAAACTAATTTGCTTTATACTAACCACATAGCTCTTGAGTCAAAAATCTTTTTTTCCAAGAACCAGTTAACGTATAATTATTACTGCAAATGAGGAGAACGAGAAATGAAGTACTTTTTTAAAAATTTTCTTAATGGTGTGTTGACCATTCTGCCGATTGGACTCGTGATTTATGTCGTTTACAAGCTTTTCATTTTCCTAGATGGACTGCTGGGCAATTTGCTGAAGCCTTATTTTAACGAGCATTATATTCCCGGGATCGGTTTATTACTGACGGTTGTGCTGATTACGCTGCTTGGCTGGCTGTCCACTAAATTTATTACTGGTTCAGTCATAAGGCTTCTTGATTATATTTTAACTAAGATTCCCTTGGTCAAGACCCTTTACAGTATCATCAAGGATACAGTCCACTCGTTCATCGGCGAGAAGAAATCCTTCTCAAAGGTCGCATTGGTTACTTTACCAGGAACGGGAATGAAATCACTGGGATTCATTACTTCCGAACAGCTGGAACAATTCCACAGCCCGCTTGACAGGTATGTCGCCGTCTATATACCACAAACATTCCAGGTTGCCGGCTTTACCTTTTTGGTTCCGAAAGATGAAATTGAAATCATAAATGTGAGCCCAGAGGATGCGATGAAATTCATTTTATCCGGTGGGATGACTTCTTCGAAAAGGCAAGAAAAAGTTCAGCATTGACAGTCACCCCTGATTTCCCAGCGCGTTTTTAAACTCGCTCCCTTATCCATGAACGGGTCATCTTAAATAAAAAAAAGAGCTGATCATTCAGCTCTTTTCTTTATTTCACAGCAATGGTCATCACATGATTTTGTCCAGCGGTTACTGCTCCTGCTTCTTCTTTTTCAATTTCTCCAAAGTCATCTCCATTTGTCAGGATGACAGGGGTGATGGTACTTTTTGCCTTTTCTTTTACAAGGTCCATATCAAATGTCACAAGAGGGTCTCCTACCTTTACTTTCTTCCCTTCCGAGACGTGGGCTTCAAAACCTTCCCCGTTCATCGACACCGTTTCCAATCCAATATGAATTAAGATTTCCGCACCGTTTTTGGCTTTGATTCCAACAGCGTGCTTAGTTGGGAAGACTTGGATGATTTCCCCATCTACAGGAGAAACAACTTTACCTTCAGCCGGGTCAATGGCAATTCCATCTCCCATCATTTTTTGTGAGAAAACCGGATCCGGTACCTCTTCAAGGTTCAACATTTTTCCTGTTAGCGGTGAATGGACGTTAATTGAACTCGGTGCTTCTTCTTTTTTACCAAATAGTTTTTTTAACATTCTAATCAGCCTTTCTTCCTACTAAATTTAGTCAATGATCGTGTGTAAGCATGAAAAAATGTCCTGCTCTCACATTCTTAATCAAAAAGTTTATTATATTCTCCATATCCTTCTTTTTCAAGGTTTTCCTTAGGAATGAATTTTAATGCCGCTGAATTAATACAGTATCTGAGCTTTGTCGGACCGGGTCCATCATCGAAGACATGCCCCAAGTGAGAATCGCCGGACTTGCTTCTGACTTCCTTTCTCACCATGAAATGGCTGTAATCCATCTTCTCTTCGATCTCCTGCTCAGTGATTGGTTTTGTAAAGCTCGGCCAGCCGCAGCCTGCATCGTACTTATCTTTGCTGCTGAATAAAGGCTTTCCTGAAACGACGTCAACATAAATTCCATCGCCGAATTCATCCCAATATTCATTTTTAAAGGGTGGTTCGGTACCATTATTTTGTGTTACTTCATATTGGATCGGCGTCAGTTCTTTTTTCAGGTCTTCTTTTTTCTTCACTGCTGCTCCCCCCAATGCTTTTGGATGAATCCTTTTCTTCCTGAACCAATACTATACCTTTGGTAGTGAGAAGGGTTCTTTTTATAGTACTGCTGATGATAGTCTTCGGCTTCATAAAACTCTTTTGCCGGCAGGATCTTGGTCACGATCGATTTCGAAAACTTTCCGCTCTTCTCCAGGTCATGTTTCGATTTTTCAGCGGCGGTCCGCTGTTCTTCATCATGATAAAAAATAGCGGTGGTATAAGACTCCCCCCTGTCAAAAAACTGTCCGCCAGGATCGGTGGGATCTATTTGCTGCCAGTATAGTTCAAGCAATTTCTCGTATGGAAACTGTTCCGGATCGTAGGTAATCTGCACAGCCTCATAGTGACCGGTCGTTTCAGTACAAACTTCACGATAAGTCGGATTATCCTTGTGGCCGCCGGTGTAGCCTGAAACCACCTTCATTATGCCCGGCATTTCCTCGAACGGCTGGACCATGCACCAAAAGCAGCCCCCAGCAAAGGTCGCTTTCCGGGTCACAGGAGTTCCCTTCATCACTCTCATCCTTTCTTGGTTCTCGATAACAATATTCCCTATATTGCATAATTCTAACGTTATTTTGAGGAGAGGTAAAAGAATTAGATTAGCTGCGGTTGACCCGATTCTTCCCGATTTTCTTCCATTTTTTTCTTTCCAGCGATTGCAGCCGTTTGTCCGCTCTTCTTTTAGAGTATTCAATTTCCTTTAACAGCTTCTGATAGCTCCTGTATCTTTCTTCTGATAGAAATCCTTGATGGATTGCATTTTTTATCCCGCAATGCGGTTCCTCTTCATGCTGGCAATCTCGAAACCGGCAATGTTCTGCATATTCTTCTATATCCTTGAATTGCATGGAAATCCCTTCATCGCCTTCCCACATTTGCAGTTCTCTCATTCCCGGGGTATCGATGATGAACGCTCCATTATCGAGCAGGAACATTTCTCTGTAAGTAGTCGTATGTTGACCCTTGCTGTCTTTCTCTCTAATTTCCTGTACAGCCTGGAGGCTTTCTCCTATTAAACTGTTTAGCAACGTGGATTTGCCTACACCGGATGAGCCTACCAATGCAACGGTCTTCCCATTTGATAAATAAGAATGGAGCTGATCCAGCCCACTATGTTCAAGCGAAGACACTGGCAAAACCGGAACACCCATTGCAATGGCCTCCACTTCTGATATTCTTTCTTGAAGGTTTTCACATAAGTCCATTTTGCTCAGGATAATGACAGGACTGGCACCGCTCTCCCAGCATAGGAGCAGATATCTTTCGAGCCTGTTCAGGTTGAGGTCGCCGTTCAAGGATGAAACAATGAATAAATAATCTATATTGGCAGCGATTATTTGCTCTTCTGCTTCATCACCAGCTTTCTTCCTGGAAAATTTACTGCTTCGCGGCAGCACCTTTTCAATCATGGCCTGTTCATGATCGAAAGACTTAAATGCCACCCAATCTCCCACCGCCGGCAACTCTTCAGTCGTTTGTGCATGATAATAAAACCTTCCCGTCAATTTTGCTTGGAATTCGCCTTTAAGCGATATGAGTGTGTATACTCCTTTTTGCTGGGACATTACTCTTCCAACAGTAAGAGTCGTATCTTTCAATTGATTAATTTTTTCTTGGAAAATTATTTGTAATTGATTCAAACTGTTTCCTCCTAATAATATCCGGCAACCGGATTAATGTACGCAAAAAAACCATGGCGTCCGACACGGCCATGGCTCCACATGCATACCAAAGAAAACAGTTTTGTTCCTAGAACACAAACTGGTTAAAAAGATATATCCGCACATAGAAAACAGGCCGTGTCATTCATTTCAGCTACAATATACAAAGTAGATTTACTCATAACACATCACCTGCTTTCTTATTTGTTACTATTATTATGGCTCATTTTACCAATATTGGCAATAGTGAATTTAAATTTGTATCCATTCAGCCCTGGCTGAGTACTTATCACGTTTCCCTGGCATGTGCATGGAGGACTCACACGGGAGGAGGACTGGTCATAAATGGTATGTTTTTAATTGCCATTTTTATATCACTCTTCAACGCTGGACATTAAAAATACATCCTTGGTAATATGCATTCTTCAAAAATGGCTGTATTCGTATAGATTGTTGTCTACGGAAGAATCCAAATGTCCGGATTTCCCCATGGTGTACAAGGGCTTGTCTAACTGCTCTTTTCTTCCTTGCTTACCAGGGTAAGTTCTGTGAATTTTGGCTATATCTCTTGAACTTCATAGTAAATAGCAGCAAAGTTTTTAAAAAACCCTTAAAAATAGGTATTTTCACCAACCCACTCCCTTCAGCATAGTGTATTGAAGTAAATTGAAATATAGGAGAGAGATGTATGACGCACAAAGAAGCCTACCTTCAAAAAGCTGCTATGTATGATTTGTTATCCATGTATTATAAATATTCCGACCCGAGACTTCATATACATTACTACCATAAACATTTAAAGTACATGCATAAAGGCATCCATAGTATGAGGAACCAGCAGCCAGGTGCGCCGGCCCAGGTCAGAGTCCTTCATGCGGTACCGGACGCACCGAATGTAGATATTTATGTAAATAGCAAAAAAGTGTTGAGCAATATAGCTTTCAAGGACATTAGCGGATTCATGTCATTGCCGGCCGGCAGGTACCATATCGATGTCTATCCTGCTGGTACGAGTGTAAGCACGGTCATCAGCAAAAGAGTCACCGTTGAGGCAGGTAAGATCTATACCCTAGCGGCCGCAGGGAAAGGCAGCAAGCTGCAATTGCTCCCTTTTGTAACTGATCCATTCGTACCATCAGGTGAGACCAAGGTAAGGTTCATCCATCTGTCACCGGATGCTCCTGCGGTAGACATTGCTGTAAAAAAAGGCGATGTAATTTTCCCTAAAGTTGCTTTTAAGCAGGCTACAGATTACCTCGGCCTAACACCAATGACCGTGAACCTTGAAGCAAGAGCTGCCGGCACAAAGGATGTGGTTTTGGCTGTCCCGAATGTCACCTTAAAACCAAATCAGGCATATACCATCTTTGCTGTCGGCTTGCTGGATGGAACCCCGGAACTCGAAGTCCTTCTGGTCAAAGGCTGATTATCGTGAACAAAAAACTGTCCTGTGATGTGTCTGAGCAGACAATCACAGGACAGTTTTTATTTGAGATGATTATGCCTTATAAAACCTTTAAAAGACCTATTTGTTTTCACTTTTGTTATTAGGGTGCTTCATGAACATTTTATAAGACCATTTTGCCTTCGTTTTTACGGTTAGGGTGTCTCATAAACGCTTCATAAGGCCATATTGCCCTCGTTTTTGTGATTAGGGTGCCTCATGAACGCTTTATAAGACCATTTTGCCCTCGGTTTTGCGATTAGGGTGTCTCTTGGACGCTTCATAACACCATTTTGCCCTCATTTTTACGGTTAGGGTGTCTCATAAACGCTTCATAAGGCCATATTGCCCTCGTTTTTGTGATTAGGGTGCCTCATGGACGCTTCATAACACCATTTTGCCTTCGATTTTGCGGTTAGGGTGCCTCATGAACGCTTTATAAGACCATTTTGCCTTCGATTTTGCGATTAGGGTGCCTCATGAACGCTTCATAAGACCATTTTGCCTTCGGTTTTGTGATTAGGGTGCCTCATGAACGCTTTATAAGACCATTTTGCCCTCGGTCTTGCGATTAGGGCGCTTCATTAGACCATTTTGCCTTCGATTTTGCGGTTAGGGTGTCTCATAAATTGATCATAAGGCCTTCTAAACATCTTTTTTGCAGTTAAGATACCTTTATCAATCCACCGGCACCAGCATGTTGAAGACTATATCATCATTTTTCAAGTCGAACTTTTCTGCCCTGACTTGTAAATCACTCTTCATTTCAAGGTTTTGCAGTGATACATAAATCAATTCATCATTTGGCTGGATTTTGACCCATTCTGGAAAATTGTATGAATCTCTGATAATTTTCAACACATGCGAAACCGGCAGTTTTAACGCCCCTACTGAGATGGAATTTTGTTTCAGGAGCAGGTCGCCATTTTCAAGAGCCTTTGCTTCAAAGGTCATCTTGAAATTAATTTCACTGGTGAACACTGGTACAGATCCGTTGAGTTCCACATTGTCATTCAACACCACGGAATAATCCACCGGACCCTTTAACCCTTCCTCCTGAATATAGTGGGCTATCATTTGATTTAGATCGCTTTTTGCCGCTCTTATTTGAAATGCGACATTCTCTCTCTCTACCAGGTTACTTTGAGACAGGTCATCATCTTCTATCGGAATCATCAACAAAACGGCAGCAAACAGGATCACCAAAATGTTAAGCCCCAGAAGAGTAAAAAAGCCTGCCTTCCATTTATTTCTCATATTACAGCCCCTCTTCCCTGACAATGAATTCATTTTGAGTCAGCTCTGCTAACGTTTCCCGTTCTGTTAATTCCTCAAACATTCTATTTGCCATTAACTCATACCCATGATCGTTTGGATGAAAGTAGTCTTCTTCAAAAAGGAGGCTCTCCTTCCCATCCATAAATATATCATTGATTGTAATGAAGGCAGTTCTCTCATACCCTGTCAGTATGTCTTTACTCAACCTGTTCCAATTTACAATAATTTCATCAACTTCTCTAATCTCGGAAAACCAAGTGTTAAACGGATTATAAATCCCGATTAAGACGATTCCGGTGTCGGGATTATAAGATCGGATGAGCTCCAAGATTTCATGAAGGCGGTCACCGTATTCAATCATTTCATTATTGAAGACAGCAAGGTTTAAATCATATATGTTTTCCTTGAACACTTTCATGACATCGTTGCCGCCGATCGTGATGAATACCAGATCCGATTCAGCAATGGCTCCTTTAATGTCATCAGATTTTAGCCGCTTCACTAACTGATCAGTCCGATTGCCTTTAACACCAAAGTTAGAAAACTGTGCATCCTTGACTGAAGCCAGGCCTTCAAGACTTTCCTGAAGATAAGGAACATAACCGCCGCTCTTTGTACTGTCACCGACTCCTTGTGTCAATGAATCCCCGATGGAAACAATTTTTATTGTCTTAGGAATAAAATCAGCAGGCGGCTGTTCTTTTTCCACCAAAGTATGGGTGACTTTTTGATGTGTGACCATACCTGAACTGGAACAACCGGAAATGAGCAATAGGATTAAAAAGAGAGAGAAGAGTATATATTTCATAATATTTATCTCCTCTCATTTTTTAATAACATTATATCATGAGAGTTTCTTGAAGTCCGATTTTTCCACTTTCGGGTTTTTTTTCAACAGGAGAGGTCCCGGTATAATTTTTAACGATTAGGAGGATTTTTAAACGCATTGTAAACGTCTTCTATAAATTTACGATAATTAAAATTCACGGCTACATTGTGTAAATTCCAATTCTCTTTCTCAGTGGTTTCCCTGAAGTCGCCGGAGCTTTGCCCGAACGTGTTCCCTGTATTCACTTCAATATTAACCGGAACTTGAACATATTCTATCCCTGCATCTGGCTTCAACGCCCACATGGCAAGCAGATCATGTAAGGGACTTCCGGGTATGGCAGGATACGTTTTCTTATAAAACTGTTGATAGTAATCCACCAAGGGTTTGATGATCGCCCCGACTTTATCACCCGTTTGCTTGAAATACAAATCAAGATCATTGATCATTTCCGGTGTGAAGATGGCATACTTGGTTACATCCAGGGGGATTAGGTAAGCTGGTTTCGGAGACAATTTTAAAACGATATTAGCTGCATATGGATCTCCATAAATATTAGCCTCGGCTACAGGAGTGATATTCCCAGGCACCCCAAAGGCTCCTCCCATTATATAGATATCCTTTACCAGCTTCATTGTTTCCGGATAGAGGATGAATGCCGTAGCCAATGAAGTCATCCTCCCGGCACTGTAAATCGTGATATCATGCTGATATTTAGTGATCATTTCCCTTACTTCAAAAAAGTTCTCCATTAAAGTACCGTCTATTGCATGGTTATCTGGAATAATTGGTCCTAACCCTGCAATTCCGTGAATCTCAGGAAAATACTGCGGGAGTTCTCCTGTAAGAGGGGAAACCGCTCCACCTATAACCGGCCTCGTCGTTCCCGTTAAGTTTTGGAGAAACTTCACATTCTTTAGTGCTGTTTGTTTAGAAACATTACCATAATCAGCGACAATTCCGACTATCTCAATTTCTTCAGTGTAAAAAGCATAAAGAACAGCGATTACATCATCCACTCCAAAATCAGAAAAAAGCAGCACCTTTTTCTTTGCCACACAGCAGCACCCCTGACCTAAAATAGTCCTGACTCTTTTTTCAGTCAACCTTGACAAATTATTAACGATTTGACACTTTTATACCGAGAAAACTCTAAACCTGTTATGATACAAGCATTAAATAGAGGAAGTGATACGTATGCGAAAAGGGATAGCTTTATATATTGTTAGTCTGGCAGTACTGATGTTATTCATAGCAGGCTGCAGTTCTAATGAAGAAAATAACGCCGCTCATTCAACAGACGAACATGGACATCAACATGAACAACGCTCTAATGGCGATATCAGGGAAGAAACAGCCGGCCCTGACCTCCTCCCTTCCTTCCTGGATGATAAGGACGAAAATATACAACTTGTATACGCCTCTACTGCACAGTATCCGGATTTGCTGGAATACATCCCCTGCTATTGCGGCTGTGGCGAGTCAGCAGGGCATATGAGCAACTTAAACTGTTTTGTGCATGAAATAAGAGACGGTAAGGTCACGTGGGATGACCATGGGACAAAGTGCTTGGCCTGTTTGGAAATTGCTGCAGAATCGATTATGATGTATGAACAAGGGGAATCAATAAAAGATATCAGAAATTATATTGATGAGAAATATAAAGAAGGTTACGCAAAGCCGACGCCGACTCCAATGCCTTCTTAATTCAAGAATGTTTTGCTTTTAAGGAAAATCAATGGCCGGTATTTTTTCTTATGTACCAGGGCTTTCCTCTCTGAATAGAGTAAGAGCCTTCCGTTCTTGCTTGAAATCAGCAGCAAACTATAGAAGAGAGCCTAATAAAAATAGGAAGATTCCATTATGGAACCTTCCTTTTTCATCTATTCAGCATAGTACATAAACCCAATTGTTCCAGGTCCTGTATGAGTACTGATGACTGGCGTCGTATCCACTATATCGATCTTATCATAGCCTGTTAATTCTATGATCCTGCTCTTTAATTTCTGAGCAAGCTCAAATCCATCAGCATGGACGAGCCCCACACCTTGAATGTTTTTCCCTTTCACGTGCTCTACAAATTCCGCAGCCAGATATTTAACCACTTGTGAATGACTCCTCACTTTGGTGACAGGTGTATATTCTCCACCTTCTAATGAAGCAATCGGCTTAATATTCAAGAGGGAACCGATTAAGGCTCTTCCCTTTCCGATCCTGCCGCCCTTCACAAGATTTTCCAATGTGTCTACAACCACAAAGAGGTTTGTTGCATTTTTTATTTCCTCAACTCTCTCCAAAATTTCTTCAGGGCTTTTTCCTGCAGCCGCCATCTCAGCGGCTTCGATCACCTGGAAGGAAAGGGCTTTTGAAATAAAGCGGGAGTCGACCACTCTCACGTCTGAAGAACTCATTTCTGCAGCACTTTCAGCCGAGCGGACCGTACCGCTCATGCCTCCTGTCATATGTATTGAAATGACCGTGCTTCCATCGCTCCCCAATTCATCATATAATTTGGCAAACTCCCCTGCAGGAGGCTGTGAACTTTTAGGAAGCTCCTTGGACTCCTTCATTTTTTTCATAAACTCTTGGGGAGTAATGTCCACCCGGTCAAGGAAAGTTTCCCCTTCAAAAGAAATAGATAGTGGCACAACGTGGATACCGTATTTTTTAATTTCCTCATCTGAAAGGTCAATCGTCGAGTCTGTTACAATTTTAACTTCTGTCATTTTCACACATCCTTGTTTCACATATGCTTGTATTATACCTTGTTATGCAACCGTTTTAAAATGTTTTCAGATATAGAGTTGTTAATTTTAGCAATTGTAGTAATCAAAGTTGTTTTTGAGGCAGGTTTTGTTTGAAGTGTGTGTTGATTTCCACTCCAAAATGCATTTTCTTTTAACTTATTTATTCGACCATACACATTGATTTTCAGGTTATTTCTTTTTTGGGATGTTCAATAAATGTCAATCTTCCGGCAGTTCGTGCAGGATTTCCGTTCTATTATCATTCACACTTGAATGAAAACGAAGGAACGGGCATAGAAAATACCACGTATATCAAGTGATGAACATTCTCGCAAAAAAATCTTCAATCACTATTTTCACACTTCTTCCATTATTTAAACCTGCAATATTTACAACTCATTGCTTCCAAAGATTTGTTTGCCAAGAAAAAAAGCGAACTTTCTATAATTTTGCTCCAAGGGCTTTGGGACTTTCCAGTGGTTATGTAACCTTGTTCGCTGATGCTAGACGGGGATAACCTTTTAAAATCTTAGCCATAGAGAGGTTTTCCGAAGCAATAAAAAAGAAGCATCAGTAGTGAACTGCGCTTCCGATTCAAAGATAATCTAAGCATTATTTTTCAATTCTACGGTATGATAGATACTTTGATATTCCGGCCACTTCAGATGCCTCTTTAAATAATCGCGGAAACTGAAGACTTTTTTCCTTGGTGCACGGTATATTTCCGAGATATACATCTGAAGCCGCAAATTGATCTTGAAGTAGAGCGGGTTATCCTGGGTCAAAACCGGAATGTCTGAAATCGTGACCTTCTGTCCATAACAATTTTTGAACTCAAGGCTTTTTAGTAACAAAATATCAATCCTCTTTTTCACCCGTTTGTAATTATATTATACCTTATTTTCTGAAAGAATTGTTTAAATGTTCTTTCATTTCTCCATTTTTCTTATGACAAATTCTCTAAGGATTCTACACAGGCTTCAAAATCATTGCGGGGAGAATTGACCTCCTGTGATACTCTGTATTTTGTCATTAAGTCCGCAGGAAAGGGTTTCAATAAGTCCCTGACATCATTAAATTCAAACTCGCTGGTTGAAAGCCACTTGTTGATGTTTTCCTCCCCTTTAAGGATGACTGGCATCCTGTCGTGGACTGGAGAGACAAGCTCATTCGCATCGGTTGTAATGATTGTAGATGAAACCACGACGGACCCTCCGCTATCCTGTTTGTCCCACAGCCCGGCGAATGCAAACGGTTCTTTATCCTTCAACATAAAACGGTATGGCTGTTTCTTTCCATCCTTTCTCTCCCACTCGAAGAAGCTGTCTGCCAGAATGGCCGTTCTCCTTTTATTTAGGAGGTGCTTGAAGCTCGCCTTTTCTTCCAGGGATTCGCTTCTTGCATTAATAAGGGGTTTCCATTTCCGCGGATCCTTCACCCAAAAAGGCACCAATCCCCATTGAATGGGTCCCGCTCTTCTCTTGCCTTTATTTGCAATGACCGAGAACACCATTTGAGACGGGGCAACGTTAAAACGCGGCCCCCATTCATCCACTACTTCATCGATAAGGAACTGCTCCATCAACTCTTCATAGGGTGTTGTTAAAGTATACCTTCCGCACATTCCGATCGCCTTCCTCTCAATTTTCCGTGTTGGGTCCTTTGTATGGAATTTATTTTATAACATATATTATATAAGACTTTTATGAGCTTACCTAATCAAAGGGAGGTTATGATAGATGGATTATGAACTGCAAGCCATAGACAGTGAAATACCCGTCGTTGTTACAATCGACCATGATAATGGAGTGTATACTATCCGTAAGAGCGACACAAGCGGGGAGGTATTCAACTCGGCTGAAGAACTTTCCTGGTGGTACAGGACAAACATGCCCCCTGAAAATTTCACCTCTCCTGCTGAATATAAAAAATCCCTTCAATGGATAAACCACATGACGTGAGGGAACGAACCTATTTTACGTCCATCCTTCTGACCTCAATAATGGATTATACATAGATTAATAAATCTATAATTTGCGATAAATCAACCGGCATATTATGATGAGAAAAGGAAAGAAAAAGGAGGTACCTTCGGTTGGCCTTTGATTATACAAATTGGAAAGAAGAAATAGCGAACGCCATTACTCATGGAATCGGATTTCTCTTAAGTATTCCCGCTCTCGTCATGCTGATTTTGGCTGCAGTTGAAAAAGGGACTGCCTGGCATATTGTAAGTTACACAATATTTGGTGTTTCCATGCTGCTCCTTTACTTATTTTCAACAATGCTTCATAGCTGCAGACCATCCAAATTAAAAAGATTATTTGCCATTCTTGATCACTCGGCGATTTATCTGCTGATAGCTGGAACCTATACACCATTCATGCTAGTCAGTTTTCGTACACCCCTCGGCTGGACGATATTCGGGATCATTTGGGGATTAGCCATTGCCGGCATTGTATTCAAATGTTATTTTGTCGATAAGTATCAGATTATATCAACCCTTGTATACTTGGTTATGGGATGGCTGATTATTATAGCCATTAAGCCATTATATGAAATACTGAGTCCTGAAGGCTTTTCACTACTGTTGATGGGCGGAATATTCTATTCCATTGGAGCTGTTTTTTATGTATGGAACAAGCTGCCTTTCAATCACGCCATTTGGCATGTATTTGTGTTAGCCGGTAGCTCGTTTATGTATTTTTGCGTATTGTTTTACGTTTAGGTCTTTCTTAGGAAAAGAAAGACCCTGGAGGACAGCCAGCGCTTTCCTTCAGGGTCTTTTTCTATCCAGTCTGCATTAGGATACTAGTTTTACCAGCATGTGTGCAAGCATGTGCTGCTCTTCTTTATTACCAGCTTTCCATAGTTCATATAACAGTTTTTCTTCACGGTTTTTTGGTTCTTCGTGGTTTGCAAGGTAATCTCCGACTTTTTGAGCTGCTCTAGCTTTCTGCTCTTCATTTAATCCAAGCTTATCGGCTTTCTCTACCTTATCACCCAGGTAATCTGTGAACCTATCGAAGCTGGACAGAATGTCTTCTTTTTTATCCTCAGACATATTAGATAGACGATCTTCTACTTTGTTACCCATTTTGCTATCATTTGTATTGTGTTCCATTCTCTCTCATCTCCTTTATGATTGTTCGTTACAATGTCTATATTCCCCGTTGTACTTTGAGTAAACCACAAGGAGCATACAGAAAGAAAATAATCCAAAAGAATGAGAGTTTTTTGTTCAAACTAAGAAGCTTCTTTCGTGCTGCAATTCATAATCATTCCTTGTACAAAATCCGCCATTTCCTTAGGGGTCATGTTCTTGTAATCCCCCTGCATAACAGGCGGCAATATGGTGATTTCTACTGAAGCAGGCTTTAACCCCTTCTTATTATTTTCAAAAATGTCTGCTGTCCCACGAATATAGATTGGCACAACTGGGACTCCTGCTTCCAAAGCTATCCTGAAAGCTCCTGTTTTAAACGGATTGATACCCTGTCCTTTATTTCTGGTGCCTTCCGGAAAAACCACAAGTGAATGGCCATTTTCCAACTTGGTAATGCACTCTTTTAAAGACTGAATGGATTGCCTTTTATTTTTTCGGTCTATAAAAACACAGTTTAAGATATCCATCCAATGACTTATGACAGGAAGTTTCTTGACTTCAATTTTAGACATGAACCCAAATGGTTTTTCGATATAGCCTAGTAACACAGGTATATCAAAGTCACCCTCATGATTGGAAACAAACAGGACAGGCCCTTTTGGGATATTACACGCTCCATGGATGTTAACTGTTGTCCCTGTTCTGATTATAATTCCTTTTGCCCAGCGCTTCGCCATGGCATGCCTGATGGTATCAAGTTCAGAAACAGGCCGATCATTGCTGAGCTGTTTCATTCTGATTAAATTCGGAATGCTATAAAGTAGATATGAAACCATAAAGAATAAAACGTATGCGAAACGTATCATGCTGTAACCCCTTTCAATGATTCCTCACTACTATTATAACTTTTCCTCTTCAAAAATGGCTGTATTATTTGCTAAAAACTGCTCAATGAACAATAGAGTCAGAGCTATATCGCAGGCGCACCGATCCCCCCGGAAGGTTATTTAATTGGTGGGGCTGAAATACTTAGTCTCGTGTGCGGAAGCTAAACGTTAATCACAAAACTAATAATTATCCTCCTAGATAAATTCTGATACCAAAAAACCCAAAGAAAAAGCCGGCAGATCACCAAGGTGATGCCGGCACTCCTACAATCATGTTATTTTCACATAAACCTCAAACACATAGTGATAAGGGTTTTGTTCATTTTGAATTCCCTGTTTTGTGGATAACAGCTTATATTCATCCCAATTCAGCTCAGGAAAATACGTATCGCCTTCAAAGCTTTCGTAAATTCTCGTCACATACAGCTTGTCAGCATAAGGGATAAATTTCTGGAATATTTCTGCGCCTCCGGTTACCATGACCTCGACTTCCTTATCCTCTGCATAATGAAGCACCTCTTCAATTTCATGGTAAACAATGCAGCCTTCTGCTTCATAAGAGACATCTCTTGTGAGAATGATATTCTCCCGTCCTGGCAGCGGTTTTCCAATCGATTCAAACGTTTTTCGGCCCATCACAATCGGGTGGCCCATGGTAGTTTCCTTAAAGAATTTCAAATCCTCTGGCAGCCTCCATGGAAGCTTGTTTTCATAACCGATAACTCCGTTTTCATCCATTGCCCATACAAATGAAATCATACACTTACCACTCCTTTGATATGCGGGTGCGGATCATAATCTTCCAGAGTAAAATCTTCATAGCTGTAGCTGAAGATATCCTTTACGTCCTTGTTAATACGGATAGAAGGAAGTGAACGCGGCTCTCTTGATAATTGAAGTTTCACCTGTTCAAGGTGATTTTGATAAATGTGTACATCACCAAATGTATGCACAAATTCTCCAGGTTCCAAATCACAGACATTTGCAATCATCATCGTTAATAATGCATAGGAAGCAATATTGAACGGCACTCCCAGGAACACATCTGCAGAGCGCTGATACAGCTGGCAGGATAACTTGCCGTCAGCAACATAGAACTGGAACAAACAATGACATGGAGGAAGTGCCATTTTATCAATTTCACCTACATTCCATGCGTTTACAATCAATCGTCTTGAATCAGGATTTTTCTTGATGTTTTCAATCAACTCAGTAATCTGGTCGATGGTTTCACCGCCAGCTCCTTCCCAAGATCGCCATTGTTTACCGTAAACCGGTCCTAGGTCACCTGTCTCATCTGCCCATTCGTTCCAAATTCGGACACCATTATCCTGCAGGTATTTGACGTTTGTATCCCCATTAAGGAACCAGAGGAGTTCATGGATGATCGACTTTAAATGTAATTTTTTTGTCGTGAGCATAGGGAATCCTTTGCTTAAATCAAATCTCATTTGATAACCAAAAGTGCTGATTGTACCGGTTCCAGTACGGTCCCCTTTTTCTGTACCATTTTCCAATACATGTTTACAAAGCTCGAGATATTGTTTCATTTTATACCCCTTTTACATAGATTCCAATCCTTCAAAAAATTGGTGAGTGGCAGGTGCCTTTTCTTTTAACTTTTTGTTTGTTTTAAGGTTGAGATAATACATGGCAAAAGTCTCTGCAAAGTATTCTTCCTGGTAATCCAGGAAATAATCTTCTTCCGGAAAGAGGATGTGGGCTTCCTGTCTCCAGATTGCAGTGAATTTCATTTTATAGTAGATGTCATTCAGTACATAACGGTCTATGCTGTGTGCAAGTTCATGAAGCTCCAGGTTGACTGAGCCATGTCCGGCACCCTTTTCGCTATGTCCAATCTTAACTAACACGAGATGAGAGCCCCCAATGCCGGGAACTTCATCCCACGTTCTTTCTGTATTAGTGTACCCTCTCGGAGTGACACCTTTCAAGTGTTGAGTCGTAGGGAAATTCGTTAATTCATCTTGAAACAGACGGACCTTTATTCCACTAGCTTTGACATGGTGGAGAAGGCCTGTCGGCAAATGGTCAAGCCTGTAGATGATTTGCCTGGCTTCGTCCTCATCAAAAGATTCCCGAGGCAAAAGGATAATTTCTTCGAGAATGTCTGAATGTAATGTAAGGTCTTTATTTATCGGGGCATTTTCAAGCAGTAATCCAGGATAGTTGGCTGAGGTATTTTGCAAAATAAAAAAGACTCCCGCAAAGATCGCGGTGACGAGTAATGAAATTTTCGGATACATTTACACTGTCACCCTTTCTAATACCAGAATCTGAGTTAGATAGAATCATTTCAACTATGAACCTAGTATAACATATATTACAATAATATTATTCTGTAAGATTTTTGAAAAATTCAATTAATCAGCTTATTAAAAAGAGTCTAGGGAATATTTTACTATAGTTTCATTTGCCTTTAACCATAAGGCTCACTTCAAAACTTTGTTGCTATTTAATATAAGTTCATGAGATAGTGCGATAATTCACATAAATTTTCCTGGTAAACAAGAGTGAAAAGAGCTAATCACCTTTCAGTTAGATAAATCTTTGTTTCCGAGGGAAAAAACTCTCAGATAGCAACAATCTATAGAAATACAGCCAACCATAAAAAAAACAAGGGCAAAATTCGCCCTTGTTTTCTAGTATTTCAAGAAACACTGTTCCATTGCGGAGGTACATTCTTATCCCAGTAGATATCCCCCAGGCTGTGGTGCTCCTGGAAATTATCATGTCTGGTATGATAGTGGAAGTTAAAATAGTAGCCGTCCAATGGAGGATGATCCCTTCTGACGTGGAAGCGGATTATGTCTTCACCGCTGCGCTCATCATAAATGTGAAAAATCTTCTCACTCTTTGCGTATGCAGGGACCTCTGAAATCGTCAGGTGGGAAAGCTCATCTTCGGGAAACTGCATTGCCGTTTCCTCAATCGCAACCTGAATCTTTGGCAGGATGATGGACTGAAATTCATTTTCAATCACCGGTTTGATCTTGCTGCCAAACTTAATGTACGCCTGGTTCTCTGCCTCAGAAATCATTTTTTGAATAAATACTTCATGATCGACTACTTGCTCTTCAACAGCTTCGGTAACCTCTGGGTGAGTATGTATGCTTGATGGTGCTTTGCTATTTGATTTATTTAAGCTCTCATTTTCATTTAAAAATGCCTGCGAAGGTGTAACCAGCCCAAACGTTAAGATGGACACCAGAACGACGAATGTTTTTCTCATCCAGTTAGACACGGAGATTCTTCCTTTCTATGTATATCTATTTCCATTATACATATATAGACGGATGAAAGGTTAAAAAGGTTTCGAAAATTTTATGAAGGATATTAATTGAGGAATATGGTACTATATTAAAAGAACTTGTATTAGAGGAGGAGTATCATGAACGTCGATATAATGGTAAGTATCGGTTTCTTGCTTTTGCTGTTTTATTTTATTTCCCTTGCTATTACTGATTAAGCAAAATATTGCAATCGAAAACGGGGTCCCGCATATACCGGGAGCCCGTTATTCATTTACTTCTATTGAACCATACTGAAATTTCGCTGACGGCCGCCTTTCCACTTTAAAGCCCAGCTTCTCGAACATGGGTGAATCATAGTGTTCCTTCAAGACCACTCTATGCTTCGCCACCCGTTTCGCCTCTTCTATTATTTCTTCATCAAGCGGATTGTAATATGCCCACTTCCGCAATGGATTGATCCCCGCCGAAGTTTCAAGTGGGTCTCCGAACATAGGGTCAAAATAGACAACGTCCATACTGTCATTCTCAGCTGATTTTAAAAAGTCCAGCGCTGTAGAATGGACGGCCTCAATTCTCCCCATAGCTTCATCCATTTCCTTGACGCCTGAATCCCATTTTTTCAAACCCTCTTTTATTATGAAGAAAACAGCCTTGCTTGCTTCTATGCCTATCACCTTGCCTGCCGGTCCGACCGCATGGCTTGCAATAATACTGTCGGAAGCCATTCCCATCGTACAATCCAGAAGTCTCATGCCCGTTTTTAACCCTGTAGTTTGAATAAAGGGATCCTCTTCACCCTTTAATATCCGTTTGATCCTGAAGGAAGCAGAATTTGGATGAAAGAAAAAAGGCTCATCCGAATCTGCCGAAAATAACTCCAGCCGTTCTTTCCCGACCACCAGAATATCCTCTGAGTACCTCTCCCTTAACCCTTTTACGGTTCTTTTTTCTCTGTGGATGTAAGGCAGTTCGAGTTGCTCAGATATCCCTTTTGCCTTTTCAATCATTTCGTTATTTGTCCTGCCTGCTGTTGTAACTAACAAACTGGTACCTCCCATCGTACTAAAACGCCCGTTTCGCAAACAGTGTTGCTTTTTGACTTTCTTTACCTAAATAAGTATCACATTCTTGTCAAAAAAGTTATAAACATCACAGAAAATCCAGGGAGGCAGTACTGTCCTGCCTCCCTGGATACTCTAATTGCTATTGCTTAGTCTTTTGGAGTCCCGTGTAAATTTCAGCCATGATTTCTTCAATCGAATGGTCTTCAATGCTTTCTCTCGGAATGAAGTGAATAACTTCTTTCCCCTTCATAATTGCCATTGATGGAGAGGACGGTTCGAAACCTTCAAAGTATTCGCGCATTCTGGCAGTTGCTTCCCGGTCCTGTCCTGCAAAAACAGTAAGAAGCTGATCAGGCTGTATTTCACTGTTCAAAACCGCCTGCGTAGCTGCAGGTCTTGCCAATCCGGCAGCACAGCCGCATACAGAGTTGACGACTACAAGAGACACTCCTTCAGCGTTTTCCATAGTTTGTTCCACTTCTTCTTCCGTTAACAACTCCTTGAAACCGGCTTGTGTCAGTTCCGCTCTCATCGGTTTCACTACTTGTTTCATATATTCTTCGTATGCCATTGACATGGTCATTCATCTCCTTTATCAGTTTGTCTAGACTTTGATTCAAAACCCGATTTTCATATCATATCTTAAATAGATTTCCGCTCCATTTGCATGACTCCGCGGAGCGGGCGGTGAACTACCTACTGCTTTCTTGCCTCAGTCATCTGCTTCCAGACAGACCCTTTGGCTTCCTCTCCGCCTTCAATTCTTTCTATCGCCATTTTCACTTGAAGTTTCACTTCAAACTCAAGATCATCTTCGGCTTCCTTTAAAGCAGGCAGTACACTTTCATCCCCTTCTTCATAGAGGAACATTGCAGCACGCCAACGCACGAGTTTATTTTTATCCTGAAGAGCAGCTGCCATTTCATTCATAGCCTCTTTAAAGCCGAGGTCGGACAGACAATCTCCTGCGGTTCTTCTGACTGTTACCGTTTTGTCCTTTAGCCCTTTATATAATAGCGGCAGAACCTTTTTGTCCTCGATCATCCCGATATAAACAATGGCAAGCCTGCGAATGGATGCCTTCTCGTCATCCAGTGCCTTTTCCAGAAGAGGGAGGTCTTCAATTTCGGGATCTTTCATGCTTTCGAGCAGCTGATACCTTGTTTCCCAATCAGGTGCATCAAACTCTTCCAAGCTAACCTTCCTGCCGGCTTTTGCCGGCTTCTCTTCCGTGTCTTCGGGATTCTGTGCTTTTTTAACCAGAGAATTGATCCTTTCCTGAGGATAGGCTGCAACAAGCTCTTCTATAACGCTTTCCCCGATTTCTTCTAACTCTCCGTAACGTACTCCCTGGTCCTTCCATTTTCGGAGGAGAACAACATTATCGCCGTCCATTTGAGCTTGCCCCACTGCTTTCACGAAATTTTCCGGCAAAGAAAAACGTTTCTCTTCAGAATCTGTCGCCAGCTTTACTTGCATTGGAATGCCTTTGAATTCCTGAACACTCACTGTCACTTCACCGAAATGTTCATCTGCAACTACAGCCGCTCCTTCAACCTCTGTCTCTTCTCCAAATGCTTTCCTGACGCGCGGAAGGAGCTCCTGCCAATCGAACTTAGCATTTCTTTCAACAGCAAGGAAATCAGCTACATGATAAACACCTTTTATTCCTTCGATTTCAAGGATATCCCTTATGCGTTTAGGTGCTGTTTCCGCATCTTCTTTTTTGTAGTTATTACTTTTACCGCCAGCCATTTCTTCATCTAAGATGATTTTCATTGTGTTCGGACTTGGCGTTGGTTCGATCGATTTAATTCTCATAGAATCTTGACCCCTTTCTATATCCCGTCATACTGCCTTCATTTTAACATAGTCAAAGTTCTAATCTAATCAATGTGCTTAATTCTCTGCAATCTCTGCAAGATAAGACCAGCGTTCAATCAACGTTTCCAATAAAGCATTATATTCTTCAATCTGCTCCATTAACTTTTGTGCTCTTTCAAAATCGCTTCCGACTTTTTCAAGCTCTGACTGTGCCGTTTCAAGCTTCTGCTCTGTCTCCGCGATTCTTTCATCGATCGTTTCCCATTCTCTTTTCTCATTGTAATTCATTCGCTTTTTCTTTTCGGAAGGAGCAGATGCTGCTGGCGCCTGCTTTTCGACTGATTTCTTTATTTTAATATCAGTTGTTTCCTCTGCTTTTTGTGCAAGGTACTCTGAGTATTCACCTAAATACGTGCCAATATGACCTTCTCCTTCAAACACAAGCAGCTGGACAGCCGTTTTATCAAGGAAGTAACGATCATGGGAAACCGTGATAACCACTCCTGAAAATTCAGAAATGTAATCTTCAAGTACTGTCAGTGTCTCCGTATCAAGGTCATTGGTTGGCTCATCCAATAATAGAACGTTCGGCTTTGTCATCAGCAGTTTTAATAAGAAGAGCCTTCTCTTTTCACCACCAGAAAGCTTTCTAATAAGAGTCCCATGAGTGTTCGTAGGGAACAAGAAACGTTCGAGCATGGTTGCGGCAGAGATCTGGTCGCCGCTGTCAGTTGTAATGACATTAGCGGATTCCCTGATATACTCAATCATCCTCTTACTTTCATCCATTTCTTCATGTCCTTGTGTGTAGTAAGCAATCTTGACAGTCTGTCCCTGGTTCAACTCCCCTGAATCAAGATGATCTTGACCTGCCAGGATATTCAAAAACGTGGACTTTCCGCTTCCATTTCTGCCGACAATACCAATCCTATCACCAGGCTTTATCAGGTAATTGAATTGATCAAGTATTATTTGCCCCGGATAGCTCTTGGAGGCATCAATAAATTCAAAAACCTGTTTTCCGAGACGGCTGCCAGACAGTGACATTTCTATTCCATCAGTAGAAGAAGAGGAAGGCATATTGTCTTCAAGGTCTTCAAAACGCTGAATTCTCGCCTTTTGTTTAGTGGTCCGTGCTTTGGCCCCTCGTCTCATCCATGCAAGTTCCCTGCGATATAAATTCTTTTGCTTTTCAGCCATCTGCTTTTCCTGCTCATTTCTTTCTGCTTTCGCTTCTATGAAAGCCTGGTAGTTTCCCTTATAGGCATAAAGATTCCCACCGTCGAGCTCGAAGATTCTATTAGTGACACGATCAAGAAAATACCTGTCATGAGTGACGAGCAGGACAGCTCCCTGATATTTTGACAGATAGTCTTCCAGCCATTTTATTGATTGATAATCCAGATGGTTGGTAGGTTCATCGAGGATCAGCAGGTCCGGTGTTTCAATCAATACCTGGGCGAGAGCTACTCGTTTTTTCTGCCCGCCGGAAAGTTCGCCTACTTTCTTTGAAAATTGAGAGATGCCCAACTTTGTCAAGATCGCCTTGGCATTCGCATTGGCATCCCAAGCATTCAACACTTCCATCTGCCGTTGAGTTGTAAATAGTTTTTCCTGATTTCGTTCGTTCTCAGGATCCGCTTCAAGCTGGAGCAGTGCTGTTTCATATTCACGCATAGTTTTAATGACTGCCGCATCACTCTGAAAAACCTGGCTGATCACTGTTAGATCAGGATTCAGCTCAGGCTCCTGAGACAGGTAGGAAATGACATAATCACCCGGTTTGGTTATATCTCCCCTGTCTGCATCATCCAGCCCAGCTATGATTTTGAGCAGACTGGATTTCCCTGTCCCATTGACCCCGATCAGGCCGGCCCGTTCTTTATCAGTTATTGTAAAACCTATATCCTTGAATAGGGTCTTTTCACCATAGGACTTTGTAACATTTTCAACTGTTAACATTCTCATTGTTGACCATTCCATTCTGTATAAAATTGCTTTAAAAATAATTCCATGAACTCATGCCGTTCCTTTGCGAGTTCCTTTCCCGTGTCTGTACACATAAGATCTTTCAGGATTAACAACTTTTCATAAAAGTGATGTATAGTAGATGTATTCCCGCTCCGGTATTCTTCCAAGGACATGTTAGTCCTGACCGGAAGTTGCGGGTCATAGATCAGATTGCCTTTTGTACCACCATAGGCAAAAGTCCTGGCAATGCCAATGGCGCCCATGGCATCAAGCCTGTCGGCATCTCTTACCGCCCTGGCCTCCAAGGAATCAAGTTCGGCTTCATTCCCTCCACGGAAGGAAATCCTCTTTACAATCTCCATGATGATACCTTTTTCTTCATTATGTAATTCCAGCTTATTTACTATCCTATGTAACTTATCCTGTCCTTTGCTTTCACTCTCATTTAACTTACCATCCGCAACATCATGCAGGAGCGCCGCTGCCTCAATTCTTTCTAAATGAGAACTGCCTTCTTTCCGGCCTATGTATAACGCTAGCTTCCGTACTCTGTCTATGTGATGCCAGTCGTGCCCGCTTGAATCATTGGAGTGGACCTGTTTGACTAACTTCTCAATAAGTTTGATGTTTGCTGACTTCATCGGCCTGCACCCCCTGTATCAATTTTAACAGAAAAAGTTGAGAGTGCTTGATTTCTGTTTATAACATAAGTTGAGGCTTATAATACTCTATGTGGAGGCGGATGGCAGGACTGTATTTTCAGCAAGAGTGCTATGTTCAGCAACCACGGAATTAGAGATGATTCAAACGTCAGGACAGGGAATGGTGTTCTTATTCAACAAGACAGCTCCAAGGCGGTCATTTCATAATAAATATTTGTCTTTTATCAGGTGCCTTGCCGCGTTCATCACATTATCACATTGAGTTTCCTCTGTAAAAACGGGAGGCTTTGCTAATCACCCATTATAAATTTGGCAAGCCCTTTATAATAGGGCGTTTCTCCGGTTATCGCCCATTATAAGCCTGGCAATCACTCTATAATAAGGTGTTTCTCCGCTTATCGTCCATTATAAGCCTTGCACCCCCTCAATAATAAGGTGTTTTTCCGCTTATCGCCCCATTATCAACCTAACTATCACTCTATATTGGGGCGCTTCTCCGCTAATCACCTCATTACAAAGCTAACACTCTCGATAGGGTGAACGGCAGACGTCTGCCATATTCAGGAATAAACACAAATTACCTTTTCAAATGAATTACCGGGCACAAAAAAAGAGAGGAAATCCCCTCTTTAATCACTCACTCTGCAAACCAGCTGATTCCCAGTGTATTTTTCCCGGCATGGACTCCAATGACGGCCCCAAGTTCATGTGAAGAAAAGGTGATGCCAGGGTACTTATCGGTGAGGTCGCTTACCCACGAATCTGCTTCCTCTTTGTTTAGACCGTATAAAATGAAGACCTCTTTTACGACTTTATTTTGCAGTGCAATATCTAAGTAGTCCTTCATACGGGAGTGCCCTTTTGCCGTGCTTCTCACTTTCTCTTCGACTTCCAGCTTTCCTTCCTTTATCGCCAGGATTGGTTTGATTTTCAAAACAGATCCAAGGAAGAAGGAAACCCCATTCATTCTGCCGCTTTTATGAAGCTGTTCAAGGCTGCCGACCATTACAAAGGTTTCCCCTGTTTTTATTTTAGTCAATAGGTGTTTCTCAATTACATCTGGATTGGCTCCGCCCTCTGCCTCTCTAATGCCTTCCAATATCAAACGTGTCAATGGGAAGGATAGAATTTTGGAATCTATAACGGTAACCGGGATATCGACGAGCTGGGCCGCCTGCTGAGCAGATGAAATCGTCCCGCTAAACGCCGCTGAAACATGTATGGAAAAGATATGATCATAGTCTTCTTGAAGCTTGGTGTAAAGTTCCTGAAAGACTCCAATGGACGGTTGTGAGGTTTTTGCGTCTGTCCCATTTTCTTTTAAGAGTTCAAATAATTCTTCCGGAAATAAATCAACTCCGTCTTTATACTCCTGGTCTCCAATCAGGATATTCATCGGAACCACGTATACGTCTTCATTGTTATCAAATTCATCCACCCTGCATGCTGTACTGTCAGTCACCCAGGCTATTTTCATTCCCCTCATCCCCTTTTCTCTATATGTATGTCCAATGTTTATATCTCTATGAATGTATCATAATATTTGTAGTAAAGAATTCTCCACATGAACCGCAACTTCCTCCAAGTCATCAACCATTTCTTCTGTAATTAGCCGATTAAAATTAATAATCCCCTGATGAAGGAATGGCTGGCTGCTGGAAGTGACTTCACGCCACTCTATATTTCTTTGCGGTCCCCACCAGTCTTCCAGACTATCCATAAAGGTTTCAGAAAAACGCCGACCTGCCGATTGGTAATGCACTTGCAGCGTGGCACCGGGCTCTTCCCCGGCTTTAGGGAATGCCTCGGCATTCCATTCTTTAACCCCGGCAGCAAGGGTGACTGTCACCGTAATCTCTTCGGCATCGGGGTTGCAGAGAGTCAAGGAGTAACGTCTGTTCAGGCTCGCAAGGTCAACGATATCCTCTCTGTTGACAACCTTTAATGTACCCATCAAGTCGAGCTCGTACAATGCTCCCTGCAAAACCACTTTCAGGTTTTCATATGCTGTTGGATCAAACATAACCTGTGCCTCCATTTAAAAAGAATCCTAGTATAGGCCGCTTACATTCCCGTTTTCATCAACATCCATTGAATAGGCTGCTGGTTTTTTCGGCAGACCTGGCATAGTCATGACTTCACCTGTCAATGCAACAATAAAGCCTGCACCAATTTTTGGTCGGAGCTCCCTGATATGGATGGAGAAATCTCTTGGCCTTCCGAGTTTTTTTGCATTATCGGAAAGAGAATACTGAGTTTTTGCCATGCATACCGGTAAACCATCCCAGCCAAGGTCTGCAATTTCCCGCAGTTGTTTTTCAGCTTTTGCAGAAAATTCAACGTCGCTTGCTCCATAAACATTGTAAGCAACTGTCCTGATTTTATCCTCGATGCTGACTTTGTTGTCATACAGCCTTTTGAAAGATTTTTCATTCCTCTCAATTACATTTATCACTTTTGCGGCCAGATCCTCTCCGCCTTTTCCTCCCTTTTCCCATACTTGTGTCAAGGAAACGGCTTCTCCATTTTCTTCACACCAGTTAAACAGGTAAGCCAGTTCAGCTTCAGTATCCGTAACAAACTTATTGATGCTGATTACAAAAGGAACACCAAACAAGCTGATTGTTTCCATATGTTTCTTCAAATTTTCCAAGCCTTTTTCCAGTGCAGGCAGATTTTCCTCTGCTAACTCCGCCTTGTTCTGGCCGCCATGCATTTTTAATGCTCTTACGGTAGCGACCAATACAACGGCATCTGGACTTGTACCTAAAGCTTCGGTTTTAATGTTCATGAATTTTTCTGCTCCCAAATCGGCGCCAAACCCTGACTCTGTTACGACATAGTCAGAAAGCTTTAAAGCTGTTCGGGTGGCTATTACTGAATTGCATCCATGTGCAATGTTCGCAAAAGGACCGCCATGAACAAGAGCCGGCGTGTGTTCGATGGTTTGCACGAGATTCGGCTTTAATGCGTCTTTCAGCAGCATAGCCAATGCTCCTTGTGCACCGATATCTTCCACTGTTACTGGCTGCTTCCGGCTATTATAGGCTACTACCATCTTCGCCAAACGGGCTTTCAAGTCCTCCAAATCATTAGCCAGGCAAAGGACAGCCATTATTTCCGAAGCCACGGTAATATCAAAACCGTCTTCCCTTGGCACGCCCTGGACAGGACCGCCAAGCCCGACCACAATGTGCCTCAAAGCCCTGTCATTCATGTCGAGGGCCCGCTTCCATGTAATTCGCCTCTGATCTATCTCCAGTTCATTTCCCTGATGGATATGATTATCAATCATTGCGGCCAATGCATTGTTAGCAGTAGTAATGGCGTGAATATCTCCCGTAAAATGAAGGTTGATATCTTCCATCGGCAGGACCTGGGCATACCCTCCTCCTGCTGCACCGCCTTTAATTCCCATGGTCGGACCCAGAGAAGGTTCCCGTAAGGCAATCATTGTTTTCTTATTGATGGAATTCAAGGCATCTCCAAGCCCCACCGTCACAGTCGATTTTCCTTCCCCTGCAGGTGTCGGATTGATGGAAGTGACGAGGATGAGCTTTCCATCCGGCTTGTTCTCCAGTTTTTTTAACGTTGGATATGTTAACTTGGCTTTATATCTTCCATAAAGCTCTATGTCTTCTTCCTCGAGGCCGAGTTTTTTTGCTATATCCATGACAGGAAGCATTTCTGCCTGCTGGGCAATTTCAATGTCAGATGGTACTTTCTTTTGTTGTTCCATGAGATTCCCCTCCTAATGATTTAAGTTAAACTTTTCTTTTACTATGTAGGTCTTTATCTTATTTGTAGCTTTAGATAAGTGGTAAGCTAATTTACGCTTCAAGTGCCGGCGTTGGAACTATACGTTCTGATACCCCACAGGAGGCATCTCACCTTCCACTTGAACCAAACTAAGAGAGCCAGTGTAAGTCATCAGGTGAACAAACGATAACTTTATAACAGCTTTGCATAAAAATCTTCCATAGATACATTTATACAGATTAGCCATGTGATTGTCCATGTATAACAAACCTGGCGGAGGGATATTACAGTATCTGATTTCTAAAATGGCTCAATAAAAATCCCCCTTCCAACTTTGCGGGAAGGGGGCACTCTGGGAGAGGAATCTTGGTGTACTGTTAGAATATCCGGTTTTAAGGTTTCAGAAACTGGATATTTTTCACAAAATTAATTAAGAGTTCTGCTCGCTGTAGTATACTTCTTCAAACGGCTGCACCACAACAAACCCTTCCCCTTCAAATTTCATTTGTACGGACTCCCCGCTTCCCCTTCCAAAGAAGGTTTTCAATGATACATCTGTGACAAAGTCAGGCTGGAGATTCCCAGACCATGCAACCGTTGCATTCGGGTCAGTGTATACAGGGTTGCCTGGTTTCACCAACAGGGTCAATGGTTCATAATGAGAGGTGATGGCGACCATCCCGCTGCCCTCAATCCGGACATTGAATAACCCTCCTGCCATCATTCCTGCTATCCGTCTCATCAGCTTGATATCCCATTTCAGCCCAGGCTGAAAGGCAAGCAAGTCATTTCCGTTAACATATATGGCGTCATTATCAAGATTAAGAATTGAAATTTTCTTTCCCTGATCCGCCAGATATAATTTCCCTTGCCCGTTTGCTTTCATTAAAGATGTTCCTTCTCCGGTAAGGGCTTTTTTAAAAAGCTTGCCCAGTCCGTGCTCAAGGACACCTTCTCTTTCAAACTTGATGGCTCCCCTGTATGAGATCATGGCTCCCATTTTTGCCCAAACTTCTCCATCGAGGTTTACCTCCAGCATTCTGGCGGTCTCCAGTTCAAATAATCCTTCTCCCTTGTCTTCCTGCTGGGTTTGCTTGATAAATTCATCAATTGAAAAACGTTGATTCATCTTACTCCCTCCATATTATCCCCGGTTTTTTTGAACATGAACAGGGTCATAAAGGTCAAAGCCTGTTTCAGCTCCCGGGACAGATTATTTACGAGTTTTTCAGAAACGCCTTTTTTGTATACCCATGATTCGTCCTCTTTTACCAACCCATTAGTAAGTGCGAGGTGCTCCAATTCCCACGGCATCATCGTATTGCATATCACATTCTCGCCATATAACCTTGAAAAAGAGTTTTGCCGGGGATGTGCAGTCGGTCCAAGAACCCCAATACATAACCTTCCGTCCCCTTTGACAATTTGTGCTGCCTGCTTCAAAGCATGAAAAGGGTCTTCCGTCCATTCCAATGAATTAATCATCATGACCGCGTCAAACGTTTCTTTCTCAAAAGGAGGGTGAGAAAGGTCTCCCTGAGTAAAACTCAATCCCTCTTTCTCATGTTTTTTTGCGAACTCCACCATTTTCGGAGATATGTCCATTCCTGTAACTCTATAACCTTGCTGGTTCAGCAAATAGGAGCCAAATCCATCTCCGCATCCCAAGTCTGCTATTTCGCTGCCTTTTGGGACGTTCCTCATCATGAACGGGAGGATATCTTTCCGGCTCCCCTCTGTCCACATCTCGACACTTCTGCTATGCCAGTTGCTCGCATTATAATCCCAGCGCTCCTGGGCACTTTCATGCCACTCATTATTTTTCATAATGTCACCTTCTCTGCTGATTGTTATGTAGTAAACTTCTATAGATACCATTTCTCATACAGGTGTAAAAATCCTGCTTTAAAAAGGCTCTTTTATAAAACATTGTTGCTGTTTAATATGAATTTCAAAAATTATAGTAATCATTTCCACGAAAATCCTGGTAAGCAAGAAAGAAAAGAGCTACTCTCCCCGTTCATTGAGAAAGAAACCGTGAACACAGGGGAAAAACCCGGCACTTGGGATTTTTCCTAAAGCAACAATCTATACGAAAACACCCTTTATAAGACATGTTAACTAAGATATTCTTATTTTCATCTTCGGATGCTTTTTAAAGTGAGCTTTTTTTGACCATACTAGGGATAAGAATAATTGTAAAGGGGAAAGCGAAATGGAGGAAATCACAAAAATCCAGCGAAATCATGATGGTCAGGTCATTGGCTTTCAAACGTCAACTGGCCGGATCATTTCTTATCAAAAAGCTTTAATGGAAGCACAAGATGGGGTTTTATCAGGCGTAAGGATTGAGTATGACGGTGAAGGGGTTTCACAGCTCGCAAACAGCTATACTGGTGATGTCACTTTTTCAGAGTATCCTGAGATATTTTAAATAGGCTCTTTTCTAAAGGCTCTTTTCGAAAACTTTGTTGCTATTTACAATTAAGTTCAAGAGATCTGGCTAAAATTCATAAAAATTATCATGATCAGCAAGAAAGAAAAGAGCTATTCACCCTATTCAGAAAGAAAAGCCCTTGTACCCAAGGGAAAAATCCGGCACTTTGGATTTTTCCGATAGATACTATCTATACAAAAACAGCTTTTAAATAATATATACGAGAGCTGCCAGTTGATACCAAAGAGAAAGGACGATTCCTGGAATCGTCCTTTTTTCATTCGCTCTCGTTTTTGCTTTGTATTTCCCTTAACCTTTTCAGAAGGTCGTCATTTTCTTCAAACAACTGTACAAGGTCCCCAATCCTGTCGATGGAGTCCCAGCTTAAATGATGTTCTATCCCTTCCACATCTTCGTAAATGTTCTCTTCCTTCACGCCGATTATATTCAGGAATTGTTCCAGCAGTTCATGCCTGAAAACAAGACGTTTTCCAATTTTGTTTCCTTTAGCAGTCAATATGAGTCCCCGGTACTTTTCATACACCAGGTAATCATCTTTATCTAATTTCTGGACCATTTTGGTTACTGAGGAGGGATGGACAGACAGGGCATCAGCAATATCTGAAACTCTGGCATATCCTTTATTATCGATCAATAAATAGATCTGTTCTATATAATCCTCCATACTTGGCGTCGGCATATCGAACCCTCCACATTGGTAAAATATCATTAAAAGTTTACTATATAAACTTGGCGAATACAACCGAAAGCGATTTATCAGTGATTCTCCACTAGCGTGCTGACAAGATTTTATACTGCCGGCAGGGTCCCCTGCCCCCTGAGTGAAACCGTTTAAATTTTCTTACAAAAACTACGCTAACTTCCTTGACTCTAATAAAGTCCTTATTGTATATTTAAGACATCATTTAACAGAATTCTATGTCTTCTGCTGAGACTGACAAAAGGTTCTTAATAATGATAATATTTCCATGAGCACAAAAGTGTGCTTGAAAGATTTAGGAGGAACAGTATTATGCAAAACGGTAAAGTAAAATGGTTCAACAATGAAAAAGGTTTTGGATTCATCGAAGTAGAAGGCGGAGACGATGTATTTGTTCACTTCACTGCTATTCAAGGTGAAGGTTTCAAATCATTAGAAGAAGGTCAAGAAGTTTCTTTCGAAATCGTAGAAGGCAACCGCGGACCTCAAGCTGCTAACGTAACTAAACTTTAATTTCGACTATAATAGATGATAAAGGAAGCCGGTATTGCCGGCTTCCTTTTTTTCTGTTGAAGCTGAAAGACATCTTGTGTAGGTATCTTTTATGTTAAGTTTTTGCCCAGTTCCTTTATTTTCTGCCCCACTGTACATTTTTCGATGCAAAATCGGTGAGCATAATTTTTGCCATACTCTTTTCTAAAGTGGGCTTTTAATAAACAATCTTCGCAATAGGTCCCAAGGATTTCGTCCAGCTTTCCAATGACCTGAATTCTTTCCACAAAACTCATCACCTTTCTTCGATCCAACCTTTCAATTTTCCGAATGACTGTGAATGAATGTATCCTGAAGCGCCTGGTTTGCCAGGTGATCTGCTTCTTTATTTTGTTTTCGATCGATTGCTTCATATATAGGTTTTATTCGGAGAGCCTTTATCTTTGCCTCAATCCGGTCAAGCCAGTTATTCAACGTCTCTTCATAACATGGCCATTCTCCTTCAAGTTGTTTCAATACAACTTGAGAATCCCCTTTAATCACACATGGTACTTGGCGGACTTCCAATTCCTCCAACAACTGCATGCAAGAGTAGAGCGCAGCATATTCAGCTTCATTATTATTTTCTAGTTCTTGAAGCTTCGCATTTTTCCTGATCCTATAATTTTTACCGCCTTTTTGATAATAAATGACCATACCGAGACCTGCAAGGGCATTTTCTTTATCGTATCCCCCATCAAAGTAGACAGTAATGTTTTCAGGCTCCTGTTCAAGCTCTTCATTCAGCTTGAGGAACTCCTTCCTGCTCCACTCATTTTCCATTTCATCACGAATCAGGATATCCTTCGCTCTTCCGATTCTTAACAGATCTTCAATTAAGTAGTCAACGTATTTTCGGTTCATCCACTCAGATTCAAAAATTATTCGATCAGGTATTTTTCCAATGTATGTCCAAATCACTTTCATCTTCATTGTTTTCCTCTCCTTTCAGTGGACTCTTTTGTCCCATTGATACTTACTATGTATAATGGACAAGGACTTTTGCGTCTTTCATTTCGCTCTTTTCGTAAAACTGTTTGATTCAACTGCGCGATAAGCAATGCAGTACATCTTAACAGGGGCAAAGCTCTAGGAACAGCTTACTCTATTTTTACGTATAAGAGTTACGTTGAGTAAAGAATATAAGGAGATTGTCATTAGTATATGCAGTAGTTCATCATATTTTCAAGGATGCAGTAAAATGTTCAATGGATGGTTCGAACTTATCTTTGTTCTGGTTAATTTTATACTGGTTCTGGCGATATACAGACTTTTTGGCAAAACAGGCTTGTTCGTCTGGATAGGAGTCTCCACTATATTAGCCAATTTACAAGTGATCAAAACAATTGAGATCTCCGAACTGACAGCCGCACTCGACAATGCTATGCATGGGACTGCCTTTCTCGTGACCGATATTCTTAACGAAAGATACGGAAAGAAAGAAGCACAAAAAGTGGTGTGGTGAAATTCTTCACTTTCCTGGCCATGACCGTCATCATGCGAATAGCTCATATTTTCCAGCCCCACCCTGATGATTTTGCACAAGGGGAATTGGAAACGACTTTCCGCATGATTTCCCCGTGGAAACCTTGCTTATTTGATCAGCCAGTTCGCTGAAGAGATTTTCAAAAGATTCTCAGTTCAGGATCCGCAATAATGGAAGTACGTTGATTGGTCAGCTGCTGGATACACTTGTCTTTACATCCACCGCCTTTTTAGGAGCATTTCCCTTCTAGGTGTGGATGAAAATTGCTATATCAACGTATCTTTTAAAATGGGTTGTCTTATTGATCGACACTCCTTTTGGTTATCTTGCCAAACGTATTCAAGTTAAAGAATAGGTCCCTTCAGCTTCAAACAGGCATAATGCTTGCCTTAAGCCTTTTTATTTGGCTAATCCTTGCTAAATAGCGTTCAATAGAAGGGGGTAATACCTTTGCCCTCATCGTTTTCTGCATTTTTTGTTATAATCAATTCTAATGATTGATGTATTACCTGATTCTGATCAGACTATAGATAATTTAATTTCCTGAGGTGAAGATATGATTGAAGTTTACATAGATGGCGCCAGCGCGGGTGACCCTGGATACAGTGGAGCTGGAATTTATATAAAAAACAGCGGGGAGAACCTTTCTTACTCCATACCGCTTGGAATAAAAGAAAACCATGAAGCAGAATATCTTGCATGCATCAAAGCCTTGCAAATCTGCAAGGAGAACAATTTCAATGTCCTTTCTTTCAGAAGCGATTCGCAGGCCGTCGTCAATGCTGTCGAGAAAGAGTACGCGAGAAATAAAAAATATAAGCATCTTTTAGAGGAAATACTTTTCTTATCAAAAGAATTTGACTTGTTTTTCATTAAATGGATTCCGAGCAAAGAAAATAAAAGAGCGGATGAACTTGCCCGCAAAGCTGTCCGTTTGAATGAGGAGATCCCTGATGAATAACAAAAGATGGGCAGCGGATTTCTCACTACTTACTGTAGCATTTATATGGGGAGCCACATTCGTCATTATCCAGAATGCCATATCCTTCATGTCACCTTTCGCATTCAACACTGTAAGGTTTTTCCTTGCAGGTGTTTCCCTGCTGCTGCTTCTGCTTTTAAAAGAGAAAGGCCGGACCCGCTTTAGTCTCAGAAATGTTTTGCCCGGTATACTATTAGGTTTCTTTCTATTCCTTGGATATGCCTTTCAAACATTCGGTCTGCTGTACACTACCCCTGCAAAAGCCGGGTTTATAACAGGGTTGAGTGTTGTGCTTGTACCTTTTTTAGCGTTCTTGATGATGAAACAGAAGCCGGTGCCTGCTTCGATTGCAGGAGCTTTGTTCGCTGCACTGGGTCTTTATTTATTAGCTGCCGGCCACACACAGTCGGTTAATCTCGGTGACTTGCTTGTCATGATTTGTGCATTAGGATTTGCATTTCATATTATTTTCACTGACAAATATACAAAATTCACTACGGCTTTGCATCTGACGATTGTTCAGATTCTCACAGTGGCCGTGTTATCATTTGTATCCATGCTTCTATTTGAAGATTGGCAAAGCTCTATCAGCCTTTCAACACTTCTGCAAATTGAAGTCCTTACAGCATTGTTTATAACAGCCTTGCTGGCAACCTCTGCTGCTTATTTGATTCAGACAGCAGCACAAAAGTATACGACTCCAGCAAGGGTCGCTGTTATCTTGGCGATGGAACCGGTATTCGCCGCGCTGTTTTCATACATATGGGTAGGCGAAGAGCTGACGGCACTTGCCATCACAGGCTGCCTGTTCATCTTTGCGGGTATGCTGCTGACCGAACTGCCACAGCTTTTCAGGCTGGTGCTCAGAAGGCACTCTTCGGCTAACTAAGCAAAACAAAGACAACCTATTTTGCAGGTTGTCTTTGTTTTTTGCGTTTGAAATACCTTTTTTACGTTTTTATTGATGTAGTGCTGAATCAGGGAAGCTTTTCGACCTGCTGTTTGTGGGTTCCAGTTACTGATTTGGAAAAAAGATATTTCTAGAGGCACTTTTTCTTTGGATTTGCTGGGCTTTTCGCCTCTAGAACCATTCTAGAGGCACTTTTGCTCTGAATTTACTCCTCTTTTTGCCTCTAGGACCATTCTAGAGGCACTTTTACTCTGGATTGGATCCACTTTTTTGCCTCTAAAGCCTTTCAAGAGGAACTTATGCCCATTTTATAAACTCAGCGTTTGTCCTCAAAGCTCTTCTTAATTTACGAGTTAAGCCAACAATTCAAGACTTTCAGCGTATCTCCATGCAGCTTTCCGGGTCTTGATATTGTTAGAATACAGGGTTTCCAATAAAGAAATATAGAAGCTGTTATCAAACCTTTTTTGCGCCTTCAATGTTATCTCTATCGCTGCATTTACGATTTCATCTGAAGCATTTACCGACCTCTTGCCAAAATAAATAAATCCGATTGCATCTTCCCCAAATTTGAAACCTTTGTTTTCTAAATGAATAAGAAAGTCTTCGGTTGTTTGTTTGTTGTATTTCACGATTTCCCTCACCCTGCAGTTAAAAATTCTTTCCATACTTGTTACTCTATCTATATTGGCAGTTTTTCTTATGAGTTGCCAGCTTCTGTTACACTTAAGTACATCTCTCTGCTCTCGCTCTTCGTGATTCCTTTATCTCATGCGAAGGCGGATGAGTTTGGACGCCGCTGAACGGGGCATCTCCACTTTTGATTCTATCTTACAAAAATTCTCCTTTTTTGCCTATCTTTTTTTCCGAGGAGAAAGCTGATGCCGCCTATAAGGGCACCGAAGATCGCGCCTCCCAGGACCTCTGCCGGTTGGTGTCCCAGCATTTCTTTCAGTCTTTTTGGTTTTTCCTCAAAGGGAATGGATTCATCTTCATGCGCCTTCCTGACCAATTCATCAAGTGAATTCACTTTCAAAGTGAGTTCTCCCGTTTGGCGGCGGATTCCTTGTGCATCATACATGACAATCAGTCCAAAAATGAAGGATAGGGCAAAATCAATCGTTGAAACACCCTTTTTCAATGCAATGAAGGTTGTCAGTGAAGACACACCTGCAGAGTGTGAACTTGGCATTCCCCCAGTCTGAAAGAAAAGCATCGGTTTCCACTTTCCTGTTTTCATAAAATGAAGCGGAATCTTAAGTGCCTGAGCTGCAAATATGCTCAACAGAGCCGTTACGACTCCTCTATTCATCTTCTTACACCCCCTGGAGATTTTTCAATCAACAAATTACTTGGCCGCATCATTAGTGTGTCCAAACGATTTATTTACATTAAAAACCCTGATGCTGGTGAAAATAAGAGTGGAGGTGACAAGATGAGCAAAAAACATTCTAAAAACCGGGGTACAAAAGCGAACGCCGTAAACCCACAGGGCTACGCACAAGATGGCAACGCGACTCCTGATCCAAAGTCAAAGTTGGAGAACAGAGCCAAAAGGTCCAATACCAAAATATAAGCTATAAAAAGGGACTTCCCCAACAGCGTTTTGCCATTGGATAAGTCCCTTATTAACTAATTCAGGCATGCTGGCTGAGTAAATGTTCTTTTCCAATCAGGAATCTCCTTAAGGCACGCAGTTCCATATCGTCCATTAACGCAACTGCATCCGGTGCAATCGCTCTCCATTCAGCTGCTTTCATGTTAAATTCAAGCGGCACATCACATTTAATTTCAGCAAGCTGACGGGATAGGTGAAGCATATCCAAATCAGCTTCGATTTTCTTTTTTTGAGAAGGCGTTAAAAGATGCAGGCTGTCCAAAATCCCTTGGATATGCTGATGTTCTTGGATCAGTTTAACTGCAGTTTTTTCACCGATGCCTTTCACCCCTGGGTACCCATCACTTGTATCGCCCATAAGTGCTTTCACATCAATGAACTGTTCAGGAGTCAAACCTTTTTCTTCTAAGAAATGAGCTTTGGAATACGTTTGATAGTTGCCAAACCCTTTCTTTAAAAGAACGACGTCAATGTTATCATCCAACAGCTGAAGCAAATCCTGGTCACCGCTCAATATGGACACTTTTGTGTCTCCCGGAACACTTTTGGCAATGGTCCCGATACAGTCATCTGCTTCAAAGCCCGCCATGCCAATATTATATAATGCAAACCCTTCAGCTACTTCCTTCGCAAGATCGAACTGAGGAATCAGTTCGACTGGAGGTGCGTTTCGATTTGCCTTGTAATCAGAATAAATTTCGTTTCGGAAAGTCGAGCTTCCCATATCCCAGCATACTGCTGTATGAGTAGGATTGATATGTTCTACAGCCATCAAAAGATGTTTCATAAAGCCCTGCACACCATTAGTAGGCTGTCCTTTTGAATTTATCATAAACTGTCCTGAAACGGCCGTCGCAAAAAAAGAACGAAATAAAAGAGCCATTCCATCAATCAATAACAAATGTTCATTGTGTTTATCCACATTCACCACTCCTTTGTTCACCTAAGTATTATAACATATTTCAGTAATCATTTTTGTTGTAATTCTTAGGAGTGATCTGTACCTATCTATTAGCGTTTTATAAGACTCCTGCAATTTCCATCGACAAATTCGCTATCCTATTGGTTATCATTCTTGTTAAAAATAAAAGAAACCTGATCCCTTAAAGAATCAGGTTTCTTACTAGTCATTTTCATTATTAGTTTCTACTTCATGCTCCTCATAAGAAATCCAATCACTGTAGCTTCCTGGATAAAGCTTGACGTTTTGAAAGCCTGCAGACCATAGTGACAGGACATTAGGTGTGGCGGTCACGCCCGAGCCGCAGTAAACGATAACCGGCAGATTTGGATCGAGTTCTTTCCACCTTTTCCGCTGTTCTGCTGCTGGCCGGAAACTTCCGTCTTTCAAGGCCTCTGTCCACACATGGTTGACAGCACCAGGGATATGGCCGGGGACCTTGTCAATCGGTTCGTATAATCCAAGGTAACGTTCTCTTGCCCTGGAATCAACGAGAATTCCCTTACCTGATATATTTCTGACATCATCGACTGATGCAATCATGTCATTTTGAGCTTGAGGCTGGTATTCCCTTACGCTATAATTAACAACTTTCCTTGTAACCGGAAGGTCATGACGCTTCCAGCCTTGATAACCACCATTTAAAATACTGACATCTTCATGCCCAATATACTTGAAGAGCCACCAGCAGCGTGCGGCAAAGGCTCCCTCCCCGTCATCATAGACAACAACGGTCGTGTCGTTTTCGATTCCTGCCTGTTCCAGTTTCCGCACAAAGTCGTCAATTTTCGGAAGCGGATGCCGACCTCCATGCTTCTTCACTTCACCGGAAAGATCTTCTTCCAAGTCAAAATAAACGGCCCCCGGAATATGACTTTCTTTGTAGAGCTTCTTTCCATAATCCGGTTCTCCAAGTTTAAAGCGGCAGTCAATAACTCTCACCTTTTCATCAAGGTAGTGGGATTTCAGCCAAGAAACTTCTGTCGTGCTTTTCATGGTTCAGCCATCCTCCTTCTTCATCAGCTTCCTGATATGATCTTTAGGGTCCCAGCAATTGAATTGGTAGTCAGGCTTGGTTTCGTAACCAAGTCTAGTACAACGATAATTCATTTTCCCTTCAACTCGTTCCGCTGAAAAGTACTTGCAAGTAGCGCATGCATGGTAACGACTTTTCATCTTCTCCTCCAGTACCGTTATTTACCCAGGCTTTTTTCTAACACTTTGATGTTAATTAATATGAAATCCAAGAGATAGGACCAGAATTCAAAAGCTTATCCCTGGTATGCAAGAAAGAAAGAGCTTTTCTCCCTGTTCAGAGAGAAAAGCCCTTGTATCCAGGGGAAAGGTCAGGCCCTTGGATTTTTAAGAGCAACTATCTTTAGAAAACCACCCTTATTTATAAGCAGAGAGCCTTGAGTAAGTTTCTTTCCACTTTTCAAGATTATCGTCCGATTGAAGCGCGTTCAGCCATGACTCGATTTGTTCATCTGACTGTGAGAGCAAATCGCTTGTCATCCGGCTATGTTCAGCTTTGAGATACTCAACAGCCCATCCAGTGATTTGCTGTTGGGAATGGTCGAGGTATTGGTCGGCTGGACCCTGGAGATCTTCATTCAGCTTTTCCATCACCTTTTTCTTACCGTTACCTTCAAAAAAGTCTTTTGGGTTCTTGAAACTTCTTAATGCAGGCAGGAATTGCACCCTTTCCAAATCTGAGAATGCATTTGTAAACTCAATTTCAGCAGGATTCCCTGTTTCATAAGGAGAGAAGACCAGGTTATCTTCCAACTTCTTGAGCTTTTCCATATATAACTCCACTCTAGAGTTCAGTTGTTTTCTGGAAAAATTCTCAACCCTGAGTGTAGTGGCCCGCATTTCTTGTGCAAAGTCAAACCCTGTAGATTCCAGTAATTCTTCCAACGCAGCATTCAACGCGGCTTTTGCTGATGCATGCTGCGAGAAAACGGCCGGGTGAAATGCTTCTTTGAAAAAGTCAGAGAAGCGCAGGAACACCCTCTGCTTAACATAATGTATCAACTCTTTAATCTCTTGAGTCACACGCAGTTTGATACTCTCAGGAGCCTCACTATCAAGGAAGTCATGAACTTTTCCTTTTAACATGAGCAGCTCTTCTTTTCTGGATTCACGCTCCCTTTCATCCATGGAAGAATTTTCTATAAGGGTTTTCAGCCGGTTCATGCCTCTTTCCCATTCTGACTCTGCAGATTGGGCGGCCATCAGTTTCAACTCACCGTCAATGAACTGGTTGAATTCCTTTTTGAAAGTTTCAATCCCTGATTCTTCTAACCTATTTGAATCCATCGCCAGTTTGGAAGAAACACCGAAAATTCTTGGGAAACGAATGCCATACTCTACAAGCTGCCCTCTTACATATTCGATAACATCCTGTTTTTCTTCTTCATCTTTGGCTAAGTCCACAGCATTGACGATGAAAAACATTTTATCCATTTCAAAAGCATCCTTGACCCTTCCCAACTGAATAAGAAATTCACGGTCCGCTTTTGCAAACGCATGATTATAATACGTCACAAATAGAATGGCGTCCGAATTCTTAATATATTGGAAGGCGACTCCTGTATGCCTTGCATTGATAGAATCCGCACCAGGGGTGTCAACAAGGGTGATGCCCTGTCTGGTTATAGGGGAGTCATAGAACAGGTCTATCGATTCTACAAAACAAGATTGGCTTTCATTCGCGACAAATCCCCTGAATTCATCCAAGCCAACACGCAAAACTTCTCCGAGCTTAGAATGATATTGTTCATATCCTTTTAAAAATGCGGCCAGAAACGAAAGATGAACTTTTTCCTTTCCTTCTCCGGCACTGCTTCTTAATAAACCTGGGATGCGATCGGCAGCCGCCTGTAACGAATCAGCTCCATGCTGAAAAACCTTCAGCGAATTTTGGACATCAGCCAGCATTTGTTGTTCCGTCTTCAGGATTACTTTGGCCGTCCCATGTTCCTGTCCTTCCATCGGCGGCCTAATTCTGTTTATTGACGCTGTGGTCGGATTTGGACTTACAGGCAGGACCTTGCTTCCCAACAATGCATTTGCAAATGAGGATTTACCGGCACTGAAGGCTCCAAATAACGCGATGGTGAACTGCTGATCCTGAAGCCTTTCTGCTTTCTTTCTCAATAGTTGGGCTGTCTGATTCAGTCCGCTGATATCTTCAAATTCAACGGACATTTCATTCAAGCGCTTAATTAATGGTTCCAATGCTGGTCCTTCGGTTTCAGCTTCTTCAGTCCCTTCTTCTGGTACTGACTGTCTGTTCTCACTCTCTGGAATATCTTCCAGGTCATTTTCTTTGGAATATAAAGTGTAGTTTTTATCGTTTTTATCCCACTCGTCTTGCCAGTTTTCGACCGTTTCTTCAGAGTTCACATTCACTGTTCCCTCTATAATACTCTGAAGGTTATTGATTTTTATCTCCACGTCTTCTCGGTAATATTCAAGCTGTTTAAGGGCATCCGTTTTCTTCTTGATCAGATCATACTGTTCTTTCAACCCCTCGTTTTCTGCACCTTTTTCCGAATCAACAAGTACCATCAGCCGCTCTTTAAGGCTTTCAGTCTCCCTCCGTGCTTTCCTTTTAAGCCTTCCAGCAAGCTCCTCACAATAATTCAGAACATACTCGCCGGTCACTCTTGCTCCGGCTTTGGCTGTCTCCTTAAGGTCTGACTCGGTTACTTCAACTTTCAGTCCTTCTGACTTGGCCATCAGATCTTCATCATGAAAACCAGCCTGCTTCATCACAAGACTGCCGAGTCCTCTGAGATGCCACTCCAACTGGGATTCCACATTGTTTTTAAGATGTTCAACCAGTGCACTTAAACGCAGTTGGCGCTCCTCTTCCGTTTTCTTTTTCGAAAAGAACATACCTACTTTAAAATCATCCTGGAGGGATTCAAGATATCTTTTAGCAAGCTCCCTCGTTTCAAAAGGCATCAAATATGCATTCTTCAGGATTTTTTCTCTTTCTTCTTCAAATGTCTGTATATAAGCTTTTGAGGAGTTCTCCTTAATTTTCTTGTTTAGTGAGGACTCCTTTTGAAACAAGTCTTCGGCATTTTGAATATCCTCGGATGAAATGACCTCAGAGAGCAATTCCTTCTGGGCCTTCAAATCTTCTCTCAACCACTGCTGGTGTTCACTGACCAGCCGGTTCACCCCTGCAGCAAAGGAACGCTGAAGCAGTTCATCTTTGTTCTGGAACTGCCTGTTGATTAAATCCCTGACTTCAACGAACTCATTGTTCGGGTTCGCTTGCTCCCGCAGTGAGGTGAAGAATATCCTTTCGGGCTTCACTTGCCAAGCAGCAAAAGATTCGGAAACGGACTGTTTGAATTGATCGAAAGATAACTCTTCCTCATTATGCTTATCGATCTGGTTGACGATCAAATAGAGCCGTACTCCATGATTGGCCAGCTCCCTGGTATATTCAAAATTCAACTGTGATTGAACATGGTTATAATCCATCACGTAAAATACGATATCAGCCAGGTGAAGCGCCGACTCCGTGGAGATGCGGTGGGCATCATCTGTACTGTCAACACCCGGGGTATCAAGGACCGTGACTCCGTTAGGAAGCTTTGTGTGTTTTTTTCCTATTTCAATGCTTTGGACTTTTTCTCCGTCCTTGCAGTACCTTTTGACAATATTGAAATCATATGCCCCGTCAAAAATAACTGATTGCTTGTCATGATAATGAACCTTGGCAAAGTCAGCCTCTGCCTGGTGCACCTTCACCAGATTTGCGGAGGTTGGTATTGGGCTTGAAGGCAGGAGCTCTTCCCCCGCCAATGCATTGATCATCGTGGATTTACCTGCAGAAAAATGTCCGCAGAATCCGGCGATGAATTCGTTTTTCCAAAATTTATGGGCAAGCATCTCCGCTTTTGAGGCAGCTTCTTTGTCGCCGTTTTCGTTTAATGTTTCATATATCGAGGCAAGCTTTTGAATTTTTTCATCAATGGTCTTTGTATGTGATAGCGATTGCAAAATAACCTTCCCCTTACTCCTTAAGTAATTTAGCTCTTTGTTATGCACCTTTTATTTTATCTTATAATTTATTACATTCCTATTAAAAGGTAGATGAAAATGGAACTTAAAATGTAAAGCACTGGCTTTTCAAGACTTTTTACAGGTTGTTATCCTATTGCTTCCACCCCATTAAAAGATAAATACAAAAAAGGACTCAATATTCAAGTTCGCTCTTGAACATTCAGTCCTTTTGGAAGGCAGCGGATTACCGGTCATACGCCGGGAGCAGATCTCTTGCTTCTTTTGCTTCAGTTATTTTATTAACCTTGCTTGCACCCTTGCAGTTCGATACAAAGACATTATTTAATACATATTTCATGATAAATCCGTAAACAACAGCTATCAGGATAACGAAAAACCAAGTCATGTCAGAAACCCCTCCTTCAATGCCTGTCTTGAGAATAATTTTCATCTTCAATTAGGATCTTACCAAAAATGATAATCATTTTCAATGATTGCGTAAAAATTCTTCAGTCAATTTCCCTTTTTTTCAAGATGGGAACAAAACGCTTTTTTCCTTGATGCACCGTCCGGTAATCAGTTGCTTCTGCCAGAGCTTTTTCTTCCAGCGGAATGCGGATCGATAAGATGAACTGGTTCAAAATTGCAAAAATGAACAAGGTCCAATAAGCATTAAACATGAGCGGGATAACGATCAGCTCAACAGTCACAATGAAATAATTGGGATGTTTAATGAACTTATACGGCCCTTTGGCAATAACATCTGCCTGGGGCAGGACAATAATCTTCGTGTTCCAATAGCGTCCGAGGGAACTTATGACCCATACCCTGCCAGCTTGTGTGATCAGGAACACCAGAAACAGACCCATCCAATATTCACTAATCGGCCTTTCCGCGAGAATTTTCTCAGCCAAAAGGGAAAAAAAGAAAAGCATGTGTATGGTGACCATCAACTTGTAATGGTTCTTGCCGTACTCCTTCGCACCTTTTCCTTTCATCCACTTTTCATTTCGTCTCGCGATGATTAACTCAACAATCCGCTGAATAGCAATTACAGCAAACAATAAATAAAACATCATTCCCACCTCATCAACAACAGTTCAGAACTGAACCCAGGCCCAAGAGCAGCTCCAAGTCCTACCTCTCCTGATTTAATATCTTTGTCTAAATGCTCTTTTAGTACATACAGAATGGTGGCGGAAGACATATTCCCAAAATGCCTTAAGACACTTCGCGAACTATCAAGTAATGAATCATCCAATTCAAGGGCTGCCCGGTAAGCTTCTATGACTTTTTTCCCTCCTGGATGGCCAATGAAGTGCTTTATATTTTTCAGGGATAGTTCATGTTTGAATAATAGCTTCTCCACATTCGGCTTAAACCAATTCTCAATGATCACGGGAATATCTTTTGAAAACACCACAAATAGTCCATCATCTTTTATCTCCCATCCCATGACGTCCAAGGAATCCTTCAAGGTGGTCGATTGAGTTGCAAAAATGGTCGGCAGCGGTTTCCCGGGGTTTTTCACTGCTTGACTTTTTTCTCCACATACTATTGCGCACGCTATTCCATCTGCGAATAAAGAAGTACCTATCAGATTGCTTTTTGAGCGGTCACCATGTTGAAAGGTCAAGGAGCAAAGCTCAATTGTCAACACCAGCACATTTGCTTTTGGAAATGCTAGGCAGTATTCATATGCTCTCGATAATCCACTGGCACCCCCCGCACAACCGAGACCCCATATTGGAATTCTTTTAACCTGTTCAGGGAAAGGAAGGTGATTCATGATCCTTGCGTCTATACTCGGTGTGGCAATCCCTGTCGTGCATATGTAAAATATAGCATCTATATCACTGTATGTAACACCATCAGTGTTTTCCACACACTTACGGATGGCTTCCGTCCCTAACTGTACTGCCTTTTCAATAAAGGAGTCATTCTTTTCCTGGAATGACCTCGGTTTTTTAAACCATTCAATATCATTTACAAAATTCCGTGAATCGATATCTCCATTTTGAAATACAGGCAAGAGCCGTTTAATGTCCCGGAAGTTCTCTGCAAATAAATTCTCTGCGAAAACCGCAGCTTCCTCCTGTTTAATACTATAAGGGGGAATCGCTGTTTCCACCTTTAAAATCTTAGGCATACAAAACCCTCCTTCCCTTGGTAAGGATATCTTTTCCAACCTGGATAAATTCATTCACTTTTCTTATTTCAGCTTATAAACAGATTGCAATTTATGTCGATATTAATAATGATAATGATTTTTTTGTATTTTAATCGTTTAAAAGAATTACCTAGTAGCTGAATACAGGAATGAACGATTTTTAAAGATACATCATCTTCGTTCTTTTTTTAAAGAATATATGCTAAGCTAAAAAGACAAATTATTGGAGGATTCGACATGACTACAACCACAAAAAGTGTTACCGATATAGTTAATGGTACCATTCAGTCTATCAAATCGGTCATCCCACTCCCTGTAAAAGTCGATCAGCCAACTCTGCTTACAGAGCCGCTAAGAAAGCATAAGATCGGTGTGCTTATCGGGCTTACGGGTGATATTCGAGGGCAGATCATCTTTGACGGAGATGTGGAGGATTTTCAAGGTCTCGGTACCTCCATGTTTGGAATGCCGCTTGAAGGGGAAATGCTTGAATCGTTTGCAGGAGAACTAGGCAACATGATAGCTGGGAACCTTTCAACAAAGATCGCCGAACTTGGCCATTCAATGGATATCACCCCGCCTACAGTCATAGTGGGAGAATCGAGGTTTTCCGGCTTTGACCGGGCGTTAAAGCTCCCGATCACAGTGGAAAATGCAGGAAAATTCATCATCGTCATCATGGTGGATCTCGCATAAGATCAATGACAAAGAGAGAAGACATACGAATCCTCATTCGCATGCCTTCTCTCTTTTTTAACTTTCGGTACCTTCCAAAGACCGTATTTCCCCTGCATAATAAGGACTTTTCTCACTGAACGGGAGAGAAGCTCTTTTTTTCTTTCTTTTCTAGCTTGTCAGGGTATTTAGCATTGTTAAAATTTCTCCAATTAGAATCCTTGAATCGTCATTCCGCCATCCACAAAAAGGGTTTGGCCTGTAACATAGCTTCCCGCAGAAGAAGCAAGGAATACCGCAGGTCCTACTAGTTCCTCCAGCTCACCAACCCTCTTCAGAGGAGTTACTGCCAAAATATCTTTGACATATTCTTCGTCCTGCAGCAGTTTCTCTGTCAGTGGAGTCTTAAAATACCAAGGCCCGATACTATTGACATTAATGTTATATTTGCCCCACTCAAATGCCAGGACCCTTGTCATCTGGATAAGCGCCGCTTTGGTAGCTGCATATACGACCCCCGTTCTCAGTGCGACATGCCCGGCAACAGAAGCGATGGTAATGATCTTACCGCTGTTTTGCTCCTTCATGACTTTTCCCGCTTCCTGACTCATCATGAAGGCAGATTTCAAGTTGGTATCCATGATTGTTTGCCACTCTTCATCAGTCACGTCCAAAGCTTGTGAACGAATATTCATGCCTGCATTATTGACAAGGATATCAATTCCCCCAGCCTGTTCCCTTACACTCGCAACCGCTTTGGCAACTTCTTCCCTTGATGTTACATCTGTTGTTATTATGTATGCCTTTCTTCCCATTTTCTCGATATGTGAAGCTGTTTCCTTCAGGTCTTCCTCAGTCCTTGATAAAAGAGCGACATCTGCTCCGGCCTCAGCCATGCCAATGGCAATAGCCCGTCCGATTCCCCTGCCTGCCCCGGTTACAACCGCTGTTTTACCGTTGAGCTCAAATGATGGCAAAAACACTACAATCTCCTCCTTTTATATATATTTACCTTATTTTATCATAAGAAGGATAATTTACCTGAGGAGATTGCTTTCATACTCTCACTTATCTTCTTTAATTGGTTTCTGAAAAAGATTATGAATGGTGATTTTCTTGGTTGTCAATAAACATTTATCACACATACCATCCTTTTCAAACAATCGCCGGCATCTTTCACAATAATACTTCTCCATTGTAAAAACCCCCAAGAACTCGTTGCTTTTATGATATGTTTGGGGGCCGGCCTTGGTGCCTGGGATTTGGGCAAGGTGCCTATTTTTATAGAAGGAGACCGGTTTGAATGGGCTCTAGAAGTTATATATTCCCGTTGACAGCTTTCTTTAAGTGCAATACTAAAAGAATCATAGGTTTATTTCTCGGACTCTTATGTTAGGAGTAGGTTCTTAGATAATCTTACCTCTTAGGAATACGTTTCTTCGTTATTCGTACCCCCTCGGCAGACATTTCCCTCCTCTAGGGGTACGTTTCTTGGCTAATCGGTACCCTTCGCCTTCCAATTCACTCTTCTAGGGGTACGTTTCTTGGCTAATCGGTACCCTTCGCCTTCCAATTCACTCTTCTAGGGGCACGTTTCTTGACTAATCGGTACCCTTCGCCATCCGATTCACTCTTCTAGGGGCACGTTTCTTGACTAATCGTTACCCTTCGCCATCCGATTCACTCTTCTAGGGGCACGTTTCTTGGCTTATCGTTACCCTTCGCCATCCGTTTCACTCCTCTAGGGGCACGTTTCTTGGCTTATCGTTACCCTTCAACTTACATACTCTTCCTGTAGGGACACATTTCCTCCTTAATCGTGACCCGTCAGCGCAAGGCACCTGCCACTTCCCCAGTTAGAATGCATATTTCATTTTAAGCCACTTCCCCACTAGTGATGGTAGATTCCCACCAAGAATGAGAGCACCCCGACTAAAAAGCAGCACCTAAAACCGAGGAGGCTGTCCAATTCATATTGTTCAATTATGAAGCTTTCTGCTCCACTACTCTTACTGCTCTTTCCGTTTTCCTTAGCAAAAAAAGGCGAACTTTTTTTATTTTCGTCGAACTTGACTTCGAGGGTTGATTGCTTTCCCATGAGTACATAAACCGGCAGCTGAAGTCAGATGTCGTTAATACAGAACTTCTTATTTTTTAACCAACAAAAAACCGCCAGCCCAGCGGCTGGCGGTTCTTTTTGTTACTTCACCTGAGACAGGTTATAGACATCAGAGTATTTATCTGTCAGATAGTTTACAAGATGAGTGGCATTCAGCCCTTCTCCCGTCACTTCTGTTAAGATTTCCAGCGGTTTTTTCATTTTGCCCCATTGATGAATATTTTTTGTCATCCATTCTCGAATAGGGGCAAGGTCGCCCTTTTGAAGTAATTCATCATAGTTCGGCAGGTCTTTGAGCATTGCCTGCTTGAACTGTGCCGCATACATGTACCCAAGCGCGTAGGAAGGGAAGTAGCCGAAGCTGCCGCCAGCCCAATGAACATCCTGCAGGACTCCCTTTGCATTTGTGTCAGGACGGATTCCCAGGTATTCCTCATACTTATCATTCCAAATTTGAGGCAGGTCCTTTACTTGGATCTCATCATTAAAAAGACCTTTTTCAATTTCGTAGCGGATCATGATATGGAGGGGATAGGTCAATTCATCCGCTTCTATTCTGATAAACGATGGTTTTGATTCGTTGATTGCACGATAGAATTCCTCAAGCTCCACATCATCAAACTGGCTGTCTCCAAATTCTTTTAGAAGAGAATAGTTCTTTTCCCAGAAAGAAAAATTTCTCCCGACAAAATTTTCATAGAACAATGATTGAGATTCATGAATACCCATGGAAGTGCCGGTGGCTAGCGGAGTTCCAGTTAACTCACTGGAAATGTTCTGCTCGTATAGGGCATGACCACCCTCATGGATGGTTCCGAAAATGGCCGTTCTCCAGTCTCCCTCATCATATTTTGTTGTAACTCTAACATCCCCGGGATTCAACCCGATGGCAAATGGATGAACCGTTTCATCCAGTCTGCCTGAATTGAAGTCATATCCCATCTGCTCAAGGATTTTCAAGCTGAAATCTTTCTGCTTATCTTTTGGGAAATGTTCAAAGATGAAACCTGTATTTGGCTTGTTGCTGCTCTCGCTAATCCGCTGGACCAAAGGCACGATCTTCTCACGCAATTCTCCGAACACCTGGTCTAAAACGTCAACAGTCACACCAGGCTCATACATATCCAGAAGCGTATTATATTTATTGCCTTTATATCCCCAATATCCGATGAATCTTTTGTTGAACTCTACCAGCTTTTCAAGATATGGCTGGAAGGAATTAAAGTCATCATTCTCTTTTGCACCTTCCCACGCACTCTCAGCTTTGGATTGCAATACCACATATTCCTTATATTCATCAGCCGGTATCTTCTTGTTCCGGTCATATTCTTTCTGGCACTCTTCCAACACCTTGATAACGATGTCTGTCAGATCTTCCTTATGTGCAGATAGTTTTGCTATGTATGCTGCCATCTCTTCGCTTGTGGACATTTCAAACACTTCAGAAGACAGTAATCCTATCACTTCGGAACGTTGTTCAACTCCATTCTTAGGAGCTCCTGTTCTTAAATCCCAAAAAATAAGACCCAATGCTTCGTTGTAGGCTGACATCTTTTTCACATATTCTAAGAAGTTTCGTTCAATCTTTTTTATATCTGTAGTCATGTTACTCCCCCTAATCTCTGGCATCCTTGCAATTTTATCATATTTTTCTGAAAAAAACTTGTATAACCAATCATCAGGGCAGCTGGTTATTTACCAAGGCCTCCAGTTATCGAGAAGAAACAGCAAGCCCGTTGTTTGCCAGGTGCCCAAATGGAAAAAAAGTGAAAAATACTCTTTAGTATTTTCCACTTTTACATCGCATTAATATGGAAGTACAGCCTTAATTTGCGGCAACAGGTATTTTTCATCTTCTTTCAGCATGATCGACACCTTGCCCTCGTCTTCGGAAGTTCTGATCAGACGTCCGATTCCTTGTTTAAGTCGAAGAAGCATATAAGGTGAATCGACTTCTTCAAATGGATCGGCTGCATGGTTCCGCTTGGCATCGAACACAGGATCTTTTGGCGGGAATGGCAGCGAGTATATCAGTACCTGGGACAGCGACTCTCCAGGAATATCAAGCCCTTCCCATAAATGATAGGCACACAGGACACTATTCACTTCATTCTGGAACCGTTCAACCGTCAGGCTGATTTCTTCATCTCCTTCAAAATATACCGGATACGAGAGGTTCTTATCCTGTAGATAATGCTTAAAGGCTTCAAGTTCTCCCTTAGATGAAAACAGAACAAGTGTCTTTCCGTCATTTTCTTCTATCTTTTCTAATGTGTATAACAACTTTTCGTCTCGTTTATCAGAAGCAAATTCAGGTATGTCAATCAGCATCTTTTCTTCATAATCAAATGGAGACTCTACCGAAAAAGATTCATACCGGTCAATCCCAAGACTATTTGCCAAATAAGAGAAATCTTGGTTGTTTGATAGTGTTGCTGAAGAGAATATGAACGGAATCTTTTGATTGAAGACTTTCTGCCTGAGAATTTCTTCTACCAGTCTCGGCATGATTACAAGTGTTTCATTCCCGTTATTGATTTCCAGCCAGTTGATCCCTTTGCTCTCTTCCAAAAACAACTTTAATGAGTAAAGGATCTGCTCAAGATACTCTTCTATGACCTTTAATAAATATTCATCCATCACATACATCTCAGATTCGAAAACAAGTTCTTCCGTCAGCTTTTCTATCAAATCGACAAGCTTGCGGCCTTCTGTTTTTATGTTTTCGGTCTTTTTCACATGAAGGCGGAAGGCATCTTTTTCTTTCACAGCAGCCTGATTCAATTCATAAAACCATTGCTCATTCTGCGCTATAATATCTTCAATCAAATACATTGTATTCTCACGCATGTCGCTCGCTGTCATTTTCTCCAGAAGACTCTCCAGCGTTTCTTTTTTTATCCGGTATGTCAGTGCCTTTTGAGAGGCAAATTCAAGCAAGTGGCCCTCATCAAAAATAACAGAGCTTGCTTGAGGAAGCAAAGGGAGCTGACCTTCTCTTACTCTGGATTCTTTCGTCCAAATATGTTCCATATAAAAATCATGGGAACATACAATCAAATCAGCAGCCTCACGGTAATAATCCCTGTTAAGGGTTTGTCCGCACCGGTGCCGCTGTGAGCAGGACATGCAATCCTGCAGGTTGTCCCAGCCAATCCTCTCCCATTCCAAATCAGTAAGCTGGCTGTATTCCTTTCTATCCCCATAACGATGGTATTTGGTCATAGAGGATGTTCCATGGACGAATTCAGGCAGAGCGCTGTGAATGTCCATGAACTTTTCTTCCTCCATTATTTCAGAGTCGAGCTTCTGTAAGCACAGATATTGTTCTCTCGACTTAGCCAGCCTGACATCCACTTCAAGATTCAAAGCTTGTTCTATTTTTCTAATATCGCCCTCTTTTTTGACGATTTGTTCAATTAATGTTTCATCTGCACAGGCGATGATTGCCGGCTTTCCGGTATAACGGGCATATGCCAATGCATAGAGTAGATAAACCAGTGTTTTTCCGGTGCCTACTCCGGCTTCTGCAAACATTACTTCTTTTTCCTTATAGGCTTTCATTACCTGAAAGGCCATATAGATTTGTTCGTCACGCAATTCAAAACCTTTGTCCGGGAGAATGTCATAAAAGACGTCTCCTATCCAGTCACCGAGCCCTTCATAAAAAGATTGCTCCCTGGATAATGCAAATGGTATTTTTCCTCTCATAACTTCCTCCAACTCTCGTAAATGAATCTATTGTATTCAGCCTCACTGGTTAATGAATGATCGCAGCTGAATCAAAGTCACAAATAGTTAATTTTATATGCCCCCATTAGAAAACGCAAGCATCGGCTGCTTGCGTCATCTTATCAAGCTTAAGACAGGTTCCGGGGATTGCTGTAGAAAAGTTCATAGGCAAGGGCATTTGTCAGTTCTTCCCTTGCTGCCATCAATTCACCCATAATCTGACTGTCCATCTTCATTTTTTCCTCTTCTATTAAATCAATGGTAGACTGTAATGCCTTAGAAATACGGCCATAGTCTATAGACGTTCTTTCCACTGCGTTTCACTCCTCATTTCTATATATTGAGTAGTATACGCAGGTTATCCACGGGTTATGACTTCATTGCAAGGCGATCAAGCCAAAGAACTCCGTTTCAGCGGAAAAGAATATCGCAAGTCGAACTACCTTTTAATCAATCTTTTCTTGGAGGTCGTGGTCCCCAATACTGGTAGTAATCCGTTCTGATGAATCCATTGAAAAGCTTTCTTTTCTTCGTCGCTTTTTTGCCGTAGAATTCTTCAAAACCTTCATGGGAGGTCATAATATATTTGGACCATGTGTCCATCTTTTCAAATGCTTGCCCCATCGCTTTATACATCTGCTCTACGTCTTTTCTTTCGCCTATCCTCTCCCCATACGGAGGATTTCCCACGATGACTCCATAGCTTTTATCACTATGAAAATCTTTGACCTGCATCTGTTTAAATTGAACAAGGTCACCGAGGCCTGCTTCAAAAGCATTGCTTTTTGCCACCTCAACCATCCTATGATCAATATCGGTACCCATGATTTCAAGCGGTTGATCGTAATTGGCAACATCTTCCGCTTCCATTCGGACCTCATCCCAGATTTTTTCAGACATCCAAGGCCATTCTTCTGAGAGGAATTCCCTGTTAAACCCCGGCGCAATGTTCTGTCCGATCAATGCTGCTTCAATTGGAATGGTACCGGAACCGCAGAAAGGATCGGCAAACGGCCTGTCAGGGTTCCAGGTAGTCAATTGGATCAACGCGGCGGCGAGCGTTTCTTTTAATGGAGCTTCCCCCTGGCCGATCCGATAACCCCTTTTATGCAGTCCCTGGCCGCTTGTATCGATGGTCAAGGAAGCTGTATCTTTATGAATGGCTACCTCCAGTTTAAACACCGCTCCGCTTTCTTCAAGCCAGCTTGTCCGGTGGTAGGCCGTTTGAAGTTTGTTGACAATGGCTTTCTTCACTATCGCTTGACAGTCAGGAACACTGTACAATTTGGACTTTACCGATTTTCCTTGTACAGGAAACTGGGCATCCACAGGCAGATAATCTTCCCAAGGAAGAGATTTTGTTTTCTCAAATAATTCATCGAATGAGTATGCTTTGAATTCACCGACGAGGATCTTCACACGGTCTGCGGTCCGCAGCCACATATTGGCCCGCGCGATCGCTTTTTCATCCCCTTCAAAAATTACCTTTCCGTTTTCCACTTCACATTCATATCCCAGATCCCGTACCTCTTTTGCAACGAGAGCTTCAAGACCCATTGCCGCAGTAGCTATCAATTTAAATCTCATTCATTTCACCCTAACTTTATCCATTATGTATTAGAAACCCTATTTGCAGGGTATTGCTGAAGTTTGTTATATGCCTTTTTCATAGTACATCATTAAGTGTAACCATTGAAGATAACTTTAAGCAACAGAAACACTGCAAAATAATTTCTTAGCGCTCTTCGTAATGATTTGTAACCTTTAAACAAGTATAGTGAAACCCCACTTCATCACTACAGCTTCGCCGAGGTCCTTGAAAACTGCCGCTGATAGATGAATTAAAGAGCACGAAGAGTGAAAAATCTGTTCCAGACGCTCGCCGTTTGGAAGGCCTCCCCCGCTGGCATGTTTCAGGGGCTACGTAAGCCCGCAGAAACCCTTAAGTGTCCGCACCAGTATAGAAGGACCCACTTCTTACAGAACCGCTATTAACATAGCACCTAGGCCAAACCCCGTAATAAATCACCATTAATATGTAATACGTCTGCCATAAAAACAAAAGCCCTCCTCATGAAAGGAGAGCATCGTTGATATCATTATATTAATCCCCGTAATAACATTCTGTAAGCCATGTTTTGTACCTTTGTACTGCAAGCGATGGGTCATCTCGTACTCCGGTGGTAATCATCTATCTACGAAACAGCTGTTTCGTCCTTCTTCTCGTTGAGTTCCTCAAAGAAGGTGCCCCTACCATATTTTGGGTTTCTCGCTCGTGGGGTTTACCTCGTTCCACTCTTGCAATTTCTTGCAAGACTCCGTCACTGTGGCACTTTCAAGGTATTCACACCATATCCAAGGGACTTAGGTGTTTTCCCTGCCGTCAATCTGCTGAAGCAGACTGCCCTAGCTTATGAATTGGCTAGGCACGAACACTACGGGCATCTCAGCACCGTGCGAGCATGGACTTTCCTCTACAACTAATGTTGCAGCGATTACCTGAATGTTATTACTAGTATATCCAAGAAGTAATTATACAGAAGTATTCATGATAGTACAAGAGGTATTATATACCAGAATCAATCGTACAGTTTGTTTCCGAAGACATGCTTTTCCAGATTAGACAGCCTCTTCAGAATATCAAAATTTGTCGTCCCTGTTTGCTGCTGTGCCGGTGCGCGGCGGTTTGATTCTTCGACTTGCTTTCTCAGACGCAAGTTTTCCTGCTGCAAATCTTCAATCTCCTGATGAAATGTTTCATAATCCTTGATGATCAGATCCAGGAACTTATCAACGTCTTCTTGTTTATAGCCGCGCATTCCTGACTTAAATTCTTTTTCAAGTATATCTTTTGCGGTTAATTTCACTTTATCAGATATCATATTTTCACCTCTAAATTCAACCAACATCAAGTTTATTTTTTCAAAAAAAGCCCTGTTTGTCAATTTTTCTTTCAATTAATAGTATTGAATTGTTCCTCTTCCACTATCCATTGAAGATCCATGAACGTAATCTGACGGATGTCGAGCGAATTATTTTCCTTATATTCCTTTGCCGCTTTAAAGAAATATTGTGGCGATCCTTCCTTTTCTTCATCATATAAAATGACGATCGCGTCGCATTTATGTAAAAACAACTGGTCCCTGTTTCGGAACTGAGCAGGACTTGTATAGGGCTGATTGGAAACACTTTCTACGAAATCAGCCTGGGAGATAATCATTTCATAATATTCCTTATTATTATCACTCCATTTTTCCTCCTGACCCAAAAAGGGAGTCAATACAGCGAGCTTTAATTCAGGATATTCCATCTGCAGATCAAAAACCACTTCAGCAGCCCACAACTCCGTCCCTATCTGGCCGCTGATCAGTACCCACTCAAGACCATCTTCAAGGAGGGATTCGAGCTGCTTCTGGATCGCTGCCTTAATATACTTCAATGCAGGCTCATCTTCTTTAAAGATGCCTAATTCAAATGATTTATACCCGGTTACCGCTGCAACCTTTCCCACCTCTGAACCTCCTTGCAAATAACTATATTCTCTACACTATAATCAATTCCCGTTGCTTTGTAAAATAAAAAAACAAGGACACTATATGCCCTTGTTTCAAGTCGTTATCTTCCCTGTCCATACGGCCCTGCACCTGGTCCGCCCATTGGTCCCATCGGCCCCATTGCTCCTGGACCTCCTGCTGGTCCTGGTCCAGGCCCCATTGACCCCATAGCTCCTGGACCTCCTGCTGGTCCTGGTCCCATAGCGCCTCCTGGCCCTGGTCCAGGTCCACAATTGAAGTGCTGGTGTGAAACACTGTCCACCATTGATTGAGTCTGAGGGAAATAATGTTTATGCTGATACATTTGGTTATTTACGATCGTTGTATGCTGCGGATGAACATGAGGAACCTCATACGTTGAAAAGTTATTCACTTTACAGCATTTTGTTGGATGCATAACGGTCGGAAGAACTTGATTAGGTCTGCAATGCATACTAATTTCTCCTTTCATCTTTGTATCGTTACATTAACAGCCTATGATGAAAGGAGGGAACATGTACTAATGCAAACACCTATTTTTAACACTCAGACTTCCTAATAGTGATATGACTTTTTTTCTGCCTTATCCAAGCGGAGTACACCGTAGAAATTAAACCGCTTTGACCGGCAAGGTTTAAAGGAACGTATAGGAACCATCTTTCATACTCGAAAAAATGAAAGCGGTTAAGCATATAACAATAAAAAACAGAACAACCAAAGCTCTACTCATCAATCTTCATCCTATCCTCTTATATTTAGGAGCAGCTTTTGCTATATTTACAGGTGTCAGTATGTAATTTCCATTAACTGCAAATAAAGCAAGCAGATTGAAAAGATTCAACTGAAAATCTCTTCAAAATGGTAACAGGTCACAAAATAGCTCCTTAGAATCTACGAATTTCAACACAATTCAACATTTTACAAAAGTACAAAGGATTCCTCAATAAGAAATTAATGGATAAAGTGACAAGTATTTGACAACCCCACCTTCTGTTCTATAAAGAATTTAAAAGCTTCCCAAATAGATCCGCCATTATCCAGCATAACCTAAATACGAATCTTGATTTTCGACAACGACTGAAAAAGTTAGCGAAAACTGCGGTTGCCCGGGAAATTTTCGTTATTTCGCTAATTTTCTTTCCAAACGCTGTATTCTTTTGGCAAGCTCTTTCACTATTTTGTCATTGATGACCGCTCTGTTTTCCATTTCCTCATAGGCCTTTATACTAAACATCCTGGCTCCTTCAAACTCTTTGAATTGATGTTCTGCAAGCTTGGCCAGCTCAATGCATGCTTCAGCTCTTAATTCTCTTGGCCCGGCTTCCGATACTTCGTGCCAAAAATCATAGGCTTCCTGGTACTTTTTCATCCGCTTATATTGAAATGCCAGCGAATGCTTTGCTGCCAAAGATTCTTTTCCAGCAGATTCTCCAATTAATTTTTCAAGCCTGTCGATGGCCTGCTCTTTATCTCCCAGATAGTCGAACCACTTTCCGACCAGCAGTTTTTCGTCCGGGGTTTGACAAGAATCAATCCCAAGAATCTGAAAACTGAGATGGACATACAAGACGACCAGCGAGAGAATATCCAATTCATTATGCAGAAGTACCTTCAACATGCCTTCAGGGTCTTTACGCTCTACAAAATCAAAGAAAATCATGGGGGCTAAATAGCCCGGCACGTCATCTGTACGATGAAAATCAAGGATTTCTTTTTCAACATTGCTTAACTTGACCGAATCCATTTTTGATTTCCATAGTCTCCTGCTCCCATGAAATAAATCAAAATGCCCGAAAGATGGCAGTTTGGGAACGTGTTCCCTGATTAGGGTATGCCTTGTCTTTACCTGAGGCCAATCAAACGCTTTTCCGTTATAAGTAACGAGGGTATTGTAATCCACTTTCTCTAAAAAACTGTGATAAAGTGGAATTTCGCTGCCCGGCTGGGGAAGGATATGCTGTCTGAGCACCAGCTTATCTCCAGATAATTTGGCATAACCCAGCAAAAATATCGTATTTCCCGTCCCGCCCCCGAGCCCGGTTGTTTCAGTATCAAAAAAGAATAGATCGTCAGCAGCCAAACCTTTGGCAGACAGAGGGTGAGTGCCATCAAACTGATTCCAAGCCCCTACCGCCTCCTTAATTTGACCGAGTTGATACTTTCCGTGAAAATCAGACAGATCGTACGTTTTCTCAAGAATCAAGCAATAATCTCCATCCAGATAATACGGTTTTACTCCATGCTCAATCCATGATTCTATAAATGGTATTTCAATAGAGCCGGCTGGCTCAGGCTGTTTCGGTACAACCTCTTTCTCTTCCCTCACAATATGGCTTTTCATACGATTCAGTTTGTTTTTAAGTGACATCTTTCACCCCTCCTCTCCTAATGCTGACTATCCAGAAACATATCCAGCAGCCTGACTGCATCGTTTTTTGCGTCTTCCGAAGAAATATCTGTCCCTACACAAGATGGACATCCATTCTCACAACGGCAGCGCGTTATCATCCGTCTGGATTCCTGGAGGATTTCCCCCATCTGCTCATATACTTTTTCACTAAGGCCGACTCCTCCCGGATATCGGTCATAGATAAAGATGGTCGGCTTTTCATTATGAGCCGCTTTCACTTGCGGGACGACATAGACATCGCTCGGGTCACACATAACGAATAACGGAACGATGGCCTTCAGGCTTTGAGCAAGGCCGATTAATCCCTGTTCAATCCGGTCGGCTGATAAATCTATTTCTTTTTTTAACGATACCCACGTGGAATTGGTATGCAGTTCTTCTTCAGGCAGATGAATGGGGCCTGAACCTATGTTTTCATGTGTATCAAACTTGATCTTTTTGAAAATTGTGGCCATAGCCTGCACAGTGACATCCCCATAGACTGTTTCTGAAGCGTCACTGTATTTAGACTTATCTTCTTCAAGCACCCGAAGCTGAACCGCCAGATTTGCATCAGTAAAGTAATCCACATCCACTTCCCTGACAAATGCTTTTTTCTCCTCCCAGTCAAGCAATTCCACTTGATATTGAATCCCCTGATGCAAATAGATGGCTTCATCATGCAGGAGTGTCATAGCTGAAAATCTGTCCATTTCTCCAATCACCTTTACATTCGCCACATCACTTTGATCTATGATAATAACATTTTCCTGGGAAGCAGATCTTAAACTTATGTTGTGAGCAGGAAATGAATCATTCATCCAATACCATTTATCCCCATTTTTATGCAGCACTCTTTCTTCTGCCAGGAAATCGAGAATATCTTCTATATCCAAGCTGCCAAACTTGTCTCCATCCGTAAAAGGCAACTCATATGCAGCGCACTTCAAGTGGTCAATGAGGATAATAAGATTATCCGGGTTGATTCTGGCTGTTTCAGGTGAATTTTCAAAAAAGTATTGTGGATTCTCAATAATGTACTGGTCCAAAGGACTGGAACTCGCGACCATAATGACAAGTGCTTCGTCCTGTCTCCTTCCTGCCCGTCCGGCCTGCTGCCAGGCACTTGCGATCGTTCCCGGATATCCGGTCATGACACAGACCTGCAATTGACCGATGTCCACACCGAGTTCAAGAGCATTGGTACTGACGACTCCATAAATTTCTCCATTACGGAGGCCTTTTTCAATTTCCCTCCGCTGTGTAGGCAAATAGCCGCCGCGGTATCCCCGTATGGATTTAGGCCCCAATTGAGATTTCACTAATTCCTGCAGGTAAGTGAGAATGATTTCGACCCTGACCCTGCTTCTGGCGAAAACAATTGTTTGGATTTTATTTTTTAATAGAGACCCGGCAATATCCCGCACTTCCAATGTTGCGCTTCTCCTTATGTTCAATGGTTTATTGACAATAGGGGGATTATAAAATACGAAATGCTTCCTTCCACTCGGTGCCCCGTTATTATCAATCAAGGTCATTTCCTTTTCGGTAAGTCCTTCTGCCAGTTCCTGAGGGTTGGCAATCGTAGCAGAAGTACAAATAAAAATAGGATCGCTTCCATAAAATCGGCAAATTCTTCTCAGTCTCCGGATGACATTGCTGACATGGCTTCCGAACACGCCCCGGTATATATGAAGCTCATCGATGATCACATACCTCAAATTTTCAAACAAAGAAACCCATTTTGTATGGTGCGGAAGGATCGCCGAGTGAAGCATATCAGGATTGGTGATCACGATATGTCCTGCTTTTCTTACTTTCTGTCGGATGTTGGCCGATGTGTCTCCATCGTATGTATAGCTGTTGATCGCTGCATCCGCTTCGGCAATGATTTCGTTGAGTTCACTTTTCTGATCCTGTGCCAGAGCCTTTGTTGGAAAAATATAAAGGGCTCTCGCATTCTTGTTCTCTAATATCGACTGCAGTACCGGCAGATTATAGCAAAGAGTTTTACCTGACGCAGTTGGGGTTACTGCTGTGAAACTTTTGCCGCTCATCGCGGTATCAAACGCCGTTGCCTGGTGAGTATAAAGCTTCTCTATGCCGCGTTTTTCAAGGGCGGATTTAAGTTTGGGATGAATCCGTTCCGGTAAATCCTTCACCTGGGCCTGTTTTTCTTCAATTGTATGCCAATGGACAATTTGCCCTTTATGTTCCTTTTCTCTTTGAAATTGATCGATCATTTCTTGAAGATTTCTTTTTCGCAGCATGCTTTTCACCTCTCTTCTTATTTTAGCGAATAAACGTTCGAATAAAAAGAGAAAAAAATGCCAGGTAATAATTGGCTTGGCCAACTTTCCCGGCATTAGGAGCTTATTCAGAATCTATAATGAAATTTTTAATTTCCAGTGACAATTTTTCCGGCTCTTCATATAATCCCATATGTCCGGAGTTCTCAAGCACAACCTTCTTTACTTTTGTTCCGTCGGCAGCGAAGGTTTTTTCCGGTGGGACCACTGCATCTTTTGCTCCGGCAGCCAAAAGAACTGGAAGAGAGCTGTTTTGGATAACCGATCGAAAATCTTCCCTGCTGCGCATAGCTTTTAAGGTTTCCTTAGCGCCTGCAGGACTGGTGTGGTACCCAATTTCCTTTACCTTACTGACTTCCGCTTCCAACTCTACCAGCCGGTCCTGATTAAACAGACGGGGAACCAGTCCATCTATGAAAGACTCCATCCCCTCAGAGTCTATTTTCTTTATAGATTCCGTTCGCTTGTCTTTTGCTTGTTCATCATCAGGAAGCGGGGTCGAATGGATCAGCCCAAATCCTTTAAGCTTGTCTGGGAACATTTTCGCAAAGGACAACGTTACATATCCTCCAAGCGAATGACCGAACATATAGACATCCTGCAGCTGCTTCTGATCCATAAAGTAATTAATATCCTTAGCCATATCTTCAATGGAATAACCGCCTTCGGGTATCCCGGATTCTCCATGTCCGCGAAGGTCTACGGCTATTACGCGGAACTGGTCTAATAGGGGAATGACCTTCTCCCAATAATCCGAACTTCCGCAGAAGCCGTGCAACAGAATGACCGTCTGCCCTTCCCCGTGATCTTTATAAGAAAGTTCATTCATTCCGACACGTTGAGTATCCATTGCTACCCCCACCTTTATTCAGAATCTATTGTTTATATTGCCCTTAACTACCTGCTGTAAACGTACATGTACAATAACACATTTTCCATTTGTCCCACATAAAATAATTGGTGAAAACGGTCAGAAAGGAGACAAGTATGATGGATGGTAATCTACCTGATAAAAAGAGACCCAAGTTTGGCGAATTGATGGAATCCTTCTTTCAAGAGAGACCTGTACGCGGAATTCTTGAGAGCATTGATGAATTTTTCTCTTCTCCATTCCCTTATGCAGGCTTCCCAGTAGATCTGAAAGAAACTCAGAATGACTATACAATTACGGTGAAACTGCCTGGTGTAAAAAAGGAGCAAATTGATATTGACATTTTCCAAAATCATGTAAAAATCTCAGTGGAAAACCATGAAATCCACACATCCGAAGACGAAAAATCAAACACCTTTTTCCATAAACAGCTAAAACAACAAAATTCCAGAACCATTCCACTCCCGGGCTTGGTTGATGAAAGAAAAGTCAAAGCTAATTACCAAGATGGACTACTCACCCTTAAGCTGGGAAAACTCAGAGGAAAAAAAGTTGAATTGTAAGATTTGGGCCGTTCAGCGCGTACCGACAGAAGAGCTCCTACAAGAACGGGCTGAATTACTGAACATTCTGTGGCCCCCGAACATACTCAAAACTAAGAAAAATTATTAATTGAAAAAATCCAGAAGCTTTTTATTTCTGGATTTCTTTTTCCATATTGAGGGGTTTGGCCTTTGACTTAACGGGCAGGGAAGGAATTTGACATTGCCTATCCGCTGGTCACTGGAGTTGAAAAACAGCGGAAGCCTCTATAAAACTCAAAAATCCCCGATGAATGACTCTCTCACAACAGAAAAGCTCAGGGATAATCCTGAGCTTTTTCTTCATATAACTTGTTATACCTTAAACATTCCGCCCAGTCCCTTAACCATAGAAGACACCTGTGATACGGCATTCATCATTTGCCCTGCGGTATTCACCATTTTGTTGAAGTCAAGAGAACCATCCTGTGATTTAAAGGAATTCATGATTGTCCCCATGCCCGATGACTGAGGTTTCACCATAAAGCTGCCTTTTGGGTATGGGTTCGTCATGCCGTGGTAATTATTATACCCTGGTTGTTGGGGGTAATAGCTGGGTTCCTCGGGCTGCAGCGGGTTTTGAAAGTATTGATGACTGTAAACAGGCGGCTGTGAATAAAAATTGTAGTTGCCTTGCTGATTTGGATATCCCGCCGGACCATATCCGTACGGAACCTGCGAAGCATATGGCATCTGTTGAAGCTGCTGTGGATTCCATCCTTGATAATTTGTCTGGTATCCGTTGTAGCGGGGAACCGGACTTCTTCTATAAAAATTGTGATCCATTCCATTCATCCTCCTGACAAAGGAATCTCTGCTATAAAGTATGTTTATGCATGAAAAATGTGCAGGAGCCCGGTTCAATAACAGTCTTAAACACACCCCGCACCATTCGACAAGCTGTTATTTTTTGTCGGAAGTTCCATTTTTCTTAAAACTTTAAAAATCAGAAATTCATGTTAGCATAGACTTGTAGGGGAAGCGGATTGGTCCGCCTTATACAAACGTAACAGGGGAGGAATTAGTAATGAATTTAGAAGAAATTCAGCAATTATTTCATGAGAAATACCATTTTGAACCTGCCACATTGAATGAACTTTTGACTTTTGCCCGTAAATGCTACATATTGAATGATATTACCATCAAGGACTACAGGCAGCTTGTCAAAGAGATTGAAGCGGCCTATCCAGTTACAGAATCTCCCACCGTTTCACAATAGGATAATAAGTTAAAGGGACAGAATCTTAGTGATTCTGTCCCTTTTCTGTATCAACCTTTTAAACTGGGCAATCGTTCACCACACGGTATGTGGACTTTCCTTGGAGGGGCGGTTGCATAGCGGGATTACTCAATTGCCTGAAAGCTGATCGAGTACTGTCTTCAATACATACTGCACAGATTGCGAATGACTGATAAATCTTTTATAACTAGCTTTAGGAAAAAATGCTTGAATTGAGATCATTTCAAAATTTTCCGCTGTATTGATAATTTGACTGGGATGAAGATTCTTCGGTCTATCCTCCTTCATCCACTGAAGTGCAATCTCCCTCCAAGAATCAATTTTCTCCTTAGCGTTGTCTGCGAAAGGTTTGACTTCCTGATAAAAATCACCTTCTTCTCCCCGTTCCCTTGTAGCCTTATATATCTTTAAAATTTCATCATTCATTTCCAGGAGTTCAGAAGTTAATTGTTTAAGGTTATTCACTCTGCTCCCTCCTTTGCTTTAATGTTGCTTTAATAAATGAAGCCGATATCCTCACCGGTCCTGGTACGTGACACCGCTGATCACACTGTATTTTTAACTTAATAATTTAAGAACCATCTCCACTTGTAACAGCCTGTATGGGATTTTTCATATAGGCACGGAATTAGACACGAACTTTCAGTGAATTCGCATGGGATACTATACCATTTTTATTTTTTCCGACCAAGGAGGACCGTGAATAATTTAATTTGGTGTCGGGCCATCAAGATCTAGATTCCCACAGGATACCAGCCCATCCGGTTGTTCATACACGCTATAAAGAATCAAGACTTCACCGGAGACCGGCCTATTTTTATACGAGTGAAATAATCTTCCCCATGAACTAAGATTGTTACAACTTTTAACCAACCTTTCACAGTCCGGCCGCATAATGGGCTTATTTAAAACTTTCTGTTTAAGAGTTAAGAATCCATTTGCGAGAATTTTACCGATTTAAGGCAAAAAAAAGCAGCTTGTCAGCTACTTCGATTATCACTTCATTTTATGTGGTTTTATAAGATAATTCAAGATTATTGACCTGACGGGCTCTGTCGAAGGGAGATTCTCCATATAGGCTCATTTTCAGAAGGACTCTGGTCTCAGCTTTGGAATACTTTTTTTCGGCCTTGGCCACCTTTACTTTTCTTTCCGTAATCAAAGCGTTTTTTTCTTCACTTACCTTGTTATTTATTTTTTCTTCCAGGTCATCCAATTGTTTTTCAATATCGGTCAGCAATAAGAGCAGGTCATTCTTGTTCACCATTTTAAAGCCTCCTCGCAATTTGTTTATTACTATATTCTCCCTCTTTTTTCTGCCACCTTCCGGGTTGACAAAACTAGTACTCTTTCGGCAAAGAAAGTCGGAATAGTACATACTTCCTAAAGATTTTCGACAGAATAACTGCATGAAATTCAGACGAATTTAGAACAATAGTAGGAGGAGGTGTTAAGGGATTATGGCGAAGAACGAAAGCAAAGAACAAAGAATTAAAGAGGCAAAACGAAATGAAGCAAAAGCTGGACAAGGCAATCCAAAATTGGCAGGTCCGGACCGTCCATCCACTTAATATAACAAACAGTAGTCTAAAAGTGCCGGCAAGCTCATTATCGGAGCTAACCGGCACTGTTTTGCATTACTTGCGGAAAATCTCTTCTATTTTAATCAGTTTCTGAAGCTGTCTCTGTTTATGAAAATACCATTCCGTTAATTTCACGGGTTCTTTAAACCTTGAGGGCCTGAACCATTTGTTTTTCACTTTTCTCACTTCTGACCAATCACTCAAGGGTTCGTGAATATGATGCTCCACTTCACGATAGACGGTTCTTAGAATCGGCGTTCCTGTAAAAGGGGCATGGGGACAGAAACGTTCATAGTCTCTTCTTGATCCGGTCGGCTCAGTAGATAGTGCAAACTCTTTAAAGTAAAAATATAAATCTTTCCTGAACAGAATTTGGGATAGCCTGTTCCCGAGGGAAATTCGGCGGTCGAGCTTTCTGAAATCACTAACACTCGCTCCGTATAGGTTTCCCCCCTTAGTAGGAAAAACGACGGAACTGAAATGAAAATGGTCCTCAAGAAAAAACAAATTAGTCTTAAACACCCTGCGTTTGTATACCGGGTGTTGCAAGACAGGTTCCTCTATCACATTCTGTTCATTAATGATAAGAGACTGCATTAGCCTGTCCCGGTCCCCGCTCTCCCAGAATATCTTCCATTCATATTGCATGAATCCCGACACAAAAAATTCACGAAATAAATGAAACATTTCTTCCTTCATTTCCGTCTTATAATGATGTATCAGCAACTGAGGAAATACATCCTGAAAAATCAGCCAATTCGCCCTTTCATATGTAAGAAAAAGCGATTTCCGGGTGTCCTTATCAATGACCGAGGGAAGCCAGGCACCTTTCAGGTCACACATATTCCAGCCTGCATTGCGGGACACCATCGAGGCTAAAAAAGACCATTTTATTTCAGGATGTAATAGGTAATACTCTTGGTAAGCCTTTGTTCTTGAAATATTATCCCGATTATATTGAAAGGTCTTTTCGCGAATGATGGAGATTAGTTGTTCATGAGTTTCAATGCTCGAGCAATCGGGTAAAAACGGTTGAAAAAAGGATATTTTGTTCATATAAACCGCCTCGTTCGTCATTATAGGGTTATGTTAACGAGATTTAGGCAATTTTATTCACCCATCTTCTTGACGTATCTGATATGATATAGATTAGTTTGCGAGGTGTGAATATGAACTTCCATTATCCCAATGGGAAAAAATTTATTGCGAAAACTTCTCCAGCCGCTAAAAAGCCGGCTGCAAAGAAAGTCTCATACAGTAACCGGGGGATGACACTTGAGGAAGATATCAATGAAACCAACCAATATTACTTAGTTAACGGTATCGCCGTCATTCATAAAAAGCCTACGCCGGTTCAAATTGTAGATGTCCACTATCCCCAGCGAAGTGCTGCTGTCATTAAGGAAGCTTATTTCAAGCAGCCATCGACAACAGACTATAATGGACTGTACCGAGGCAGATATATTGATTTTGAAGCAAAAGAAACAAGGAACAAAACATCGTTTCCGCTGCAAAACCTCCATACTCACCAAATCCAGCATATGAAACAGGTGGATGAACAGGATGGAATTGCTTTTATATTGATACGCTTTTCGGCGACAGAAGAAATATTTTTCATGAAATTTAAAGAGCTTTATAAATATTGGGAAAGGATGGAACGGGGCGGTCGAAAATCAATCAAGAAGGAAGAGATTGAAAAAGACGGGGTTAAAATCGCATTAGGTTTACACCCGCGCATCGATTATCTAAAAACCGTTCAGTCTATATATTTGTGAAAAAACAGGATATCTCTTGCGCTAGCTTCAGCTGTAGCAGGGAGATGAGATGAAAGTGAGGAAACACACTATGTCTGGACAATATAAATCCAGGGAAGAAAAACGCCTTGCAAAACAAAAAGCTAAGGGGAAAGAGAAGGGTAAGAAGAAAACATTTTTCGCCAAGGCTATTATCAGTTTATTTATCACCGGGATCATCGGCATGCTTTCCGGGGCAGGATTGTTCGCTTATTACGCGAGCCAAGCACCCGAATTAGATGAGTCACTCCTCAAAGATCCGATTGCTTCTGAGATTTTTGATATGAACGGAGACCTGATTACAACCGTCGGAACCGAAAAAAGGGATTATGTCAATTACGAACAGATCCCCCCTCTTATGGAAGATGCCATTCTTGCCACTGAGGACAACCGCTTTTACAAACATAATGGAATTGACTTGATCCGCCTAGGCGGTGCCGTCATTGCCAACGTTACAAACGGTTTTGGTTCTGAAGGTGCCAGTACCCTGACTCAGCAGGTCATCAAAGGGTCTTTCCTGACTTCTGAGAAAACTCTGGAACGGAAAGCACAGGAAGCCTGGCTTGCCGTTAAATTGGAACAGGATTATACGAAAACCGAAATCTTTGAAATGTATTTTAATAAAGTCTATATGTCGGCCGGTTTAAATGGTTTTGGTACAGCTTCAACCTACTACTATGGTAAAGACTTAAAAGACTTAGAGCTGCATGAAGCGGCCCTGCTTGCAGGCATGCCGCAAAGCCCTAATAACTACAATCCTTTTGATTATCCTGAAAAAGCTGAAAAGAGAAGAAACATTGTTCTCAGCTTGATGCATCAGCACGGAAAAATCACACAGGAAGAAATGGAACAGGCACAAGCCATTCCTGTCACTGAATCTCTTGTATCCGAAGAAGCAAGAGAAGAAAGGGCTACCGACAAATATCAGGCGTTCATCGATGTAGTCATCGATGAAGTTGCCGAGCTTGGCGACTATAACCTTTTCACAGACGGCTTAAAAGTTTACACTACGGTGGACCCAAATGCACAGGAGCGTGTAGAAGCCATCCTTGCTGGAGAAGCAATTGACTTTGCCTATCCAGAGAGATTTGAAGAATTAATGCAAGCCGGGATAACACTCCTGGATACACAAACAGGTGAAATCAGAGCAATTGGCGGCGGCCGCAACTATGGCGAAATAAAGCGTGGATTTAATTATGCTGTTGATGCCAAGAGACAGCCTGGCTCTACAATCAAACCCCTGCTTGACTATGGTCCTGCTATTGAATACCTAAATTGGTCAACATATCATCAAATTAATGATGAGCCTTATCAGTATACGAATACAGACACGAATATCAATAACTGGGATAAAAGATTCAAAGGCTACATCTCCATCCGTGAAGCACTATGGGATTCACGAAATGTACCTGCTGTAAAGGCCTTGCAGGAAGTCGGGTTGGAAGAAGCTAGAGGTTTCCTTGGAGGATTAGGCATTAATTTCGAACAAGTATTTGAAGCCTATGCCCTAGGGGGAACACCGGGCGTCAATTCGGTACAGATGGCAGGAGCGTATGCCGCGTTTGGAAATGAAGGAATTTACAACAAGCCTCATTCAGTCACAAGGATTGTTCTCAGAGACGGTGAAACAGAAGTGACTGTAGATCCAGAATCAAAGACTGTCATGAAGGATTATACAGCCTATATGATTACAGATATGCTGAAGGATGTATTGAAACCTGGTGCAACAGGTATCTACGCTAATGTACCAGGCTTGGCGATGGCCGGTAAATCCGGTACAACCAACTATACTGAGGAAGACAGAGCGAAGTTCAATGTAGCATCAAATGAAGCGCCGGATTCATGGTTTGTCGGCTATACAACCAATTATACCGCTTCAGTTTGGACGGGTTACAGCGACAGAAAGTATCCATTGAATCCACAGGAGCGGCATATTGCCCAATACATCGTAAAGGATATCATGAGTTACGTATCACAGGACATCGACACTCCTGATTTCAAGAAACCTAAGAGTGTTGTGGAATCACCTGTCGAGAAAGGCTCGAACCCTGCCCGCCTTCCAAGTGATTATACTCCTGAAGACGAGATCACTTATGAACTCTTTGTCCGGGGAACGGAACCGAGCCAGGTTTCAGAACAATATGATAAGCTGCCTGGGCCTGTTGGATTGGAAGCTGAATTTGATAATGACGAGAAAACTATCACTCTAACTTGGGACTACGAGGATGAAAATCGCAAACCTAGCTTCGAGGTAACCGGATCCTTCAATAATGAAGAAGCTAAAGTTCTATCTACTACTCCTGAAAAAGGCTTGATTGTCGAAAATATTGCTGCTGACGGTACCTATACATTCACCGTTACTGCTGTAGATGGGGAGCAGCGCAGTGAGCCTGCAACAGTTACCGTAACGGTTCAAAATCAGGAAGAGCCTGAAGAAGATGAAGATTCACACGAAAACCCTGAAGATGAAGAAAACCAAGAAGGCAACAATGAAGACAATGAAGACCAGGATGACGAAGGTGACGGCGAGGGCAATGAGAATGAAGATGAAACAAATCCTCCTGCCGAAGATAACACTGGACAAGGAAATAACAATAGCGCAGGTAATGGAAATAACGCAACTAACGGTACACGAAATAACAATACCAATAGCCAAGATTAATAAAACAGCGTCTGACCTCAGGTCAGACGCTGTTTTTCTTATCTATGCTTTTGAATGGCTTGATGTTTTGCGTATTGTTTCATTTGCTCAATAAACAACTGATCTAATTGTTTATAGGAGTGAAATAATGCTGGCTGCATCATTACAAAACCCAGCCTTTCCCCAACATTAACCGGTTTCACCACCATGTACTGCAGTTCTTTTTCCCAACTTGCCGGCTGGGCTGGCATACCGTTTGTCCAGAAAAGATACATCATGAAATGCCCTATAGCCTTTTTCATCAGCGAGTTAACTTTTTCAGCCGACCTCACAGTATACACTTCATTCAGTTTCTCCCGGAGAACATGCCATTCCCCTTCCGCTTCTTTAATTTGGGCAGCATTTTCCCATGGCGCCAAAGTATCTAAAAGCTTATTGTAATAGAGGATTTCTAAAGAGAACACAGGATGCAAAGGGTCCGGCTGCAGGCTGTTTATTGAAACCTTTTCCTCCACATCCTGATAAAATAAAGGATGTTGTACTTGTTCTGGGACAGATAAGCAAATAATATTCTCCACCTACTTTTTCCTCTTCATGCGCTTTTGGCCTTCCCTGCATAGATGAAGGAGCGGACAAATCTCACATTGAGGAGATTGGGCTTTGCAATGATACCTTCCGAAAAAGATCAATCGATGATGGGTATCCGTCCATTTTGCCCGCGGTATCTTTCTCATTAAGGTTTTTTCAACCTCTAACACACTGTCTTTCCAGCGGCAGATTGCCAGCCGTTTGCTTACCCTTTCGACATGGGTATCTACTGCCAGCGCCGGTTCTCCGAATGCTACCGATACCACTACGTTTGCTGTTTTACGACCGACTCCCGGCAGCTTCACCAGCTCATCTCTCGATTGAGGCACTTCTCCTCCATATTCTTCCAAGAGAATTTCACAAAGGCTTCTAATGTTCTTTGCCTTATTTCTGTATAAGCCGATTGAACGTATATCCTGTTGAAGCTCTTCCAGACTGACTGCAAGATAGTCTTCCGGTGTCTTATATTTTTCAAACAGCGTTTTCGTTACTTTATTGACCAGCACATCTGTGCACTGTGCTGATAACAGGACAGCGATTACCAAATCAAACGGATTACGATGATTCAATTCACAATGAGCATCAGGAAACATCTTTTCCATTTCCGTCAGGCAATACTCGATTTGACTTTTGTTCAACATAATTATTCACCACTACTATTTTGTTTATATTAAGTATGTATTCCCCTATATTACATCATTAAAAACAGGGAATGCCACATCCATCGTGACATTCCTTCTTAGCTGACTTCCTGAACAATTACTGCTCAAGCCAATTATAAAACGGTACAGTTTTCTTATCCGATTGCGAAGATTGAGGTGCAGACTGCACTTTTTGGTGAGGCCTGAATCGCTCCCCATGCTTTTTGGCCTGCTCAATGGTTTTCACACCGTTCTTTTTCCATTCAAACAAAATCCGGTCAATGTACCGAAAATTGAGCTTGCCGGAAATGACAGCTTCGCGTAATGCCGCCTTAATAATGACCGCATTATGTTCGTCCTGGTCTACCCACATAGCAAGCGTTTCACATTCCAACGGTGATAGCGGCCGGCTGAACTCTTGCTCAAAAACAGTATAAAGATCTGTTTCATCAAGACGCGTTTTTTCCATGCTGTCTGATTTACTTTCTGACATTACAAACTCAGCAAGTTTGGTCCATAACGGTTTCAATGAATATTTCTCATAAAGGATTCCACTCTGTGAATGCCCTTCTTCTATGGCAATAAATTGGTTCTGAACAAGCCTTCTGAGAATAGATGAACACTCTTCACTGGAGAAACTCATTTTGGAGGAAAGTTCTTCAGGAGTAGGAAAGTCGTTGCCTTTTTCAATAAAAGAAAAGACTTGAAGCAGCAAAACAAAATCTGATTCACTCAACCCAAGTTTATGATAATTGGAAAGCAGAAGTTGAGGGATGCTTACAGTACCCTCTTCCATCCAGCTGACCATCAGTTGTTTATAATCCATTATACGCCCACCTCTATATTAGTATATCATGATGAAAGAAACACTGAACATGGAAAAGACTACAAAGTAAAATCAAAAGCACAAACGGCCGTCCAGCGCCGTACGGATTGTAGGGCTCCTGGATGAGATAAAGGAAACACTACGAACATAGGGAGTCGATGTTCATTTCCTATTGGCCAAGAATACATTAAAACTCAGAAAAGTTTATGACAGAAAAAAAAACCAGAAGCCGATTTTTTTCTAAGTTCCTTTTGGGACGCGGCAAGGAAATGAACTTGTTGACTTATCGTAAGAAAGGAGCCTGAAATCCGCTAGGCGCTGACCGATGGAGCCTTTCTTAAACGACTCTCCATCGTCCCTCTACAAGACGGTTATAGGACGTATTTTCTAATATGACTCGCTATCGTCCTTTACAACTCCGCTATAGGTCGGTAATTTCTAATTCGACCCACTATTGTCCTTTACAACCCCGCTATAGGTCGTTAACTTCTAAAATCGACTCACTATCGTCCTTTACAACCCCGTAAAGCCGTCCTAGAGGATTAATAAAATCCAAACACTTATAACCGTAGTAAAATCCATCAAGATAAAAACGACTGCCTTGGCCCAAGCACAAGACAGTCGTTTTTTATTAAAGATTAAGGATAGAGACGGTTCAATAATCTTGGGAATGGGATGGATTCGCGTACGTGCTCGACGCCGCTGATCCATGCCACTGTTCTTTCCAATCCAAGTCCGAATCCGGAGTGAGGCACAGAACCGTATTTACGTAATTCCAGATACCACTTGTAAGCTTCCGGATCAAGATCGTGTTCCTTGATGCGCTGGCTTAGGATTTCGTGATCATGCAGACGCTCGGAACCTCCGATGATTTCTCCGTAGCCTTCTGGAGCGATCAAGTCGGCACACAGCACAACATCCTCGCGATTTGGATCAGGCTGCATGTAGAATGGCTTCAATGACGTTGGGTAATGAGTGATGAACACGGGTTTGTCATAGCTTTCTGCAATTGCAGTCTCGTGCGGAGCCCCAAAGTCGTCTCCCCACTCAATATCATCAAATCCTTTTTCCTTAAGGAATTCGATTGCATCATCGTAAGTGATACGCGGGAACGGTGTCTTGATATTTTCAAGCTTGGCTGTATCACGTCCGAGCCTTTCCAGTTCCAATTTGCAATTTTCGAGTACAGACTGAACGATATGGGACACATATTCTTCCTGCACTTTCAGGCTGTCTTCATGCTCGTAAAAGGCCATCTCAGGCTCAATCATCCAGAACTCAATAAGATGACGGCGTGTTTTAGACTTTTCGGCACGGAATGTCGGACCGAAAGAGAATACTTTCCCTAAAGCCATGGCCGCTGCTTCCATGTATAATTGACCACTTTGGGACAGGTAGGCATCTTCATCGAAGTACTTCGTATGGAAAAGCTCTGAAGTCCCTTCTGGAGCACTTCCTGTCAGGATTGGCGGGTCCACTTTCACGAATCCTTCTTTATTGAAGAATTCATATGTCGCACGGATGATTTCATTTCTCACCTTCATCACCGCATGCTGGCGGCGGGACCGGAGCCATAAATGACGATTGTCCATCAAGAATTCAGTTCCATGTTCTTTTGGTGTAATCGGATAGTCTACAGATTCATGAATGACCTCGATACCTTTCACCTGCATTTCATATCCGAAAGGAGAACGGCTATCCTCCTGAATGACACCAGTTACATATAAAGATGTCTCTTGTGTAATGGATTTGGCTTTTTGGAAGATTTCTTCTTCCACTTCACTCTTTACGACTACACCTTGAATGAAGCCTGTACCATCTCTTAGTTGAAGGAAAGCGATCTTTCCACTTGACCTTTTATTCGCAAGCCATGCGCCGATGGTCACTTCTTCTCCAACATGCTTACTTACTTCTGCAATTGTTGTTTTCACTTTATTCCCTCCAAAAACTCAACACACTTATGTATCAATTTGTTTTTATTATACATTTCCCGACATACCCAGGCAACAAAGAAACGCTGCCTCCATGGCAGCAGTTTACGGCAGCAGCCAATGGCTGCCGCCGGTTATCCTGCTTATTTCGACTCTTCGATTTTTTGATTGACAAAAGAGTGCATTCTCTCTAACGCCTTTTCAAATAAGTCAAGTGAAGTGGCGTATGACAACCGTATGTTATCAGGAGAGCCAAATCCAGAGCCTGGAATGACAGCAACCTCAGCCTCTTCAAGCAGGGCTTTGACAAAAGAATCAACTGACTCATACCCGCTCAACTGAGCCGCTTCCTTCACATTAGGAAAAAGATAGAATGCTCCTTGCGGCTTTAAGCAATTGAATCCTGGAATGGCATTCAACTTTTCAAAGACAATGTTCAACCTTTCTTCAAAAGCTCTTCTCATTTCTTCAACAGGCTCCTGTGTCCCCTCATAGGCCGCAATCGATCCGTACTGAGATGTAGTTGTCGGATTAGAGGTAGAATGGCTTGCCAGGTTCGTCATTGCTTTAATGATCTTTGCATCACCAGCTGCATAACCAATCCTCCACCCTGTCATTGAATGAGACTTGGAAACGCCGTTGATGACGACAGTCTGTGCTTTCAACTGAGGAGAGATCTCTGCAATCGAAACGTGGGCATTACCTTCATATACTAACTTTTCATAGATCTCATCTGACACGATGAGGATATTTTTCTCCAGGCAGACCTGCCCTATTGCTTCCAGCTCTTCCTTGCTGTAAAGCATACCTGTCGGGTTGCTTGGAGAATTGAAGATAACGGCTTTTGTTTTATCTGTAACTGCTTCCTTTAATTGCTCAGGAGTAATTTTGTATTCATTCTCTTCCCTGCCGTCAATGAATATAGGATTGCCTCCTGCAAGTTTCACTTGTTCAGGGTAGCTTACCCAGTAAGGTGTTGGGATAATGACTTCATCTCCTTCATTAAGAAGGACCTGGAAGAGTGTGTATAAGGCATGTTTTGCACCGCTTGTGACAATCACTTCCGAGGGCTCGTAAGAAATACCTTGGTCATTTTTAAATTTATTGATGATGGCATCCTTTAATCCAGCAAGTCCTCCAGCAGGAGTGTATTTTGTATGCCCTTCTCTCATTGAAGCCGCAGCAGCAGATATAATATGTTCCGGTGTATTGAAGTCAGGCTCTCCTGCTCCAAGCCCGATTACATCGATGCCTTTGGACTTCATTTCTTTTGCTTTTGCTGTAATGGCCAGGGTTGTTGAAGGTGTTAACGCACTGACCCTTTCCGCTAATTCCCATTTCATCCACATTTCCTCCTTTAAAGATTTTCTATCTTTCTCCACCATTCACCGGTCTCAAAGAGAAGATAATAATAGTTTAAATGCTCGTTTTCATCCAGATATGTCAGCTCCCAAACTGGACCGACGCTCTCCATGCCCAGTTTGACAGAGAGGATTTCATTTACATCGTTTTCATCATTCAGTTTATTAATTGCGGCTTCTTTCGAGATGCCATCCGCCCATTTTTTCACAATAATTTCGGCTTCTTTTTTTTCCGGGACCCAAACGATGATTTTTTCGCCGGAAGTATTTTCTCCGGTGATGACCACATAGGAATTCTTTCCGTTGTAGAGGGAAACATCTTCGGTGGAGGCAATCTCCGTTTCCGATTGTGCCCTTTGTAAAGCAACCTCCGCCTTTTCATTCACAGGCGATCTGGCATTTAAGAAAACGGCAATCATAGAACCTATAATCACAATCGTCAGTAGTACGACAAAAAATATGGTTTTTTTCATTTCATCACTTCTTTATGTACGATATATTGTAAAGATTGCCTGCTCCTGGTCCTCAGGATCCAAAGCAAGGCCGAACATCAGGTCTCTTTCTTTCAATGTACGATTTAGAGCATCGACCACTTTATAAAAGTCAGGTGAATGCTGGATCTTAACTGTTGATAATACTTCAATTTTGCTTTCCAAAGAAATTCCCCCTTACATCACAAAAATTGTTACTAATATTGAACATGGATTAAGACACAATAACAGTAGAACCATTACCCATTATAACAGCATTTAAGCCTGATCCGAACACAATCAAACAAAAATAATTCTAAACCACACACATTTCTTCCGGGGGCTGTCTAAGCAGTCCTCTCTTCACTTTTTTTACTATCCAAGCACCTGGTTCTCTTCGGGAAAGGTAATGACTTCGTAATTATTTTCATTGAATTTTATGGTGATAAGTCCATGTTGTCCCGTGAAATAAACATCAATCCAGCTTTCATGAAACAATTCGAGCAAGTCCGTATTTATATACTTTTTCTTCTCACGGTAAAAAATGGCTGTCTGAGGATCAATATGATTCAACAGCCTTTCCGATAAAAGTTCCGTTTTATCATATAAAGGAACTTTCAATATATTTACATCATTCAATTGTTCATTGATTAGAGAATCTTCCGCAATCCTTGAATGTGAACTAAGCCATAAAAAACGATGAGGCAATGCTGTAACTGTGAAGTCGAGCCCTTCATTCGCCTGATTTCCTTCATACATTATGTCAATGGCAACCTCTTGATTCAATGGAAGTTTTTCACCTTTGACCAACGAACGGATATTGAGGCCAGGAATGAAAAACCCTTCCGCAAGCTTGGAGCCTGTCAGGATCTCCTCTACTCCCCACTTTTCGGTGATTACTTTAAGTGATTCCGGATGATATTCTTTAGGGTCAGTGACCAGGACTCCCTTGATTTTCTGCACACCGTACTTATTTAAGATTGACTCCAGATCCTTCAACTCTGTACTTTCTCCTGTGTTGACCAGGTAGTTGATTCCCTCTGGGAGGTGGATGACGGCAACTTCACCTTTGGCAAACGGCAGAAAAGAAAGAGCAAACTCGTCAGGTTTCAGCTTTAGATCCACCTGCGGATCAGCTGCTATTATATTCCCTTCTGAAGACAGAAAAAACATCAGCAGCAGGAATGTCATTATTAAGCGTCTCATGACGAACATACCTCCCCATTACACTTCTACATATAGAGTACGTTAATCATGAAAATTTATCCGGTAATAAAGGACTTGCCGGATAAAAAACACTATAGAAGTCAAAGCCAATCTTCAATCAATTCCACCATATCATGCAGCTCTCCCTGTCTTACAGGCATGTCCGGAATCGAGTCCAGGAAGGCCTTCCCGTATCTTGCAGTGATGATCCGCCTGTCAAATACGATGACGATTCCCCTGTCAGTACTTCGTCTTATCAGTCTGCCAACTCCCTGCTTAAAACGCAGGATCGCTTCAGGGAGTGAGTAATGAGAAAATGGATTTTTCCCTTCATTCTTTAGAAGCTCACTTTTAGCCTGGGCCACCGGTTCATCAGGCGGGGAAAAAGGCAGCCGAACAAGGACAAGGCAGGACAAGTCTTCCCCGGGAATATCCACACCCTCCCAGAAGCTGCTTGTCCCGAAAAGAATGGCCTTATCAAACCGCTGAAAATTCTTTGTCAGCCTGGTCCTGCTTCCACTGGAAATCCCTTGTGCCATTAGTACAAAGTCTTCAAGAAGACCACTGTCTTTCATAAGGTCATGGGTTTTTCTCAGCATATCATAGGCAGTGAACAGGACGAGCATCCTTCCCTTCGTGGCTTGTGCCACACCTATCAAATGTGCTGCTATCGACTCTACATATTCATCCAGCGAGACATTTTGAATCTCAGGGACATCTGTTGGGATGAACAGCTTTGTCATTTCGTTATACTGAAAGGGAGAGGAAATTCGGACAGTGTCCACGTCCTGACTGGATAGTCCCAATTCGTCTTGGTAGTATTTGAATGAATTTTGCACAGTCAAGGTAGCTGAAGTCATAATCACACATTTCTTTTCACTAAAAAACGAATTGTTTAACTTCTCTCCTACAGATGCCAGCTGAGACTGAATCATCAGACTGTTTGGCAGAGAGCGTAAATCGCCTTCCAGCCAAATGACGTCTTTTTCCGATGGTGATACAAACACATCCCGGAAATTTGACCTCAACTCGCTCCATTCCACTATGAAACTGTAGAATTCCTCTAATGATGCTTTCTCAGAGTCATCAAGAGCATTCTCCTTCTCTTTCATCTTACGCAAACGGCTGTCCATTTCCGTTTCAATTTTTTTCATGGCAGAGATTACTCTTTCAACACTCATGACTGCCGGCAACCACTCCGATGAGGTAAGCAGCGAATGAGTCAGCCGCATCTGGATTTTCTGAATTCCTTTCCTCCTATTTGAGTGTTTTAGGAAAAGAGAAGTGATGACTGAAAAGCATTCCTCAATTTCTCTATAAAAATCATGTACAATCTGATCTAACTCAAACGAATGGAGATCTGATTTAATAGAATATTTCTCCAGCATATTTTCTAACTTATGATACAGCTGTTTATGGTCCAACGCTCCTAATTGACCGATGACAAACTTGGCAGACAGGTAATCAATAACTTTCCCAAAATGTGTACGTGCTGATTTCTCCAGATGATGGGCTTCATCGATAATGACGGTATCATACGGAGGCAGCAACTTTCTATCGCTGACAAGGTCGGCCAGGAGCATTGAATGGTTGGTAATGATTAAGTCCGCTTTTTTGGACATATTGCGGGCATGAAGATAGAAGTCCTTTCCGATCCAGGGGTCTTTCTTGATATGCCATCCATCATGCCTGATCCTGTTCCAGAATAATCTTCCCCCGCTGCTCAGGTTCAGTTCATCCACATCGCCGGTTTCAGTTGTAGTCAACCAGACGAGAATCTGCATTTTTGTAATGGCGATATCGTAATGATTATCTTCTTCTGTCAATGACTGTTCAAACTTAAACAAATTCAAATAGTGATTCTTGCCTTTCAGAAGTACTGCGTGAAAAGGGAAATCAATCATCCCCCGAAGGAAGTTAATTTCTTTCTCAAGCAATTGCTCCTGCAGCTGAATCGTATAAGTACTCACTACAACGGGAACACCTTTTTGTTTACTGTAATAGACAGCGGGGAGCAGGTACCCCAAGGATTTCCCAACTCCGGTCCCTGCTTCGATGATCAAATGCTTATTGGCTGTCATTGCTTCATACGCTTTATCCATCATCAAATACTGGCCATCTCTTTTTTCAAATTCCGCTATGGCAGAGGATAACAGTGCCTTTTTATCCTCTTCTCCTGCTGGAAAGGGTAATGCGGATTTTTCATAGCCAGACTGCGGCAGATCCTCTTTCCTTTTCAATGCAATCCCCCTGAATACTTCAAGTTCAGGGTGGATATCAGGTACTGACTTCCGTTTATGAGCAAGAATGTTGGAAAACAGCATGGACAAGTCACTTTTAAGCCAAGCTGAGAGCTTCTCCAGTTGTTCAAGCGTCACGAGAGGAAGCTTTGTCAATACTTCTATAAAATAAATTAAAAGCTCAGCCGTTACCAGTGCATCACTATCTGCCTGATGAGGCCGGCTATGGTTCAACGAGAACCTGTCCGATAGTTCAGTCAGTTTATAACTGTCAGCAGTCGGCAGCGTAATCTTCGCCAGCTCAACAGTATCAAAAGAAGGGCCGGAAAAAGGATTATACCCGGCCTCTTCTAATTCAGACTGTAAAAATCCCAAATCGAAGGAAACATTATGTGCACAAAAAACAGCCCCGTCCAGCAACTCCAGAACCTTTGGAGCAATTTCGGAAAATTCAGGGGCATCTTTCACCATTTCATCGTTGATCCCTGTCAGTTCCTCAATAAAAGAAGGAATGCTAATGCCGGGATTCACAAATGTCGTATACGAATCTACAACAGTTCCTCCTTGGACCACCATTGCAGCTAATTGAATAATTTTATCCCCTTTTTTCGGGGAATTTCCTGTAGTCTCCAAATCCACTACAACTATTTTATGAGGTACCATAAAATCACACAGCCTTTGTCTTCTCTCTTTATCTTCACAAGTGTACCATAATTCCTTGCAGCAGAGCCAGAAGGGAGCGAGTAGAAATACTGTTTCAATCGACCATTTCGAGTAGAAATTTAGTGAATCAACAAGTATGAAAGCTTCACCACTAAACTCTTATTTTATCCACTTATATAGAATACCTCTACAAAATCCCAACCAGTCACTCCCATTTCAATCATATGCCCAAAAGAATATGCCTTTTTATGTCATTTCTGTAGGATTAATGTCTTGCTTCTTCCAAAATATAGAAGGGCAAAAATGTGTGAGTAAATATCCAAATTAAGGATAAGGACTATACCTTTATCCTAGAAATCTTTAAAGATTCTTACTTCTAATCATTCGTGTTCGATTACCATCATGCTCTTAGTCCTCTTTTAAACTTAAAAATATTCTGCTAAGTTTTAGTTGCACGAAAATACAAAATATTAAATCATTTTCAAGAAAGGATGTTGTACATGAAAAAATCTTCGAAATTCTTAGGGACCCTTCTTTTGGGAGCCGCTTTAATTTCTCCTTCCTTCGGGGTGCAGGCAGCAGAAAAGGCTCAGGAGGCGGATAAAGGCCAGGAAAAATTCAGAGTGTACATACAATCTGAAAAAAGCAATTTCAAAAAAGAAGCAAAGAACAAGTATGGTTCAAGATGGGATCTCGATGAGGAGACATTTTCTACAACTGTGACACAAAGCCAATATGAAGCTCTTCAAAAGAATAAAAATCTATCTGTTCAAAAAGTGTCACAGGTACAACTTGTGCTTCCAGGAAGCTCAAATAAATCTGTATCTCCTACTGACCAAACACCATGGGGCATCGAGGCAATGTACGAGGATCCCACCATTCAAGCAACCAGCGGCGGTGAAAATATCCGCGTAGCGGTATTAGACACTGGAGTAAAAACCAACCACCAAGATTTAGAAAATAATGCGGAACAGTGTAAGGACTTTACCGGACTTCTAGTTCCTTTGAAAAATGGGAGCTGTTCAGATTTACATGGTCACGGAACACATGTTGCAGGAAGTGTCCTTGCAGATGGCGGAGATGCAGGCACAGGAATTTACGGAGTTGCACCCCAATCCAAACTTTGGGCTTACAAAGTCTTAGGGGACACAGGAATGGGCTTCTCTGACGACATAGCTGCTGCCATCCGCCATGCTTCTGACGAAAGCAAGCGTCTTGGAGTGAATTTGGTCATTTCCATGTCTCTTGGTTCAGACGGTAAAGATGAACTTATTTCCGAGGCAGTAAAATATGCTAACACAAACGGAACTCTTGTGGTTGCGGCAGCTGGAAACTCTGGTCCTGACGAAAACACAATTGGATATCCAGGCGGGCTGAAAGAAGCAGTCGCCGTGGCTGCACTCGAGAATACTTTCGAAAATGGAACATACCGCATTGCTGATTTTTCTTCCAGAGGCAACCCTGCAACAGACGGGGACTATGTTATCGGTGAACAGGACGTAGAAGTATCCGGTCCTGGCCGCGATATCCTGTCTACGTGGAATGACGGAAATTACAATACAATCAGCGGCACCTCAATGGCCACGCCGCACGTCTCAGGTCTTGCTGCAAAAATTTGGGCCCAGAACCCTTCTCTATCAAACTCTGACTTGAGATTAGAACTGCAAAACAGAGCGAAAGCTAACGATATACTGGGAGGCTTACATGCATCCCAGGGTGATGATATAGCATCCGGCTTTGGTTTCCCGACAGTGAAGTAAGAGTAGTAAAATAATTAAGCGGCCAACACATATGTTAGACTCCCCTTCAGGGAAACATTCCAAAAACCTTTGAGTTTGAGCAGGTGAGGAATGATACCTGAAGGGGTTTTTCTATGAACTACGCGGGGTCTCATTTTGTGGTTCCGTCCCAAATGAAGTATTGGGCGGACGACGCGCAGGGGATCATTTCGTGGTTTTCATCCAAATGAAGTACTGCGCGCATGACGCGCGGGGTTTCATTTTGTGGTTCTGGTCCAAATGAAGTATTGCGCGGAAGACGCGCGGGGTATCATCTCGTGGTTTTCATCCAAATGAAGTACTGCGCGGAAGACGCGCGGGGTATCATCTCGTGGTTTTCATCCAAATGAAGTACTGCGCGGAAGACGCGCGGGGTATCATCTCGTGGTTTTCATCCAAATGAAGTACTGCGCGCACCACGCGCAGGGGATCATTTCGTGGTTCCGTCACAAATGAAGTACTGCGCGGAAGACGCGCGGGGTATCATCTCGTGGTTTTCATCCAAATGAAGTACTGCGCGCACCACGCGCGGGGTCTCATTTTGTGGTTCTGATCCATATGAAGTATTGTGCGGAAGACGCGCGGGGTATCATCTCGTGGTTTTCATCCAAATGAAATACTGCGCGCACCACCCCAGGGGTCTCATTTTGTGGTTCTGATCCAAATGAAGTATTGGGCGGACGACGCGCGGGGTATCATCTCGTGGTTTTCATCCAAATGAAGTACTGCGCGCACCACGCGCAGGGGATCATTTCGTGGTTCCGTCACAAATGAAGTACTGCGCGCACCACGCGCGGGGTCTCATTTTGTGGTTCTGATCCAAATGAAGTACTGCGCGCACGTCAGCAATTGAATTTGGTATAACTAAATTGAAGATTATAGGAAAAATTTTCTCGGCTGCATACTACCCCTAATTTTCCCTGTCTCGTCCACCCCTTACATCGTGTAACAGGACTAGGAGACTGATAGACAATAAAAAAGCGAGTGAAAGTTCACCCGCTTTATCAATGGTCAATATACAGTTGCTTCGGGTTCTGTTCCCAGCATCTCAACGATTTTATTATTTTGATCCATAATCGCCACTTTTGGTACATGACTATGGACTTTTTCTTCCGGCACTAGTTTATAAGAGATGACAATGATCACATCCCCCGGCTGCACAAGCCTTGCTGCTGCACCATTCAAGCAGAATACCCCGCTTCCGCGCTCACCAGGAATGATATACGTCTCAAGTCTTGCACCGTTGTTATTATTGACGATCTGAACCTTTTCGTTCGGAAGCATTCCGACACTGTCAAGAATGTCCTGGTCTATCGTAATACTTCCAACATAGTTCAAGTTCGCTTCTGTCACTGTCGCTCTATGGATTTTTCCACTCATCATCGTTCTAAACATACGTTTTCTCCTCCTGGGTTTTCTTGATGATTATATTATCGATCAGACGGGCTTTTTGAAATTTTACTGCCAGTGCAATGATTACCTCGCCCTGTACTCTCGGAATCTCCTTTAATTCCGGAAAAGAATAGATTTCAATATAATCTACGATCCCGGTCGTTTCCTCAGAAATCCGGTTTTGAATATGTGATATGACAGCTTCCGGATTGGACTCTCCTTCGGCAATAAGGGTTAGTGCATCTTTCAGGCTGCTATATAATACTGGTGCTTCAGCCCTTTCTTCTTCAGACAGGTACACATTCCTTGAGCTTTTCGCTAATCCGTCTTCCTCCCTTACAGTTGGGACCCTGACAATCTCAACCGGGAAATTAAGACTTTTCACAAGGCCTTCAATGACGGCTACCTGCTGTGCATCTTTCAGACCGAAATATGCCCTATCAGGTCCTACTATATTGAAAAGCTTGGACACTACGGTGACCACTCCATCGAAATGCCCTTCCCTTTTTCTGCCGCATAGGACATCCGTCCTCTCGGTTACATGCATTGTAACGGACGAACCGGAGTACATTTCTTCGGCTTCAGGTAGAAAAAGCACATCGACTCCAACTGACTCGGCAAGTTCGGAGTCTTTATCAGGGTTTCGCGGATAACTTTCAAAATCTTCATTAGGTCCGAACTGCAAAGGGTTGACAAAAATACTCATCACCACAATATCATTTTCCTTGCGCGCCTCTTTAGCAAGTGTTAGGTGGCCTTCATGAAGAAAACCCATGGTGGGGACGAACCCTATCTTTTTGCCTTTCCGTTTTTCCGTTAACAGGAACTCCTGGATCGAGGAGATTTTCGTAAACTTCTGCATTTATTTGGTTCCTCCGTACAACGAAAGAAGTTCTTCTTCTTTCATAGTGAATGTGTGGCCGATCTCAGGAAAGCTACCCTCTTTGACCTCTTTATGGTAATGTTCGAGCCCAGCCGCTGCTATTTCATTAAAATCACCATATTTTTTAACGAACTTTGGAATCCTTTCGACCCCATAGGTCATAATATCGTGGAAGACAAGGACCTGGCCATCCGTCTCGCTCCCTGCTCCTATACCAATAATGGGGATATCGACACTCTTTGCGACTTCAGCAGCAAGCTGACGTGGAATGCATTCCACCACTATGGCAAATGCACCCGCTTCTTCGCATCGTTTAGCCTCTTCCATTAGTTTGGCGGCTGCCTCGGCTGTTTTCCCTTGCACTTTATATCCTCCCAGCACTCCAACCGACTGAGGTGTCAGTCCGAGATGGGCGACAACTGGAATACCTGCTGTTGTCAGGTCTTCAATGGTGTCGACTACCGTGCCTCCTCCTTCGACCTTGAGGGCATGAGCTCCGCTTTTTTGAACGATTTCCATTGCTGCCTGCAGTGTATCACGCTTTGAGAGGTGGTAAGTCATAAACGGCATGTCAGTGACAATGAAAGTATCAGGTGCCCCTCTTCTGACCGCCTTTGTATGATGGATCATATCCTCCAGTGTCACGGCTACAGTAGAGTCATAGCCCAGGACGACCATCCCCAAGGAGTCCCCTACCAGAATCATATCCAGGCCGGCTTTTTCGGCAAGTTTGGCAGAAGGATAATCATAGGCAGTAACCATGGAGATCTTTTCATTTTCTTTTTTCATTTTGATAAAATCAGCTGTGTTTTTCATTTTCGATTCCTCCTTTTTAATCAGAGGCGGCGAAACACGTATCAGTATAGGAGTCCTTCGCAAAGCTTGTTTTGACAAATTCGCGAAAGCACCCCGACAAAAAGGGATCCCTCAAATAAGGCAGAGGGATCCCGTTAAGTTCATATTGAAGTTTCGACCCTCCGTCCCTGTCCATATGGATCAAGGCAGAATTTCAGTGTTCTTTATTCAATTATGAGTAAATGGTGCAGTTCGACATGGATACCGCCCTTCACTAAAAGAGTATAACAAATCAACGTGTGATTCAATAGAAAAATCGCTGTGAAGAAAACGTTTTCACCTTAATTCAATATCTGCTGAATAAACTTCATGAATCTGTCCCTCTTCATCTTCAATCCTTAAGACACCATCTTCATTGATGCCAAGAGCTTTTCCGTGTATGCTGCCGGTGATGGTTCTTGCCGTGATTTTTCTGCCGATACTGATGGCGTAACTTTCCCAAAGCAACTTTATTGGAGTAAAGCCTTTATCCATGTATATTTCATAATACAGCTCCAGCTTTTCCATTACTCTCTGGATAAGCTTCACCCTCGATATCTTCTCTGACTTCTCCAGAGACAAAGAGGTGGCAATGGATTGGAGTTCTTCCGGAAAGTCATCCGCCTTCTGATTGACATTCATGCCGATCCCTATAATGATTGAATTGATTTTATCTGCTTCAGCTTGAAGCTCTGTCAGGATTCCTGTCACTTTCCTTCCATTCAGCAAGATGTCGTTTGGCCATTTAATTTCAGGGCTTAGCCCGCATATCTCCTCAATAGCTTGTACTACTGCAACTGCAGCAATGAGGGTAAATTGGGGAGCTTTTTGAGGGGGCAGTTGAGGCTTAAGGATGATGCTCATCCAAATTCCCGTACCTTTTGGTGAGTGCCAGCTTCTCAAAAGTCTGCCTCTTCCCTCTGTCTGTTCTTCGGCTATGACAGCAGTGCCTTCTTCTGCCCCTTCTTGAGCAAGTGTATGAGCAATTTTCTGTGTAGAAGGGACCGATTCAATGTACTTTATCACTCTTCCTATAGACCTTGTCCTTAACCCTGGATGGATTTCTTCCTCACTGACCCTGTCCGGTGCTTTCACGATTCTGTAGCCCCTTTTTTTTACCGCTTCAAATTCAAAGCCTTCTTTTCTAAGCTCTTCGATATGCTTCCATACTGCTGTACGAGAGCAGCCGGCAATATCAGCCAAGGTTTGTCCGGACAAAAACTTTCCGTTGGCATCCATGAATGCATCCATTAACTTTTTCCTTATAGGTGATTGCAAAGCCCTGACCACTCCCTTATGGTTGTTTTTTTATTAGGAACTTCACCCAGAATGACCGCTTTTTCAATTCTTTCAATGGTCTCTTTTATCCAGGGACCTCCCGTTTTTCCAGTCCACTCCATAAGATCATTACCGGAGACCGCCAACTCAGATCGGTCTTTAATCGGCAATTTACCATACATATCCTCAAGTTTTCTTGCGTCTGGCGGGTTAAGTTGTTTGAGGACATGATATACCTCCTCTACATCCCGTGCAGTTGAAAGCCCCGCCAGATAAAGGCTGTACAAATTCCAAGGCCGGTTCATCCTGTCAGCAAGAAACGCCGCAGCCCTTGAAATGTATTTTAACTTCTTGGAAGGCAGCCTCCACTGTTCCATGAAGGGGTTGTCTTCCTTTGACCAATAACAGAGGAGAAGCCACATTTGTTCATTTGTAAGATGGTTAATCTGAAGTTCTGCAGCCATTTTCACTACATTACCCTTTAAACCAGGCAAGAATTGATATAGCTTCGTTTCATTTAAAGTCTCAAAGGATGCTTTTTTATATCTGCCGCCCAGGAGCTTTTCAAATTCTGAAGACAGCCTTTCTACAGCTATGTATCTAAGGGTGCTTCCGTTTCTTGTAATACTGTCAAAAGTTTCGTTCTCCATCTCAAAATCCAGTTGTGCCATAAAACGGACGGCTCTCATCATCCTTAGGGCATCCTCTTTAAACCGTTCATCTGCCGACCCGACTGTTCTGATCACTTTTGCTTTGATGTCTGCCTCTCCACCGAACGGGTCATGGATTGTGCCTGATCGGTCCATTGCAATGGCATTGATTGTAAAGTCCCGCCTTTGCAAATCTTCCTTCAATGACTTTATGAAGGTCACAGATTCGGGCCTTCTATGGTCTTTGTACTCCTCTTCACTGCGAAAAGTTGTAACTTCATAAGGAGTCCCATTGGTGATAACCACAACAGTGCCATGTTCAATCCCTACATCAATCGTTTTAGGAAAGACTTCCTTGACCTCTTCAGGAAGAGCTGAGGTGGCAATATCAATATCACTGGTCGGTCTGTTTAATAGAAGGTCCCTGACTGCTCCACCGACGAAAAAGGCTTGATGACCAGCGTCTTCCAGTTTTTCCAAAACAGGAAGGGCCTGTTTAAAAAGAGTTGGAAGCATCTTCATCACCTATCTTTCAGTTGCAAGCTTCCTGTATATTTGTTCATATTGATCGACTATCTTGCTCCAATGAAATTTTGTCCTGGCCGTACTCAGTGCATTATCAGAGAGCTCCTTGTAAAGTTCCTTTGATGTCAACAGTGATACCGCCTTTTCCGATACTGTTCCGACATCCCCAAGAGGACAGATATATCCATTGACTCCGTTCTCAATCACCTCAGGTATTCCGCCAATATCAGTCCCGATACACGGTACTCCGCAGGCCATTGCTTCCAATGCCACAAGACCAAAGCTTTCTTTTTGTGACAATAAGAGCATCAAGTCACTCATTGAATAGAGTTCTTCCAGGCTGTCTTGTTTCCCCAGGAAGAGGACCTTATCTTTAAGGCCAAGTTCTTTTACCAGCTGACATATGACTGTCATTTCAGGCCCATCACCGACCAACAGCAGTTTAGAGGGAACATGTTCTGATACTCTGCTGAATGCTTGCACAACATCCTCTACTCTTTTGACAGCCCTGAAGTTGGAAACGTGAATGATGACTTTTTCATGAGGCAGGATTCCGTATTCTTTTTTCAAATGCTCTGAGTCCACTTTGCGATAAACCCGTTCGTCTATAAAATTATAGACCGTTTCAATATCCTTATCAGGTTTTATCAAGCTGTGGGTTTGATCCACAAGTGCATGTGATACCGCCGTGACATGATCGGACTGTTCGATTCCAAAGCGGATGGCCTCAGTTAAAGAAGGATCGTATCCCAATACAGTAATATCCGTACCATGAAGTGTGGTTACAATTTTCAGATCCGTATCCGCCATTTGCTTCGCTAGTATTGCACAAACTGCGTGGGGGACAGCATAATGAACATGCAGTATGTCCAGCTCCTCCCTTCTCGCCACAACTGCCATTTTATTAGCGAGGGCGATATCGTACGGGGCATGTTGAAAGACAGAATATTGGTTCACTTCGACCTGATGATAATAAATATTTGGATACATTTTATTCAGCCGGAAAGGTACACTGGAGGTGATGAAGTGAATTTCATGACCTCTTTCCGCCAGCAGCTTTCCAAGCTCCGTAGCTACAACGCCGGAACCTCCGACTGTCGGATAGCAGGTGATCCCTATTTTTAATTTCATAAATTACTCTCCTAATAAATCCTTGTCGACTATCAAAGTTTGATGAGCAAGGAATCCTTCTGCAAACACCAGGCCTGCTGTTTTCCCCATCATTCTCTCCCTTGCTTCAACTGACTCCAGATACCCTTCAGTCAAAGGTGTTGACACCCTTCCTTCTGAACGGATAAATTGACTTTGATAAGCTTGCAAGCTTTTTAATTTTGTTTTTATGTAATCGTTAATATCTATGACAAAATCTGGATTATGGAAACCGTTTATCATGTAGAAATATAAGGCGGACGGTTTATGAGCCTTGCCCAAAGAGTCTTCACCGTATTTTCGAATACCTGCTGAGAAAAATGCTTCTTTGACTAGAGCAGAAGCGTTTCCATGATCGGGATGCCTGTCAATTTCATACGGAGCAAATACCACTTTTGGTTTGTAAAATCTTATCACACGTACAATTTCATCGATATACTCTTTTGTTATGTATAATCCACGGTCAGGAAGTCCGACATTCCTGCGTTCCTGTACACCTAGGATGGAGGCAGCATCTTCGGCTTCCCTTTCCCTTAAATCCGGTGTACCATTGGAGGACATTTCAGCTCTTGTTAAGTCACAGATCACTATCTTCTTACCTTCTCCGGCATATTTGGCCAGCGTGCCGCCCATGCCGATTTCAACATCATCGGAATGGGCACCAATTGCCAGGATATCAACTCCCATCGCCATCATACCCCTTATCCTTCTCGATATCGCGCCACTGAATATCCCCGCGTTCAAGACCTTTTACAAGAACTTCAGCTGTACCCATATTGGTTGCCAGGGGAACCGAATATACATCGCATAGACGGATAAGGGCTGATACGTCTGGTTCGTGTGGTTGTGCCGTCAAGGGGTCACGGAAAAAGATGACTACATCCATTTTATCATTGGCAATGAATGCTCCGATCTCCTGGTCACCGCCGAGCGGACCTGATTTAAACCGATGGATATCCAGTCCTGTTTCTTCGCTAATTCTTTTTCCCGTTGTACCTGTTGCGTATAAACTATGTTTTTGGAAGGTTTCTTTAAATGCTATAACAAAACGAATGAGATTATCTTTCTTCTTATCATGCGCAATTAAGGCAATGTTCAACACGGTCACCTCGCTATTAGAAGTGAAGCCGGCAGCTTATGATGCCTGGCCTCTGTATTTATTAATCGCTGTTTTTGTAGAGATTGTTGCTATCGGAAAAATCCAAAAGGCCGGACTTTACCCTCAGAAGGGCTTATCAAACTGAACAGGGTGATGGCTTTCTTCCTTGGTTACCAGAATGGTTATTTCTCTTGAATTTCATAGTAAATAGCAACAAAGTTTTAGAAAAGAGCCTTATTAATCCAGTATATTCTCCAAACCATAAACCAACGTATCAAGCTTCATGACTGTTTCAACACATACTTTCACTCCTGACATGAAGGATGCCCGATTATACGAATCATGACGGATGGTCAAGGTCTGTCCGTCCGCCCCAAACATGACCTGCTGATGCGCAATCAGGCCGGGAAGCCTGACACTGTGGATATGCATTCCTTCATATTCTGCTCCTCTGGCCCCTTCCATGGTCTCTTTTTCACCCGGGTGGCCCTGGACCTTAGGCTCTCTTTGTGAAGCAATCATTTCAGCAGTTTTCACCGCTGTCCCAGAAGGTGCATCAAGCTTTTGATCATGGTGAAGCTCAATAACTTCCACATCCTGAAAATATTTTGCTGCCATTTGAGAAAATTTCATCATTAATACGGCGCCCACCGCAAAGTTCGGTGCAATGATACAGCCCAACCCTTTTTCTTTGGCAAGGTCCGTCAGTTCGTCTAATTGGTCAGAGGAAAAACCTGTTGTACCTACAACCGGTCTTACGCCATGTTCCAAAGCTGTTTTCGTATGTATGTACCCTGTTTCGGGAATAGTCAGATCAATGAGCACATCGGGGGTGTCTGCCAGGAAACATTCCTTTATATCCGAATAAACGGGTACATCGGTTCCTGTAAATCCTTCTAAATCACTAAGTCTTTTCCCGTTATTCTTATGGTCGAGAACACTGACTAACTTGAAACCTTCTGAGTTCTGTACCATTTTTACAGCTTCAGTGCCCATCCTTCCTCTTGGACCTGCTATTGTTACTTTAATTGGTGCCATTGTCTTGTTCCTCCTCTTTTCGTGTCCACCTGTCTTTATCTCTAGTGTTGAATTTATTCATGACTCTATTATGGGCTTGTTCCAGATCAATGCCCAATGAATTGGCCAAACACGTAACAACAAATTGAATATCGCCCAGTTCTTCTTCAATCGTATTTTCTTTCTCGGTTTTCTTTTTTGGCTTTTCACCATGATAATGGTTAATTTCCCTTGCAAGCTCGCCCATTTCTTCCGTTAATCTGGCCATCATCGCCAAAGGGCTGAAATACCCTTCCTTAAACTGTCCTATGTATGAATCAACTTCCTCTTGCATCTCTTTAATTGTTTTTAGTTTTTCCATTTGAACACCTCGCTGATTTCTTATTTTATGTTAGCTAAAGAATCGTTTTTTGACAAATAATTAAACTATCGTATGCATTATTGCTATCCGAATGTGACAGCTGATTTACGTCTCAACTTTCCGCAAACAGTTGGGGGAAAAAGTGAGTGAAAAAATCAAAAAACATCTTATAAAACACTCCCAAAATAAGACCAGCTCAAAATGTGCCCGACTATGAAGAGAGCCTTATTGATAGTTTTCATGCGTTCCTATATAATTGCTCTGTTATAAGTCAGTGCATAGTCTCTATTATAGGTGCCAAACCTATGAAGACGACGATAGAAATATTTACCCCTTAAATGCTCAGGCGAACGAAAACTTCCTTTATAAAACTGTTTTTGCGAAATGCACTATCACCTATATACATAAGATTGGAGGAAACTAAAAATGATATTCGGATTAAGGGTCAAAAACATACTCTTCATCATATTGGGATCGGCCATTTTCGCATTTGGGCTTGTCCATTTCAACATTCAGAATGAACTTGCAGAAGGCGGCTTTACTGGTATCACATTGCTATTATATTTTCTTGCCGGCATTGATCCCTCTTATTCTAACCTGGCGCTGAATATTCCTATCTTTTTTATTGGATGGAAGTTTTTAGGCAGGCGCGCTTTTTACTATACTATCATAGGAACCATTAGTCTTTCTGTTTTTCTATGGATTTTTCAGCGTTATCAAATGACCATACCTTTAGAAGGAGACTTATTCTTGGCAGCCTTGTTTGCTGGAGCGTTCCTCGGAGTGGGTCTCGGGATTATCTTCAGATATGGGGGTACGACCGGTGGAGTTGATATTATCGCCAGACTGGTCCATAAATATGTAGGCTGGAGCATGGGGAAAACCATGTTCATCTTTGACGCTGTGGTTATCTCCGTCTCCCTCATTACATACTTAGGCTACAGGGAGGCCATGTATACTCTTGTTGCTGTATTTGTAGGCGCACGAGTCATCGATTTCATGCAGGAGGGAGCCTATGCGGCGAGAGGGGCGATGATCATTTCAGACAAGCACGAAGAAATTGCCGACACGATTAACGAAAAGATGGACAGAGGCGTAACGGTCCTTAAAGGCCATGGTTCATTTACAAAGGAAAACCGGAATGTATTGTACTGTGTTGTTGGAAAAAATGAAATTGTCCGGCTAAAGAACATCATCAGTTTTGTCGATCCACACGCCTTCGTCTCTGTAACGGTTGTACATGATGTATTAGGGGAAGGATTCACGCTTGATGCCAACAAAAACCCTCTGGAGGATTAACACTTTCTGCAACGGCAAAACACGTTCCTGTTCAGCCGCGCCAGAGACATGTTCAGAAGGAAAAAGCATTAGGTAACCTGGGGGGGGGCGGAAACGAGACGCGGTGTCCCACAAAAGAATTTTATCAATACACTAAAAAAGTGCTTCCCGGCCGGGAAGCACTTTTTATTATTCTTCTCCCTGCATGCCTGTGAAGATAAGGACAAGACGCAGCAGTTCAATAATCGCAACAGCTGCAGCAGCTACATATGTCAAAGCAGCAGCATTCAAAACTTTTTTTGCATGTCGCTCTTCTTCATTGCGAATTAATCCGAGAGAAACAATTTGATTCATCGCCCTTGACGATGCATTGAATTCTACCGGCAGTGTAATCACTTGGAATAGAACACCCGCTGCCATCAGGACGATTCCTAATAGAAGCATTCCTGAAAGCTGGGTAAAGATACCTATCAAAATAAATACCCACGAAAGGTTAGAGCCTATGTTTGCAACTGGGACAAGGGCATGCCTGAAACGCAGAAAATTGTAGCTCTCGCCGTCTTGAATGGCATGGCCTACTTCATGTGCAGCCACAGCAGCACCTGCAACGGAATGCCCATGATAGTTATCAGGTGATAAAGCAACTGTTTTAGTTGAAGGGTTGTAGTGGTCACTTAAGAAACCGCGGCCTTCCACAACCTTTACATCATACAGTCCATTAGCATCCAGGATACGGCGGGCCATCTCGGCACCTGTCATACCTGAAGTGGTGGCAACCTTGGAATATTTCTTGAATGTCTTCTTAACATTCATACTTGCCAAGATTGGAATAAGTGAAATTAATATGAAATAAAGGATTATTCCTCCCATTTCAAACCTCCATCTAGTTGTAGTTATTAAAATTTTATCTCCAGCTCAAATGGTTGTCAATCCTTTTGCCTTTCTGACTTGGACTGTTGAGATTCCCCTCTATATTTTCTCCAGCCCACATAAGATAATGTAAGAATGATGATACTTCCTGTAGTTGTAATGACCCACCATAGTGAAGGGTCGGCTTCATCTTCAGTCAATCCATTGAACAAGTCTTCCAAATCACTTTCCAGTGTGTTTAACTCATTCATAGTTTCTTCACTGTCACCGGCTTCGTTCCGATAACGGTCAATAAATGTAATCCTTGAATCGAGCTGCTGAACCTTCTCTACAGGGATATCCAATTTGATACTTGGCTGAATGATACTGTACTTTGTCAAGAACTGGTTCAATGTAGAGTGATACTCTGCAGCGTCCCCTGTACTTGCAGCATCTTGAACTTGTTGGAAAGCTGACATAATCGGCTTTTCCATCTCCGTCCATAACGGCTGATGATGTGAGGAAATGGTGTCCATAACAAGCCTGAAGGTAATCACTGAATCAATTCTTTGTTCCAGCGTCTCAGAGGAATTAGTGAGAGACTGCAGGGCCCTTTCGTGTGCAACAGTGAGAATCCTCAGCTCATCCATGGTGAATGAACGATCTCTAGCGTTCCTTTCGGCAAACTTGTCCGAAAAATATTGTAAAAGCTGTTTCGCTTCATCAAACCTGGCCGATTTTGTCATTTGCAAGGCTTCATCCGCAATGTTATCCAGCTCTGATAATGAATGGTCTTCAGCTGATGAATAAAACGGTGAACTTATCATAAAAAGAATTATCGCCATAAAAACCGATCTGAATAATTTCATACTTGTCCCCCCTCAAACTACTAATAAATTGTATGAGGGCTTGGACAAGAGTAGACCTTAAAATTCTAGAAATGAATACTGCGTCTTTCTACTTTCCTGGTGAAGTACCAGCAGAGAAATATAGAAAACACACTTAACCAGAAGGTAAAATAGCCAATTTCTTTTATATAGAGATGCAGTTTGGAATATACCGGATACTGCATAAAGACATAGTCGATGATATCATTATGAAGAGTCCACACTGCTGCCGCAATGATATGCCAGATTTTCACCCTGTAATAAGGCGCATAAAGAATTCCTTGAACGGCCATGGCAAAGTGAGAACCAATCAGCATATACCCTTCCCAAGGAAGAACCCCTGTAACTGACAAGGTAAGGAGATTCATGACAACCGCCCAGATTCCATACTTGAATAATGTGACAAGCGCAAGTGCTTCCATAAGCGGCCAATTCTTCCTTAGAAGAAAGGCAGCGAGAACAAAGCAGAAAAAGAGGCTGGCCGTCGGACTATCCGGGACAAAAATCAAAAAGTGGGCAGCAGTTCTTTCCAATTGAGGAAGGTACCATATGTATCCATAAAGTGTCCCTAGCAAATTGACAATCAGCAGCAGGGCAAGAAACGTTTTATTCGTCAAATAAGTATAAAGTATATTCATACTAACTCCTTTTATTCATTTTCACCTATGACCTATGTATTTACTTCAAATAATAATTATAATGAATAACGGAAGAATTATCCACTCAGTTAAGGAAAAGTTTAAGCAACTCTTATAAAGCCATTTTTACAAAAGTTTCCTGCCGATAAAATAGAATATAAAGAGCGAAGTATGGATTTCTAAAGGGTATTGCTCGTCATCTCAGAAAAATAAAGTTTGCACTTCATAAGGAGCTTGAAAACTTAAAGCAGGGGCTGACCCAACTTTCTAGCTGTATATAAGCTAAAGGGTGATATATAAAACTCTAGCAACTAAAAAAGATCCAGCATCAGCCGGATCTTTTTTGTTAATTGCTTTGCAGTTCAGAAATGAATGTTGCAAGCTTTTCAAGTTCTTCATCAGTTCCTTTGAATAGACCGGCAGGCATTCCCGGCGGTTTACCGTTAACAGCGATCTCAGCAATTTCTTCTGTGCTTAACTCTAGGTTAGCGAGAGAAGGTGCGGCTGCGCCGCCTTGCAGTGTATCACCATGACAGTTGATACAGCCGTTCTCCTGATAAATTTGATACCCTTCAGCTTCCGTATCCACTTCCACTTCCGCAACGATTTGACCTTGTTTTTTAGCTGCTTCCCAATCATGGTATGCAACAGATTCCCAAGTCAGGAAAATCGTTCCTGCAAGCGCCAACAGCATGAATCCTGTAGCGAAAGGGCGCTTAACCGGACGGCGGTGAGGCCCACGGTCGATAAATGGAGCCAAAAGCAATGCTCCAAAAGCAAGTCCTGGAATAACAAACGCACCGATGACATTATATGGACCAGAAGCGTAAGTATACTTCAGCAATTGATAAAGAAATAAGAAATACCAGTCAGGCAATGGAATATATCCCGCATCCGTAGGATCGGCAATACGCTCTAACGGTGATGGGTGAGCTACCGTCAAAGAGAGATAACCGATTAAGAATACCGCTCCAACCAACCATTCTTTCAATAAGAAGTTTGGCCAAAAGGCTTCTGTTTTTCCAGGGAACTCGGAATAATCTTTCGGAATGTTAGGCTTACGTTCTGCAGGCACACGCGAGTCACCTACGAACTTCATCCCTTTTCCTCTATGCATAGTGTCCCCTCCTTTTTAATTAAGGTGAATCAATAAGCTTGTTTAAATCGAATTTCTTACAATGGGCCTGAAATCCCTTGTTTACGGATCATCAAGAAGTGAGCTCCCATTAATCCAAGCAACGCTGCAGGCAGGAAGAACACGTGTATAGCGAAGAAACGAGTAAGAGTCTGTGCCCCTACAATCGTTGGATCACCGGCAAGAAGTGTCTTAACCTGAGCCCCGATAAATGGCGTTGAAGCCGCAATCTCCAAACCAACCTTTGTCGCAAATAGCGCTTTCATATCCCATGGTAATAAATATCCTGTGAAGCCAAGACCAAGCATGACGAAGAAGATAAGTACTCCGACTACCCAGTTCAATTCACGAGGTTTCTTGTATGCTCCTTGGAAAAAGACACGTAACGTATGTAAGAACATCATTACTATAACTAGACTTGCTCCCCAGTGGTGCATACCGCGGACGATTTGTCCGAAAGCTACTTCATTTTGAAGATAATATACAGACTGCCAAGCGTTTTGGATATCCGGAACGTAATACATAGTAAGGAACATTCCAGAAAGAATTTGAATGACTGTCACGAAGAAAGTCAACCCGCCAAAGCAGTAGACGAATGCAGAGAAATGATGTGCAGGGTTAACATGCTCTGGTACTTCGTGGTCAGCAATATCGCGCCATAAAGGCGTAATGTCCAAACGCTCATCAACCCAATCATACATTTTGTTCAGCACGGATTACGCCTCCTTTACTTTACTAAATTATTTGGTTCTGGTTTTCCAAGGTATAAAATACCATCTTTAACTTTTGTTGGATATACATCCAATGGTCCAAGCGGCGGTGTGCCAGGAACGTTTTTCCCGTTTTTCTGGTAAAGACCGTTATGGCATGGACAGAAGAACATATTTTCATTGTTCTTGTCCCCATTCCAGTTAACTGTACAGCCTAAATGTTTACATACAGGAGAAAGCGCCACAATGCTGCCACCTTCTTCTTTGTAAACCCACGCTGTCTGAGTAACCTCAGATGTGTACCATGCATCCACTTGCTCATAGCTATAGTCTACACGTACAGGTTCAGTTGTAAGTTCATCAACCTTTTGTTTCGTTGCAACAAAGTCCCCTCCAGCTTCTGCCTTCAGTACAGGATCCACTGCGAAACGAACCATCGGCATCAACATTCCGGCAGCCATGAAACCGCCTACACCAGTTAGCGTATAATTAAGGAATTGACGTCTAGATACACGTTGTTTGCTCATCCTTATCCCCCCTCTATCGTAAGGTCAGTCCGACGGACATTTTTCGCACAAATATAAAACTAGGACATAATAATGATATATTAATCTCTCTATCAGGTCAATAACTCCGACCTCTAAAATGATGTCAACAATGTGACTTTTTCATGATCATGCGTCCACCTGCCATTTTTTCACGATTACATTCAATAGCTGCTTCACTTGATCTTCCATGATGGAATGTTTATATTTCTCTTCCAGAGTGTCCAGGGGGATTGAGGGAACCCACATCAGACTGCGTTCAAGCTCTTCATCACTGAAACGCCAGCCGCTGTCAGAAGTCAGGAAGAACACATACCGGAAACCCGATTCTTTTATTTCCGTCTTCCAATCAGCCAGCCTTTTCTCTGCCAATCCTTTTTCTTCTGATTTTAAATACGTAAAAGCAGGAAACAGCATTAGCCTTCCTTTAAACTGATGTTCCAGATGCATGGATAATAGAGAGATGAACTCCCCTTGTGCCGCGAATGTCTTCATTTCTTCATCCAGTCCAACCGGAAGAAGCGGAATGATCGCTGTATCAATATACTTTTTTTCTTTTAAATAGAGATCTACTTCTTTTCCATTCCAATTCAATATTCTACACCTCTTATTTGTGCTTCTTCCCAGTTATGATATCACTATCTGCGAATGGATGAAAGTTTGAGGATGGGGGTCCTGACTTAAAATATAATTCAGTAGTTTCAGTATTCTCATTACGGGTTTATGAGATTCAAGTGAGCTTCATTGTAAACAACCTTATAGGGACTTTGGAAGTCTTTTAGACTTAAAAAGATGCTCTGGCAAATAGTATTTTCACTGCACAATCCTGCAAGTGAAACTCATACACAAAATTAACGAAATAAAGAGCTGACAATCGATTTCGATCGTCAGCTCTTAAGGCCATCAGCCCGGCATATTTTTCAATTGCGAGGTAAGTCTTTTGAATGCTTCCTGATCGTTTCTATCAAGGGCATTATCAATGGCAGCAAGAAGCTTCTGCCTTTGGTAGGTTTCAATACTGCTTTTCAGGAACTGCTCAGCAACAATTCTGTCCTTTTCATTAATTAACAAATATTTTGGCATGAAAGGATTTTCTTCAAGTACTGCCGCATACTGATAAGAGGCATTCGACTTACTGAAGTTCAGTTGGATGTAGATATCCTCTTCCTTATTCAGTCTGATATCATGAAATGATTTTTCAGCATCTGTGGTCATAATATTTTCCTTATAAAATCTGAATGGCACTTCTTCTACACAATGTGTGGACATAATCAATCCTCTTGGGCAATACTGCGCTTCTTCGACGAAATGGACCTTTTTCATTAATTGATCATGACTCATCAGATAATTTAAGATCCATACACATTCACGTCTCTTCAGTTGATAACGATTCAAGAACCACCGGATGAAATCCTTTTTCTCGTTGACAGATACAGGGGTCTTCATTCTTTTCCCTCCTCTGCGTATTATTCCCCGCCTAAGGCTTTACAGCTACTCTTCCAATCTTTCGATGACCATCGCCCATTCTTCGTTTGATGGGTCTTTCTTAACGAGTTCAGTAAATACTTCGCGCGCCTCTCCATGTTTTCCTTCCTCGATTAGGAAATATCCATACTCTTGAAGAAATTCTGGATGTTCTTTAAAGAAAGTATATGCAAGACGGTATTGTTTTAATGCTTCTTTATAATTCTCTGTTTTCTCATAAGCGATTGCTGCATCCCAATGAAGCTGAGGATCTTCCTCTCCCTCACTCTCCATCAGTTTAATGATTTCGAGGATGTCCTCATACCTCTCCTGCTGGAGGAACAATTTATTCAGGGTCAATGCAGCTTCCATATACCCCTGGTCCAGCGCCAGTGATTCACGAATGAATTGTTCTGCTTCCTCCTCATCACCTAGTTTGAGGGAGATTTTACCGCCGTGAAACAGCAGTTCCTTGTTAAACTCATCATGTGTGATGCCTTCCTTCACTGTCTCCAGGCTCTTCTCAAGCTCTTCCTCGTGCTCATAGGCTTTGGATAGAAGCAGATAAACCGAGCTATAATCTGGATCCAATTCTTTTACAGACTCCAGTTTTTCTATTGCTCTCGCATAATATCCAGCCTGGTAAGCTGTAAAAGCATAGCCGAACAAGGTATTGATCTCCAGATGCTCATCAAGAGCCTTTTCATAATGTTCAAGGGCTTGTTCAAAGTCTCCTCCTGCACTGAGCGCTTCACCCATCCTCTGGTGCACATCGACTCCGCCGACATTTGTCTTTTCAGCCTTAAGAACGTTCTCATAGGAACGGATCGCTTCAAGGAACTTCCCTATTTCAAGATACAGTTCACCAAGTGCAAAATCGATGACCGGCTCATCGGCAAGGATTTTTTTCGCATGGAGCAGCTTCTGTTCACTTACTTCAAACAGGCCCTGCATTTGAAATAGATCAGCCTGTAATAATAAAGCCCTTGGATAATCCGGATCCGTTTGATCCATCTCGGAAAGGAGATCAAGAGCACCTTCCTCGTCATCCATTTCTACGAGGACTTCAGAGAGCATGACGATCAGCTCCCCTTCACCAGGGTATTTTGCCAAAAGCATTTCCAGCAACTCTTTGGTTTCCTCTAAAAATCCCAAATGATAAAGGTTTTCTGCCAGAGAAAACTTTTCCTCATCAGTACCTAAGCTCTTCACCCGCTTGAAATGTTTTCCAGCCTTGTCCAAATCTCCGTTTTCCAGTGATATAAGCATCTCTTCTGCATAGTTCATATTCAAAAATTCCTTTCTTCTATAACTACTTTATAGAAGGGTATATCAGAATTTATATCAATTGATCATCATGTTAAATAGCCGGGAACTTTCACAATTAATTCTTCTCCTATTCCCGGCTGAAAAAAACACTTGCCATTAGACATAAGTACTTTACCCTTATTTACTGTTAGAAGTAACATATGATTATCATAAAGAAATGATTGGCAATCATCAACTATTTCAGAGGCTGGGCTTTGATATAGGTTATAACTAATTTCTCCGCCGACCCGGAAATTCCCTTTTAGCGGGTAAATGCCAATTTTCTTCAAAAAATGCAATGGTAGCGGCTTTTTTTGCGGTAACGGAGAGTCAATATGCGGAATCCTTTCTTTTTTTAGAATTTCCTGCCAGGCTTTAACTAATTTTGCCCCGCCCTTTTTGTCGATTTCTGAAGGAATAACAGGACAAAAAACCAGCGGAAATCCAAATAAAGATTGTTTTATCCATCCCCAAGCTATCTCATCAAGCTCTTCAACTGAAGCAAATTCTATAAACACCGCAGGGACTTTGCTTCTTTTTAAAAGCCTCATAAGCTCTGGAGATATTAGCTTGGGTCTGCATTTCAAAACAAGGCAATAATCTATCGGACTGCTAAGCAGCGAAGTCCTCTTCCGGCTAAGGTTCTCTTCAAATTGAGATAAATAATCTGCTGAAAATGACGTAATAAGAGTCGTGCATCCCCGCTTGATAAATTCCGCGGTAAAATAGGACTTGAAATGAGTAAATTCAAGGAAATCGGGAAGTTCGAGATCTGCCATCACATGGACAGGCGACATTATAAACGGGGAAATGTTCATTCGTGGAAACCTATAACGCTTATAGTTGGAATCAATGGACCGTATTTCGTTATCCTCGACCAGCATGGATATATTCCGTCTCCTGTCATAGTCAATACAGGGAACATTTTCAATAATATAAGCCATTATCTACTCTCCCTTCTCTCTTAAGACAAGCTATGAAAAAGAAGGCAGACTCATGACAAAAATTAATATAAGTAGGAGGTATTATTATCGGCACTATGTTTTCATACTGGGTTCCCGCATGCCAATTTGGCGTGACTTTCCCCATGAAAAGTGTCTTCAGAAGAGCTCTCAAGGTAATTTCTCGTGCTTTTTCACTTGAAAAGTGTCTTCAGTAGAGCTCTCAAGGCAATTTTGCTTCCTTTTCCCCATGAAAAGTGTCTTCAGAAAAGCTCTCAAGGCAGTTTCGCTTCCTTTTCCCCATGAAAAGTGTCTTCAGAAGAGCTCTCAAGGCAATTTTCTTTGCTTTTTCACTTGAAATGTGTTTTCAGAAGGGCTCTCAAGGCAATTTCGCATGCTTTTTCACTTGAAAAGTGTCTTCAGCAAAACTCTCAAGGCAATTTCTCGTGCTTTTTCACTTGAAAAGTGTCTTCAGTAGAGCTCTCAAGGCAATTTTGCTTCCTTTTCCCCATGAAAAGTGTCTTCAGAAAAGCTCTCAAGGCAGTTTCGCTTCCTTTTCCCCATGAAAAGTGTCTTCAGAAGAGCTCTCAAGGCAATTTTCTTTGCTTTTTCACTTGAAATGTGTTTTCAAAAGGGCTCTCAAGGCAATTTCGCATGCTTTTTCACTTGAAAAGTGTCTTCAGCAAAACTCTCAAGGCAATTTCTCGTGCTTTTTCACTTGAAATGTGTTTTCAGAAGAGCTCTCAAGGCAATACCTCGTGCTTTTCCCCTTGAAAAGTGTCTTCAGTAAAAAAAGGTATTTCCATTCACTAAACAGAATGGAAATACCTTTTATAATACTCTTTATTTTTGCGCTAGTGAAGCCAGGTCAGAATAAAAAGTAGGATAAGAAATATTGACAGCCTCGGCATTTCGTAATTCTACTTCTTCATTGCAGAGAAGAGCAGCGATGGCAAGCGTCATGCCTATCCTGTGGTCACCGAGTGAATCGACGGTTCCTCCCCGGAGAGATGTTTTCCCGTTAATAATCATACCATCTTCTGTACTTTCAATATCAGCTCCAAGGACCTTCAATTGGGATACAACCGCATCTATTCGGTTGGTTTCCTTCACTTTCAGTTCTTCTGCATCTTTGATAACCGTACGCCCTTCAGCCTGTGTAGCGAGCAGCGCAATGATAGGAATCTCATCAATTAGTGTAGGGATGATTTCTCCGCCAATTTCGATTCCTCGTAGAGTCGACGTTTCTACGGTTACAGTGCCGCTCGGCTCAAAATCATGGCGATCTTCCATTTCAACGCTGATGGTGGCGCCCATCTCTTCCAATACTTTAATGATGCCGGTCCTGGTAGGGTTAACCCCAAGTCCAGGGAGAACCAATTTACTGTTGGGGACAATCGCAGCGGCAGCCAGGAAAAATGCGCCGGATGAGATATCTCCAGGGACCTGCACTTCCGTTCCCTGAAACTTCTGGCCTCCCCTTACTTTGATTACTCCGTTCTCACTCGATATTTCTCCGCCGAACTTCCCAATCATCGTTTCCGTGTGATTTCGTGTCGGCACGGGTTCCGTGATGGTAGATATACCTTCTGCCTGTAAGGCTGCGAAAATCATAGCAGACTTAACTTGCGCACTGGCCACAGGGAGATCGTAGTCGACAGCAGAAAGTGCTCCACCTCTTATGGACAATGGTGTATATTGACCATTATCTCTGCCGTCAATGTCAGCACCGAACAGTCTTAGAGGTCCGGTTACCCTCTTCATAGGTCTTTTGGCAATCGACTCATCGCCGACTACGACTGAATGGAAAGGTCTTCCCGACAAGATTCCCGACATTAAACGGGCTGTTGTACCAGAGTTTCCTACATCCAGGATGCTTTCAGGTTCTTTAAGGCCATCCCATCCTTTTCCATGAACAACGACCCTGCTGCCTTCTTCCTTTATTTCCACACCCATTTTCCTGAAGCAGGCCATGGTGCTCAAGCAATCATCTGCCCTCAAGAAATTATGTATTTCAGTAGTACCATCGGCCACAGCACCAAACATGATCGAGCGGTGTGAAATCGACTTGTCTCCAGGTACTTTTAATTGCCCTCTGAGACCTTTACTCCCTGTAGCTAACGTTTTTGCAGCGTTCATAGCAACCACCTTCTAACGACATTTTCTATTTTTCAATTAAAATATTTCATACCGTGTTTTTTTGCGTAAAACTGTTTTTCCTTTTTCAAGATCTCCATTACTTTGAAAACTTATGACCAGCCTGCCGACAGCATCTTCTCTCATTTCTAAAACCCGTAAATTTGTAATACTGATATCGCTTTGTGCAAGGACGCTTGTAATTTCGGCAATGACACCAGGATGATCAGGGATGTCTATGTACAAATCATAAAAGGCTGGTATAGCGCCTTTACTTTTTACCGGGAGACCGTCCCTGAAAGCCTTGGCTTCAGAAAAAAACCGGTACGTTTCCTCATAATCCTGACTTTCTATCATCTCCAGTAATTTACGTGTATGTTCGTTCCATTCTTTCAAAAGCTTTATTAGGACATCGTTGTTCTGCAAAGTAATATCGCTCCACATTTGCGGATCAGCTGAGGCAATACGGGTCGTATCTTTAAACCCCCCGGCAGCAAGCCTTGAGATATAGGGAAAATCCTCCTGGGCACTCTTTGCTGTATGAACTAGAGATGAGGCGATCAAATGAGGAAAATGGCTGACAACGCCTGTCAGTTCATCATGTTCCCGGGCATTAAGTTCGAGAAATTTCGCCCGTGTGCCCTGCAGCCAGGATTGAAGTTCATCCAATCTCCGGCTGGAGGTATTTTCAGCCGGTGTCAAAATATAATAAGCATTCTCAAACAGAAGATCTTTTGCTGCTTTAACGCCGCTTTTGTGCGAACCAGCCATTGGGTGTCCGCCAATAAAAGCAAATCCTTTATCAGTAAGAAGTCTTGCCCTTTTCATGATAGGACCCTTCACACTGCCGGCATCCGTAATCAGAACATCTTTTTTCAAATCCAATTTGTGTAAGGTTTCAATTAATCTTGTGATTTGAATGACGGGCACTGCTAAAATGATTACGTCCGCTTCCTCTGCCCCCTGTTCGAAGGAGCCTGCTTCTTCATCGATGATCCCAAGCTCCTTCGCAAGGTTCAATTCCTTAGGGTTCCTGTCATATCCGACTATCTTTGCTTCCGGATGTCCTTTTTTGATACTGATACATAGAGAGCCCCCGATTAATCCTAAACCGGCAACCAGAACTGTTCCTTTCACCAGGATTCACCTTCTTCCAGTTTGTATTCACCAGCAAGCTCACTGAGATTAATTGTTTGTATCCAGAAAACTTCTGATTGCTTCTATTAAGCCTTTATTTTGTTCTGCAGTTCCGATGGTGATCCTTACTGCGGTTGGATAGCCTAGCGCTTTGCCTGACCGTACGATATACCCCTGGCTGAGAAGGTATTGAAACACTTCATCACCGTCAATACCAAAATCAATGACAATGAAATTTGCCTGTGACGGGAAAAATTTCAGACCTTTCTCTTTGCAAAAACTATAATACATCTCCAAGCCCTTTCGATTTTCAACTCGGCACTTGTTAATGAATTCCTGATCAGTCAATGCTGCAGCAGCAGCTCCCTGAGCAACAATGTTATTATTGAAAGGTTCACGCAATGGCTCCAGTTTGGAGATAATTTCCTCATTCGCTATTCCATACCCGACACGCAATCCTGCAAGACCATAGGCCTTCGAGAATGTTCTTGTTACCAAGAGACGTGGATATTTCTGAACCAGTTCGACGGAATCATAATAATCGGCTGCAGTTACATATTCAAAATAGGCTTCATCCAGGACAGTCAGAACATGAGAAGGGATTCGATCGAGGAAATCTGTCAATTCCTCCTCTTTAATATACTCCCCACTTGGATTATTGGGACTGCATAGCCATACAACCGATGTATTTTCGTTAATGGCTTCCAGCATCTTTTCCAAGTCATGCCTGCCATTTTCATCTACTTCAACTTCTCTTACTTCTGCACCTTCAATTACAGCATTATGTTTATATTGAGGAAATGTCGGGCTTGGCATTACAGTATTCGTTCCACGCTGCAGCAGCCCCCTAGCAATAATCTGGATCACCTCATCCGATCCATTTCCTAAAATGATCTGCTTTTCTGATACACCCAGGTGGTCAGAAAGTGAACTTCTGAGTTTTTTTGCATAACCATCAGGGTAAATAGAATAGGTTAAATCCGCTTTCCTCAAATATTCCTTCACCCGTGAGGAAAAACCGAAGGGATTCTCATTTGAAGATAACTTCACAATAGATTCCAATCCATAAATTTTCTTGACATCATCTATCGTTTTTCCAGGTTGATATGCTTTTAAATTGTCAATTTCCTTTTTCCAGTTCACCTTAGCTCACCCTTTTTCCTTCAATTCTCTAATACGTTATCACGTTAAAGCGTTACATTATCCATACTAACATATTCACCTTATTAATATCTATAACAAGATGGCTGCATCAGTGAATAATCAGCTGAATTTGTTATCCGTTATGATAATAAATCCGGTCTTAAAGCATGAGCTTTGCGCAAGTATACATGTACTATGTCATCCTGATTTTTGTCTGTGTTCCAATGGATCATTATCCTAATACATTTCTTCAGGCTTTCCTTTACCTCCATCTCCTGCATGGAAAGAACGGGCACATACTTCCATTCCACCAGCTTTCTAAGGGCTTTTGCGGGAAATTCACTGTGAATATCTTCAGTCGCTGATATAAAGACGGATGCGACTTCCACTGGCTCGATCCCATTTTGACTGATCATTTCCAGCAACAACTTTTCGGTGGAACTAATGATATCCTGTTCACTATCCGAAGAAATTGTTATGGCACCACGCACTCCTCTTATCATTACTCACTCTCCTCCGACCGACAGGATAAACTCATGAGCTTCCCTTAGATCCTCTTGAACGATCTCCTTTAGAACAGGACTCCCGATTGCATTCAACAGGACAAACTTAGGGATTTTATTTGAAGCTTTTTTATCTCTCGTCATGACAGCGTATATCTCCTCAAATGAATACTTACCAGGAAACGACAGGGGATACCCTAGGTTTTTGGCCCAGGTAATGAACTCCGTAAGATCAAATTGAAGACCTTCATGCTTTTTGCTTAAAAATAGTGCATAAATCATTCCCGTCATAACAGCTTCCCCGTGAGAGATTCCCTTGTAACCTTCCAAATTCTCAAGGGCATGACCATATGTATGACCAAAATTCAAGAATGCCCTTTCGCCGTTTTCCTTTTCATCTTTGGAAACAATCTCAGCTTTAATGTTTATTCCCTGTTTTAAACAGATTGTCAAAAAATTTGAATCCATAGCAGAGAAAGACTTTATTTTGGTGATCAGGTGTCTGTAAAACTGCCCATCCGAAATCAGCGCGTGCTTAATGACCTCAGCCATGCCCGATCTGACTTCCTTGGCTGGCAGACTCTTAAGGAATGAGGTGTCATAAATCACGGCTTCCGGGTGATAGAATTGTCCGATGAGATTCTTCCCGAGCTTGTGATTCACTGCCACTTTTCCTCCAACAGAACTATCATGAGCAAGAATCGTCGTTGGCATGCCTATAAACCTTATCCCTCTCATATAGGTAGCAGCGACAAATCCCGCCAAGTCGCCGCATGCTCCGCCGCCGAAAGCAAGGATACAAGATTTGCGGTCCAGCCCCTTTTCTATGGCAAAAGTCATGCAGTCATCATAAACTTTCAGGGACTTTGCTTCCTCTCCCGGCGGAATCACAAAAAAGGAAGATTCCATGGCATCCGGCAAAAAATCCCGGAGCGCCTCCCCATGCAGCTCATACACAGTCCTGTCTGCAATGACCATTACATGGGTAACCCTTTCTTTCTGCTCTGTCAGCAACTCCGTAAGCTTATCGAGGATATTGCCGCCTATGTATACTGGATAATTTTTTGATTCAGTCTTTATGTGCAGAATATCCACTTTCTTAGTACTCCTTTGATTGCCGCACGTACTCGGCTATAGAGTTCTTAAGGTTTTCAAATTGGTCACTGTTAAATTGTTCTGTAAGGGCATTCGCAAGCTCCCATGCTACTACTGCTTCTGCCACCACACTTGCTGCAGGCACAGCACAGCTGTCCGAGCGTTCAATGCTTGCTGAGAATTCTTCCTTGCTTTCAATATCAACACTTTTCAGTGGCTTGTATAGCGTAGGAATCGGCTTCATAACTCCTTTGACAATAATAGGCATCCCAGTGGTCATTCCACCTTCGAAACCACCCAGACGGTTCGTTTTACGGTAATACCCCTGCTCCTCATTCCATGCAATCTCATCATGGACTTCACTTCCGGGTTTTCTGGCCATTTCAAAACCAAGGCCGAACTCTACACCTTTAAAGGCATTTATACTCATGATCGCCATTGCGATTTTCGCATCCAGCTTACGGTCATAATGAACATAGCTTCCAACGCCTGGAGGCATCCCTTCTACAACCACTTCGACAACTCCGCCTATCGAGTCTCCAGCCTTCTTGGCTGCATCAATAGCCTCCATCATCTTCTGAGCGGCAGCATCATCCAGGCAGCGTACCGGAGAGTTCTCCGTTTTCTCGATCAACTCATCAATATTTTCATACTCAACATCGGCAGCTGCAATGCCGCCAATCTCTCTTACATATCCGGCAACTTTAATGCCAAGCAGATTCAGAAGCTTTTTAGCTACAGCACCAGCGGCAACCCTGACGGTTGTTTCCCTGGCAGAAGACCTTTCAAGGACGTTTCTCAAGTCTCGATGACCATACTTCATGCCGCCGTTTAAATCAGCATGTCCCGGCCTCGGCCTCGTAATCTTTCGTTTGACCTCTTCTTCTTCCTCTGAAGATATCGGTTCAATCCCCATGATTTTAGTCCAATGCGTCCAGTCCTTATTTTCAACAATCAATGCCAAAGGAGAACCCAATGTTTTTCCATGCCGTACGCCCCCGGTTATATTTACCTGGTCTTTCTCAATTTGCATTCTTCTGCCTCGTCCATACCCTTTCTGCCTTCTTGCAAGCTCGTGGTTGATATCTTCAGCGCTAAGGGGCATACCCGCAGGCACCCCCTCCACGATAGCTGTTAGTTGTGGGCCATGTGATTCTCCAGCTGTTAAGTATCTCATTATGTTTTCTCCTTCCAAGGGTAAATAATTTTGTATCAATATAACACATTCCCGAGAAGACTACATAGAATATTTGCTCTTTTCTAGAAATAAATAAAATAAAAAAGCTCAAGCGTTCCGCGGAGTCGCACGCCTGGAGAGGAAATCAAAAATTAATAAATTGGTGTAAATTTAAATAATAAAGCCAGATTCAAAAAAACATCGGGAAATCCCCCGATGTTAACATTACATCTTCCTATAAAAAAACGTGTCCTCTGTTTCCAACCCATATTTGGCCGGATTGAATATCTGCTCTGTACTACCGACAAATAACACTCCACCGGGACGAAGCGCCGAACTGAAATTGTGATAAATTTCTTCTTTTGCTTCTTCAGTAAAATATATCATGACATTCCTGCAGACAATCAGATCATGATTAGATTCATATCGATCAGCAAGCAAGTTATGCTTTTTGAAGCTGACCCTGTTTTTGACTTCTGGAGAAACAGAGTAGAAATCACCATTTTTTGAAAAATATCTCTGTTGGATATGGGCCGGCACTTCATTCAAAGCCCGTTCCGGATAAACCCCTATCTTAGCTTTTGCAATCGCATTTTCATCGATATCTGTTGCTTTAATGGAGATTTGGGAAAGCGGCAGATAATTGGAAAGGACCATGGCGATAGTGTAAGGCTCTTCACCAGTTGAACAAGCTGCGCTCCAAATCTTCAGTCTATCATTCTGAGCAAGCAGCCTTGGTAAGATTTTATCTTGCAGAACAGCCCAACGCTTTTCATTCCGGTAAAATTCCGTTACATTAATTGTCATCCTGTCGAGGAATTCGTTCAATAACTGCGTGTCTTTTTCGAGAGCTGTAAAGAAAACCTTGAAATTGGGGTAACCCTTTTTTTCATAAAGAGACGTTAATCTCCTTTTCATTTGTGCTTCCTTATAAAAGGACAGGTTGATTCCCGTTTTTCGATATATATCTCTAGTAAAATGCCCGTAATCATAATCCATAATTCATACACTCCAACATTCGAAAATACCTTACCTAACTAGTATATCGGAAAAAACAGTGAAAAGCTGAATTCTATGAAAGATATTTATTTCCTGGTTGCTATATATCGTTTTTGTTACCTCTCTTTGAATGGCTGTTTTCTAAAAGATTGTGGCTTTATTGACTAATTCTTCTTGCTGTTTTTACGAAAGGTTGATTGGAGCATAAGGTGTCCGGTCTCCAGCGGGCCTAGCGGAACGACTAGTTTCAGCACCCAGCCCCTGGGGATCAAAAGCTGAAGAGAAATAGTTGAACCCTGGGGGCTGAATTACCTTCCATCCGGAACGTAACCTCCTGTGCTGAAGGAACCTATGCGTGGATAATAGAAGATGAAGTTTATAATTTTCAAGAAAACAAAAAAGCCTGAATCATGGTTGGCGAACCATGATTCAGGCTTTTATCTATTTTGTTCTCTCAAAAAAGAGAATCTCTATTAGATTTTTTAGCGGATTAGTAGATCCACTCATTCATAAGTTTGGAATATTCAACCAATTCTTCATCTTTAAAGAAGAGTCCGATTTCTCTTTCAGCACTTTCAGCAGAGTCAGAACCGTGGATGACGTTCTTTCCTACAGTGATACCGAAGTCGCCACGAATTGTTCCTGGAGCAGCATCCTTTGGATTTGTAGCACCCATCATTTGACGCGCTGTAGCAATGACATTCTCGCCTTGCCATACCATCGCAAATACAGGACCGGAAGTGATAAAGTCCACAAGTTCACCGAAGAATGGGCGCTCTTTATGCTCGCCGTAATGCTCTTCAGCCAATTCTTTAGAAATGCTCATCAACTTTGCACCAGCAAGCTGGAAACCTTTCTTTTCAAAACGAGAAACAAATTCAGCAATTAAACCGCGTTGTACGCCGTCAGGCTTTACCATTAAAAAAGTCTTTTCCATTTTTCCCACTCCTAGATATGTATGTATGGGGCTCTAATCGATTGCCCACAAAAAATGGTATCATTGATTTCCCGTTTTGGCAACGTTTCCATTTGAAATTTTCTAAAATTTTCGTTTGCCGATGAAGTTGGCGATGTCTCTTAAGGTTTTGCAGGCCCCATTCTTAGGCAGCCCCTCAAGTTCTTGCAGTGCCTTTTTCAGATAACGGGCACTTATTTCATGAGATTGTTCAATCGCCCCGGACCTTTTTATCTCATCAATGACCGACTTCAAGTAATCTCTATCAACATCTTCACTAATGTTGATAATTTTTTCTTTCAGATCGTGCTGTTCCATGGCAAACAGGACAGGAAGGGTGATATTTCCCTGAAGAAGGTCGCTTCCAGCCGGCTTCCCAAGTTCTTCTTCACTTGCTGTGAAGTCAAGAATATCATCGGTAATCTGAAAAGACATCCCCACATTGTAGCCAAAACGATACAGTTTTTTATGTATTTCAGGAGGAGCACCTGCAGAAATAGCCCCCAGCTGGCAGCTGACAGCAATCAACAAAGCCGTTTTCCGCTTAATCCTTCTCAGGTAATCTCTCAATTCCTGCTCAAATCGATATTTGTCTTTTATCTGTTCGATTTCACCCACCGTCAGTTCTACAATGGCATTCGACAGGATTTTGTGAGCCTCTTCATTATCAATCTTTGTCATATATTCCAAAGAGCGGGCAAAAATGTAGTCTCCTGTATACATCGCCGTCTTATTATCCCATTGAGACTTTATGGTCGGCTTTCCCCTTCTCAAATCTGCATCATCAATAACATCATCATGGACGAGAGATGCACTGTGAATGAGCTCTAAAGCAACCGCGACATTCTTGATGCGGTTAATGTTGTATTCACCAAATTTGGCAGACAACAGAACAAATACAGGGCGGATTCTTTTTCCGCCCGCCGACAGCAAGTGCAGGGATGCTTGATTTAAAAGAGGCGAGCGGGAATCGATGGCCGTCTTTAATTCTTTTTCAATGAGGTCGATATCCGCTTTCAAAAACGAATAGATCATTTTAAACTTCATTTCATTTCCACCCAGTTATAATTTTTCTCTTGATCAGTTCTTTTTGAACCCCATATGCATAGCAGCAACCCCGCCAGTATAAGGCTTGTATGAAACCTTTTCAAACCCGGCGTCATTGAACATATCCGCGAGTTCTTTCATACCCGGAAAATCTTTTGCAGATTCCTGCAGCCATGAATATTCACTGTAACTCCTTGCAAACAGTTTGCCGAATAGAGGCATCAGGAATTGAAAATAAAAGTAATAGGCTTGACGGTAGCCTAACATAGTCGGTTGGGAGGTTTCTAAACAAACAGCCATTCCGCCCGGCTTAAGTACCCGGTTCATTTCTTTAAGAACATGAAGATAGTCGGGTACATTCCGAAGACCGAAGCCAATTGTGACATAATCAAATGTATTGTCTTCAAACGGAAGTTCCATTGCATTCCCGTGGAGCAATTCCACCTGCTTCATCCCCGATTCTTTTACCTTTTGCTCTCCTATCTTCAGCATGTTTTTACTGAAATCAAGGCCTTTGACGGTGCCTTTTTCCCCTACGGCTTCTGCCAAAGCAAGTGTCCAGTCGGCCGTACCGCAGCAGACATCCAGGGCAGATGCTCCATCCTTGACCGCCATTCTCCTCATGGTATCCTTCCGCCATCTTTTATGCTGTTGAAAACTTATAAGGGAGTTCATCTTGTCATAGTTGCCGTAAATTTTCTCAAAGACCGTGTGAACTCTTTGCTCTTTTGACTGGTTCATCCATTAACCCTCTTCCGCAAAAATTTTCGTGTATGGCCTGGTATGCTCTAATAACGAGAGGATACGGCCCTCAATGAACTGGCCGTCATAGGATTCACTTTGCAGCAATTCTGCAATTTTATCTCTCGACTCTATAATATAACCGGTATAAATCCTTCCCAACTTCTGCTTCTGCTCCAGAGTCAGAGCAGAAGTTGCATCAGCAGGAAATATAGTAGATTTTAGGGAAGTATGAAGCGGGGTAATCTCACCCAGCTCCAGCTTTTCATTTTCCTGGACAATACGCCGCAAGAATAACATCTCGATCACCAGCTCCTGCCAATGGGCAGTGCCATGCTGTGACAAAAAGCTGTTGATGACAGCTGACTCAATGGTCTTCACACTATCCATAATCTGTTGAACATTAATATATTCTTGTTTATAAAGGGAAATCTTGCTCTCATTCACCGTCTTGATCGCCTGTGCAAGATAATTTATCAAGCTGACATTTTCCAATTCAGATAGAATCTTATAATATTGGCCGCTGAAATAAACACCAGCTAATACAGTCAGCTGCCTTTCCTTCAATGAATCATTTGGTGAATTTGTTACTTTCTCATGGGTATCGAGTCCTATTTGGATCAGCATAACCGTTGAAATGAGCCGGATGATTTCCTGTTCTTCCATCACCTGCCGGCCTTTAGTGAACGGGAGGAGCAAAAAGCTGATCCTGTCTTCATCAATTTGCGGAGAATCAATATACTTTTGCAAATAAGAGTAGGATAACTTCTCTTCAACATAGTGTTTTATTGATGCTTCAAGATGAAAACAGTCCAAATGTTTCATAACCCTAAATCCCCATTTCGTTATATGTATCTACGTAGTCGTTTCAGCAACAAATATTATAACATAATAAGCCAAGCCGGGCGAATACAATAACTCTCACATCCACAAGGTGTGTGACCATCAATGACCTGTTACCGACTCACCTGCAGCTTCACACCCCCATTTTAACGGGCGAAAATAAAAAGCAGCAGGACCCTATACGTTCTGCTGCTGTCTATGGATTTATTTTTCCTTCATATCACTTTCAATTTCTCCGTTACTTGTAATGATCTTTGCTTTCCCGCGGACTTTAATCGCCGAGGTGTGTTCCGTGAACTGAGCGATCATCACTTCCCCTTTATCCAGCTTTTCTGAGTGGTGAAATTTCGTATCGGTTCCCCTTGTCAACCCTATCACATTCACTCCGTCTTCAATCGCCTTTATAACGATATAATCTGATTGGCCGTTTGCCATCCTCTTCACTCCAGTCTTTAATTTATTTTTTAGATTCCCAAGAAGATAAAGTTTCATTAAAATCTAAATTCGAATGGAAAGTTTATTGCTTCATTCTCCTCATGGAGTATTGTATCAAAAAGTCCGCCAAATCCATATGAGATTCAAAATAAAAGGATGTGTTACTTTGCTATCGAAAAAATCCAAAGGGCCGGATTTTCCTCCTCGGTTACAAGGGTTTATCTAACTGAATAGGGTGATTAGCTCTTTTCTTTGTTGTTTACAAGGGTGATTTCTGTAAATTATCTCTTGTACTTCATAGTAAAAAGCAACAAAATTTTAGAAAAGTGCCCAATGAAAAGAAAAAGAGCCGCATTGTGTGCGGCTCTCTTCTTACGCTTAAGGTATGTAATTATTTTACAGCATCTTTAAGCGCTTTACCTGGTTTGAATGCAGGTACCTTGCTAGCTGAGATTTCGATTTCTTCTCCAGTTTGCGGGTTGCGCCCTTTACGTGCAGCACGTTCACGAACTTCGAAGTTACCAAAACCGATTAATTGTACTTTATCACCATTTGCCAGTGCGTCTTGAATACTTTCAAAAACGGCATCAACTGCTTTTGTAGCGTCCTTTTTAGAAAGCTCAGCAGCTTCTGCAACAGCATTAATTAGTTCTGTCTTGTTCATGCCATTCACCTCCTCCCAAAGGAAATGTTTCAGTCATGATTCATATAACTGTCTTGTTACATTAGTAAACATAATTTTCGGTTTCTATACATGAACGTAAACAAAAACCGTCAAAAACGTTGTAGAATCAATGTTCGACATCAATTCTGTTAAAAGATTATCATATAAAAATAAGGTTAGCAAGAATAATTCAAGAAATAATGGGAATCTTTTCTTTTTCAGGGGTTATATTCTTATTAACGAACAATTATTGCTGTTATTTTTACCTTTTTCACTGGTTTCCCTTTCCAGAACACCTGTTACAAAAGGACCAAAGTGTATTCAGAAGCCAGGCTATTTTCGCAATAAAGCATTTTATTTACGGACGATACAACCGTTATTTCTCCCTATTCAGATAAAAAAAAGACCCTCAAAAAGAGAGTCTCCTACAAGATTATCGCAATCAGACCGCCGGAACCTTCGTTGATGATTCTTTCAAGCGTATCCTTTAGTTTGTATCGTGCATTCTCAGGCATTAGTGACAGCTTTGCCTGGATACCTTCTCTGACGATCGAGCTTAAGCTGCGACCAAAAATGTCGGAGTTCCAGATAGAAAGCGGGTCGTCTTCAAAGTCCTGCATTAAATATCTGACAAGTTCTTCACTCTGTTTTTCTGTGCCGATAATTGGTTCAAATTTGGATTGAACATCCACTTTAATCATATGGATGGAAGGGGCTACTGCTTTCAGGCTGACACCAAAGCGGGACCCTTGTCGGATGATTTCCGGCTCATCCAGACTCATATCTTCCAATGTTGGAGCGGCAATGCCGTATCCTGTTTGTTTAACCATTTTCAGGGCATCCGCCACCTGATCATATTCACGCTTGGCATGAGCAAAGTCCTGCATTAACTCAAGCAAATGATCCTTTCCGCGGATTTCCACACCGACAATCTCTTTTAGAACCTCATCATACAGTTCATCCGGTGCGTAAAGGTCGATTTCAGCTACACCCTGCCCCATCTCGATCCCCGCCAAGCCCGCTCTTTCGATGTATTCGAATTCACTGAAGTAATGGACCACCCGGTCGACATCTCTTAAGCGCTTAATGTCCTTCACTGTTTCCTTTACTGCTTCTTGATAATTTTCACGAAGCCAGTGATCCTCATTCAGCACCATAACCCAGCTTGGAAGGTTTACGTTCACTTCAAGCACAGGGAACTCGTATAATGCTTCGCGCAGGACATTCAGAACATCTGAATCTCTCATACTCTCAACACTCATGGCAAGTACAGGGATATCATACTTTTCCTGCAGCTTGACTCTTAGATCTTCCGTTTCAGGAGCGTGAGGCTTCGCTGAGTTGATGACCATGATGAATGGCTTTCCAACTTCCTTCAGTTCTTCGATTACTCTTTCTTCTGCTACCAGATAGTCACTTCTCGGTATCTCTCCAATGGAGCCGTCAGTGGTGACGACAACGCCTATTGTAGAATGTTCCTGTATAACCTTTCGTGTACCGATTTCTGCCGCTTCATGGAACGGAATCGGCTCTTCATACCAAGGTGTGTTGATCATTCTAGGGCCATTCTCATCTTCATACCCCTTCGCCCCAGGTACAGTGTACCCAACACAGTCAACCAAACGGACATTCACATCCAGGCCTTCATCAACGTGAACGGAAACCGCCTGATTCGGGACAAATTTCGGTTCAGTTGTCATGATTGTTTTTCCTGCTGCACTTTGAGGCAGTTCATCTTGAGCACGAGCGCGTTCTGACTCGCTCGAAATATTAGGAAGGACGACGAGCTCCATGAATTTCTTGATGAATGTCGATTTCCCTGTTCGAACGGCTCCTACTACACCTAGGTAAATATCTCCGCCGGTTCTTTCTGCAATGTCTTTAAATAGATCTACTCTTTCCAAGAGATTCCCTCCAATCTTTATCTTCCAGGGATGTTTCATCCGGTTAGCTGTTTGGACAATATATATTTATGATGTTGTCCCAATTACTTATGACTATTAATATGTTTTTTTTGCCTCCTTATTACTAAAAAAGAAAAATATTATGAATTTGGCAAAAAAGTTGAGAACAGAAATGGGAATAAGGAAAATGAAAAAACCCCTTTCTCTACAAATATATTTTGTAAGAAAGGGGTTATGCCTATTTCATCATAAAGACGGGTTCATTCTCTTCATTTACTGTGTATGGTTGTGAATACGCCGGAACAAAAACCGAATCTTTTGTCAGGATCCGCCGGATATCTTCACCTTTTTCAAACTCATAGTCATTTTCCTGAAGAAGCTTATTCAAATCAATTCTGTAATCCACAAATATTTCCCCGCTCCCATTAATTAAAAGCGGAAGATTTTGATTGGAATACGGGCTGACAACAAACGGTTCCTCATCATATCCAATCTTGGAATAATCCAGGGTATACACGTTATCCGCTATGCTTTCTTTAAAAGGAGGATAGCCGATGGAACGAATCCTGATATTAATTTCACGAATCTTTTCCGCTATTCGCAAATCAAAGATCTTAACGGTCGGATTGTCTTCCACATCAATCAATACATATTGAAAGATGCCTCCGTTTTCATAGGCATTTCCAGGAACCTCGGAAAGGAATTCCCCTTTCAATTTAATGAAATCGATAGGATACTTTATGTAAATTGGCGTATCCTGATCCCTTGTTTTGATGGGAAGAAGCCCGCCTTTGGCTGACTTATACTTATCAACCGACGACTGTACCGCGGTAATTTGATCTTCATATGGAATCTGATTCTCTTTAAGCTGCTCCTGCGGGTATAGACATCCAGACAGAAGCCCTGCAGCAAGAATCATAAAGAGCACAAGCTTAATATTTTTCAAAGTAACACATCCTTAAAGCATAACTTGTCTAGTTCGTCGGACCGCTCAACACGATATAGGCCATCATCAATCCGCCTGTTATCATCAAAACATAGGCTATAAGTGCAGTAATAAAGCGGAAGAAGCCTTTTTTCAGTTTATATCTGCTTAAATAAATCGTTAAGATGGCAAGAATCATAAAACCCATTGAGCCGAATGAAACCCACATTTTCATCATCGAAGACATTGGACGTCCCTCCTTATTTGTCGAAAGTATTATATCACACCCTTTCAAAAAGTTAATAGCCGAGAAAGATAATTCACTGTTATGTCGATTTTATCTTTTAGGGAGAGATAAATATTTGAGGGAATTGGGACAGGATGATTCCAGTTTGGACGCGGTGTTGGCCCATTTACGGGAGAAATGGGCCAGGGAGGTTCCGGTTTGGACGCTGTGTTGGCCCATTTACGAGGGAATTGGGACAGGGTAATTCCCGTTTGAACGCGATGGTGGCCCATTTACGGGGGAATTGGGCCAGGTTGATTCCTGTTTGAATGAGATGTTGGCCCATTTACGGGAGAAATGGGCCAGGGTGATTACTGGTTGGACGCGATGGCGGCCCATTTACGAGGGAATTGGGACAGGATGAATCCTGTTTGAATGAGATGTTGGCCCATTTACAGGAGAAATGGGCCAAGGTGTTTCCCGTTTGGAGGCGGTGTTGGCCCATTTACGGGAGAAATGGGCCAAGGAGATTCCGGTTTGAACAAGATGTTGGCCCATTTACGAGGAAATTGGGCCAGGGAGGTTCCGGTTTGGACGCTGTGTTGGCCCATTTACGGGAGAAATGGGCCAGGGTAATTCCCGTTTGGACGCGGTGTTGGCCCATTTACGGGAGAAATGGGCCAGGGAGGTTCCGGTTTGGACGCTGTGTTGGCCCATTTACGAGAGAAATGGGCCGGGCAGATTCCCGTTTGGACGAGGTGTTGGCCCATTTACGGGAGAAATGGGCCAGGTTGATTCCCGTTTGAATGAGGTGTTGGCCCATTCACGGGAGAAATGGGCCAGGGAGGTTCCGGTATGGACGCTGTGTTGGCCCATTTACGAGAGAAATGGGCCAGGGAAATTCCGATTTGAACGCGATGTTGGCCCATTTACGGGAGAAATGGGCCAGGTTGATTCCCGTTTGGACGCTGTGTTGGCCCATTTACGGGAGAAATGGGCCAGGGAGGTTCCGGTTTGGACGCGGTGTTGGCCCATTTACGGAGAAATGGGACATAAAGACCCCGCTTGGACCGAAATGCTGGCCCGCAGACTGAATACCCATTTAAAAATTTCAAAATGAGTTCTTACCATACTGATGGTACGCGATTTTTTCCGGCCCCTGGACTGCCCTCCCTTAAATATACCTTTTCACTTAGTTAAGTTAGAAACGGAAGGAATGTGACCTCCTGAGGGCTTAGCCTGACCTCCAGTTCCACCACCTGGCCCTGCAGAGTCACCACGCACCTGGAATGGAAACCGGGGAGAAATATTTGCACAATAAAAAAGGCTGTATGCGTTTAGATTGTTGCTATCGGAAAAGTCCAAGGGGCCGAATTTTCCGCTCGGATATAATGGCTTTTCTAACTGAACAGGGTGATTAACTCATTACGTTCTTGTCTAACAGAGTGATTTATGGCTATATCTCTTGAACTTCAAATTAAATATAAACCAATTTTTGGAAATATAGCCATAAAAAAAGACTGAAGCAAGGAGTCTTCCTTTCTTCAGTCCAATGTGACAGTTAACCCATCCATGTTTAAAGCTGTTTATGTTCCATTCATCCTATGCAAACAAAATGCATTTGCATCGTCGAATGCCCATTATAGCGGATTATTACGTCAATTTTTCACCCAATATGTTAAATAAGTCTTCCATTTCATGTGTTTTCATTCTGCCCATTAAAGAGTCGACCGCCTGCTTTGGCGGGACATCATTGAACAGGACATCGTACAGCGCTTGAGTGATCGGCATCTGCACATTATATTTTTCTGCCAGCTGGTAGGCGGCTTTTGTCGTTCTGACGCCTTCGACGACCATTCCCATCTCCTCAAGGACGTTTTGGAGGTTCTTTCCTTTACCAAGTTGATTTCCTGCCCTCCAGTTTCTGGAGTGGACGCTGGTGCAGGTTACAATGAGGTCTCCAATCCCCGTTAAACCGGAAAAGGTAAGCGGATTGGCACCCATTTTGCTTCCAAGCCTGGCAATTTCAGCAAGGCCTCTTGTGATCAGAGCAGCTTTGGCATTATCACCGTATCCAAGGCCATCGGTGATCCCGGCAGCAAGTGCAATGATATTCTTCAAAGCCCCGCCAATCTCGACTCCCACTACATCAGGATTGGTATAGACCCTGAAACTTTGATTCATAAAGAGGTCTTGAATGTGTTCAGCTGCCTCCATATTTTCAGAAGAAACCGTAACTGTTGTTGGATGTCTGAGACTGACCTCTTCCGCATGGCTTGGCCCGGAAAGAACGACCACATCCTTAAGGGTCGCTTCATCCATTTCTTCTTTAATCATTTCCGAGATTCGCATCAAGGTATCCGGTTCGATACCCTTACTGACATGAACAATCGTCAAGGGGCTTGAGACTGCATTCTTCACCCGTTGGAGCACTTCCCTGACAGCTTTAGTCGGAACCGCTAAAATGACCGTCCCTGTGCCCTTCAATGCTTCATCGAGGTCCGAATACCCTTTAATCCCTTCCGGCAGCTCGATATTCTTCAAGTACTTCTCATTGGTATGTTTGGAGTTGATCTCATCCATTTGGACAGCATTATGTCCCCACAGGTTGACTGTATGTCCATTATCAGCCAGGACCATCGCAAGGGCCGTCCCCCAACTCCCTGCTCCAAGTACTGTAATAGTTTGCAAAGATTTCTCCACTTTCTCACCCTCCAATATCTATTTTCGAGCACGTGCGATAATACGGATTGGTGTACCTTCAAAAGCAAATGCCTCTCTTATACGGTTCTCCAGGAATCGTGCATAAGAAAAGTGCATTAATTCTGGCTCGTTGACAAAGACAACGAAAGTAGGCGGCTTGACAGCCACTTGAGTCGCATAAAATACTTTTAGCCTTTTTCCTTTATCGGTAGGAGTCGGATTCATTGCCACAGCATCGGCAATGACCTCATTCAGGATGCTTGATTGAACCCTTAATGCATGATTTTCACTTACCTGATTAATTACTGGAATAAGTGTGTGGATCCTTCTTTTTGTTTTTGCTGATAAGAAAATAACCGGTGCATAATCAAGGAATAGGAAATGCTCTCTTATATTCTCTTCAAACTTCTTCATGGTCTTTTCGTCTTTCTCGACTGCATCCCATTTGTTGACGACGATAATAACCCCTCGCCCTGCTTCATGGGCATATCCGGCAATCTTCTTATCCTGCTCGATGATGCCTTCTTCCCCATCTATCACGACAAGCACCACATCGGAGCGTTCAATGGCCCTTAAGGCACGAAGGACACTGTACTTTTCAGTGGATTCATACACTTTCCCTTTTTTCCTCATCCCGGCAGTGTCGATGATGACATATTCCTGGCCATCAACCTTCAGCTTCGAGTCAATAGCATCACGGGTCGTACCGGCAACATTGCTGACGATGACACGCTCTTCTCCAAGAAGTGCATTGACCAGCGAGGATTTGCCGACATTCGGACGCCCGATCAATGAAAACTTGATGACATCTTCAGCGTATCCCTCTCCAGAGTCTTTCTTAAAATTCTTGGCTACCTCATCCAGCACGTCACCAAGGCCGATTCCATGTGCACCTGAAATCGGGAATGGCTCTCCGAACCCTAGAGAATAAAAGTCATAGACAAGCTCTCTCATTTCGGGATTATCAATCTTATTTACTGCTAGGACGACTGGCTTTTTAGAACGGTAGAGAATCTTCGCGACGATTTCGTCTGCAGCCGTTACACCTTCACGGCCATTTGTCAGGAAAATAATGACGTCCGCTTCATCGATTGCAATTTCTGCCTGCTGACGGATTTGCTCAAGAAACGGCTCTTCACCAATTTCAATTCCGCCGGTATCAATAATATTAAAATCATGCGTCAGCCAATCTGCTGAGCTGTATATCCGGTCTCTTGTCACTCCCGGAACATCTTCCACTATGGAAATTCTTTCTCCGACGATGCGGTTAAAGATGGTGGACTTCCCTACATTGGGACGTCCTACAATTGCAACAACTGGTTTTGTCACATTGTTCACCCTTTCTGTTTGTTAGGTACATTAAAGGCCGTTTTTATGTTTCGTTTTTCAGAAGAAGGACTTGCTTATGTTAATTGCAGGCTTTTTTCTCGACAATGTGTTTTTTTAGCATTACTTTTATATAAAAATTTCAGGAAAAGAGCCTGATATCATCAATCATCATATCTTCAACGATTCACAATGCTTGTCTTTATTGGACTTCGGCTTATGCTAAGGAGGATAAAGTAAAGACTGACCTTTTAAGGTATATTCTCCTTACAGGCCAGCCCCCTTAACTTCGTTATTTTATCAGTAAATGCAAATTCTAGCAATCAATCTTAAATGTTCCTCTGCTTTTCCTTTCGAGGTTAACATCAACTTGACCTTCCAGTGACATATTTTAATGCCTTACGATTATGAATAAACCGTCATCTATTTCATGTGCAATTCCATCTAAAATGGCTTCCAGGTTGGCTGATACCTTCTCCAGCTGTTCTTGTGTCTGGCAATGGAAGACGGCTGTTCCGCTCGGTACTTTCTCAGGGAAGGTTGTCACAGCTGCCAATATGAATTTGTCCACTGTACTCATTTAAGTTTCCTCCCCTTTTCATTTGCCTTAGACTCAGTAGGCATCCTGATTGCATTCTCGAGGGTAGGTACCTGTCCAAGCACGGCTATAGCTTTTTCCACATCTTTTTCTTGAGGAAGGACAAACACGCCCACCCTCCCATCATCAAGATCCCTTTTGGCAAGGGGAGCGAGCGCGGGAGTCCCGGAGTCCTTGTAAATCCCAAGAGTAGTTGACATATCGTGAAGAATCGCTTGACGCTGCCCAAGGTTGGCGATTGTCGACCTGGAATCAAACGACTTTGGAGTCAGCAAAAAACCCATACCATACCTCAGTATTTCCTCCTGCCTGGCCGGTAACCCGATATTCATAATATAGATATTATCCACATACAGCCCGGCTCCATCAAAATGCGGCTGGACGAATTCAATATTGACGATATCTTTCAATTTTCCTCCTGCCATAAGCCGATGGGCAAGGATGATACCGATTATGCCGACCACAAGTGCTGCCCAGAAATTCACAACCAAATAGGCCAGGGTCGTCAGGAGGGATGTGAAAATGACAAGATAGTTTCTGCTCTCAAAAGCAATTGCAATTCCTTCGATATACGTTGCCCCGCGAGGCACCAATTCAAATGCATCCAGTTCATTCAATGTGTTTCTTTCCATATTCCGTACATCCCTGAACTGGGAGGCTGCCACTGTCAAAAAGGTGATTGCCGTAAAGTTCTCTTCCAATAAAGCCGGCACCGCAATGGTTCCTAATCCTGCTGCAATGAACCCCAGAGCAATATGTATGATCTTTCCGTGTAAGTAAGTGGGATACTGCCGGTAGTCGGTTCTCAGCATGTAAATACGTGTGAGTGTACCAATAAATACTCCGAAGACTACGGGAAAAACATATTCATTCATATATTCTTGACTTCTCCTTTTTTGAGTGCAGATTTGATGATAGTCGAATGTGTACTAATGATGACCTGTAATAAATGCAGGGCAAACCCGCTGGCCACTATTATAGAAAGTACGTCAAGAAAAAAATGCCCTCCTATCTGATATGGTAATTTGTTTTGCCAAAAAACGGTCCCTGATAAACACTCCCCGACAATCATGCCAATGATGACAGCAAGCAAACGCTTTTTAAAGCTCTGTGATTCTCCATATAACAATAGCGAGAGCACAAGAAGGATGGCAGTCACCATGATTTTTTTATCAACAATCAAAATAATCGGATCGTAAAACGATAAAAGGGTCAATGTGGAGTATGACACCCCTATAATAAAACTCCCTATAAACATGTAAAGCTTTTCAGATAGAGGGAATTCTTTGATGAAATACATTGAATAAAGAAAAATCAGGACAAGTGCAAGACCTGTTTGAAATCCGAAAAGATTGATTCCAAAAGGAAAGCTTATTATCAGAATAAGAACAGCAGCAGAGCATCTTAACCGCCAAAAATTCTTCCTTTCAATCAAAAAGGTGCTGACTATCCATAATGCCCACATCAGCCATAAAAAAATTAAACCATCCATGTACCTACCTCCTATTATTCCATTATGGAAAATCTTTATGTAATCCATTCATGCATACTTGAAATACTTATAGAAAAAATTATAAGCAGGAGGTGTCGTACAATGGGTAAAGATCGCCAAGAGAAAAAGCTTAGGCAAAGCGGCAGAGTCGAGTCTGACAGAGACCAGTCACTGGAGAAGGCGGGAGCTACGAGATTGGAAAGCCCCGAAGAGTCGAGACGCAGGCAAAGGTAAAATCACACATGAACCCCGCTATTTACTGTTATAGCGGGGTTCAATTTATTGGGAAGGATCTTATGGTGAGATCGGCACAATGCAATACTATCAGAGTTGCCTGTTCAATCATTTACAGGCTTTTCTTTGGGCATTGATAGAAATCTTGTTCCGTCCCTTCAAATTTTGGACTATTCTTCACATTATTGACCACGTTTTTCTTCCCGATCATCATATTCGGAGTATTCTTCGGGTTAATTGACCAAATTTACTTCACATGCTATCAAATTTGATCTTTTCTTATCCTTCCTAAAAATGGTGACCATATAAATCACAAAAAAGCCGACCACTTTAGGCCGGCTTTTCAATCATTATTTTTTAAAGTTCTTCAATTTATCGCCAATCATATCACCAAGCTGGAAGCCGGTGTTTTCTTCAGGCATTTCATAGTTCTCATATTCTTCAACAGGCTTTTCTTCCAATTCCTTGATGCTTAGGGATAAACGCTGATCGTTTTCATTTACATCAAGTACTTTGACTTTAACAGTCTGGCCTTCTTCAAGAACCTCATGTGGTGTACCGATATGCTTATGAGAAATCTGGGAAATGTGTACAAGTCCTTCTACTCCAGGAAAGACTTCCACAAAAGCACCATAAGATACAAGACGTTTCACTTCACCCTCTAGCACTTCGCCCCTAGGCGCTCTGCTGGCAATGTCGTTCCAAGGTCCAGGCAATGTTTCTTTGATGGAAAGAGAAATTCTTTCGTTGTCACGGTCTACAGAGAGAACTTTCACATTGACCTTTTGGCCTTCTGTGACCACATCAGACGGCTTTTCCACATGCTCGTGTGAAAGCTGGGAGATATGAACAAGTCCATCGACTCCGCCGATATCAACGAAAGCACCGAAATCTGTCAGGCGCTGAACAGTTCCTTCAAGCACTTCGCCCGTTTCAATTTTGTCCAGGACTTCTTTTTTCTGCTCTTCTTTTTGCTCCTCAACCACTGCGCGGTGGGAAAGAATCAAGCGGTTTTTATCCTTTTCCAGCTCGACAATTTTAAAAGTCAGTGTTTTGCCTTTGTAATCACTGAAATCTTCCACATAGTGATCTTCTACAAGAGAAGCAGGAACGAAGCCGCGTACCCCAAGATCAACTACAAGGCCGCCTTTGACGACATCTTTCACTTCCGCTTCAAAAACTTCTCCGCTTTCAAAACGGTTTTGCATTTCATCCCATGCTTTTTCAGCGTCTACTTTACGCTTGGAAAGAACTAAAAGTTCCTCTTCCACTTTCGTAACGATTAAATCAAGTACATCGCCTTCCTGGCAAGCATCAGAAGCTTTTTCAATATGGAGGCTGGATAATTCACTGATCGGAATAATGCCGTCCACTTTGCTGCCTTCTACATCGACAAGGACTTGCTTTTCTTCAACTTTTGTGACTGTTCCTTTAACCTTGTCACCAACTTCAAGGTTACTCACTTCCACTTGGTTCATATCTTCTACCATATGTACTCCTCCTTAATCCATGACTGCTAATCATTTTAAAGTGAAATGAATTCACAATACTTTAAAAATATTCTTTCTTCTAACTTCTAATAAATGGGCTCATTTGTCAAGCAGAAAACCTTATTGATGTTCATCCAAAAGTTTTTTAATCTCTGCCATGATGACTGCCGTTACAGCCTCCGCGTTTGCTTTTTCCGCTTTCAGAGCAGCCAGGTCTATCGGCGGGCCGAATATGACCTTCAGCTTTCTGAACGGTTTATATGAACCGATAATGGCACACGGTACAACTGCGGCATCTGTACGCAATGCAAAGAACCCTGCACCGGCCAAGCCTTTGCCTAATTCTCCGGTTTTACTTCTAGTACCCTCAGGAAAAAGTCCTAAAACATTATTTTCCTTTAAAATTTTGATACCTGTCCGCAATGCTTCTCTGTCACTCATGCCCCTTTTTACAGGAAAAGCATGCACATGAGGAAGGATATGCTTCAATACCGGTGCCCTGAAAAGTTCTTCTTTAGCCATGAATGCCACCGGTCTCGGGCAGCTGATGCCCACTACAGGAGGATCCAGATTATTGATGTGGTTGCTGCAAAGCAGGACACCCCCGTCTTTCGGGAAGTGCTCCGCGCCCTGCACCTCAATTCTATATAGCGGTCCCAACAGGGTTTTAACCACGCTTCTTGCAAAATAGTAAAATTTCATCGAGAGCCAGCCCTTTCTGATACCAATGAAAGTATTTTAGAAGCGACTTCATTTATGCCAAGAGAGGTTGTATCAATTTCAACAGCATCACTTGCTTTTTTCAATGGGGAAACCTCCCGCTCAGAATCAAGCTTGTCTCTCTGGGCAATTTCTGATTTTAACTGTTCCAGGTCGGAGGGAATGTTTTTCAGGGTATTCTCACTATGTCTTCTCTTAGCCCTCTCATCAACACTGGCCAATAAGAAGACCTTTACTTCTGCATCAGGAATAACATGCGTTCCAATGTCGCGTCCGTCCATGACAACACCACCTTCGTTTGCCAAATCCTGCTGGCGCTTCACCATCTCTTCGCGGACCAGGCGGTGTTTGGCTGCGATTGATACTGAATTGGTCACATCATTCTGCCTGATTTCCTCTGTTACTTCCTGTCCGTCGATATAAACAAGCTGGCCGTCTGTACCTGGCTCTAGCTCGATCTTTGTATTTAAAAGAAGATCATACAGATTTTCTTCATCATTCAAATCAACATTGTGTTGAATGGCTTTATAAGTAATTGAACGATACATTGCACCTGTATCGATATAAATATATGAAAGCTTTTCGGCCACGATTTTGGCAACCGTGCTCTTTCCGGCAGCTGCCGGGCCGTCTATTGCGATTCTCAATTTCTTTTCCATTTAATAAAACACCCACTTCTTATTCTATAGCTTAAATCCTCGTATATTTTACCATAAATTTAGAATAACACACATAGAATGTGATATTTGCTCAAACCTCCGGCATTGAAAGAGATCACACTGCCGGCAAGAAAAAAAGAGAGAGCTTCATTCTCCCTCTGGTTCAGGCATATGGCGATTGTTCAGCACTTCAATGATTTCCGTATGCTCCTGCTTATTGACCCCTTCATAGAATGTCAATTTATTTAGCTCCGGAAGAACATTCCACCCGTGAAAAACAAGTTGAGTGATAAGCAGAAGAATGAAGTGCAAAAAGGCCAGTTTGATTAGTATTCTTTCGACTCTTCTCATGTCTATCTTCCATTTCTTTTAGCAGTTTACTAAAAGTATGGGTTGTCCGGAGAGTTTTTATTCTTTTTTCACCGGCATGTTACAAAGTTGGCATCAATTCATGTATACAGATCCCTTTTAGACGATTAGTCCCTTATTTCTCAATGCAAGCTGCTTCTCAAAACAGAACCGCAGAATATGCTGCTGCTGCATCTCTTTTAATTCGGTAAACTCCAGGGAGGCAATGGTGCTTATTCCTTTTTCCCATACCCTCACGACACGTCCCGGAACATTGAAATAGTGATAGTCTCCGGTCTGCATTGGCAGCACCAAAATAATTTCAACTTCCATGCCCGCTTCATAAGTCTGGTTTTTCTGTACTTGTACAGCACACCCTCCTGCACTGATATCCGTTGTAATCGTTGGAAAGGAGGCATAAGGTGTAATGATGGCTGCATCAACAGAAACATCTACCCTTACAAACTGCCTTCTTTGTACCTTTACAAGCTCATCGTTTCCAGGATAATGAAGGCAGATCATTGGGATTTTGCTTTTCTTCCTGCCCGTTACTTCTGTATGGAATGAATAAACAATTGTATCATTATGAACGAAGCTCACCTTCAACTGGGTTCCATCAATCAAGAATACAGTCCTCCCGGTTTCTGTATGTACCGGGTAATCAATGTATAATTTTGAACCAGTGTACTCAACCACTTTGCATTTATATTTTTCAGCTTTGTCGGACTGAATGGGCTCCAAAGTCAACATTGTTCCAATTTTTAACATAATTACACTTCCTATATCATTTACATATCAGCTCTAAAAGTTTTTTAAAATTCAACCAATATCTGTTATATAGGTATATTATGTCACGATTTTCTAAATTCGGCTATAGTTTTTATGCAGTTTTAAACACCTATTCTCTTTTTTTAAAAGGCTCTTTTCGTAAACTTTGTTGCTATTTAATACAAATTTTAAAAAAATACCTACTTAATTAACCAGAAATACCCTGATAAACGAGGAAGAAAAGAGCTAATTCACCTTGTTCAGAGAAAAAAGCCCTTGTCTCCAAGGGGAAAATCCGGCTCTTTGGATTTTTCCGAGAGCAACAATATATACGAAAACAGCGTTTTAAAAATAATAGACTTTGTTAAAGAGTAATGTTGTTTTTCACCTAGTTAATAAAAAGGGTGTTGGATTTCCACTCCAGGCGAGCGACTCCGCGGGGCGGGCGGTGAGCCTCCTCGGCTTTGCTTGTTTATAAAGTGGAAGCGCCCTGTTCAGCCCCGACAGGCAAATGTTCCAGAGAGAATAAAAGGCGATCTTTCCTTTTAATCTCTCTGGGTTATTTGACCCCGAGGGGCTAGGCGCTGGAACTAGACGTCCCGCTAATCCCGCTGGAGGTCGCACACCTTCCGCTCCAATCGTACATTATATCACTCTATATCTAAATAAGGGCTATAAGATCGATTCTGCAGACGGCTTCCAGTTAATTATCTTTATTAACTAAGGTTGGGGTGCAAGCGTACTAATACCTATAATTAATCTTATGAATCTAATAACAAGATCATCAACTAACAAGTCAAAAATAAAAGACAGCAGGTTTCACACCTGCTGTCCGGCTGCGCTTAAACAGTTTCTTCGAATATTGGCTCTGCGTTTTTCAGTTTTTCGACTTTTTCTTCCGCACCACTGTCTGCATTGATATAAATCCGGTAAGTATCATTTCCGAGCATGCCGAGGAATTCATAACATAACACTTCCTCATTCAAGTCATTGACGATGACAGCCAATCTGTCCTCCATGATTTTCACGTTCGGATTAATGTTGCCCTGTGCTTCACTTTTGCTTATTCCCGGCTCTGGGATATCCCGGTCCTGATGATTCTTCAAGTACTCCTCTGCAGCAAATCCAATCACCTGTCCATTATCAAGCGCCACTTTCAGTTTCAGTGCATCAGGATAAATTCTGACACCATCGACGACTGTTACATAAGTGAACACGCCAAGATGATCATATTGTGCACTTTCAAATAGGTCAAGGTTCTTGAATTTGTTTTCCTTCAGGAAGGCAGACGCTTTAGTTGCAGCTTCATTCAGACCGATATTACTTTTATTAACATCCCGGTTATGGATAAAATAAATCGGGTATCCGCCTTTTTTTGTAACGTCCATACTTGCCTCACTATCGGTGTTGGCAAGTGATACACTGAAGAATCCAAAATTGGAGCCTTTTCCGTTTTCAGTTACCTTGACTTCTTTGACATCTTTGATTTTAGTATACCTCTTCATAATATCTACTGCTTCTTCTTTTGAAATCGTTTTGCCTTGTAGGTTTTTATAGTCATCATTCTTCTTCTGAGTATTGACAAATGTTGGTCCGCCAAAATTGGCTTCATCATAACCATCCACTGTTTTTTCGACCGTTTTAAAGCCATCGATAATCGTATTATCTGCTTGTTCTTTCCCTGTCGCCAGAGCCATTTCCACATCCATCCAACGGAGGTTGTTTTCGATGACAAGATGCTGGACTTTCCTTAATTCTTTCTGAATTTCTGCACTTTGTTTATACAACTGCTTTAAATTCTTGTATTCTTCATCAGACAGGGGTTCTTTGTCCAAGTCCCTCACAGCAACCCTGTAACTGAAATCACCAATATTGGCAAGGAACTCTTCCGTTTTATTGAAAGGGAGAAGTGTAAGTGGAAGCTGTCCCACATCACTATGAGCCTGGGAGGTCAATCTCCACACATCTGCAAGTTCGGGAGACAAAGACTTCTTTGAGTTCATTGCCAGGGTTGTCCCGATCTTATCATGCAGGAGATCAATTTGATAAGTCAATTCATGAAACGCCCGCTGATAGTTATTTTCTGCATTGATGAGAATGGCATTCTTCTCCTGATGTTCTTGATATCCCCAGTAAGCCGTTCCTGCTACTCCGATCGTCAGTACTGCAATCAATATACCTCGTATCAAACTTATTCACCCCTTATTTACAGAATATATGTTTGCCAATCTTCTTGATTTGAGGCCTGCTCCAGATCCACTTACTTGTTGCCGTGACAGGATTAAAATAATACTGGGCATTTTCTGAAGGATCCCAGCCCTGAATTGCATCCATGACTGCCTCTTTGGCCTTTTCGTTAGGTGTCAGCCAAATTTGTCCATCAGCAACAGCCGTAAATGCACCAGGTTCAAATATGACACCTGCAACAGTATTTGGAAAAGAAGGACTGTCAATCCGGTTCAAAATAACTGCTGCAACAGCAACCTGCCCTTCATATGGTTCACCCCGGGCTTCACCATAAACTGCATTTGCCATAAGCTGTATGTCATTTTGTGAGAAGCCATTTGGAATATTGACTGCTGTCGGTTTTTCAGTGGCCGGCGCTGTTTCTGGAGTTGCTCCCTGTTGACCCTTCTCTCCCGCTCCACCGCCGCCTCCTGCTTTTACACCGCTTCCAGTCTTGCCGCCGCTCTCAGTTTGCTTGGCTAATTCAGTGCCGCCATAATGTGTAAAGTCTTTGCCTTGTCTAATTTGCTTTTTTACAAAATCCTTATTATACTTTGAAGCTTTAACTAGTTTATCTTTTGTTTCCTGCCCTACCAATCCGTCAATCTCAAGTCCGAATTCATATTGAAAATTCCTGACGGCCCAGTATGTGCCCCATCCAAATACACCATCAATGTTACCGTTATAGTAACCGATGTATTGCAAACGGGATTGCAGCTCAATGACATCATCACCAGTAGCACCTTTTTGGATTACCTGATTCGAAAATGCTCCTGCGTGGTCAGCTTCATTCGCAAATGATAAAGTCGATAATATAAGCACCATGAGCAGAAAGACAGTTAATAACTTGATGCGTTTTTTCATCATGCTTACCCTCCAAATCATGTATTAACATTAAACCTAGTTTCTGTAGTCCCATCCATTTTATACATACTCAGGATATGTATTTAGGATACGGCAGAAGCTGGATAAGGATAGACGCAAAAAAACCCTTCTCAAATTGTTTTGAGTGAAGGGTCTTAAATTGATATATTCTTATTATAATCTTTTTGGTCATAGTGATTCGTCGTTAAGCGGTGTGCGCTCTTAATCTTCCGGATCCCGGTCCACCATAGAAACAGCATAAAAGGAATCATATAAAAAATCCAATTTCGTCCGGTGCTGAGAATAAAATCATATGTTCCATGTAAAATGAAGGGAATCAGGAGTGACATGTAAATTCGCTTCATTTTCATCTGCTGATCAGCGAATTTTGCTTTTCCGAGGTAATACCCCATGACGACGCCGAATAATGCGTGCGCTGAAACAGGAAGCAGCGCTCTTCCAATCGCGAATTCCACACCATGCGCAATGAGATAGAGAATATTTTCAACGGTCGCAAATCCAAGGGAAACACTGGCTCCATAAATAATCCCATCATAAGGGTCATTGAATTCAACATGTTGAAATACTGCAAAAAACAAGATGAACCATTTAAAGAATTCTTCTAACAGCCCTGCTGAAAAATAGGCATTGAGCCATGGAGAAGTAATGACACTCTCAGCTTGCAATACATATTGAAGGAACATTATTGGAAAGGTGAGTATGGCACCGAAGATAAACGTTTTGATGATGAAGGATACAGGTTCTGTCTCGAACTCATCACGCAGATAGAAGTAGCTGAGCAAGGCCAGCCCAGGTGCAAAACCAGCTGATAAAATCACCAGCATAAAATTTGTCCTCTTTTCTTTCTGTTTTCTTAATCGTATCATGTAGAGGTGAGAAAGAAAATAACCGATTATAATTACAATAGTATATTCCAAGGAGATGAAGTTTATCTATGAAAAAACATATTTTGATCATACATACAGGCGGAACCATATCCATGATGGAAGATGCCGATACAGGTGCAGTTCAGCCCAGTGAAGAAAATCCTCTCTCAAAACATTCTTCATCCTTAGGACACTTGGCAGATATAACCGTCAGAGAAGCGTTCCACCTTCCGTCTCCTCATATAACACCTGATCACATGCTTCAATTGAAACAAATGATTGAAGAGGAGTACAGACAGAAAGAGTTTCAGGGAGTAGTCATCACACACGGAACGGACACTCTTGAGGAAACAGCTTACTTCCTTGATTTGACCGTTGACTTGCCTATCTCCATTGTCGTCACTGGAGCTATGCGTTCAAGCAACGAAATTGGGGCGGACGGACTTTACAATCTTTTATCTTCCATAAAAGTTGCTTCCAATGATAATTCAATAGATAAAGGCGTATTGGTCGTGCTTAACGATGAAATCCATTCGGCAAAGAATGTCACTAAAACTCACACCAGCAATGTGTCAACCTTCCAAAGTCCGCAATATGGGCCAATAGGGATCGTGACCAAGCGAGGGGTCATTTTTCATCATAAACCCACAACCGTAGAAAAATATTCAGTGAATAGTGTTTCAAAGAAGATTGCTCTCATCAAAGCACATGCTGGAATGGATTCATCCCTTTTGTCTGCCTTGAAAGAACTTAAATACGAAGGGGTCATCCTTGAAGCTCTGGGACAAGGGAATATTCCTCCTGCTGCGGTTAACGGAATCGAATCACTTTTACGTGAAAATATACCGGTTGTCCTCGTCTCCAGATGCTTCAATGGCATTGCCCAGGATATTTACGGTTATGCCGGAGGAGGAAAACAGCTTAAGGAGATGGGGGTTATCTTCTCAAATGGCCTCAACGGACAGAAAGCGAGACTGAAGCTTCTCGTCGCTCTCTCAACTTCGAATGAGCGTGATTTGAAGGAACTTGAAGAAATTTTCAAGAATTGAGATACGTGATTGCATATGGATCATGTTAAGGTGAATCTACCGCAGGCTCTGTTCCACTTCAGGATCACAGCTCTTCATACCCTATTCTAGAGTCCAGAATCAATGCTAACGATTCTTATCTGTTCGTTAAAAGGGAGTTATACAACAAAAAGACCGTGAATCTCAGTGGATTCGCGGTCTTTTTAACACCCGAATTCTTATTTTCCTGATAACCCCTCATTTGCTTTAATAGCTTCGGCAATCATACCACCATGAAAACGGCCATTTTCAATGAAGATTTCATTTGCATTGTTTCCGGCTGCAATCACACCGGCTATAAAGATTCCCTTCACATTCGTTTCCATTGTCTCAGGGTCAAATTCGGGCCTTCCCGTTTCCTGATCGATATTGACACCCATCTTCGTCAGAAATGAATGATCCGGGTGGTAGCCGATCATGGCAAAAACAAAGTCATTTTTTACTTCCTTCATTTCCCCCGAGGCGGAGTATCTGACCTTATCTTCGGTGACTTCCTCAACTTGTGCATTAAACTCCATCTTTACCTTGCCATTTCGCACCAATCCTTCAAACTCCGGGAGGATCCATGGTTTGATACTGCTGGAATAATCACTCCCCCGGTACAAGACCGTCACACGGGCACCCGCTTTTTCCAATTCAATCGCTGCATCAACTGCTGAATTCTTGCCCCCGACCACCACTACATCCGTATCAAAGTATGGATGTGCTTCTTTAAAATAATGATAGACCTTATCCAGGTCTCCTCCTTTGACATTCAATTCATTATGATTGTCATAGTATCCGGTAGCAATGATGATTCTCTTTGATTCATATTGGTCTTTAGCGGTGCTGACAATGAATTGATCCTCATTAGCCTTGGAAACACTCTGCACCTCTTCAAATCTGTTGATTCGCAAGTCATGCAGCTTAGCCACTTCTCTATAATACACCAAGGCTTGATTCCGCTTGGGTTTATGTTGTTCGATAATGAACGGCACATCCCCGATTGCAAGCTTTTCACTAGAGCTGAAAAACGTCTGATGTGTCGGATAATTATATATCGCGTTAACAATGTTGCCTTTTTCAATTATTAACGGGTTTATCCCGATTCTCTTCAGTTCAATGGCAGCAGACATACCACACGGACCACCGCCAACTATTATGCATTCTTCCTGTTTCATCGCCTTCACTCCTCTGATGTTTCACATTCCCCATATATAGTTATCATGCCTTATTTGCTTGATAATAAAAAATTTCTCCTACCATAATATGATAGGAGAATTTGAGAAGGGATGCAAAACATTAGTGGCGTTGGACAAAAACTATTTGTAAAAAGCCTGTGACAAGTTGGCTCTTGAGTTTGTGTTTGACCCATGTTTGCGGTGACCGTCTACATCGAGGGAAGAGCGAAATGAGTATAGAGGCTTTCGCAGACGTTATTTGGGGCGGGTGTGGTTCATGAATCCTTCATGAGTCCATTTTGGGGACGACTTTTTGAATTAGTGTGCTTTATGAACCTTTCATGAGACCAGTTTGTGCACAGGTTTAGAATTAGGGGGCCTCATGAACTCTTCATAAGACCATTTTAGGGACGGATTTGGATTTAGGGTGCCTCATAAACCCTTCATAAGACCATTTTTGGGGAGGGATTTGGATTTAGGGTTCCTCATAAACCCTTCATAAGACCATTTTGGGGTCGGATTTACAATCAGGGTGCCTCATGAACCCTCATAAGACCATTTTTGGGACAGATTTGGAATTAGGCTGCCTCATGAACCCTCATAAGACCATTTTTGGGACAGATTTGGAATTAGGCTGCCTCATGAACCCTCATAAGACCATTTTTGGGACAGATTTGGAATTAGGCTGCCTCATGAACCCTTCATAAGACCATTTATGGGTCGGATTTGCAAGCAGGATGATTCATAAAAAAACAGAGACCCCAATCGGCCTCTGTTTTTCTTGAATTAAATCCAGCCTCTGAACCTGCTGGCTTCTGCCATTTTTCTGACTCCGACCATGTATGCAGCTAGCCTCATGTCCACTCTTCTTGTCTGTGCAGCTTCATATACATTGTTGAAAGAAGAAACCAGGATTTTTTCAAGCTTTTCTTCCACTTCTTCTTCTGTCCAGTAATAGCCTTGGTTGTTTTGAACCCACTCAAAGTAGGAAACGGTCACTCCACCAGAGGATGCCAAAACGTCCGGAACTAACAATATGTCTCGCTCTGTCAAGATTTTCGTAGCTTCCAGAGTTGTCGGACCATTGGCTGCTTCGACTACAATACTTGCTCGAATATTGCCTGCGTTATCTTCTGTAATCTGGTTCTCAATGGCTGCCGGAACCAGGATATCACAGTCAAGCTCCAATAATTCACTATTGGTGATGGTGTTATTGAAGAGTTTTGTTACCGTTCCAAAGCTGTCGCGTCTGTCCAGTAAGTAATCAATGTCCAAACCGTTGGGATCATGAAGGCCGCCATATGCATCTGATATGCCGATTACTTTCGCACCTGCATCATGCATGAACTTAGCAAGGAAACTGCCGGCATTTCCGAATCCTTGCACTACGACCCTGGCGCCTTCTAGATTAATCCCCTTTTTCTTGGCTGCTTCCCTGATACAAATCGTAACCCCTTTGGCAGTCGCTGTTTCACGTCCATGTGAACCGCCAAGGACCAGGGGCTTTCCTGTAATGAAGCCTGGAGAGTTAAATTCGTCAATGCGGCTGTATTCATCCATCATCCATGCCATGATTTGAGAATTCGTAAATACGTCCGGAGCAGGAATATCTTTAGTAGGTCCTACGATCTGGCTGATTGCACGGACATATCCACGGCTCAATCGTTCAAGTTCCCTGAATGACATGTCACGGGGATCGCAGATAATTCCGCCTTTTCCTCCTCCATATGGAAGATCGACGATACCGCATTTTAAGCTCATCCAGATGGAAAGAGCCTTTACCTCTTTTTCTGTTACATTAGGGTGAAAACGGATTCCGCCTTTAGTAGGGCCCACCGCATCATTGTGCTGAGCGCGGTAGCCTGTAAATACTTTTATTTTTCCATCGTCCATGCGGACAGGTATTTTCACTGTAAGCATTCTCACCGGCTCTTTAAGAAGCTCGTAGACTTCTTCTGAATATCCCAGCTTTTCAAGAGCGAGCTGAATAACGGTTTGAGTTGATTTCAGGACGTCATTTTTGTCTTCAGGATTGTTGCTTGCTGCATCTTTCTCGGCTACCATTAATGTAAACCTCCCAGTTTGATTCACTGTTTTACGGAAACACGTCCGCCTTTACAAGCAATAGTATACACGTTTGAAATGTTGTTGCAAAGATACCAAAATAAAAAATGTTCGTTTTTTTGGAAACGCTGTCATTTTCACTATTATCTGATTTCTTCTGTTTCTTCTTCCATTATTTTTTTACCCGAATGGCTCCTCTATATTCATGAAAACACCGATTTTTCTCCATAATACCCTTTGGTACCTGATGAATGTTGATCACTGCGGCAGCTCTTTTGTTACGCGGGTCATGCGCTGGCCGTTCTGCTAGGGCTTTTCAGCTCCAGCTTTACCACAGCAGGTTTTACAAGTTGATAATATTCACCGGGGTAAAAAGAAATAGAGGACAGCATTTTCCGTCCCCTGTAATGTTAAATTCCAAAGTGTTCAATTAATACTTCTCTGCATTTTCCATCTATGATTTTGTTACCGTATTCATTAACGATATGGATATTTTCACTGGATGGATCGCCGTATTCTCCAGCCAGGGAAACCAGTCTCCTGCTCCACTCTTTTGCCTCAATATAATATTTGTTTTCCTTTGAGTAAAGAGAGAGTTCTGCATAATCCTCTTTCTTCAATCTTCTAATGAAAGAAAGTACGTCCTCGAAAAGTTCAAATGTATACAATAAACAGCCATCATGTGCTGGCTCTACATCCAAAAAAGGATCATCCTCAAAACTGCTCTCATCATCCAAAGTTAGTATGAGAACCATTTCACTTGAACTGACTGAGTTGATTTCCACCGTTACAGTGCTTTCCAAATCGATTCCATATTCACTGTACATCTCATCCATCAGCTCTTCAAAGAATTCATGCCATACCATGGATTCTTTCCATTGCTCATCTTTAAGTATTCCCTTCGTTTCTAATTCATCAATGCTTATGGAGAATTTAACTGTATTACTGGATAACCGCTCAAGCTTCATATTTCCGCCCCCTGAGTATGAATGGTTACCAACATACTATGTCAGGAGGGGTAGAAGGTTCTTTTTTCATACGCTCTTTTCGAATCCATGTTGTTTTTGATTGATATTAAAATGTTTCATTCTCATCAACCCAGGGTTCAACGTAGTTTTATTAAAGATCCTCTTCCTTGCTCAGAAAGCTTTTCTCCTATATTGCTGGATTATTTAAGAGTCGGACTAAATTACACTCCGATTAACATTCTTGTACTAGTTTTTGCCTCTTGGTCCGCGACGGAATCTTGTTTTGGCCAGAGGAAATATACCGTTATCATTATAAAGAAACGCTGTTTTCGTATAGAATGTTGCTCTCGGAAAAATCCAAAGAGCCGGATTTTTCCCTTGGAGACAAGGGCTTTTTACTCTGAAAAAGGTGAATTAGCTCTTTTCTTACTTGTTAATCAGGCTATTCCTGGTTAATTAAGTAGATTTTTTAAAAATTTGTATTAAATAGCAACAATGTTTACGAAAAGAGCCTAAAGAAAAGATAAAAGCTCAGAACGGACAACTCCCGTTTTGAGCTCTAATCATTTCTTTATAAGTTGCTTTTCAGCCAGATATCCCAGTCTTCCTTACTTGAACCTACGAGATGAGCATTGTACTTTTCCTTTAGGCGCTGAGGCAAGGTGTTCACAGCAAGCCCGCCGACTCCAACATGCAGGAAGTCTTTCTTCCCCTGTAACTCTTCCATGATACCGAGCGTTTGATCGATGTTTTCCCTCATCGTGCATGATAAAAACAGGTAACGCGGCTTCACTGTATCTACAACCACCTCAATATCTTCTTCACGTATACTTGAGCCTAGATAAACGACTTCAAATCCTTTTTGCCGTACATAGACTGTGAATATTAACAATCCGAGCTCGTGAAGTTCCCCAGGACCGCACACGGCAACAACCTTTGGAAGTAAGCCATTATGGGGGAATGTCTGCATGAGAGTGGAAATCCTCGCCCTTAATACAGCAGATGCAAAATGTTCATGAGCAGTGGTAATCTCGTTATGTTCCCATAGGTCACCTATTTTGACGAGGAGTGTACCCAGTACATCGATGACCACCTTGTCGATTGTATAGAGAGAGAATGCTGTATTCATCAACTGATGGGCCTTGGTTTCATCGAATTGGAGCAGTGCCTGCAAAAGTTCTTCAGACAAATCATGCAGCCGATTTCCTGATTGGCTTTCAATATTCGCCTCTTCAGTCAGTTCCTGCTTGTCCAGCAGAGAAACCGCCTGGCTGATGGTAAAGCCCTGGTTAACTTTTGACACGAGCCACTTCAGTATTCTTACGTGTTCATCTGAGTACAGACGGTGACCGGATTCATTCCGGACAGGCGCAATCATCTTATACCTTCTTTCCCACGCTCTTAACGTACCCGGCTGTATCCCGAGCATTTTCGAAATTGCTTTAATATTATATTTTCCTTCAGATTGTTTTGTCATTCTAAATCCTCCAACTGTACCCTGTACTAAAATTATAATGGAGTGATTTACAAGTGTAAAATAGTGAACTCTCTGAACGCTCAATATTTTCCTTTTATTGTAATTAAATGTGTTTCCGGAGGTGCGCCGAGCCTTAGCGGCAAAGCGGTTGTTCCGTACCCATTGCTTACCAGCACATCAGTTCCAGCGATATTGGTAACCTTCCCTTTCTGATACATGCCAAATCCAAAAATGCGAATCTGCCCCCCGTGAGTATGACCGCTGAGCATCAGGCTGACATTATGCTTCTTCGACAGTTTTTTTATGGTGTCCGGATTATGGGCTAAAAGAATCCTGAAGGACTTTTCGGGAACTTTGCTGAATGCTCCTTCCACATCATCTCTCCTCAGACTCAAGTCTTCTACACCAATCAAAGCTACTGGATGGTCATCATTACCTTCCAGCAATAGAGATGAATTCTCTATTATAATGACACCGCAGCTTTCCAACAGGCTCCGAAAGGGTTGTTCCTCAACCTCATAATCATTGTTTCCCCAAATGAAATATACAGGGCCAAGCTCTTTCAGCATGGCTATATTGTCACGTGTCCTGCTGAACGGAACCCCTTTTTCGGTCAAGTCACCACCAATTACAACGAAATCGGTTTTCCCCTCAACTTCCGAAATAATGGTTCGATCAATCTTTCTTCTATGAACATCTGAAATAAAGAAGACGTTCAAGGGTCGGGCCGATTGGGGATAATCCTCAAAACACAATTCATGATACTTAACTTTATTCTTAAATGCTTCTCTCAGCATGTAAATGAGCAGCAGCAAACCGCAGCCTGTTATCAAGCCTATCAATTCTATCATTATGCCCTCCTGCTAATTCCTGAAAAATCTACAGAAATCATACCATAAACAAGGGCTAAACTTAACAATAACATCGTAAGCCAAAGACTTATTGTACTTAAGACGTAAAAACCGCCAATATGAACCGGGAACATAATTAATTCTGCTGAGTATTCACCATAAAATATCTGTACAAGCATAGTGGTCTCTTTCTTAATCAGGTCTGCACTGAGTAAGAACCCTGCCATAAAGGCAATGGAAGATGCAAAAAACGCTACCGGATTTAAGACCAGCTCGACGATTAGATCAGAGATACCCGCCAATTCACTGACAGGACACCACTTGATAAAAAGGTAACCTGACAGAAATGATAAGATAACTTTTAAACTATGCAGCAACAAAAAAATCCCTCCCATAAATCATATGAGAAGGATTTCTTTTCATGATTTCAGTCTTCTTGAATATCTAAAATTCGGAAGCCTGATTTTTCAAGTTTTTTCAAGAATTTATCTACATTATCTTTTTTTTCAATTTTCAACACGATCCTCCGCAGCATTCTATCCGTTGCATCAAATGTTACTAGAGAAATAACAGATTCATGGTGCTGCTGAATGATGTCCCCTAAACGGGCAATGCGGCCTTCTGTCTCAACAGAAGTAAAAGCAATCCTTACTCCTTCACGATGCATACCGAAGGCACTCTGGAACTGCTCCAGTACATCATATCTTGTTACCAGCCCAAGAAACTTCCGGTCTTCATCCACAACAGATAAAATCGGAAAATCCTGAAGCTCAACAAGGGTCTTCTCGAATATTTCATCCCCGACAAGATATTTATCCTGATGCGAGACAATATCTTTTACAAGGGTTTCCTTTACAAAATCTGCTTTTAGTTTTTCCGAATTGAAGAAATTTTGATAAATATTATATCTTGTTATCACACCTGCATATTGATCACCTGAAAGGACCGGGACCCCATCTATCTGGTGATGTTCAAGCACTTCCAGGGCCTTCCCCACTGAATCATTTTCCTGAACTACATAACATTTGCGTTTCGGTATCATCGCACTTTTCACAAACATCCATCTCACCCCATTAAATTGAACTATATTATTGTAATTCCACCTATGCTGTATAAATACCTGCTTTTTCATTCGCCAAAACTAAAGTTATGGAATGAAATGCCCGTTCATTCATACAATTGAATGAAAACGTAAAATACTGGAGGGACCTGAATTGCAAAGTTTATATAAAAATTACAAGCCTTATGTATCTCCTTTCGATCCATGTCCGCCCATTAAAGTCAAAACCTATTCGACTCCACCCAATCTCTATCTTGGCTATCAGCCGCCCGACCTGCCTCAATTCTCTCCCAAAGAGGCGTTAAAAGCCGGAACCTTATGGAAAGTTTTCTATGATCCTTATTACAGTCCATATGAAAAATACAAGGAGTGATCATGATGAAACAAATGCCTCCTGACTATTATGAATTACTAGAAGAATTGCAGATGGTTGACTTTGTCATTTTGGAACTGACGCTATATCTGGATACACATCCAGGAGACGCTAATGCCATTCAGCAGTACAACCAATTTGCCAGACAGCGGAAACAGATAAAGAAGGCTTTTGAAGAAAGGTTTGGCATGCTGACCAATTTCGGTTACAGCTATTCTCATTATCCTTATGAATGGCCCGATGCTCCGTGGCCATGGCAGGTATAGTGAATTTCCAACTGGAGGGGTGATAGAATATGTGGGTGTATGAAAAGAAATTACAATATCCCGTCAAGGTGAGTTCTTGTAACCCAAGGCTCGCAAAATACTTAATAGAGCAATATGGAGGTGCGGATGGGGAACTTGCTGCTGCACTAAGGTACTTGAACCAGAGGTACACCATTCCAGACAAGGTCATTGGACTGCTGACTGATATCGGTACTGAAGAGTTTGCCCATTTAGAAATGATTGCAACGATGATCTATAAACTGACCAAGGATGCGACACCGGAAATGCTGAAAGAAGCTGGTCTAGAGCCACATTATGTGAATCATGACAGTGCTTTATTTTATCATAATGCCGCAGGTGCCCCTTGGACTGCAACTTATATCCAGGCAAAAGGAGATCCCATCGCAGATTTATATGAAGATATAGCTGCGGAGGAAAAAGCCCGAGCTACCTATCAGTGGATAATCAACATGAGTGATGATCCTGATTTAAATGATGGATTGAGGTTCCTGAGAGAAAGAGAGATTGTCCACTCTCAGCGATTCAGAGAAGCTGTTGAAATTCTTAAAGATGAAAGAGACCGCAAAAAAATATTTTAACGAGGGGAACCTGCACCCGGGTGACAGGTTCTTCTTTTTTCATTTGACTAATGCCCTGCAGCTCGTTTGACGATCTTTCACAGGCTATTTGCTCACGTGATAGAGGTTGATATCCCATTCTGCTTTCATCAGTTCATACACCTGGTGGCGCTTCTTCCACGATTCTTCCTTCCATAAATCTTTGCTCCGGTCAATAATTTCACTTCTTAAAGTATGATATTCCTTTTCCGCTTTCTCTTTTTTATCATAAAGTACTTTCACGGCTCCAAACATACCAAAGAGAAACAGAAAAGCATAAAGATGGCTTTCTCTGGAGAATACTGCAGAAAATACAGCCTCAAATGAATAAGAGTATGGGCCGATGACCTTATTGTAAAAATAGTAAATAAAGCAGAATGCAAAGAACACGCTGCTCCACAGGATGATGAGATGTACACGTTTAAACCTGTCCCACTTCTGTTTTCTTTCAATTACATTTTGAAGCATTTGCTTTGTCGCCAGGTCCGTCCATTCATCCAGTTTGGCAATATGGGGATTCATCTTCTTTCACCTCAGACTCGTTAAAGTTCTATTAACACTATATGAACTTGTCCCGGGATTTAGAATGGAAGAGGGACCAAAAATAGTTGTTAATTGGCGAAAAACTTGGTGTTAGTTTTTATTGCGCGACTTAATAAACGTGGAACCTCCCTTTACCAGCGGATCCTTTATGGATTGGTGTGTGGTTTGATGGGCGGAGTGATTTTAGCTATATATTCCCGTATTCTTAAAGTCAGGGTTAGCAACCGCTTGGATGATAAATTGATTTCGGTTTTCCCGACGGACAAATCAAGCCATAATAATTGTCTTTTATAATTCCCGTATCGGCTACTACTGGTGGCAGATCTGAGGCAGCTGCTTCCAGGACGACATGCCAACCAAATGAAAAAGCCTTATGAAGCTTTTGCTTCATAAGGCTTGCCGTAAGCAGGTATTAATCAACCGGGAGAGGAATCTTAAGTACCTGGCCAGCTTCCAGATCATGATTTTCTATGTTGTTCCACTTTTTGATTTTTTCCATCCCGGCTTGAGAGTTATAATAATTCATTGCGATTCTGAATAATGTTTCCTCAGGTTTAACGACATGTTCAATCACTTGGACATTTTCCTGGTATTCCGTTTCCCGGACCACTTCACCCTGCTCTGTCAACTGAATAAGATTCTCTTTATCTACCTCTTTAGAAGAAGCCTCTTCCTGTACAGCCGGCTCTGGTTCTTCTTTTAGTTCAGGGGATTTTTCTGTTTCCTCCCCTGCATTATCTTCAGTAGAACTCGTTCCGCTCTTGACCTTCTCTTCAATATCTTTCGTTTCGTAAGTCACTTCTTCCACTTTTTCAGTCACGATGCTTCGATTCTCATTCTGGTTAGTATCTAATATTATATAAAGGCCGAACATCATTATAGGTAAAAGCACGAAAAAAGCCAGCATTCCTTTTATGAGAGGGTACTTGATTTTCTTCCTTTTCTCCTGATGCAATTCACTTCGTTTTGGAAGTGTTTTTCTCTGTTCAATTTCTCGCTCATGCTTTGGTTCTACTCTTTCAATCTTCTGGCGGAGCTTTTCAGCTTGAGCACGATAAGGATCTCTTCTCATAAAACATCCCTTCTCTTTTCTTGATTTTCTGCATGATATTTAATCACAAGGCCTAATAAAAAATCGATGATAAAATGCATCATCATGGTGACTCCAAGATTGGCAGTCCATTCATATACGAGGCCAATCCAGATGCTGAGGATGAGAATATTCAATATCAGGAACCAATTGCCCCAGTACCTTATATGGACGATTGCAAAAATAATGGTACCGGCAATGAAACCGAAATGATATTGAATTACTCCTCTAAACAGCAACTCTTCACAAAAGGCGATAACACCCGCTAGGAACGCTATATGAATAATACTTTTATTACGAAAAATTCTTTGGTTGATTCCACCGTCATCATAATATTTCTCCGGAAGCACTCTCATTAAGAGAATATCCAGTGCAACAATGGCGATTCCGCTGACCACTCCAAATACTAAAATTTGACCATTCCAGACAAACTGTTTGAAAAAAGACGAAATATCGTCATATAAAAATATACCTAAAATGGCTGCAATAGTTAATAGGACCATTTGAGTACCGTATAGATGAAAGGTCAATTCTCGGTCTGAAACCTGCATTATAAGTTCTTTTTGCTTATTTCTCATATTATCACTTGTTCAGCAGCATCTTGGACAGCTGCTCTTCCCACGGGACAATTTCCTCTTTTACTCCATGATTGCGGCTTCCCTCAAATTCACTGTAATTCAAACCGCAAATATCGCAACACCTAGCATGGCTTCCACGATATTCTTCACCGAACATTTCAAGGATACCTTTTCTTCTGCAAGTAGAGCCCATGGCCCAGTCTGCCATCATCCCGATTTTTCTGCGTTTGCTTTCAAGCCGCAAATCTCTAATCCTTTTTACGAAGGCTGCCAATCCTTGGTCACCAGGTATTAAATCCTTGCTCTTACTTATATATACCTGCTTATAGAAGCTTAAAAACCTAATATGGACTTCATTTAACCCAAATCGATCCATTAACTCTGATTCCGGCATCTCTCCATCATGCCGAAAATACTCTTCAATCTGAAAATCGGAAGGCATTTCACCATCCATTATTTGATAGGATAACCCTTCATCACCCTGTGAATACAGCAGCATGGCGATACTCTGCTTTCCATCTCTTCCCGCTCTGCCGATCTCCTGAAGATAGGCTTCCGCACTGGAAGGGAGATGAAAATGAATGACAAACCTGATGTCCGCTTTATTGATACCCATCCCAAAAGCACTGGTGGCACAAATGATATCAAGACGGCCATGAAGAAACTGCTGTTGTATGAGGATCCTCTGTTCCTGCTCCATTCCTCCATGATAAAAAGCCGTGTTATAAAGACCTTTTTGTTTAAGCCATTCTGCTGTTTCCTCGGCCAATTTCTTGCTGGAGAAATAAATGATTCCAGGCTTCTCAAAGGCAGAAACAAACTCCAGCAAGGATTCCATTTTTTCCTGAAAAGACAAAACCCTTTTTAGGGCGATACTGATATTGGGCCTGTCTGCTGAATAGACAATTTCTTCACACTGTTTCATCCTCAGTATTTTCTTGATGTCCTCCCGTACTTCAACATTTGCTGTAGCTGTCAAGGCGAGTGTAACTGGAGAACCAAGTGAACTCCTTATTTCTCCCAGCCTTTGGTAATCCGGGCGGAAATCATGACCCCACTGTGAGATACAGTGAGCTTCATCCACTACTAACATCGAAACAGATAAAGACAGCAATCGTTCCATCACCCTTGGGACCATGAGCATTTCCGGAGAAATGAAGATAAATCGGTACTGTTCCAAGTTCCTTAAGATGTCATTCTTTTCTCTAAAATCGAGGAAAGAATTGAGAGCGACAGCTTTTTTTTCACCCATCACTTTCATATGTTCGACTTGGTCCTGCATTAATGAAAGAAGGGGCGAGACGACCAGCACTGTCCCACCTGTTATATAGGCAGGCAGCTGATAGCACAATGACTTGCCTGTACCAGTAGGAAGCATTGCAATAGTGTCTGTTCCCTTAAGGACAGATTGGATCACTTCCTCCTGGCCTTGTCTGAATTCATTGTAGCCAAACCATTTATTGAGTTCATTCTGTAAATTCATAATCGATCACCATACCTGGCCAGTGTAAGCCTGATTTGAAAATATGAAAGTTGAGGCAGAGCTTCTTTGATGGGTTTTAATTTCCGTTTGTTCACTTCTTTTGCTTTTTGAATTACCTGCTTGATTTCTTCCTCCGGTATAAATCCCTCAATGGAAAACCGGCTGTCATTAAGGGCAATTTCTACAACATGATCTTCAATCGTACTTTCCTTAAGCCTTCTGATTTGAGCAATGCGTTTGATTCCGAACCCCCGCTTTAATAGCTTATAGGTTTCTTCACTTGACTGAGTGAGGGATATTTCAGGAACCAGGTCAAGGATCAGCGAATACAATATCGGATACAGCGTTTTCTGTTCCAGGGCTTTTTGCATTATGTAATGCAAGACATTTAAAAATCGGAACCAGTACTCATCCTCACCCATGCCATATTTTTCAGCTGCCTGTCCCCTTGTAAGTCCTATGTATTCCCCGCCGGTCAGACGGCAGATCAACAGCCCCGCATCATCCGGGAATGTTTCTTGCTTGGCCAACGAAACCATTTCTGAGTATAAGAGGTGATTCAAATCTTTCAAAGGCACTGGCGGTTCTTGTAAAAACCTTTTTATCCATCTTTGTACGTCCCGGTCCCTCTGAACTGGATAGTATTTCTGTTGAGCTCTTATATACTGCGACAACACTTGCACTAACAGTGATAGTCTCTTCCACAGTTGTTCTACAGAACTTCCATAGAGCCAGCCGTTTAATGATGCAGGAAACGGCTTCTCCCTGAAAAAAACTTCCAACTGATGGTGACCTTCTTTTGTAAGGATGTACCTTTCTGGCTCAGACTCGGAAATAAGATTACTTTCATTAAGTCTTGAAGCCAATTTCTCAAAATCTTTGCGGTCTATGATGGGAAAGGAATAAAACAAGGAAGTCAGTGAATACAAATGAGCATCCTGTATAGTTTGGGAAGACCTCTTTCCTTTTAACAAATGATATATCGAATAGATGGTTCTTTCTCCATTGATTCTCTTAAGGCAATAAAGGACGACAGCTTCAATATAGGTCATATAGCTTCTCCTTTTAGCATCTGTTCTTATTTCAATAATTGTATCACGAAACCGACATTTTGCGACTTTTTCCTACTCAACTTTACAACATATGAGATAGAAATTATCTTTGAAGGGAACCTTAACTATTGAAAGTTTTTTAAATCACCATTAGAATAATAATATGAATATTAATACACTTATCGAAAAAGTGTATTATACTTAGAATATCGACCATTTCTCAGGAGGTTTTTTCATTGCCAAAGTATACGATTGTTGATAAAGATACATGCATTGCATGTGGAGCTTGCGGTGCTGCCGCTCCAGACATCTATGATTATGATGATGAAGGTATTGCGTATGTGGTTCTTGACGATAACGCAGGTACAGTTGAAGTACCTGATGTTCTTGAAGATGATATGATAGATGCTTTCGAAGGGTGCCCTACAGACTCCATCAAGGTTGCTGATGAACCGTTTGACGGAGATGCTCTAAAGTTCGAATAGATATCATGATAAAAGCCGGCTGGACATTCCAGCCGGCTTTTATTTTTTGTTTAGTAAAAAAAAACTTTGTGCATAGGAATTGAATTTTGCCTGAGCACCAGGTATCCAGCTCGGAAGAATCAATCATTTTCCACTAGACTTTATCCCCATCTTCCAAAGTAAAAGCGGCCGACAGATCGTCAGCCGCTTCCTATTTAAGCACGTTTAAATGCAAATTGTTTATTCAGCCATACATGCATCCTTGTGAATAATAAGGCAAACACCACGGCAATCAGGATGCCTTTCAGTATATTGAATGGAAGGATTCCAGTGACAATAATGGTTGATGGCAGTTCAAAGTTCATAAAGTATTTATAAGCGGGCAGAATAATAACATAGTTCAGCACACTCATTAATACTGACATTACGACGGTACCTGCAACCAGACCTGCCACCATTCCTTTTTTAGATTGAATACGGTTGTAAATATAATAAACCGGTAAGATAAATGATATTCCCGCCATGAAATTAGCAAAGTGACCGATTGGTATGCCTGTGTCACTTCCTGTCATTACATAGTCAAGGACATTCTTCAACAACTCCACCAGTATCCCTGCAACAGGTCCCAGCGTGATCGCTGCAATCAATGCAGGTACATCACTGAAATCGACCATCAAAAAGCTTGGGAATGGCGGGACTGGAAAGTTCAGCAGCATTAGTACATAGGATACTGCACTCAGCATTCCAATCAAGATAAAACCTCTCGTATTTAATTTCTTCATACTTCCTCTCTCCCTTTTGTGACTCATCTCACGTTAGAAGAAAGATTTTGCCTGAGCAACCTAAAAAACTCAAGAGGATCTCTTGAGAAGTTTAAGGCACACCCGAATAAACGTTCAAAATATACATTTTTGAACGCGGCTCCACCTTCATCTCCTCCCATCCAGACTGTACTGTCGGCTTTGGAATCTCACCAAATCCTGCCCAAACAACAGGCTCGCGGGCTTAGAATGAATCATTCATTACCGCCGGTCGGGAATTTCACCCTGCCCCGAAGACGAATCTTAAATTATGATACATCACTATTATACAAAATAACTGCAATTGTGTGAAGAGTTTAGCTCGAATTCGAGATATATGGGTGAGGTGTGAGAGGATGGACGTTTGCTCGGAGATATAAATTCATCAATATTATTAGAAAGCTCTTGATCTGGATTAGATTTATCTGGTGCTTTTTTCTTTTTGGGTTTCTGTTTTTTCATCAAGCCGATTACACGATTTGCGGGTCGCTATTGATGTATTCCTTTCCTCATTGGCCCATTTACACGTTTAACGGCCCAACATCTCTTTGATTTTCCTTTCTCTTTGGGGCCATTTACACGCTTTTCGGCCCAACATCTCTCTGATTTCCCTTTCTCGTTGGTCCATTTACACCCTTTTCGGACCAACACCTCTCTGATTTCCCTTTCTCATTGGCCCATTTACACCCTTTTCGGACCAACATCTCTCTGGGTTTCCCTTTCTTATTGGCCCATTTACACCCTTTTCGGCCAAACATCTCTTTGACTTTCCTTTCTCATTGGCCCATTTACACGCTTTTCGGCCCAACACCTCTCTTGTTTCCCTTTCTCATTGGCCCATTTACACGCTTTTCGGCCCAACATCTCTCTGATTTCCCTTTCTCGTTGGCCCATTTACACGCTTTTCGGCCCAACATCTCTCTGGTTTCCCTTTCTCATTGGCCCATTTACACGCTTTTCGGTCCAACATCTCTCTGGTTTCCCTTTCTCATTGGCCCATTTACACGCTTTTCGGCCCAACACCTCTCTTGTTTCCCTTTCTCAGTGGCCCATTTACACGCTTTTCGGACCAACATCTCTCTCATTTTCCTTTCTCAATGGGCTGATAAATTTCAATCCTTACCATTGATTAAGCCTAAAGTGAGATACACCTAATTAGAGATCCCCTCTTACAGACAATCCTTCTTTACAGCATCTATTCCCGCTGAACAACCAGTACTTGTGCAGGAACTATTGGGTCATTTTCCTGCATGCCATTCCACCCAATTAACTCTTCAACAGATACATCGTATTCTTGGGCAATCCCAAACAATGTTTCTCCCTGTTTGACAATATGTTCTTTCTTACCTTTATTGGGAATGAGCAATTGCTGCCCTGAAATAATGATGTCATCGATTAAATTATTACTTTTGATAACATCGCTTGTACTGACACCATAGGCTTCAGATATGCTCCAGAGGGTTTCCCCTTTTTTAACTGTATGTAGTTTATCTTCATCTTGGTTTTCGTCCTGAGAAGATTCAGCAGGATGAAGATTGTTCAGTTGTGAAACTTTGAGGGCTACTTCATGAACCTGATATGGATCATGTTCTTTTGCAAAAACTGTTTGTCCCACTTCCCCCTCACCAAAGACGAGATAGGGATCAATTGCATTGTCTTTTGTGATAGTCCAATCTCCCTTGTGAATTTCAAAATGCAGGTGGGTTCCGGTCGACCTGCCGGTATTACCCATCGTCCCTATTTTCTCACCTTTTGAAACAGCCTGTCCCTCAACAGCGGCCCTTTCCTGTAAGTGCCCGTAAACCGTTTCATATCCATTTGGATGCTTGATGAAGATCACATGACCGTAACTTGTAGAGTAATATGATTTAGTAACTACTCCGTCATCAACTGAGTGTACAGGAGTTCCATGCTCTCCACCTATATCCACCCCCTTGTGTTTCCCTCCCCTTGTTCCGTAGTGATCGGTTATATAGCCATCGGCCGGAAAAAGCCACGAAGAGGTCCCATGGTCATCTGCATGGGCTGCTCTTCCGCTCAAGAAAAGCAGGCTAACACATAATGCAAGCAAACTAACGATCAACACTCTTCTTATATAATCAATCATTATTATCCTCCTTAATTTTTGGTACGCTTTAAGGCTATGAAAGCTTGTACCACGATAGAACAAACAATTATTTTTTCCCCCACTAAATCCTTCACAGAAGGGAAAAGTTAGCATTTTTTGTCTTTCAAAAATACCTTAGATAGGATTTACCATCTTTCGATTTTTATGTACATTTAATAATTATGTAATATTCTGGATGTAAATATGGTATCTTTGTTATGAGGTGATGGGTTGTGCGCAGAGTAATACATAAACTTTTTATAGCAGGCTGTTTCTTTTTGGCAGGATGTACAACTGTAAGTGATACGATGGACTGGTATGATTCAGAAGAGAAGGCTATCGAGGCAGGACTGCAACAGAACGAGTTGGACAAATCAGCTGTCTTATCAATCGAAGAGCATAAAGGAGAAACGATTGTCTTTTTTAAAGGCTCTTTTCTTTGTTGCTATTTACTATGGAGTTCAAGAGATATAGCCCATTATTCACAGAACTTAACCTGGTAAGCAAGAAAGAAAAGAGCAAATCACCCTGTTCAGTTAGACAAGCCCATGTACTAGAGGGGAAAAATCCGGCCCTTTGGATTTTTCCGAAAGCAACATTCTATAGGAATACAGCCTTTTTAAACGAGAAGAATCTCTAGGAACTGCAATAATAATGGAAGCAGAGCAAGGCTTCTCTTGGTACCGTAACCATCCCTATAATGGCTTTGAATCGAGTGGCGAGCTTCCCTTCTCTACAGTTGGCTTCGACCTTGAAACGCGCTCAGGAACGACCATATCCATTTTGGCCGGCCAAGTATTTAATCCCTCTATAAAATCAATTTCCCTCACAGATGGTGAGATTATGAGAAACCTGAAAATTGACGCTGAGTCAGGCCTATTTTATGCGGTCCATGAAGCTCCATTTCCAACTCTTGTCATTGAGGGGGTAAAGTAAAGCTTAAAGTGCAAGAAAAAAACCGGGGAATCCCCGGTTTTTAGTTGAGTACCTTCTTATTCGGACTGATTGGCACCGGAACAGGTTTAGAAAAATCAAACCCTTCCCAGCTGGTATTTTCTAGATTAAGGAACATCACTTTTTTAAAACCAAACTCTTTGGCTGTCAGCAGAATTCCTTCTATTAAAAGCATGCGTCCTTCTGTTCCTTTCATGGTGAGCTCTTCTTCAAATGATATTGTAAGAACATTATTCTTGTCTGTGCTTACAAGTTGTATGTCCTTATCAATAACAGGTTCATAACCATCACTTGGTGAACTCTTCATTCCTGCTAGGGCTTCACTGATTGAATCAAATGCCGTTTCACCGGGCACCAGATAAATCTCGCCATTTTCATGGGTATATTGATAATATCCCTTGCTGGAGAAAGCATTTTTTTGAATATCTGAGATTTTCCCCATATGTGCAAATGAAGGCACTGACCCGTCAGTCTTTTGAAGCATTATCCTCTCATAAGGAGAAGCTTGAAGAATGAACTGCAGGGACTGATATAATACTTCTTCGCCGCCGCCTGAATGTTTCTGTTCATCCTCCGTTACAATATACCTTAATTGGCCGGAGTCTTCGTCAACTTCCAAAGACCCCGGAAGAGGGTAATATTCCTCAAATCCCCAATCACCTTCAGGTATTGCTTGAGAAACAGCTTTGAATCTTTCCAGCCAATCCCCAGTATCCTTTTTCTCCACCAATATGCTTACCGGGACAGCGGTGGCATCGGGAGTTACGAGTTTTAATGTAAAAAGATCATATTCGAGCAAATCTGCCTGGTATACATTTTGCTTTTCTGAAGAGACCACTTGCATCATTGAGCTCCCGTTATTATTTTCAGTATCACTAAAACTACTACCTTCAATATCAGTCTTTTCTTCTGATCTTTCAGGCAATGAAGCCATTTCCTCTTCAGCAGAACCGCCATCTGCCGATTCCTGTACCGCCATATCAAAAGCTGAGTTCTCATATTCCGTCTGTTGGACCGAGTTAAATAATGAAGGTGATATCAGGGCAAGAATCAATAAGGCAGCAATTCCGGCGAGAGCAGGGTAACCCCAGGTTTTCGGCTTTTTAACGGAATTGGACCTTTTCACCGCTTGATAAATCTCATCCCGGCTCCTGTTATCTTTTATGGAGGGCATTTCTCTTAACAAGCCTTCAATTTCCGTCTCGTCCCAATTGTTTTTCTTCATTGATGGCACCCTCCTCTCGTTTTTGCTGCTCCAGCATTTTTTTTAATGCCTTGATGGCTCTGTGTTGTGTCGTTTTCACTTTACTTTCTGTCCAATCCAAAACTTCAGCGGTTTCTGAAATTGATAAATCTTGTATATATCTCATAGTAATGACCATTCTTTGATCGGTGGTACACTTTTCAATACATTTATACAAATCACTGACCTCTTCTTTTTGCATAGCGACTTCCTCAGGAATTTCGTTATCATCTTTAATCGGCTGGCTCCAATCAAACTTTTCCAATATCCTGCCTTTCCATCCCTTCTGTTTCCGAAAGTGATCGATTGCGACATTTTTTGCTATGGAAAAAAGCCATGTCTTTTCGGTACTTTTTCCTTCAAAGTTCTTATGGGACTTCAGGACACGAATATATACTTCTTGAACCAGATCTTCAGCGAGCTGGCGGCTCCTTACTGTATATATTAAAAACTGGAAAACATCCTGATGGTATTTTGAATATAATTCTTCAAAAACGGAGTCCATTCCTTCCCCTCCCCGTTCAATGGATTAGACGGATTTTACTAATAAAAGTTACACCCTCAACTATATTATTAATCATTTGAAAAAGGAAGGTTATTTTTGGAATAAGGTTGAATATAGGTTACTGGTCTATCTTTTTGCTTTTATTCAGGGCTGACTTTTTGGTTTGAATGGAAATTTTCTCCCATTACCGCTTCAAATCCAGGTAAAACCATGTTAAAATGCATTTACGCGCAACTCCTATCTTTTGCTTGTTTCTAGTCAACTCAAGTGTAAAAGATATAGGAGTTTGCGTGTATTTTTTTGCCTTAAGACCCGCCCCAACAAATAGAGCCCGTAAAAAAACGCCCAGAGTTATCTGGACGTTTAAAAATTAATGTTTCGCGTGTAACAAGATTAATCGCCAATAATCTCCATGATTGGACGGTGAACGTCGAAAGCCGAGTGAATTTTGACGATTATTGAGGAAGGAAGAAGGAGAACGTTGTACCTTGATCCACTTTACTGTGAACACTGATCTGCCCGTTGTGAGACTCAATGATATTTTTTGCAATGGCCAGTCCAAGGCCTGTTCCCGACTTTCCGCGTGTCCTTGCTTTATCAGCTTTATAGAATCGTTCAAAAACGAACGGAAGGTCTTCCTCTGGAATACCCGAACCAGAGTCGCTGACTTCTACCAGGATACCACTTTGAGAAGGTTTGTAATTTACAGAGACACTCCCCGTTTCGGGCGTATGGCGTAATGCATTATCAATTAAGTTTGTAAGGACCTGTTCTATCCGGTCAGGGTCGAGGTTAATCTGCTGACCATTCCTTCCAGTTTGATGCCCTGTAAAACTTAGACTGATATTTTTTTCCTTCGCTATACCCTGGAATTTGTTGGTTACCCGTTCGAGAAACTGTGATACATCCGTATTTTCTTTCTTTAATGTTATATGCCCTGCCTCCATACGGGCCAGGTCAAGCAAATCATTTACGAGCCTGCCCATTCTCAGGGATTCATCATAAATGATTTTAGCGATTTCTTTCTTCTCCTCTTCAGATGCAGCAATATCATCAATGATAGCCTCGCTGTAGCCCTGCAGCATCGCTATCGGAGTCCGGAGCTCATGTGAAACATTTGCGATAAAATCTTTTCTTAACTTATCGAGCCGTCTCTCTTCCGTCATATCCCTGACAACGGCCACCGCTCCCCTGACATACTCTTCATTGTAGAGCGGACTGATAATCACTACATATGATCGGCCTTGAAGACCCACTTCACCTGTCTGTTCATTTTCCAGGAGGATTACCTGTTCAAGAAGTTCCTTCAGCGTCGTCGGGATGGCTTCCTGCTCATTTCCTTCCTGTTCATAGTACCATTGCTGTAAGAACCGTTCTGCCGGCGGATTGGTGATCAAGATGGTTCCGTCCCTGTTAAACGTGATGACGCCGTCGGCCATACTGCTTAGAATACTTGAAAGCTGCTCTTTCTCTTGACTCAGAGCATGCATGTTATAATTCAGCTGCTTCCCCATTTGGTTGAAGGCTGTTGCCAGTTCCCCTATCTCATCATGTGTAAGGATTGGCACCTTCGTCTCAAACCGCCCTCTTGCGACTTCAAACGCCGCTTCCCGCATTTTCCTGAGCGGCGCGGTAATTCTTGTAGACAAGAAGAACGCAAAGATGGTGGTGAGGATGATGGCAATTCCTGCGGCAAGTAAAATCAAACGGGTTGTCTGCCTGGTGGTCTCTTTGATTTCCTCTAAACTTTGAAAAATCAACACTGCACCTGTTTCATTTCCGATTTGCACGGGTGCGCCAACAACCACGATATTTTCATACAGGTTTGAAACAGATTCCCCATTCAAATGGAGTTCCTTTACGAAGGCACGTTCTTGTTTGAATACCGCTGTAACTTCTTTCTCTTCAAGAATTTCCTGAATAAGCAATTGATGTTCCGCTGTAATATCTGCGGCATAATACAGCGAATTTCGATTTTCGGCGATAATTAAATTATGAGGATCATCCACTATTTCTTTTGAAATCTGCAATCCCATAGTTAAATCCTGGTGACTCTCCACTACAGTGGCAATCTTTTCTGCTGTTTCGGACAGATCATTTTCAACTTGCTCTAAGTGGTATGTTTGAAAAAATTCAAGCTGTAAAATGGTCAAGATGAACAGAACGAATGCTACCAGGAGAAGTATAGTGATCCATAGTTTACCTACAACACTCCGCCAAAGCCTCATTCATTATTAACCTCAAATTTATATCCCACTCCCCAGACCGTCACAATCATTTTTGCGGCCTGTTCAGACACTTTATTAAGCTTTTCACGCAGTCTTTTTACATGCGTGTCAACTGTACGCAGGTCACCGAAGAAATCGTAATGCCATACCTCTTTCAACAAATGTTCGCGATCAAAAACTTTATCCGGGGCTTTTGAAAGGAAATAAAGAAGTTCGTATTCTTTAGGTGTAAGGTTGACATCCTTTCCATCTGCCGTGACTCTGTGCGCATCATTATCGATTGTAAGGTGTGGATAGACGATCATATCCTTTGCCTTTGTATCAGTATGTATATAACTCGTCTTGGATGACCTTCTCAATAGGGCTTTGACCCTTAAGACGACTTCTCTCGGAGAAAACGGTTTCACAATATAGTCATCCGTCCCTACTTCGAACCCTTGTACCCGGTTCGCTTCTTCTCCTTTTGCTGTCAGCATGATCACCGGCGTAGATTTTTTCTCACGCAGCTCCTTGCATACCTCAATGCCATCCATGCCCGGCATCATCAGGTCAAGGAGAATGCAGTCATATTCATTGTTCAAAGCAAGGTCAAGGGCCGTTTCCCCATCTTCCGCTTCTTCTATTACATAGTTTTCCCTCTCAAGGTACATTCTTAGAAGTTTCCTGATTCGGTCTTCATCGTCCACGATCAATACTTTTATGTCCTGATCCATCATTTTATCCCCCTTTAGAATATGTTTCCTCTCTGCTCTTACTTCCTATTTTAATAGAAAAAAGCCTCCACTAAAAGCGGAGGTGACAATTTACAGCATCTTTTTCAGGATAAAGCACAAATCCCCAATGATACTGTGACTTTCTCTTGCTTATTAAGCGTAAGAGTGAAGGCCGGCAATAATCAAGTTAACCGCGACAAGGTTGAACATGATAATGATGAAGCCTATCACAGCAAGCCACGCAGACTTTTCTCCATGCCATCCTCTTGACAGGCGGAAATGAAGGAAAGCAGCATAGAATAAAAAGGTGATCAGAGCCCATACCTCTTTCGGGTCCCAGCCCCAGAAACGGCTCCATGCAATTTGAGCCCAAATCATCGCGAAAATCAAACCGCCTAATGTGAATACCGGGAAACCGATTAAAACGGAACGGTACCCAATTTCGTCCATAAGATCAAGATTAACATTCTTCATATACTTTTGAATCCAAAGACTGATCTTCTTTCTTGCTATCAAACGAAGAATCCAGTAAATCCCTGTTCCTAAGATGAAGGACCAAATGACAGTATTCAATTTGCGTGCATTTATGACTGCCGGCATTTCTACTGAAGGTTCCAGCCGGTCAACCGTCAGCAGTTCACCCTCATGGGGGGCTACTAGTGCTGGCATAGTGTATTCTTCAAAGGCTTCCTGGCCAGTTTGATTGATATATTGGAATTCAGCACTGTATCCCATTAGAGTGAAAGCAGTAGTGGAGGCAATGAATCCAAGTACGACCACCAATCCATACATCACGCTTTCAAGCCAGAATGATTGTTTCTTATCCTGTTCGTGATTTACCTTTTTCAAAAGATAAATCAAACCAGCAACAAAGCTGATAGCCAATATTGCCTCGCCGGCAGCTACTGTCGTAACGTGAATTTTCAGCCAGTCACTTTGCAATGCAGGGATCAACGGGCTGACCTCTCTTGGAAACATGCTCGCATAAGCAATGACTAAGAGAGCAATCGGCAGCGCAAACAAACCAAGCACAGTTGAATGATATAAAAAGTAAATGATGATGAAAGCCCCTACAAGCATCATGCCGAAGAATGTGGTAAATTCAAACAGGTTACTCACCGGAGCATGTCCAGCTGCCATCCAGCGGGTGAAAAAGTATCCCAGCTGTGCCGCAAAACCGATCAATGTAAGCCCCATACCAATTTTACCCCAGCGGTTTACCCCTTCATGACCTTTATTTTTATCACGGATGGAACCGCCGAAGAAGAACGTTGCGATAAGGTAAAGAATAAAAGCAATGTATAATAAATTACTGCTCCATTGTGCCAAATCCGTCACAGAAAATCCTCCTTTTCCAAATGGCCTCCGGTGAAAGCAGCATCAACTATAACTCTCACCACCGGCCATAAAATCTATCATTCATTTAAGTTTCTTGTCCATCTTGCTGCTGATCCTGAGGTTCATTAATGCCTGTACCTTCAAGAACATATTGAATTTCTTTTTTTAATCCATGCCAGTTTTTGTTGGTGTGTCCAGCCACAATCAAACCGCCATCAGATTTCCGCACCCAGATTCTTCTGTGATTCCAATAGGCACCCTGGACCACTCCGATCATGAAGATGGCGCCTCCGATACCAATCACCCAAAGGGTCAAATCCTTTCTGACTGTCAAAGCTGACACGTCGCGGGTTTCCAATCCGGCAAAGTTCATTTTGTAAACATTTTCTCCTAAAGGCTCCAAGTTTTGCTGAATGCCTACAAAACTGATTTCGCCCTCTGGTTTTTCAGGTGAGAACATTTTAAAAAGGAAGGCAGGATTTTTTGGAAGCGGAGACTTGGTCTGCGGTTCTCCTTTTTCATCAAATCCTGAAAAGTCCGGGTAATATCCCATCAACTCTACCTTTCTTCCGTCCTCCAATTGATATATTTCCTCTGGATCAAAAAGGTCCACTGTGAATTTTCCAAACTCTTCATTTGTCGATTTGTTTGAGAGGATGAAAGACATCGCTTTGAATTCATCCAATTGATAACTTGTCTGATAGACAGCATAGGAACCGAATTTTAACGGTTGATTGACCTGAATAGCTGTCTCCTTTTCTTCTTTTAGTTCCGCCTTTTCACCGGCAACATCTGATTTTTCAGCACGGTAGAGTATCGCATCGGTCTGATAGTTCTTGGCTATAATGCCATTTTTATCGATGGCTTCCCCAAACACTTCTTTATCAGTTTCCTTATCATACGTTTCAAGGGTAAACTCTTTATTTTCCAAGTAATACTCTTTATCGGTTCCCGGGATTGCCCTGGTTTCCCCTTCTCTTATCCACAGGATTTCATCCACATACATACCAGGAACAAAACGGAGCATCGCACCAATCAGAAAGATGATCAGTCCTACGTGGTTGACGTACGGACCCCATCTGGAAAACCTGCCTTTTTCAGCAAGAAGATTTCCGTCTTCTTCACGGACATTGTACCTCTTTGCTTCCATTTGTTTCTTAACTTTCTGCATCGCTTGGTCGGGTTCTGCCATTTCCGTCTCGCTGTACAAACGCTGTCTCTTAAGAAACCCTTCATGCCTTGAGACTTTTTGCTTTTTCAATGCTCTGTAGAGAGGGATGAATCTGTCCAAGCTGGCAATCACAAGTGAAATCCCTATAGAAGCAATCATCAGCAGGAACCACCAGGAACCATAAAGATTATGAAACCCAAGAGTATAATAGACTTCGCCAAACCACCCGTATACCTCGCCGTAGTATTGTTCTGCAGGCATCGAATTTGGAATGTAAAATTCCTGGGGCAGGATGGTCCCCACTGCCGAAGAAATCAAAGTAATCAGAATCAACCAGATTCCCACTTTTACCGATGAAAAGAAATTCCAGATTTTGTCCACTATTGATTTGTTATAGGTTTGTGAACGCCGAGCGCTTCCCTCATATCTCATATCATGGAGCTTGTCTTGTTTTGCTTCTTCTGTCAAAGCCCTTCCACATGATTCACAAAGGATCGTTCCCTGTGGATTTACATGACCACATTCACATTTAATTTCCTTCATGCTAAAACTCCTCATTCTTTTTGGCCGGCCTCTGCAAATTCAGATGAACCAGCCGCCAGTTAATTAGGCTTGATGCTTTCCATATACTGTTTGATGTCCGCTTCTGTCATTTCACCTGTAATAATTTTAGTGATTTTTCCATCTGCGTCCACAAGCAGCGTAGTAGGCAATGGTTTGATTCCGTATGCATTTAGCACATCTCTCTCGGAATCTATCACAACAGGAAATGTCAGGCTATGTTCCTCAATGAACTTGTTAACCTGAAAATCTGATTCAGCGACATTCACAGCTAAAATTTGTACGCCTTTATCTTTAAAAGCTTGATACTGCCTTTCTATATAAGGCATTTCTTTTTCGCAAGGTTTGCACCAAGTTCCCCAGAAGTTAAGGAAAACCCCCTGGCCTTTGTAGTCGGATAGCCTGTGGATGTTGCCTTCCATATCCTGCAGGACAAAATCAGGTGCCTCGTCTCCTGGTTTCAGGACTCCCCTGTCATCTTTGGTAAAATTAGCATATAAGGTATATATGACTGCTGCAGCCAGTACGATCAAAATGATTGTCCGGATAAGCAAGCGGCGCTTCTTTTTATCCATTCATTTGCCTCCTTGCAATGTAACAGTTTTTGTTGCAAACGAAAGGGGACAATGAGATTGTCCCTTTTTGTCTGATATATATTCCCATCTATTATAGCATTTTTGTTTTTTTCTTCTGGATGCATATTTTGAAGGAAGTGTGACACTTTTTTGCAAAATATGCATGCATATCTATAATAGGCTGCCTGTTTCAGCAAGCGCTCTCAACTGCTTCACTTCATGAGGAGTCAGTTCTCTTGATTCACCGGCATTCAACCCGTGAAGGTCCAAAAATGCAAATCTTTCCCGTTTCAATTTCTGAACCTGGTAGCCGATTGCCTCAAACATCCTTTTTACCTGCCGGTTCCTGCCTTCGTGAATGGTGATTTCGACGATGGACTTATCTTGCTTCTTCTCTATTTTGAGGATTTTCACTTTTGCAGGTGCGGTCTTCCCGTCTTCAAGCATTATGCCTTTCTCTAATTCCTTCAACTTGAACTTTGGAGGAATCCCTTTCAGGCGCGCCACATACGTTTTATCAATATTATACCGGGGATGAGTCAAGAGATTGGCAAATTCACCGTCATTCGTCAGAAGGATAAGGCCCGATGTATCATAGTCGAGTCTTCCTACAGGATAGATTCTTTCCTGGATATGGGGGAAGAAATCGGTGACCACTTTACGGTCCTTGTCGTCCGTGACCGCCGAAATGACACCTCTTGGTTTATAAAGAAGAAAATATACTTTATTTTCTCTCTCAATCTGGATACCGTTCACTTCGATTTTATCCGTGCCTGACACTTTTGTTCCCAATTCTTTTTCTGTTTTGCCGTTCACTTTTACTTTTCCTTCTAAAATCAGTTCTTCCGCTTTTCTTCTTGAAGCTACACCTGCGTGAGCTATGACTTTTTGTAATCGTTCCATATAATTTCACCTCTTAAGTAAGTACGTGTTTCATTTCAATATGATGCTATCCAGAGTTCTATAGTTAAAAGTCCGTTATTACAATCATTCAGTTGAAATTCTTTCACATGAATGAATTATTACATAAAGACTCGAAAATGCAAAGGAATTGTCCTTTATTAGTATTGGTAACTCAAGGGTTTTTAAAAACACCATTTACTTTTAGTTCTTTATTAATGAAGAAGTTGGTACATCGGCAGCAGAATACTCCCCACCTTCACTAATATACAATCAACAAAAAGCCGGAGAAATCATCCCCGGCTTTCTAGGAAATGCTTTATGAAAGATTCTCCAATACTGGCAAAGGAAACAAGAAAAATAAGGGAATGAAATAGAAAATGACTATACAGTATAGTGCTATGATTTCCGTTCCACGTGTGCGACTCCGCGGGGCGGGCGGTGAATTATAAAGCGGAAGCGGCCGTTCAGCGACGTACAGATTTTAGGGCTCTCGCATGAGATAAAGGAATCACGAAGAGCGTTAGCGATTCGTTGATCATTTCCCATTCCCAAAAGTGAGCTTTTCACGTAACAAAGTTTAAAACAAAAAAATCCAGAAGCCGATTTTTTTCTGGGTAGCACTTTAGACAGGGTGTGGAAATGATCTTGATGACTTATCTATATAAAGTGGAAAGGCCCCGTTCAGCGGCGTACGGACTGGACTGTCTCCGTATGAGACCCTCGGCCGCTGGAGCTGGATTGGCCTCCTCGGCTTCGCCTGTATAAAAAGTGAAAGCGCCCCGTTCAGCCCCGACAGGCAAATGTTCCTCAGCGAAAAAAAGGCGATCTTTCCTTTTATTCGCTGAGGGTTATTTGACCCCGAGGGGCTTGGCGCTACAACTGGATTGGGGGTCTCACCTGTCATCAAAAGTGGAATCGCCCTGTTCAACCCCGACAGGCAAATGTTCCTAAGAGAATAAAAGGTGATCTATCCTTTAATTCTCTTAGGGTTATTTGACCCCGAGGGGCCGGGTTACGTTCCAGTAGGTACGTAACCTCGGGCGATGGAACCAGACGCCCGCTAGTCCCGCAGTAGGTCACACCCCTTCCGCTTCAATCTATCCTAAAGAAGAAATAATCAGAACCGCAAAAATGCCAAGGAATTGATCCCTGGCATTCTCAGTTTTTTTATGAACTCCGTGCACCTTAAATTGAAAACCCTTAGTATTCATTAGTCTTAATCCTGTGAGTAAAGCTTTGTTTTAATTTACTTTCTTCTTGCAATATATGGAACACGGCCTGTAAAGCGAGTTTGTTGTGGAGACAACTATCCTAGTTCCACAAAACCCCTAATCTAATGCTTCATCCTACTGTGCTCCAGATATCTCAACTCTCCTCATTAACACATACTCGTTCCCCATAATGTCAGCTTAAGAAAACATAAGTGTCACGATGACAATGGCAGCGATGATACCGATGAGGTCAGCCAGCAGTCCGACTTTGAGGGCATCACCCATCTTCTTGATTCCGACTGCACCGAAATAAACTGTTAACACATAAAAAGTGGTGTCGGTACTTCCCTGGAGAACCGAAGCCAGTCTTCCAATGAAGGAATCAGGGCCATGGGTTGCAAGTAAGTCGCTCACCATCCCAAGAGCGGCGGTACCTGAAATCGGCCTGATGATCGCTAATGGAACAATGTCCGCCGGGATGCCGATTGCATGCAGCATCGGCTCCATCAAGGACACGAAATACTCCAAAGCACCTGAGGCCCTGAACACTGTGATGGCAACCAGCATTCCAATCAAGAAAGGAATGATCGAGACCGCAATCTTGATTCCCTCTTTTCCTCCATCAACGAAGCTTTCATAGGTCGGAACCTTTTTATATGTTCCATATAGTAGAATCACTCCAATCAGCATCGGAATGAGCCATAACGAAATAGTGGATATTACCTGCATATCACTTCACTCCATTGCGGATTCTTCTGTGATAAAAATAACGGTCGATCATAATCGCCCCCACCGTTGAGAGAAAGGTCGCCACCAAAGTCGGACCGACGATTTCCGTAGGGGAGGCAGATTCATAATTCATTCTGATAGCGATGACGGTTGTAGGGATGATGGTCAGACTGGATGTATTGATGGCCAGAAAGGTAATCATTGAACGGCTTGCATAATCCCTGCCCCCGTTTAATTCCTTAAGCTGTTCCATCGCTTTGATACCCAGAGGCGTTGCTGCATTTCCAAGACCGAACATATTCGCCATCATGTTGGAAAGGATATACCCCATGGCAGGATGGTCGGCAGGAACTTCAGGGAAGAGCCTTTTAACAATTGGGCGGAATAAGTAGGAAAGTTTCTCAAGGAGACCGGAATCCTGAGCAATCCTCATGATTCCAAGCCAGAATACCAGGATACTGACAAGCCCTATACAAAGGGTGACCGCTTCATTAGCGGATTGGAATATCGCCTCATTTACCTCTTTCATTTTGCCGTTTATCGCTGCAAAAATCAGGCCAATAATCGTCATGCCCACCCAAATATAGTTAACCATCTGTTTTCACTCCGAGCAGCGATATAAACGACTGCTTCCAGAACATCCACCAACTTTTCTTCTTTTCTACCTTTTCTTCGCTGTAAAACAGAGGGACGGAGTCGGCTTCTTTATCATTCAAATAAATTACAGCCTTCCCGACAACCTCTGGAACCGCTCCATCTCTCCAAGACTTCTCCGGCTTCATGAGTTTATACTCAACTCGTACACCGTCTTCCTCCTCTTTAGTAAGGGTCAGCAATACATCTCTTTTGATATGAACTTTATTTTGGTAAAATTCATCCTTGATTTCATCAACTTTTCCTTCGGGTACAGCTATCACCGTATCAAAGTGTTTAAAGCCGAATTCAAACATATGGATATGATCATTCCAGTCATCCGGTCCATTTAGGGTTACGGCAATCAAGTTCTGTTCACCTTTAGTCGCAGTGGTCACCAATGTCCTCTTGGCTCTTTTGGTATATCCAGTCTTACCGCCGGTGCAGTACTTATACAGTTCGGTCAAGAGCCGGTTTTTGTTTTTCCATTTTCTATCCCACTCATGTTCAGGGTCTGGCGAGGTATGCACTTTGGTGCCGGCGACCTCCCTGTATTTTTCATTCTGCATTGCGTATCTTGTCAAAATTGCCATATCATAAGCAGTGGAATAATGATCCTCATGATCATCCAGTCCGTGCGGGTTGGCGAAATGGGAATTCTTCATGCCAATCTCTTCTGCTTTTTTATTCATTAGAAAACTAAAACCTTCCAGGCTCCCGCCGACATGTTCGGCGATAGCAACCGCCGAGTCATTTCCAGACCTCAGCATCAATCCGTATACAAGATCCTCCAATTTGATTTTCTCCCCTGGCTTTAAATAGATGGAAGAACCTTCTGCTTTAACAGCATTGCTGCTGACTTTGACCGTTTCATCCATTTTTCCGCTTTCAATAGCCAAAATCGCTGTCATGATCTTTGTAATACTTGCAATTCTACTTTTGGCATGGGCATCTTTTTCATATAACACTCTTCCAGTATCCTGATCTATGACAATCGCCCTCTGAGCACTGACTGATGGCGCCGCTTCGGCAGTCCCACTCATAGAAGAAAATATGATTGAGAGTATGAGAAACGTATATATGTAGGCTTTAATTCTCCTTTTTTTCATAGACATCTACTCCTTTACCTTGTCCAATGGTGTTTGTACAAGTCTATGCAAGCCAGGGTTAATTATGATTTAAAACCTCTGATTTCGTGTGTAATATATTGTGCATATGGATGATATCAATCTCAGGTGAACAAGCATACTGAAAGTAAAAAATCTTTTAGAAACATTTTTACGGAAGGATTCCACACATCTCTCCGGTAGGTATACCTCAACTTCCATGCACCATTTCGGACTTGTATCTAAAGAGTTTTTTTCCTACATCATTTCGTACGCAGTTAAGTGTTGATGTACTTAAAGGGCTTCTTTTCCTACATCATTTTAGACACAGTCAAGTTTTGATGTACCTAAAGAGCTTTTTTTCCTACATCATTTCGAGCACACCTACTCTTGGATGTACCATCATGTTTTCCATTATCTAAAGCCCAGTACCCCTTTGATGTAGTTATTTCTTATATTACTTATTTACACTTATGTCTATTTCCCATTTGCGAATTTACACTTTTTAACCGGCCTACTTCAATTAATATGTAAAAGTTACCCACTTCCCCAAAAAGAAAGCGAGTTTCACGGGCCCAACAAAAAAAACAGTAAATGACAAATGTCACTTACTGTTTTAGGATTTATCCCCGTGATTGCGTAATTTTTGTTCGGAAATCAGTTTCATAGTACTCAAGTTCTTCCCTGATTTGCTGAAAACCGCTCTCTGCTGCAGACATGAGATTAACAATGCTATCCGGCAATTCCTGGCGAAACATGATTGAATTTTTCCCTGTATAAGCTGACCGGCTGTCTTCATACCATAAATCGTACCGCGGCGAGAAAAACTCTTCTATGCACTGATGATAAATTTTATAAAGGGTTTTCTCTGCCGCTCCCTTGATGAATGGTTCGTTTTGCATGACGACAAGGCATGAATCCAGGCCTTCTTCACAATAAACCAGCAGTCTCCTTAAATTCGAGAGGATACCTTCATAGTAGGCCCTATCCCCATTCTTCTCCTGAATCAGCCCTTCAATGGTAATGTTGTTCAAATAGCTTTCAAGGTTCGTAACTGTCTTCTCAAGAAAGGTATGTACTTCTTCCACTTGTGATTTTACGATGGGGTTGCTCATAAAATCCCTCCATATCATTTAGTCAATTTCCCATTCCCATTATGACTTTTCTACTCATAACATATGACGGAAGTTGATTTCAATACCTCCCGCTCCTGTGATTTTTGAACTTTCTGAAAAAGATTTTTAAGAAAAAGCTGATCTGGGAGAAAAACAGCTTCTCCATCGATCAGCTTGTATTAATATTACCATAAACTCAAGATTGAGAATCCAATGTTTCCTGAAATTTTTCAAAAAACAAATCGGCATCCTCCGACATAAACTCTTCGTCAATGTTGTCTGGCAGCGGCGGCAGTTCGCTTATATCTTTGAGACCGAAATAATCCAGAAATTCTTTTGTTGTGCCATATAATATTGCCCTTCCTGTTCCTTCCGCCCGGCCAACTGCTTTAACGAGCCCTTTGGAGGCTAGGGTGCTGAGCGGTCTCTCGGTTTTGACCCCTCTGATCTCCTCGATGTCGACTCTTGTAATCGGCTGTTTATAAGCAACAATTGCAAGTGTCTCCAAAGCAGCCTGAGAAAGGGAATTGACATTTGGTGACTCCACCAGTTTTTTCAAATAGGGAGCATGCTCTTTTTTCGTTACCAGCTGATATGTACCAGCTAATTCAATAAGCGTAATCCCCCTGCTTTCATCACTCTGGTACTCTGCAAATAGACCCTCGATGATTTCCAATGCTTGATGTTCCTCAACATCCAGTACTGCGCAGACTTGTTTCAGAGAAAGCCCTTCATCCCCTGCTGCAAATAATAAGCTTTCCAGTATGCCTTTCCAATTAATGATTTCCAACAAGCCCTGCCTCCTCTGTTGACTGAACAGTAAAGTCGTCAAAGTTTTGTTCTTGCCTTACGATAATCTGCTTCCTTTTCATGAGCTCCAGAACAGCCAGGAATGTCACCACGACATGCTCCCGGTCCTCATAGGGAAATAACGAGAAGAACCTTTGTTTCTCCCTGGTTCCTTTAAGGTGGCTCATAATTTCATCCATTCTTTTTTCAATCGGAATTTCCTGCCTTGATATTTTGGTTGTGACAGGTTTTTGCAATTTTTTTCGCCGAAGCAATTTATTAAAAGCTCCGAGCATATCATATATTGAGACATCCAGGTCCAGTTGGCCTGTTACTTTCTCATCTGCAAACTGTGATAAATCGCTCGGCGGCTTTGTATACATCTGCCCTCGTTCTTCTTCCCGGCTCTTCAGCTCTTCAGCTGCTTCCTTATATTTTTTATACTCAATCAGCCGGTCAACCAATTCATCGCGTGGATCTTCTTCTATTTCAAAATCGTCTACATCAGCAATCTCTTCATGCTTGGGCAGGAGCATCTTGCTTTTGATTGCCAGCAAGGTAGCTGCCATCACAAGATATTCACTTGCCACATCCAGTTCCAATTCTTTCATCGTATGTATATAAAGTAAATATTGCTCTGTGATTTGTGCCATTGGAATGTCATATATATCAATTTCCAATGAATGAATCAAATGCAGAAGCAGGTCTAAAGGACCTTCAAAGGCATCGATTTTCACATTATATTCCATAATATCACCAATTCTCTTATGTGCGCATTTTTAGACTAACTATTAGTATAGTAGATTATAGGGTATTCTCCAATAGTAAATTTAGGATTGTGATTTTCTTCATAAAGGAGGAATGTGATAAAATCAGGTGGAGAAAGGGTGAAGAATATCCATGAACTACCCGAAAGAGTACCTCGATTTCATTACACACTTTCATTGTGACCGGGACTACTTTGAATGTCATGAAGTCCTGGAGGAATACTGGAAAGAGATAGATCCAGGAAACAGAAGTTCCGTCTGGGTAGGTCTTATCCAAATGGCAGTAGGATTCTATCATTATAGAAGAGAAAATAGAAGAGGAGCTGAAAGAATCCTTACCAAAGGTATCAAGATTCTTAAACAGCATCCACAGGCCCTGGAAGAACTGGGGATCGTTTCCGATGAATTACAAACGCTCCTCGAGGAAACACTTAAAAACATTCAAACAGGAATAAAGTACCGAAGTATCAACCTTCCTCTCAACAATGAACTAAAGGAATTTCTGGATTCCGCATGCTTGGGTACCGTAAGCCAGGAAACCACTCCCCATTCAATCATTCATCGCCATTCTCTTAGAGATCGGACCGAAGTCATCAGATTGCGGGAAGAAGCCTTGCTGAGAAGGCAAGAACGAAATTCCAGGCGCCGGAATTAGCATCAAGGGCAACTGTTTCATCTAGGGCTGAGCCGCTTTCCAGAAGGGTATGTAAAATCGGAAGCTGAGGCTGGAAATAAGGGTTACATTAAAAAAGTTACCCACACAGGTTAACTTTTTCATTTCCTAACGCTGTGTTCGTATAGATTGTTGCTATTGGAAAAATCCAAAGGGCCGGATTTTCCCCTGGGGTACAAGGGCTTATCTAACTGAACAGGGTGAATGGCTCTTTTCATTCTTGTTTACCAAGATGATTCCTGTGAAATATGGTTATTTCCCTTAAATTTCATATAGCAACAAAGTTTTAGAAAAGAGCCTTTCCTAAAGAAAGACTGACATTTCTCGGTAAAATGTCAGTCTTCTTAAAATCTATGCTCTTAAATTTCTTTTTCCTTATTATCCAGATCGCATTTTTCAAAAAATGCTGCGGTATGGTCATTGGGCTTTAAAACTTTATTGGAATAGATGTCACTTAAGGTTCTAAGCATCGCTTTACCTATTCCCTCATGTCGGTGCGAGGGATTGACCGATATATGCCTTACTTCGATCTCGTCTTCTTCAACGACGACACCAATTAAGCCTACGATGTCCTCATCTTTCCACAGAAATAACTGCCAGTCATCTTCCTGCTCATAATTCAGCATCGTTTGCTGCAGCTTTTTCAATTCCTTTTCCTGCGGCATAAAAGACAGCAACCCCATAGCAATTTTCTCAAAAGCTTTTTTGTAACGTATAAGCATAAAAGACCCCTCGTTATAATTTGTGCATCAACTGCACAATGTTTTATATTCTTTCCGTGATCATGTTAACCGTTTATTATCTTACTAAAATTGAGCGAAAGATTCAACATTATTCGCATACACGCGGAAACCCGGCACCCGCTAACTTGCAAAAAACATCCAATAAATCACGCCCCACCCCATTGAAAGAGTTAAAAGCAGGATGAATAATATAATATTTTTCTTTCTCATTTTTTGTGCAGCTCCTTTAACAAATACCGTTTTTCACACTTAACTTAAGGCTGTTCCCGTATTTACGCAAAGACCCATTGGGCTCTACTTCCCCTGGGATCAGGGTTTTCTTAAACAGGCAGCACTTGACTGCATTGTGCGGGCGAAATGAACCAACCAGCATCCCTATGGGAAAGCGCATCCATAAAACTAAAAAAAGACAGACACACCTGGTGTCCGCCTCTACTATAAAATATTAATCATTAAGTGACAAGTCCAGTTTTAAAAGGTCTTCAAAACTTTCTCTTCTTACCACAAGCTTTGCTTTTCCATTTTCTACGAAAACCACTGGCGGTCTTGGAATCCTGTTATAGTTATTCGCCATAGAATAACCGTATGCCCCTGTACAGAAGACAGCCAGGATATCTCCCTGAGAAGATTCAGGAAGCGGCAGGTCCCAGATTAACATATCCCCGGATTCACAGCATTTCCCGGCAATGGAGACTGTTTCCTGAACCGGCTGACCCGCTTTATTTGCCAAGATTGCTTCATACTTGGCTTCATATAGGGCCGGACGGATATTATCACTCATTCCTCCGTCCACAGCAAGGTATTTCCTGATATTCGGCACCTCTTTGGCTGACCCGACGCTGTATAAAGTAGTACCAGCATCACCGACAAGTGAGCGGCCCGGCTCAATCCATATCTCCGGCATCTCCAGGTTATATTCCTCAGCTTTCTTCTTTACTTCCGAAATGATTTCCTCGACATATTGAGAAGGCGCAATCGGGTCATCTTCAGCAGTGTAGCGAATTCCGAAACCTCCGCCAAGGTTTAAGACCTCAGCTGAGTATCCATGTTTGTCTTTCCACTCTGCAAGTTTTCCAATGATCTTGCTTGCAGCCAGTACAAAACCAGTGGTTTCAAAGATTTGCGAACCAATATGACAATGCAGCCCGAGCACATTCAGGTGGGGAGACTTCACTGCTCTCAAGAGGGCGTCCTCGGTCTGCCCGTTTTCCAGGCCAAACCCAAATTTAGAGTCCTCTTGCCCTGTCAGGATATAGTCATGCGTATGGGCCTCTATCCCAGGTGTTACCCTGATCAGGATATCCATACTTTGTCCCATATCCTTACAGACATCCTCCAACAGCTGTAATTCATGAAAATTATCGACGACGATACAGCCGATATTGTGCTCGAGAGCCATACGAAGCTCTTCTTCACTCTTATTGTTTCCATGAAAATGGATACGCTCTGCCGGGAAATCCGCTTTCATTGCTGTGAAAAGTTCTCCCCCAGAAACGACATCCAGTGACAACCCTTCTTCTTTCATCAACTGAAAAATCGCAACAGATGAGAAGGCTTTGCTTGCATATGCCACCTGTGCCTTGATTCCCAAGTTTTCAAATGTATCTTTGAAGCCTCGAGCTCTTTCCCTGATTAATTCAACATCATAAATATAAAGAGGTGTACCATATTCTTTTGCCAGCTCAACCGTATCGACTCCCCCGATTTCCAGGTGATCACGGCTGTTGATTCTGGCAGTTCCATTAAAATGCATTCTTCTCATCCCTTTGACAACTTTATCGCTTTAGTAATTTAAAGTAAATTTATCACAGAATGAGGACCCTTGCAATCCTAACGGGACTTAACGGGCTGTTTATATTTGTTTCTCGGCTGGACGATACTCGGTCGTACTTTAGCCCCCGGCATGGATCGTCTGATGATGATCTGAATGAAGGCCTTTGGACTGAACGGAATAAACGGCCACAGATACGGCGTATTCAGTGAACGTATACTGATTAAAAGCAAAAGCAGAACCGTCGTTCCAATCATAAGCCCCGGGATGTGGAACAATGCAACAGCTATGAGGAGCCCCACCCTGAAAAGCTTATTGGCCACACTCAATTCATAACTAGGTGTAGAGAATGTCCCTATAGCAGCCACCGAGACATACAAAATAACTTCAGGGACAAAAAGACCGACATCTATGGCAATTTGTCCAATCAATACAGCTGCAATTAACCCCATTGCCGTGGATAGCGGTGTCGGGGTATGTATGGCGGCAAGCCTTAGGAATTCTATACCCAGATCGGCCATTAACAACTGTACTATGACCGGTATATTGGTTTCCTCATTCGGTCCGATGAACTCAAGCTGAGGAGGCAGCAATGAGGGGTCGAGAACAAACAAATACCATAGAGGCAGTAAAAACAAACTGGCTAGCAATCCAAAATACCTTGCCCATCTGACAAATGTACCTACT